>NZ_CP151634.1:2672251-3340314 GCF_038397725.1 Microbacterium sp. LWO13-1.2
CGTACTTCTGGGCGATCGTGTAGATGGTGTCACCGGAGACGACGGCGTGCGTCGTCGTGGCTGCCGGCGTCGCCGGTTCGACGGCGGCTGGGGCAGCCGGAACTGCGGTATCGGCGAGGGTGAGGCTCTGCCCCGGGTAGATCACGGACCGCCAGGTGAGTCCGTTCCAGGTCAGGACGTCGGCCGTACTCAGTCCGAAGCGCTCGGCGATCGCGAAGACGGTGTCTCCGGGTTGGACGACGTACGTGCCGGGACTGGTCTGCGCCGGCACGGAGTGCATCGGCACGCCGGCCGTCGATGCCACGTCTTTGAGCTGGACGAGATGCAGGGCGGGTGCGGCCTCCGCCGAAGCGGGCGCAGCGACCAGCGTGCCGGCGAGCGTTCCCAGAACGGCAGCAGGTGCGGCCACGGTCAGATATCGCGTACGACGCGAAGCGTTCAGTCTCAAAGCTTCCCCCTTTTTCGACTTCTGCCACGCTGGCACGGAAGTAAACCAAAGTCAACAGGAGTGACTGGTGTGACTGGCGTGACGGGAGTGGCGAGATGCATCCTCAGACCGGAGGTGAGATAGTGGCAACGTGTCTGAGAACGCCCCTGAAACGTATGCCACCGAGTGGCTGACCATGCCCGATCTCGTCGAGGTGCTCGATGAGCCACTCGGGCGGGTGCGACGACTCATCGACGAGCACTATCTCATCGGTTCCCGCCGCAACGGAGTGTTCACTGTTCCGGCCGTGTTCATCGTCGACGGGGAGCCGCTGGCCTCGCTGCGCGGCACCGTGATCGTCCTGAAGGATGCCGGCTTCACCGACGATGAGGTCATCGACTGGCTGCTCAGCGATGAGGAGACGATGGGGCGCTCGCCGATCGCGGCTCTGCTCGCCGGCCACAAGAGCGAGGTCCGTCGGATCGCCCGCACTCTCGCCTGACCGTCATCGCGGCCCGGCTCAGGCCGGGCATGCCGGTTGCAGCGCTCAGGCCGCCCGCACGGTCGCTGCGCGCGCGAGATCGCGGAGTTCGCTGACGGCGGCGTTGTCCAGGCGCGCCCCGGACAGAGCCCGGTCGGCCTCCTTGGCGTAGTCCGAGATCATCGTCTCCACGCGATCGAGGGCGCCTGAGCCTGCGATCGTCGCCTGCAGTGACGACACCTGCTCGTCCGTGAGCGATGCATCGCCCAGCAACTCGTCGAGAAGGTTGCGCGTCGAGGTGTCGACGGCATCCCTGGTGAGGGCGATGAGGACGGTGCGCTTGCCCTCGCGGAGGTCGTCGCCCGCGGGCTTGCCGGTGACGGCTGCGTCGCCGAACACCCCGAGCACATCGTCGCGAAGCTGGAAAGCCATGCCCAGCGGATGACCGAATCGGCGCAGCGCGGCGAGCTGGTCATCCGCGGCGCCGGCGAGGGATGCCCCCAGCAGCAGGGGCTGCTCGATGCTGTATCTGGCCGACTTCAGCGAGACGACGCGGAGCGCGCGCTCCGCATGCGTGTCGCGCGGATTCACACTCCATGCCGATTCCTCGGCGATGTCGAGGAATTGCCCTGTCGTGACGTCACGGCGCATCCGGGCGTATTCGGCGCGCACCGTCGCGGCGTGCGGGTGGTCTGCGATCCCGGTCTCCATGAGGTCGTCGCTCCAGGCGACCAGGAGATCTCCCAGCAGGATCGCGGAGGCGCGTCCGAACGACTCGGCATCGCCCGTCCATCCCGCCGCGCGGTGGGCGCTCTCGAGGGCGCGATGTGCCGCAGGACGGCCTCGGCGGGTGTCCGAGTTGTCGATGAGATCGTCGTGCACGAGCGCGGCGGACTGGAAGATCTCCAGCGCGGCGCACAGATCCCAGAGCGCATCGCTCTCCACGGCGTTCCGGTCGAGGAAGCGGGCGACCGAGCGCCAGCCGGAGTGGCAGAAACGTGCCCGCAGTCGCTTACCGCCGACGAGGGTGTCGGCAGCCGCGTCGAGGAACGAAACCGCGTCAGGGCCGTAGCCGGCGGACTCGGCGCGTGCCCTGTCGAGGAAGCGCTTCAGGCGCTCAGCGACGGCATCGGGGACAGGAGTGGGGGACGACACGACTCTCAGCATACGTACACCGAACGAGGTGCCGGACAGCTACCCCAGATCGCCGGGCTGGGCGTAGAATGTAAGGCACCATACCCGAGGGGGACGAGATGCCACTGTCCGAACAGGAGCAGCGTCTGCTTGATGAGATGGAACGCCATCTCCTGCACAACGACGCCGACGTCGTGAGCGCGCCCTCCGGTGATCGTGCCTTGAGCTACCGCAACCTCGTGTACGGGGCACTCCTCCTGCTGGCCGGCGTCGGCGCGCTGATCGCGGGTGTCGCCCTCGGCGACGTGCTCGGCATCGTCGTCGGTGTGATCGGTTTCGCGACGATGCTCGCCGGAGTGATGCTCGCTGTCACCCCGGTGCGCCGCACCACCCCGGTGCCGGCTCGCGAGGGCAAGTCGGCCAAGCCGCAGAACTCGGCGTCCTTCATGGATCGCATGAACGATCGATGGGATCGCCGCCAAGACGGTCGCTGACCGCCAACAAGTCGTCTTCTCGAAGGCCCGGATGCTCTGAGCATCCGGGCCTTCGTCGTTTCTCGGCGCGGCGCGGTGTTGGGGCGATGCGCGCTGGCCCTCCCCTCTTCCTCCACTGCGCTCCACCGCGAGAAATCAAGGATCTCAAGACGCTCATGCGCGGATCGACGAAGGATCACGGCGATTGGTCGTAGGTTTGTGGAGGAAAGTGGAGTAAAGTGGGGCGCACCTCGAGTTGGCCGGACGAAGAGGGGGGTGATGGCCATGTTGCTGGGGACGCACTCACCGAAGCTCGACGACAAGGGACGGGTCATCCTTCCCGCGAAGTTCCGCGAAGATCTGGGCGGCGGCATCGTCGTCACCCGCGGTCAGGAACGCTGCCTCTACGTCTTCAGCACTGCCGAGTTCGAGACCATGCACGAGCGGATCCGACGGGCCCCGCTCGCCAACAAGCAGGCGCGTGACTTCATGCGTCTGTTCCTCTCCGGAGCGAGCGCGGAGATGCCGGACAGCCAGAACCGCATCACCATCCCGGCGCACCTTCGTCAGTACGCCGGGCTCCAGAAGGAGCTCGTCGTCACGGGAGTCGGCGCCCACGCCGAGATCTGGGATGCCGAGAGCTGGAACACCTACCTCGCGGCCGGCGAGGAGACCTACGCAGACCTGGAGCAGGAGGTGATTCCGGGACTCTTCTGACCACGGCTGTGATGCCCCGCCGCTCCCGCCCCGACACACTTCCCCGGTGCCGGGTCGAGCGGAGGGGGATCAGGGCCCTGGTCACCGGAAAGAGAAACGTCACCCGAGAAAGATCATGAACCTCCGAGACATTCACACCCCCGTCCTGCTCGACCGCTGCGTCGAGCTGCTCGCTCCCGCCCTCCAGGCCGACGGAGCGGTGCTCGTGGATGCCACGCTCGGCATGGGCGGCCACGCCGAGGCCTTCCTCCAGCGCTTCGACAACATCCGGCTCATCGGGCTGGATCGCGACACGGATGCCCTGCGGATCGCGGGGGAGCGGCTCGCACGCTTCGCGGACCGGATCACCCTCGTGCACACCGTGTACGACGAGATCGGCCTGCACGCACAGGGCGCCGCCGGCATCCTCTTCGACCTCGGTGTCTCCTCGTTGCAGCTCGATGAAGCAGAGCGCGGGTTCGCGTACTCCAAGGACGCACCGCTGGACATGCGCATGGACCAGACCAAGGGGGTCACCGCCGCCGAAGTCATCGCCACGTACAACGAGGGCAACCTCCGCCGCATCTTCGAGCGCTACGGCGAGGAGAAGCTCGCCGGCCGCTACGCGCGTTTCATCATCGAGGCGCGACAGAAGCAGCCGATCACCCGCTCCGGCGAACTCGTGGAACTGCTGATCGCGGCGACCCCCGCCGCAGCGCAGCGCGCGGGCCACCCGGCCAAGCGCGTGTTCCAGGCGTTGCGCATCGAGGTCAATGCCGAGCTGAACGTGCTCGCAGACGCGATCCCTGCGGCGATGGACGCACTCAGCGTCGGTGGACGGATCGTCGTGATGTCGTATCAGTCGCTGGAAGACCGCCTGGTCAAGCAGGCGTTCGCGGCCGGGGCTGCTTCGACGACGCCCCCGGGACTCCCGGTCGAACTCCCCGAGCACGCTCCGCGGTTCCGCATCGTGACCAAGGGCGCCGAACTGGCGGACGACGCCGAGCGTGCGCGCAACCCCCGGGCGATCCCGGTGCGGCTGCGCGCGGCCGAGAAGATCAGGGAGTCGGCATGAGCCTCAACGCCACCGCGCGCGTCCTGCCACGGCCCTCTGCGCCGACGAAGGCGCCGGAACGTCGCCTTCGTCCCCTGGAGCGTCCTGCCGAACGACGCAAGCCCAAGCTCGCTTACGCGCTGATCGCCCTCGGTGGTGCGATGGCGATCGGTGCTCTCCAGATCGCGCTCTCGCTGGCGATCACCCAGGACTCCTTCACGCTTGCCGCGCTCAACTCGCAGCAGCGCGAGTTGAACCTGCGCACGCACGCGCTGCAGGAGGAACTCACCGGGCTCAGTTCGCCGCAGCTGCTGGCCAGCAGCGCAGCCGGCCTCGGAATGGTCGTCGCGGGGTCGCCCTCGTATCTGCGCCTCAGCGACGGTGCGGTGTTCGGAGCAGGCTCCGGTGCCGATTGGTACTCGACGGTCGACCCGAACGGTTCGGGCGCGGTGGGCAATGCGCTCCTGCAGGCCGCGCATACCGAGACGACACCGCCGGCCGGTGATGAAGCCGCGGAGAGTACGACATCCGATCTGCCGCCGTCGATCACCGATGGCCTCCCCAGCCCCACGACCCACTGAGCCGAAACCCAGACGGAGACATCCTCATGACGACACGAGCCACCCGCAGTCCGCGGCGACGCACCGTCGTCGCCCTCGCCGTCGTGCTCGCCGTGCTGGCGGCGTTCGTCGTCCGGCTTGTCGACATCCAGGTGGTCAGGGCGGATGCCCATGTCGAGGACTCGCTCCGCACCGGCAAACTCGGAACGTCGACGTCGATCCCCGGTCAGCGCGGATCGATCGTGGACTCCGAAGGCACAGTCCTCGCCTCCAGCGTCCTGGTCTACGACGCCCAGCTGAGCCCGCAGGTCATCATGCTCCTGGAGAACGACGAGGAGAACAAGCCGAAGCTGCCGTGGGCCGAGGCGTCCGAGAAGATCGCCGCGATCACCGGTCAGACCGGCGATGAGGTGCGCGCGATCGTCGCCGCCGCTCTTGCCGAGAACGCCGAGAGTCAGTACGCGCTGCTGAAGCGGGGCCTGACCACCGAGCAGTACCTCGCGCTGCGCGACCTGGGGCTGCCCTATCTGGCCGTGAAGCCCCGGGAGACACGGGTCTACCCGAATGGCGCCGTCGCCGGCAACATCGTCGGCTTCCTCGACGGAGAGGGCAAGGCGCAGGTCGGCGTCGAGAAGATGGAGGGCCAGTGCCTGGCCTCCACCGCCGGCGAGAGGTCCTACCGCACCGGCAAGGACGGCGTCGTGATCCCCGGCAGTGAACGCACTGTCGACGCGGTGGACGGTGGAACCGTGCAGCTCACGCTCAACAGCGATCTGCAGTGGTACATGCAGCAGATGATCGGCGAAGAGGCGCAGAAGCAGGGTGCCAAGGGCGGCACCGTCACAGTCGTCGAGACCAAGACCGGCAAGATCCGGGCGGCGGCCGAGTGGCCGGCGATGGACCCCAATGATCTGGATGCGTCGGCACGCGAGACCTGGGGCAACCAGATCTTCACGTACGACTTCGAGCCCGGCTCGACGTTCAAAGCGATCACCGCCGCTGCGGTGATCGAGGGCGCGGGGGCGAGCCCCCTGACCACCGTCACGGCTTCGTCTCGCGAGACGTTCCCGAACGGGGCCGTCATCAACGACGCCTTCTCGCACCCGGACTACAACTACACGCTCGCCGGCGCACTGATCGACTCGTCGAACGTGGCGCTGTCGAAGTTCGGCGAGATGGTCAGTCCGGACGTGCGCCACGACTACCTGCAGCGATTCGGCGTCGGCACCGAGACGATCGGGTTCCCGAACGAGACCGACGGCACGCTGCACCCGACCAGCGAGTGGGACAACCAGTCGATCTACACCACCTCCTTCGGTCAGCACTTCACCGTCACCGCACCGCAGCTCGCCGGGGCGTACCAGGCGATCGCCAACGGCGGGGAGAAGATCGGGCTCTCGCTCGTCGAGTCCTGCACGCAGACGGACGGCACCGTCGTCACGCCGGATGCGCCAGAACGCGAGCAGATCGTCACGCCCGAGACCGCATCGCAGCTGACGCGCATGCTGGAGAACGTCGCGGTGCAGGGCGGACTCGCCGAAGACATCGCGGTGCCCGGCTACCGTGTCACGAGCAAGACCGGAACCGCGCAGGTCGCAGATCTGGTCAACGGCGGCTACAAGTCCGGCGTCTACTACACGAGCATGGTCGGCTTCGCGCCCGTCGACGATCCTGAGTACGTCATCGTGGTGACCCTCGACGAGCCGACTAGAATTACATCGTCTGCCGCAACCGCTTCCGCCTTCCAGAAGGCCGTGACGCAGGTCATGAAGACCTATCGCGTCATGCCGTCGTCCACGCCGATGGACGAGTTGCTGCCCAAGTTCGAATAGCCGGCGAGAGCCGCGCATGGAGATGTCATGATCGCCCTGTCGCTTGCTGAGATCGCCGCCATCACCGGTGGTGACCTGCGTCTCGTCGGAGACGACACCGCCACCACGGTGGTGAGGGGAGTGGTCGACACGGACTCCCGAGAGATGGAGCCGGGGTCGATCTTCGTCGCGAAGCCCGGGGCCGAGACCGATGGGCACCGCTTCGTCGGCGCCGCCGCTCAGGCGGGAGCCGTCCTGGCGATCGTCGAGCGGCCGGTCGATGAAGCTGTGACCCAGATCGTGGTGACGGATGTGATCGCGGCCCTGGCTGATCTGGCCAAGGAGGTCGTGGGGCGCGTGCGCGCCATCGGGAATCTGAGGATCGTCGGCATCACGGGCTCGAACGGCAAGACCACGACGAAGAACTTCCTCGCTCGCATCCTGTCGGACGAGGGCGAGGTCGTCGCGCCCGTCAGGTCGTTCAACAATGAGGTCGGCGCTCCCGTCACCATGCTCCGCGTCACCGAGAACACGCGGTATCTGGTGAGCGAGTTCGGCGCAGCGGCACCGGGGAGCATCGCTCACCTCGCCGGTCTGGTCGAGCCGGACGTCGCGGTCGTCTTGATGGTGGGCCTTGCCCATGCCGGCGGGTTCGGCGGCATCGAGGAGACGGCGAAGGCCAAGGCGGAGTTGGTGGCCGCGGCGCGAGCCGATGGCACGGCGGTTCTGGGTATCGACGATTCTCGAGTGGCCGCGATGCGGGAACTCGCCACTGAGCGCGGTATGCGCGTCGTCGGTTTCGGGCAGAGCGCCGCCGCAGACATCCGGGCGGACGACGTCGCAGTGACGGCATCCGGCACGCGCTGCACCGTCGAAGTCGACGGCATCCGATTCCCGCTCCACATGCAGGTGCTCGGCGCGCATCATGTCGGCAACGCGCTGGCGGCGATCGCCGCGGCCGGCGTGCTGGGCGTGTCGGTTGCGGATGCGATCGCCCGTCTGGAGACCGTGGAGATCGCGGAGCGCTGGAGGATGCAGCCACTCGGCAGCGACCGCGTGCGCATCATCAACGATGCGTACAACGCCAGCCCCGACTCGATGGCGGCAGCCCTTCGCACTCTTGCTCAGATCACCGGCCCCGGTGAGCGAACCGTCGCCGTGCTCGGCGCGATGACAGAGCTCGGTGAGAGCACGGGGGAGGAGCACGACCGTATCGGCCTGCTCGCCGTGCGCCTGAACATCCAGCGGATCGTCGTCGTCGGCCCTGAGGCCCGCCGTCTCTACCTCTCCGCCGTCGGTGAAGGCTCCTGGGACAGCGAGGCCGTGCATCTGCCCGATCAGGATGCCGCTTTCGAATACCTGCGCACAGAACTTCGCGACGGCGACCGCGTGCTCGTGAAATCATCCAATTCCGTGGGCCTTCGGCATCTCGGCGATCGTCTGGGAGAATTGTTCTCGTGAGGTCCCTGCTAATGGCGGCGGCGATATCGCTCGCCTTCACACTCTTCCTGACTCCTGTCTTCCTCCGGCTGTTCCGCAAATGGGGATGGGGGCAGGTCATCCGCACCCCCGAGGACATCGCCAACCCCAGCCACGAGGCGAAGCGCGGAACGCCGACGATGGGCGGGGTGATCTTCATCCTCGGCACCATCGTGGGTTACTTCACCGGTGTGTACGTCAGCGGCGAAGTGCCTGCGCTGTCGTCGATCCTGGTGATCTGGTTGATGGTCGGGTTCGGTGCCGTCGGCTTCATCGACGACTACATGAAGGTGCGCAGTCAGCGCAGCCTCGGCCTCTCCGGCTGGAGGAAGGTGATCGGGCAGCTGCTCGTGATCATCCCGTTCGGCGTCGTCGCCCTGAACTTTCCGAACACGTTCGATCAGACACCGGCGAGTGGCTCGATCTCGCTGTTCCGCGACATCACGTGGCTGAACCTCTTCGTGTTCGGCGCGATCCTCGGATGGGTCCTGTACCTGGTGTGGATCGCGATCATCGGCGTGGCGACCTCGAACAGCGTGAACCTGACTGACGGGCTGGACGGCCTCGCGGCTGGAGCCGGTGTGTTCGTCGTCGGTGCATACAGCCTGATCGCGTTCTGGCAGTTCAAGCAGTCGTGCACGGTCGTGGATACCGAGGCCCTCAGCGGATGCTACGAGGTGCGCGATCCGTTCAACCTCGCCATCATCTCCGCGTCGTTCGCCGCCGGGCTCATCGGCTTCCTCTGGTGGAATGCCCCGAAGGCCAAGGTCTTCATGGGCGACGTCGGCTCGATGGCGATCGGTGGCGTGATCACGGCGATGGCGATCCTCACCCGCACCGAACTGCTGCTCTTCGTAATCGCCGGGGTCTTCGTGATCTCCTCCGGGTCGGTGATCCTGCAGCGCACCTACTTCAAGGCGACTCGCGGCAAGCGGCTGTTCCTGATGAGCCCGTTCCACCACCATCTCGAGATGCGCGGCTGGCCGGAGGTCACCATCGTCGTGCGCCTCTGGGTCATCGCGGGCCTGCTGGCGGTGTCGGCCGTCGGACTCTTCTACGTCGAGTGGTTGACGCGTGTCGACTGAAGCGCGCCTGGATGCTCTGACCAGCTGGCACGCCGACTGGAGGGGACTGCGGGTCGCGGTTCTCGGCCTTTCGATGACCGGCTTCTCGGTCGCCGACACTCTCACCGAGCTCGGCGCCGACGTCCTGGTGCTCAGCGAGACCGCTGCGGACGAATACGAGGGACTGCTGCCCGTGATCGGCGCCCGGTTCGAGCTCGGCTCGCTGGCGGCCGTCCCTGATGCCCTGACCGATTTCGCCCCCGAGGTGATCGTCGCCTCTCCAGGGTTCTCGCCCTCGCATCCGCTGATCCGCTGGGCTCAGGATTCTGGCATCGCCCTCTGGGGCGATATCGAACTGGCTTGGCGCCTTCGCGACAAGGTCGTCCGCGCGGACGGCACGCCGGCGGACTGGGTTCTCATCACCGGCACGAACGGCAAGACGACGACCACGCAGCTGACGGCGTCGCTGCTCGTCGAGGGCGGGCTGCGCGCGGCTCCGTGCGGGAACATCGGCGTGCCGGTGCTCGATGCCGTGCGCGACCCCTCAGGGTTCGATGTCCTGGTCGTGGAGCTCTCCAGTCATCAGCTCTGGTACCTCGGGCAGTCGACGGCCGCGGGGGAGCTGTTCCCCTACGCGGCCGTCTGCCTCAACCTCGCCGACGATCACCTGGTATGGCACGGCAGCGCCGACGCCTACCGCGACGCGAAGGCGTTCGTGTACCGCAACACACGGATCGCCTGCGTCTACAACAAGGCCGATGAGGCCACCAGACGCATGGTCGAGGACGCCGACGTCATCGAGGGCGCCAGGGCGATCGGCTTCGACCTCGGCGTCCCCGGGCCCAGCGACCTCGGCGTCGTGGAGGGACTCCTCGTCGATCGCGCGTTCCATGAAGACCGCGCGCGCAGCGCCCTGGAGTTGACCACGGTCGCGGATCTCGAGAATGCGGGATTGTCGGCACCGCACATCGTGCAGAACATCCTCGCCGCCAGTGCGCTCGCCCGCTCTCTCGGCGTCGCACCGGCGGCGATCCACGCGGCACTTCTGAAGTTCCGATTGGATGCCCACCGCATTCAGGTGATCGCCCGGCACGCCGGCATCACCTGGGTCGACGATTCGAAGGCGACGAACCCGCATGCCGCGGCTTCGTCGCTGCGTGCCTTTCCCGGTGCCGTCTGGGTCGTCGGAGGCGATCTCAAGGGCGTGGACATCGCCGACCTCGTCGCCGAAGTCGGCACGACGGCCAGTGCAGCCGTCGTCATCGGGGTCGAACGGTCGGCCGTTGTCGCGGCATTCCAGCGACACGCGCCCGCAGTGCCCGTATTCGAGGTGGAAGCTGGCGAGACTGGACACGTCATGAACCGTGTCGTGGAGATCGCGGCGGGGATCGTCGACGACGAGGGTACGGTTCTGCTGGCCCCGGCGGCGGCATCCTTCGACCAGTTCTCCAGCTACGCGGATCGCGGCCATCGCTTCGCCGAAGCGGTGCGGGACTGGATCGACCGGGGGAACGCCGATGACACAGGTCGCCCGAACCCCACGCGGTGAAGCCGGGCGCTCCGAGTCCGGCGGACTCGCCGCCCGCGTCACGCTCGGGCGCCGCTTCACCCCGGTGTCGACGGAGTTCCTCCTCATCACATCGACCGCCCTGCTGCTGACGATCTTCGGCCTCGTGATGGTGCTCTCCGCCACGAGCGCGACGGCGGTGGCCAACGGTGACAATCCGATGGACGGCGCCCTGCGACAGGGCGTGTTCGCGATACTGGGTGTTCCGCTGATGTTCCTGATCAGCCGGTTTCCGGTGCCGTTCCTGAAGAAGATCGCCTGGCCGGCACTGTTCGGCGCCGTCGCGCTGCAACTTCTCGTCTTCACGCCGCTCGGCGACGAGGGCGGCGGAAACCGCAACTGGATCAAGATCGCGGGATTCACGCTCCAGCCCTCGGAGTTCCTCAAGCTGGCCCTCGCGCTCTGGATCGCCTACGTCCTGCTGCGCAAGCAGGCGATGCTGGGAACCTGGCACCAGGTCTTCATCCCTGTCATCCCGGTCGGTGTCCTCGCCATCGGCACGGTTCTCGCCGGTAAGGACCTGGGCACGTCGATGGTGCTCGTACTCATCCTCCTCGGCTGTCTCTTCTTCTCCGGAGTGAAGCTGCGACTGTTCATCCTGCCGGTGATCCTCGGCGTGGCCGCGGTGCTGGCGTACGCGCTGACGAGCCCGGACAGGTTGCGGCGCATCACGGCGACGTGCGACGACATGTCGCAGTACTACGGCGACTGCTATCAGTCGATCCACGGCATCTGGGGCATGGCGAGCGGCGGCATCTTCGGCCTGGGGCTCGGCAATTCGCAGGAGAAATACGGCTGGCTGCCCGCGCCGGGCAACGACTTCATCTTCGCGATCGTCGGCGAGGAGCTGGGACTGATCGGCTGTGTCGTCGTGCTCGCCCTCTTCACGTTCTTCGCCGTCGGCGCGTTCCACATCATCCGCAAGACGTCGGATCCCTTCATCCGCGTCGCTGCCGGTGGCATCACCGTCTGGATCGTCGGGCAGGCCGTGATCAACATCGGCGTCGTGATCGGAATCTTCCCGGTGATGGGCGTGCCGCTGCCGTTCATGTCTCAGGGCGGCACCGCCCTGCTCGCCGTGCTCATCGCCTGCGGTGTGCTCCTCGCGTTCGCACGCACGCTTCCGGCCACCGAGCGGGGCAAGGCCGTCCGCACTCCTTCGGCAGAGCGGGGTAGGGTCACCAGGTGACCACGTACCTGCTTGCCGGCGGAGGAACCGCCGGCCATGTCAACCCCCTGCTCGCCGTCGCCGATTCGCTGCGTGCGCGCGATGCTGAGGCTTCCGTCCTCGTGCTCGGCACGGCGGAGGGGCTGGAGTCCCGTCTCGTGCCCGAGCGCGGCTATGAGCTGCTCATCGTGGACAAGGTGCCGTTCCCTCGTCGTCCGAACAAGCAGGCGGCGGCGTTCCCCGGGCGTTTCCGCCGAGCCATCGCCCAGGTGCGCGCGCACATCCGCGCACACGGAATCGACGTGCTCGTCGGCTTCGGCGGCTACGCGTCGGCGCCGGCGTACGTCGCCGCGCGGCGCGAGGGCATCCCCTTCGTGGTGCACGAGGCGAACGCGAAGCCCGGACTCGCGAACGTCCTCGGCGCGCGGCGTGCGGCGGCCGTCGGCGTCGCGTTCGAGGGCACGCCATTGCGGGGGAGCGAAGTGGTCGGCATGCCCCTGCGAAGCGAGATCATCGCCCTCGATCGGCGCGCGGCGCGTGCGGAGGCCGCGGAGGCGTTCGGCCTGGACCCCGACCGGCCTGTGCTGCTCGCGTTCGGCGGTTCGCTGGGCGCGCAGCGCCTCAATGAGGCGCTTGCGGATTCGTGGGCAGACGTCCTCGCGGCGGGCTGGCAGCTTGTGCACGTCACGGGGGAGCGCAGCGATCTCGTCGACCCCGAGGTGCCCGGGTACGTCGTCCGGCGGTATGTCGACCGGATGGACCTCGCGTTCTCCCTCGCCGACCTCATCGTCTCGCGGTCGGGGTCGGCGACGGTCAGCGAGATCAGCGCCCTCGGGATTCCGGCTCTGTACGTCCCGTACTCCGTCGGAAACGGCGAACAGCGCCTGAACGCCGCATCGTCGGTCGCCGCGGGTGCGGCGGAGCTGCTCGACGATGCCACCTTCGACGGAGATGCCGTGCGACGGATCGTGGTCCCCCTTCTCGGAGACCGTGAACGCCTGGCCCGGATGGCCGCGGCTGCGGAGCGCACCGGTACCCGCAACGGCACCGAGAACGTCGTCGCGCTGATCGATCGCGCCCTGGGTGCCTCCGCATCCGCTCGTTGAGCGAGCGCGGCGAGACGAAACGCACCCACGGAAAAGTAGACTAGTCCCGACATGATCAGACCCGACCTCTCCCTCCCGATTCCCGAGACGATCACCGCCGCGCACTTCATCGGCATCGGTGGTTCCGGTATGAGCGGACTCGCCCGGATGTTCCTGGATGCCGGCATCCGCGTCTCCGGTTCCGACCGCGCCGACAGCGACAACCTCCGCGCGCTTGCCGCCGCCGGGGCGACCGTTCACGTCGGGCACGACGCCGCACACCTCGGCGATGCGGACACCGTCGTGCACACCGGAGCCATCTGGCCGGAGAACCCGGAGTTCCTGCTGGCGAAGGAGCGCGGGCTGCACGTCATCCACCGCTCCCAGGCGCTGCACTGGCTGATCGGCTCGCGCCGTCTCGTCTCGGTCGCCGGTGCTCACGGCAAGACCACGTCGACCGGCATGATCGTCACGGCGCTGCGCGAGCTGGGCGCCGACCCGAACTTCGTCAACGGCGGGGTCATCGAGCAGCTCGGCCTGTCCAGTGCGAGCGGCTCCGGCGACCTGTTCGTGATCGAAGCCGACGAATCCGACGGAACCTTCCTGCTGTACGACACGTCGATCGCGCTGATCACCAATGTCGACCCGGACCACCTCGATCACTACGGCTCCGACGAGGCGTTCCACGACGCCTTCATCCGGTTCGCGAATGCCGCGACGGAGGCGGTCGTGATCTCGAGCGACGACCCCGGTGCCCTCCGCGTGAGCGCCGGGCTGACGCATCCGAACGTGATCACGTTCGGTAAGGCCGTCGATGCCGACGTGCGCGTCACGGACATCGTCACCGACGGGCCGGTCTCGGCCACGATCTCTCACGGGGTCGAGAGCGCGCGCCTGCAGCTGGCCGTGCCGGGGGTGCACAACGCGATCAACGCGGCCGGCGGTATCGCGGTGCTGCGGGCACTCGGCTTCTCACTCAGTGACGCGACGCGGGCGATGGAGGGCTTCGCCGGTACGGTCCGCCGCCTCGAGCAGCACGGAGTCGAGCGCGGCGTCGCCGTCTACGACGACTACTCGCACCATCCGACCGAGGTCCGCGCAGCGCTCGAGGCGATGCGCACCCTGGCCGGTGAGGGGCGCATCATCGCGATCCAGCAGCCGCACACGTATTCGCGCACCCAGCACATGTACCAGGAGTTCGCCGACGTGCTCGAGGAGTTCGCGGACCACACCGTGATGCTCGATGTCTACGGTGCGCGGGAGGACCCGGTGCCGGGCGTGACCGGCGAGCTGGTCAGCGACGCGTTCCGCGACGCTGCGAACGTGCACTACGTCGCCGACTGGCAGGATGCCGCCGACTACACGGCCACCGTGGCTCGCCCGGGTGACTTCGTGATCACCCTCGGCTGCGGGAACGTGTACCAGATCATCCCGCAGGTGCTCGAGTCGCTGCGGCAGACCCCCGGGGCCTAGCAGATGCGCCGGCCCGCACCCCTGCCGACGCCGGCGGAGAAGGAGACACCTTCGCAACCGGTTTCGCGCTCTCGCCGTCAGGCCGAGAAGCCCGACAAAAGCGAGCGGGTGGCGGATTCGAATCCGAGCGAGACGGCGCAGGACCTGCCGGAGGAGTTCGCAACGCCGACGACGAGTCGCGATGTCTGGCGGGCAGCACGTGCGCGCCGCAAGGCGCTGCGCGCCGAGATCCGCCGCTTCACGCAGCGCTCCCGTCGTCGCCGCATCATCTGGTTCACGGGCATCGGGGCGGTGCTGGTGCTGATCGGCGGGAGCGTTGCCGCCGCCTACAGCCCGCTTTTCGCCGTGGAGAAGATCACCGTGGTGGGCGCGTCCACACTCGACCCGGCGACCGTCGAAGCGGCGCTGAGTGCCCAGATCGGCACACCCCTGGCGCTGGTGGACACCAGTGAGGTGAAGGCGGCGCTGCTCGCCTTCCCCCTGATCGAGACGTACGCGCTCGAGGCGAAGCCGCCGCATGACCTCACGGTCAGCATCGTCGAGCGCACGCCGGTCGGCGTGATCGAATCGGATGCCGGTTACACACTCGTCGATGCCGCAGGCGTCGCGCTCGCGACGACGAGCGACCAGCCGGCTGGCCAGCCGCTGATCGAGGTCGAAGGCGGAGTCGACTCCACGGCCTTCGAGAGCATCGGGCTGGTCATGCGGTCGTTGCCGGCCGATGTGCGCGCCGTGGTCACGAGCGCCCGCGCGTCAACCGCGGATGACGTCACGCTGACCCTCGCCTCGGGACTGATCGTGGTGTGGGGGAGCGCCGAGGAGTCCCGCGACAAGGCGGTGGCTCTGAGCAGGACGATGGCTGCGAGACCCGACGCCAGCACGATCGATGTCTCCTCGCCCGAGCTCGCCGTCGTCGGCTGAGCCGGATCTGCACGGCAAACGCGCGACACGCCCGTGTCGCTGCGGGCCCGCGAGCACGCGGCGCTTACCTTCGAACAAGAGAAACCAATACCGGGAAATACTTTACACCTCTAGTTGAGGTTTAAGGTTCACACTCTGGTTTCTCGCCTAAACGACAGGCTCGACTATTCGGAGGCCGGCCATGAGCCAGAACCAGAACTACCTCGCCGTGATCAAGGTCGTCGGCGTGGGCGGTGGCGGCGTCAACGCCGTCAACCGCATGATCGATCTCGGCCTCCGCGGAGTCGAGTTCATCGCTGTCAACACCGACGCACAGGCACTGCTCATGAGCGACGCCGACGTCAAGCTCGACGTGGGCCGCGAGCTCACCCGTGGCCTCGGTGCCGGCGCCGACCCCGAGGTGGGTCGCCGCGCCGCAGAAGACCACGCCGAAGAGATCGAGCAGGCTCTCACCGGGGCCGACATGGTCTTCGTCACCGCGGGCGAGGGCGGCGGCACCGGCACCGGCGGCGCACCCGTCGTCGCGCGTATCGCGAAGTCCATCGGCGCGCTCACCATCGGTGTCGTCACCAAGCCGTTCTCCTTCGAGGGCCGCCGCCGCCAGAGCCAGGCCGAGGCGGGCGTCGCCAAGCTCAAGGAAGAGGTCGACACCCTCATCGTGGTGCCGAACGACCGTCTTCTCGAGATCAGCGACCGCGGCATCTCGATGATCGAGGCATTCGCCACCGCCGATCAGGTGCTGCTCGCCGGTGTGCAGGGCATCACCGACCTCATCACGACTCCTGGTCTCATCAACCTCGACTTCGCCGACGTCAAGTCGGTCATGCAGGGTGCGGGTTCCGCGCTCATGGGCATCGGCTCCGCGCGCGGCGCCGACCGTGCGATCAAGGCCGCCGAGCTCGCGGTCGAGTCGCCGCTGCTCGAGGCGAGCATCGAGGGCGCGCACGGCGTGCTGCTGTCGATCCAGGGTGGTTCGAACCTCGGCATCTTCGAGATCCACGACGCCGCGGACCTCGTCAAGGAGGCGGCGCACCCCGAGGCGAACATCATCTTCGGAACGGTCATCGACGACACTCTCGGCGACGAGGTGCGCGTCACGGTGATCGCCGCCGGCTTCGACAGCGGAGAACCCACGCTGCGCCTGGACCCGATGGTGGTCAGCCGTCCGGCGGCAGCGGCGACGCTGCCCGACGTGCCGCTCTCCAGCGTCTCCGATGCTCCGGCCACGCCGGAGAAGACCGAGACCGAATCGGCCCAGCGGGTCCCCGCGACCAGCATCGAGCCGGCGTTCGCCGAGGACGACATCGACATTCCTGAGTTCCTGAAGTAACACGGGAATCCGATTTGAGTGAATTGGCTGCGCGGCTGTCGGCGATCGACACGCAGATCGCGGACGCCGCGCGCCGAGCAGGCCGCGATGCCGGGGAGATCACCCGAATCGTGGTGACGAAGTTCCATCCGGCATCCGTCGTCCGGGAGCTCCATGCGCTCGGCGTGCGCGACGTCGGTGAGAATCGGCAGCAGGAGATGTCCGCCAAAGTCGACGCCCTTCGGCAGGCTCAGGGACCGGTCTTGGCGGACCTGCGCTGGCATTTCATCGGCCAGGCGCAGACGAACAAGGCGGCGGCGATCAGGAGCGGGGCGGATGCCGTGCACTCGGTCGACCGCGAACGGCTGGCCGATGCGCTCCATCGTGCGGCGGAGGACGACTCCGCGCTTGACGTGCTCGTGCAGATCAATCTCACCGGCGACGCCGGGCGCGGGGGAGTCGAGCCGGGCGCGGCAGACGCTCTCGCCGAGCACGTGCTCGGCCTGCCCTCGCTGCGGCTCCGTGGAGTGATGGCCGTGGCCCCGCTCGATGAGGAACCGGCATCCGCCTTCGCGCGCTTGCGCGTCGTCGCCGACCGGATCCGCCTCATCGCGCCGGATGCGACATGGATCTCCGCCGGCATGACCGGCGATTTCGCCGAGGCCATCGCCGCAGGTGCGACACACCTGCGGATCGGCTCCGCAATCACGGGACCCCGGCCCGACCGGGGTTAACCTCTAAACAGACCAGCCCGAACGTTCGAACCGGAGGACACGATGGGTAACCCGCTGAAGAAGACCATGGTGTATCTCGGCCTCGCCGACGAGGAAGAGGTGTACGAGGAGGAGACGCAAGCTCCTGCCCGCGCACACCGCGAACGCGACCGCGAGCAGCGTGACCGTGAAGAGGCCGCCCCGGCGCCCGTCACGCCGTTGCGTCGCCCCGTCGCCGTGCGGCAGCCTGCTGCGGGCACGGTGAACGAGATCCTCACGGTGCACCCCAAGCAGTACCGCGACGCTCAGCTGATCGCTGAGAGCTTCCGCGAGGGCGTCCCGGTGATCATCAACCTCTCGCAGATGAGCGACGCCGACGCGCGCCGCCTCATCGACTTCGCCAGCGGTCTCTCCCTGGGCCTCTACGGCCGCATCGAGCGCGTGACGTCCAAGGTCTTCCTGCTGTCGCCGGAGAACATCGCGGTGTCGGGCCACGGGGGAATCGCACACGCAGACGCCGAGTCTGCGGGCTTCGACCAGTCGTAGCCCGTGGAGCTGGTCTCCGTTGCCGCGAGCATCGTTCATCTGGTGCTTCTGCTGTACATCTTCATACTCTTCGCACGCCTCATCCTCGACTACATTCCGCTGTTCAACAGGGAATGGCGTCCGAAGGGCGCTGGCCTGATCGTCGCTGAGATCGTTTACACGATCACCGACCCCCCGATCCGCTTCTTCCGGCGATTGATTCCGCCGTTGCGCATCGGAACGCTGTCGCTGGACTTTGGTTTCGCACTCACCATGCTGATCGTGCTGATCCTCATGAACATCGTGCGCATCTTCGTCTGATCTGCGCAGCGACTTCGTCGCGCACGGGTGTCGCGACATCGCGACATTCAGATGCGGGGACTATGCTTGGCTCCCAGGTGCGCGCCCCGGATTCGCGCCACATCACGACCACGCCATACATCGAAACTGGCAACAGAACTCATCGAAAGAGGAGCCACCCATGGCACTTACCCCGGATGACGTCGTCACCAAGCAGTTCCAGCACGTCCGTTTCAAGGACGGCTTCGACCCGGACGAGGTGGACGACTTCCTCGACGAGATCGTCATCGAGTGGCGCAAGGCCCTCGAGGAGAACGTCGAGCTGAAGGCCAAGCTGGCCGCCTACGAGTCCGGTGCGACTCCTGAGGCCGCCGCTCCGGCTCCCGCTGCCGTCGTCGAGGCACCCGCGCCGGTCGCCGTCGCCGAGGTCCCCGTCGAGCCCGCAGCATCCGGCTCCGCGACCGCGACCGCAGGCATCATCGAGCTCGCGCAGCGTCTGCACGACGAGCACGTCGCCGAGGGTGAGGCGAAGCGCAACCAGCTCATCGCCGAGGCCGAGACCGAGGTCAGCCGCATCCGCGGCGAGGCCGAGGCCAAGCAGCGCGAAGAGACCTCCCGCATGGAGCGCGAGCGCAACCAGCTCGAGGCCCGTATCACCGAACTCCGCAACTTCGAGCGTGACTACCGCAACCAGCTGCGCGGTTACATCGAGGGTCAGCTCCGCGACCTCGACGAGAAGTCGGCGTCGACGGACTCGACCCCCGTCTCGGCGATCGGACTGTAGGTCGACCCTTTGCCAGGACGTCGTCCCCTTCGTCGGTCGGCGGCCGGTGCGATCGTTGCGATTCTCGCAGCGCTCGTACTGGCCGCCGATCAGTTTGTGAAGCACCTCACGATCACCAACCTGCCATTGCAGGAGTCCGTGCCTGTGCTCGGAGAGTTTCTCCAGCTCTACTACGTGCGCAACCCCGGAGCGGCTTTCTCGCTCGGTTCTGAGGTCACCTGGATCTTCACGATCGCTCTGTCGATCGTCGCCGGTGTGATCATCTGGAAGGCGCTTTCGCTGCGTTCGCGCTTGTGGGCTCTGGTTCTCGGATGCCTGCTCGGCGGCGTGCTCGGCAACCTGACCGACCGTCTGCTCCGCGAGCCGGGTTTTCCGGTCGGGCATGTCGTCGACATGATCTCGATGCCCTGGATGATGCCGGCGATCTTCAACGTCGCCGACATCTTCATCGTCACTGGCATGATCTCGGTCGCGCTCCTCGTCGTGTTCGGGCTGCGCTTCGACGGCACCCGCGAGCGTGACCATGCTGCGGCAGAGGCGGCAGCGCACGCCGATGCGGCGACTTCCGAGAAGCCGGATGGGTCGACGACCGCCGACGTGGAGCGCTGAGCGTGGAATCCCGTTCCCTTCCCGTCCCCGACGGTTTGGACGGTACGAGGGTCGACGCTGCGCTGGCGAAGATGCTCGGTTTTTCGCGCACCTTCGCCGCTGACGTCGCCGCCGCCGGTGGTGTGCAGCTCGATGGAGTGACGCTCGACAAGTCCGATCGTCTGCGCGGCGGTGGCTGGCTCGAGGTCGAATGGCAACCGAAGGAGGAGCCGCGGATCATTCCGATCCCGGTACCGGATCTCGGCATCGTCTACGACGACGACGACATCGTCGTGGTCGACAAGCCCACCGGCGTGGCCGCCCATCCGTCGCTCGGCTGGGAGGGGCCGACCGTCGTCGGCGCTCTGGCCGCCGCAGGCTTCCGTGTCGCGACCAGCGGTGCGCCGGAGCGCCAGGGCGTGGTGCACCGGCTCGATGTGGGGACCAGCGGGCTCATGGTGGTCGCGAAGACTGAGACCGCCTACACCGCGCTGAAGCGCGCCTTCAAGGAGCGCACGGTCGAGAAGATCTACCACGCGGTGGTTCAGGGGCATCCGGACCCGCTCGTCGGCACCATCGATGCGCCGATCGGGCGACACCCGAATCACTCCTGGAAGTTCGCGGTGATCCCCGACGGCAAGCCGTCGGTCACGCACTACGAGACGCTCGAGGCCTTTCCGGGGGCATCGCTCCTGGAGATCCACCTGGAAACCGGCCGCACGCATCAGATCCGCGTGCACATGGCCGCGCACCGGCATCCGTGCGTGGGCGACCCGCTGTACGGTTCCGACCCGACGATGGCAGCCAGACTCGGCCTGACACGGCAGTGGCTGCACGCGCACCAGCTCGCCTTCCACCATCCCGCCACCGGCGAGTGGGTGCAGTTCGAGTCACCGTATCCGGCCGATTTCCGTCACGCGCTCGACGTGCTCCGCGGGGAATAGCGAACGCCCCCTTCTCTCTCTCCTGGCACCCGCAGCCGGTGCGCTAGCGTGGATGCGCCGCTGAGGGGGAGGCGCTTGTGAGACGACCCATTGACCGACGTACCGCACTGCTCGGAGTCCTTGCGCTCGGACTGATCGGGTGTGCTCCGCGTCCGACTGTCCCGTCAGAAGTTGCTGTTCCGACGCGGATGCCGACGCCGACGCGGATGCCGATGCCGGTGTCGACTCCGACGCCGACTCCGGTGCTGCCCGATCCCGTTACGATCGCGGCACGACACCACGGTCTCGTGCCGTCGTCGTGGGGGATGCACCTGCCTGGCGTCGTGTCGGAGCTGGTGAACCCGACGGACGAGCACGGAGCGGCACGGGTGGCGCTGACCTTCGACGCGTGCGGAGGATCGGGCGGTTCGAACGTCGATCACGCGCTGATCGATGGTCTGCGCGCCGCGACGGTGCCGGCGACGCTGTTTCTGAACCAGCGCTGGGTCGAGACCCATGCGGAGCTGGCGGCAGAGCTCGCGGCGGATCCGCTTTTCCTTCTCGCGAACCACGGCACCGGGCACCATCCGCTCTCGGTCACGGGCGCGGCCGCGTATGGGATTCCGGGAACAGGGTCCGCGGCAGGTGCGGTCGACGAGGTGTGGAGCAACCATCAGGTGCTCACAGAACTCGTGGGGCATCCTCCGCGCTATTTCCGCGCAGGCACAGCGCACTACGACGATGTCGCGGTGCGGATCGTGCACGAGCTCGGCGAGATACCGATCGGGTTCAACGTCAACGGCGATGGCGGTGCCAGTTATTCCGCAAGCGCGGTGCGCCACGAGTTCGGGCGGGCCGCCGCTGGAAGCATCGTTCTGGCGCATATGAACCGGCCGGACGGCGGAACCGCGGCAGGAGCGCTGGCAGCGATCTCCGATCTGCGGGCCTATGGTGTTCGATTCGTCCACGTGGACGCCTGACGGAGAATGGCCTCATGAACATCGAAGTGCGCCCGGCGACCGCGTTCGACGATGTCGCAGCGCTCGTGGGACCGAAGAAGCCGACGTCGAATGTGTGCTTCTGTCTGAGCTACCGCATCGGCAGCAAGGAGAACGTGGCGCTCATCGGTGAGGACCGCGCGAACCGCGTCCGTGAGCTGTGCGCGCAAGATCCACCGCCCGGAGTGATCGCGTACCTCGACGACGAGCCGGTCGGCTGGGCGGCCGTGCATCCGCGGCGAGACACGAGCTTCGCGCGGAACCGATTGATCCCGCATGTCGACGACCTCGACGTCTGGTCGCTCTGGTGTTTCCGGGTCCGTCCAGGGCATCGGAAACTCGGGCTCATGCACGCCCTGATGGACGGCGCCGTCGCGTATGCCCGGGAACGCGGTGCCCCGGCGATCGAGGGATACCCGGTGGACAACGACGGGGCGAAGGTCAATCAGACCATGATGTATGTCGGGACACGCGCCATGTTCGAACGTGCGGGCTTCGAGAAGGCGGCTGACACCGGGTCAGTGATCGACGGTTTCCCTCGCGTGCTCATGTGCCTCGACCTCTCGTGAAAGAAATCGTGAACCGCTTCTCGATTCTGGCGCAATACATAGTGTGAGCACAGACAGCGAGATCATCACGCGGTCGGTCGACGAGCCCGGAGCATTCTCCGAGATCTTCGAGCGGCACGTGCGTCCCGTGGGCGGGTACATCAGGCGCAGGGTTGGGGCGAATGCCGTTGACGACGCACTCAGCGAGACGTTTCTTGTCGCTTTCCGGCGTCGGGCATCGTTCGACGGGAGATGGGAGTCCGCGCGGCCGTGGCTGCTCGGCATCGCGACGCGGGTAGTGAAGAGTCACCGCGCCGCAGAGGCCAGGCAGTGGCGAGCGTTCGAGGCGTCGGCATCGGCTGATTCAGTTGCCGTGGAGACGCCGCATGCGGCATCCGACTCCCGGCTCGACGCCGACGCGGCCTTGAGGGAGTTGGCGCCGCGAATCGCGGCGCTGGCCACACGCGACCGGGACACCCTGCTGCTGCATGCCTGGGGCGACCTCTCTTATGACCAGATCGCGGAAGCTCTCGGTGTGCCTGTCGGAACGGTGCGGTCACGACTGAACCGCGTCCGTCGAAAGCTCGCACCTCCCGGTTCGCACGGTGCGACCCGGCTGACCTGGATGGCTAAGGAGGAGAGCGATGCAGCTCTTGGAACGAGTTCGTGAGATCGGTGCCGACGAGGCACCAATCGACGACGAGAACATCAACCTCGCGCGGATGTCGCTGACACGGGAGATTGAGAGACGCACCCTGCCTGCCATCCGCCGACGCAGGCGTCGGTGGATGGGTATCGGCATCGGCGGGCTGGTAGCCGGAACCGCGATGATCGCGATCGTCGTCGGGTCGGTGCTGGCGCCGCCGGCACCGCCGAGTGCTTCCGCTGCCGAGGTGCTGAATGCTGCGGCAGAGGCGACGCTCACGGCGACGGTCCTCGATCCTGCTCCAGGTCAGTACATCCGAATCCAGGAAGTCTCTACGCAGCGTTTGGGCTGGCGATCGGATGAAAGCAGTCCTGACGGTGGTTATTGGGACAGCAACGAATCGGTGACCACGGCTACGATACGTCAGTCGAGATCGCTCTACGTGCCGGCGGATCGCTCCGGCGATTGGGTCGAAGACTATGGAGAATCGACGGAACTGCTGGAGATCTCGGGGCCCGAAGCCCTGCAGGCGGAGGGTGGTCTCAGTCAGCTCGAGTACAACGTCAGGGTCGACGTCTATCCGGGCGGTCTGTATCGCGAGCCGGATGCGCTTGACCCGAACACGCAGTTCCATCGCAACGCACTGGAGTGCTACTACAGTGAGATGCCCCGTGACCCAGGTGAGCTCGTCGCGTGGCTCGAGAACTACTCGTACATCTATCTTTCTGAGTGCGCGCCGCCCCGGCTCGGCGAGCCGATTGACTTCAACCTCGCCCCAGCCGACCTCCGCGCCGCAATGTTCCAGGCGCTCGCTCTTGTTGACGGCGCTCGCGTGGAGCGCGTCGACGGTGACATCACGACGATCGCCTTCCCCGAAGGTGGCGAGAGCAACTGGATGCAGACAGTCGATGTCGACACCTCGCAGGGGCTGATCGTCGGTCGCGGCAACCTCGACGACGATCGGTGGTCCAGTCGGATTCACGTAACCGTCGTCGACGAGATTCCTGTATCCGTGCCGATTCAGTAGCTCGGGCATCCACCTCACGACCGCCGACACCGACCTGCGGTGTCGGCGGTCGAAAGTAGACTTGAACCCATGGCATCCGACTCTTTCGTTCACCTGCACGTGCACAGCGAGTACTCGATGCTGGACGGTGCTGCGCGGGTCGGGCCGCTCATTCAAGAAGCGGTGAAACAGGGGATGCCGGCGGTCGCGGTGACCGACCACGGCAACACCTTCGCCGCTTTCGAGTTCTACAAAACCGCGAAGGATGCCGGCATCAAGCCGATCATCGGCATCGAGGCGTACGTCACCCCTGGCACGCACCGCAGCGACAAGACGCGCGTGCGGTGGGGATCGCCCGAACAGCAGCGTGATGACGTCTCCGGCTCCGGTGCGTACACGCACATGACCCTCCTCAGCGAGACGACGGAGGGCATGCACAACCTCTTCCGGCTCTCGTCGCTGGCGAGCATGGAGGGGTACTACTTCAAGCCCCGCATGGACCGCGAGATCCTGCAGAAGTACTCCAAGGGACTCATCGCCACGACCGGCTGCCCGTCGGGGGAGATCCAGACCCGACTGCGCCTCGGCCAGTACGATGCGGCACGTGCCGCGGCGGCCGAGTTCCAGGATCTCTTCGGCAAGGAGAACTACTTCGCCGAGATCATGGACCACGGCCTCTCCATCGAGCGCCGGATCATGACCGACCTGCTGAAGATCGCGAAAGATCTCAGCATCCCTCTCGTCGGCACCAACGACCTCCACTACACGCACCAGCACGACGCCACCAGTCACGCCGCTCTCCTCTGCGTGCAGTCCGGTTCGACGCTCGACGACCCCAATCGCTTCAAGTTCGACGGCGACGGCTACTACGTGAAGTCCGCGGCCGAGATGCGTCAGATCTTCCGCGACAACCCCGAGGCCTGCGACTCCACGCTGCTCATCGCTGAGCGCTGCGAGGTCGAGTTCAACACCAGTGCGAACTACATGCCGAACTTCCCGGTGCCCCAGGGCGAGACCGAGGAGAGCTGGTTCATCAAAGAGGTCGAGCAGGGTCTCCAGATGCGCTACCCGCACGGGATCCCGGATGACGTGCGCAAGCGGGCCGAGTACGAATCGGGCGTCATCACGCAGATGGGGTTCCCGGGCTACTTCCTCGTGGTCGCCGACTTCATCAACTGGGCGAAGAAGAACGGCATCCGCGTCGGCCCCGGCCGCGGTTCCGGTGCAGGGTCGATGGCCGCCTACGCCATGGGGATCACCGACCTCGACCCGATCGAGCACGGACTCATCTTCGAGCGGTTCCTCAACCCGGACCGCGTCTCTATGCCCGACTTCGACGTCGACTTCGATGATCGTCGACGCGCCGAGGTGATCCAGTACGTCACCGCCAAGTACGGAGACGAGCGCGTCGCCCAGATCGTCACCTACGGCACGATCAAGGCGAAGCAGGCGCTGAAGGACGCCGGCCGCGTTCTCGGCTTCCCGTTCAGCATGGGGGAGAAGCTCACCAAGGCGATGCCGCCGGCCGTGATGGGCAAGGACATGCCGCTGGACGGGATGTTCGACCCGAAGCATCCGCGTTACAAGGAAGCCAGCGAGTTCCGGGTGGTCATCGAGACCGACCCCGAGGCGAAGACGGTCTTCGACACGGCGTTGGGCTTGGAGAACCTGAAGCGTCAATGGGGCGTGCACGCCGCCGGCGTCATCATGTCTTCCGACCCGCTGATCGACATCATCCCGATCATGAAGCGGGAGCAGGACGGTCAGATCGTCACGCAGTTCGACTACCCGTCGTGCGAATCCCTCGGCCTCATCAAGATGGACTTCCTCGGGCTGCGAAACCTGACGATCATCTCCGACGCCCTCGCGAACATCAAACTGAACCGCGACGAGGACCTGGTCCTCGAAGAGCTCGCCCTCGACGACCAGGGGTCCTACGACCTGCTGGCCCGTGGCGACTCGCTCGGCGTGTTCCAGCTCGACGGCGGTCCGATGCGCTCGCTGATGCGACTGATGAAGCCCGACAGCTTCGGTGACATCTCGGCGCTCATCGCCCTGTACCGACCGGGCCCGATGGGTGCGAACTCGCACACCAACTACGCGCTGCGCAAGAACGGCCTGCAGGAGATCACCCCGATCCACCCGGAGTTCGCCGAGTCGATCGCCGATATCCTCGACGAGTCCTACGGCCTGATCATCTACCAGGAGCAGGTGATGGCGATCGCGCAGCGGGTGGCGGGCTTCTCCCTCGGGCAGGCCGACATCCTCCGTCGCGCGATGGGCAAGAAGAAGAAGTCCGAGCTCGACAAGCAGTACGAGGGCTTCCAAGCCGGAATGCACGCGAACGGCTACTCGGATGGTGCGGTGAAGGCGATCTGGGACGTCTTGCTCCCCTTCTCCGACTACGCCTTCAATAAAGCGCACTCGGCCGCCTACGGCGTGATCTCGTACTGGACGGCGTATCTCAAGGCGCACTATCCCGCGGAGTACATGGCTGCGCTGCTCACCAGCGTCGGCGACTCCAAGGACAAGATGGCGCTGTACCTCAACGAGTGCCGCCGCATGGGCATCAAGGTGCTCCCGCCGGACGTCGGTCAGTCCATCAACTTCTTCGCCGCCGTCGGGGAAGACATCCGCTTCGGTCTCGGCGCGGTGCGCAACGTCGGCAGCAACGTCGTCGACGGCATCGTCCAGGCTCGCCAGGAAGAGAACTTCGCCTCGTTCCACGACTTCCTTGGCAAGGTTCCACTGCACGTCGCCAACAAGCGAACCGTGGAGTCGCTGATCAAAGCGGGAGCGTTCGACTCACTCGGGCACACCCGTCGCGCACTCATGGAGATCCATGAGGACGCTGTGGAGCAGATCGTCCTCGACAAGCGTCGTGAGGCCCACGGCGAGGTCGGCTTCGACTTCGACAGCCTCTGGGATGAGCCGCAGCACGATGCGAAGGTGCCGGATCGGCCGGAGTGGACGAAGAAGGACAAGCTCGCCTTCGAGCGCGAGATGCTCGGGCTCTACGTCTCCGATCACCCGCTCGCCGGACTCGAGGTGCCGTTGGCGAAACATGCCTCGATCTCGATCCACGACCTGAACAACTCCGAGGACATCCAGGACGGCGAGCAGGTCACCGTCGCTGGCCTCGTCACCAGCGTTCAGCACCGCGTGGCGAAGTCGAGCGGCAATCCGTACGGCATGATCACCGTCGAGGACTTCAACGGAGAGGTCACCGTGATGTTCATGGGCAAGACCTACACCGAGTTCCAGCTGGTCCTGCAGCAGGACTCGATCCTCGCGGTCCGCGGACGCGTGTCGCGCCGTGACGACGGGCTGAACCTGCACGCACAATCCGCCTTCGCACCCGACGTCGGCTCGTTCGATGCGGCCGGACCGCTTGCACTCGTGCTGGCGGAACAGCGCGCGACAGAACGCGTCATGAACGAGCTCGCCGAGGTGCTGCGTCGGCACTCCGGAGAGACCGAGGTCGTCTTGCGCGTACACCGCGGCGGCACCGCGAAGGTGTTCGAGGTGCCGATGCCGGTCAAGGTGACAGCCGACCTGTTCGGTGACCTCAAGTCTCTGCTCGGGCCGTCCTGTTTGGGATGACCGGGTAGTATCGGGACGCGTTGGGAGCGCGGAAAGACCCCGCCGCGCACCGCGACGAAAGGACCACTATGAGCACCGACCAGCCCGAGTTCACCGACAGCGAGAGCGAAGCGTTCATCGAGGACGGCGTGCTCTATGACGAGGAGGTCACTCCCGAGTACGGGATCCTCGGTTTCACGCTTCGTGAGCTGCTCATCGTCGCCGCGTGGCTTGTCGCCTTCGTCGTCTCGTTCTTCCCCCTCGTCGGCGAAGCGTCGATCTGGGCGGTGGGGATCCAGTGGATCCTGCCGATCGGCCTGCCGACGGTCGCGGTCTTCCTGCTGGTCCTGCGCCGATTCTCACCGGACGGCATCCGCCGAGTCGGTTCGCTCGGTATCGATCAGTTCGCCTCTGTCGCCTTCTCAGTCTCGGCGACGGTGTGGCTCGGCAGTCTGTGGGGAGCGGTGGCGGCCTCGATCGGATATGGCAGCTGGACTCTGCCCTGGAACGGCGTCGTCCAGGTGATCGTCTCCTTGGCTCTCGTCGCGTTCACAGTCTTCGCGCCCATCATCCCCGGCCTCAAGGAGGACTTCCAGGGGCGCCTCGTCACACTGGCCCACCGGAACGCGAATCCGGTTCGTCCCGTGATCGCCCGCCCTCGCCCCGTCGCTCCCGAGCACGCACCTGAAACTCCCGGCGCGGCCGTCGCCGAGTCGGATTCGGCCACGGCGGATGCGCCGCAGAACGAATCGGCCACCATGGTGCTCGACCTCGAACTGTCGGGTGAGCACACGACGGACGAGATCCTCCGGGCCGACTTCGCAGGTCAGGTGCCCCTCGCCGCTCACGCCTCCAACGGCGGCACCGGGACCGAGGAGACCACCGCGGCTGACACATATGCTCCGTCCTACTCGCGGCGGTCGCGGGGACAGGATGCCGATTGGCAGGCTGAACCGGTCGAGAACGACGAGCACGGCGCCGCGGACGGCTTCGACGCTCTCGTCGAGGAGCTTTCCGAGCCATCCGCCGGCCACGATGCGGATCCCGCAGCCGATCTGGATGACGCCACCGATCTCGACGCGACGAACCCGCGCGAGTCGGCACCCGCCGCCCAGCCGTTCTGGATCCTCGCGCCGACCGAGCGCGACGTCCACGACGAGCGCGGTGAGACGCTCTTCCGGATCGGTCCCGGCGCGTGGGCGCTCGTGATCGAAGACCGAGGCGGCGCCTACGTGGTGCGGCACGACGATGGTCGGATCGGCTACCTGCACGACCTCGCAGACATCGCGAAAGGCTGAACGTGCGCACCATCGACCTTCGAGGGCGCGAGCTCTCGCCCGCTGACATGCTCGCGGCCGTGCCGCGCGCCACACAAGCCCGCGCCGAGGCGCTTGAGGCGGCCACGCGCATCGTCGACGACGTGCGCGAGCGCGGTGAGGACGCACTGCGCGAGCAGGCCGAGCGCTTTGATCGAGTCGTCGGCCACGCCGTCCGCGTTCCGGCGGAGCACATCGATGAGGCCCTGGCATCCGTCGACCCGATCGTGCGCGCCGCCTTCGAGGAGGCGATCAGCCGCGTGCGGCAGGGATCCGCAGCGCAGGTTCCGGCTGCCCAGACGACCGACATCGGCGCGGGTGCGCGGATCACCCAGCGCTGGCAACCCGTCGGCCGAGTCGGGGTCTACATCCCCGGGGGCAAAGCGCCCCTCTCCTCGAGCGTCATCATGAACGTGGTTCCCGCGCAGGTCGCCGGCGTCCAGCAGATCGCACTCGCATCGCCCCCGCAGTCCGATCAGGACGGGCGGGTCCACCCGACGATCCTCGCTGCCGCCGGTCTCCTCGGCATCACCGAGGTCTACGCGATGGGCGGTGCCGGCGCCGTCGGCGCCTTCGCGTGGGGCGTGCCGACCATCGGCCTCGATCCCGTCGACGTCGTCTCCGGACCGGGCAACAACTACGTCGCCTCGGCGAAGCGTGCCGTCGCCGGCGTCGTCGGCACGGATTCCGAGGCGGGCGCGACCGAGATTCTCATCGTGGCCGATGCGGATGCCGACCCGCGTCTCGTCGCGGCCGATCTCATCAGCCAGGCCGAGCACGACGAGCAGGCATCGGCCGTGCTCGTCACCGACTCGCCCGAACTCGCGGCGCAGGTCGTCGTCGAGGTCGAGCGGCAGTCGGCGGCGACGCGACACAGTGTCCGCGTCGCAGCGGCGCTGGACGGTCCGCAATCGGCGATCGTGCTGGTCGACGACCGGGCGATGGCGACCGCGTTCAGCAATGCCTACGCTCCCGAGCACCTCGAACTTCACCTGTCGGATGCGCGAGAGGCGGCGGCGGCCTTCACGAGCGCCGGCGCCGTCTTCGTCGGCGACCAGACCCCGGTCAGTCTCGGCGATTACATGGCCGGCAGCAATCACGTCCTGCCGACCGGCGGACAGGCGCGCTACGCTCCTGGCCTCGGCGCCTACACCTTCCTGCGCCCCCAGCAGGTGATCGAATACGACCACGCGGCCCTCGCCGCGGTGCGAGAGGGTGTGGTCGCGCTGGCTAACGCCGAGGTGCTGCCCGCGCACGGCGAAGCGATCGAGGCCCGTTTCACGGCGTAGGTTAGACGACATGCATTGCCCCTTCTGCCGGCATCCGGACTCCCGTGTGATCGATTCGCGAACGAGCGATGACGGGCTCTCGATCCGCAGACGCCGTCAGTGTCCGGAATGCGGCGGGCGGTTCACGACGACGGAGACCGCGAGCCTGAACGTGATCAAGCGATCAGGCGTCATGGAGCCGTTCAGTCGCGAGAAGGTGATCGCAGGCGTCCGCAAGGCATGTCAGGGGCGTCCGGTCACCGAGGCTGATCTCGCGATCCTCGCTCAGCGCGTCGAGGAGGCCGTCCGGCAGACCGGGGTGTCGCAGCTCGACACGAACGAGATCGGGCTGGCGATCCTCGGTCCGCTGCGCGACCTCGACCGTGTGGCCTATCTGCGCTTCGCGAGCGTGTACCAGGCCTTCGACTCTCTGGACGACTTCGAGAGCGCGATCAGCGATCTGCGCCGGGACCACGCGAAGTCCGAGCCCGACGAACGGTAACCTGGCAGGGATGTATCCGCTGCTCTTCCGCGCCGTCCTGTCGCGCTTCGACCCCGAGTTCGCCCACCATGCCGGCATGGCGGTGATCCGCATCCTCGGCGTGCCGCCGTTCTCCTGGGCGACTCGTGCGCTGACCCGCCCGGATCCCGCGTTGCAGGTCGAAGCCCTCGGGCTCGTCTTCCCCTCGCCGTTCGGCATCGCCGCCGGGTTCGACAAGAACGCCGTCGGAGTGCGTGGTCTCGCAGCCCTGGGGTTCGGCCACGTCGAGGTCGGCACGGTGACGGCGATCCCGCAGGAGGGAAATCCCAAGCCGCGACTGTTCCGGCTGATCGCGGATCGTGCCGTCATCAACCGCATGGGCTTCAACAACGCGGGAGCGGATGCTGCGGCACGCCGCCTCGCACGGCTGCGTCGGGGTGCGCCCGACACGGTGATCGGCGTGAACATCGGCAAGAGCCGGGTGGTCGAGGTGGAGGACGCCACGGCCGACTACGTCGCATCCGCAATCACACTCGCTCCGTTGGCCGACTATCTCGCCGTCAACGTGTCATCGCCGAACACCCCCGGTCTCCGTGGCCTGCAGGCTGTGGAGACGCTCGCGCCGCTGCTGCGGGCGGTGCGTGCGGCAGCGGGGGAGACCCCACTGCTGGTGAAGATCGCTCCCGACCTTCCGGATGACGAGATCACGGCGATCGCGCAGATGGCTGTCGCCGAAGGTCTGGCCGGCATCATCGCCCACAACACGACCATCAGCCGCGACGGGTTGAGTACGGATGCAGCGACGGTCGAAGCGGCCGGCGCCGGCGGTCTGTCCGGCGCCCCGCTGAAGGAGCGGTCGCTGCAGGTGCTCCGGGTCGTGCGCGCGGCGGTGCCCGAGGAGTTCTGCGTGATCGCCGTCGGCGGTGTCGAGACGGCCGACGATGTGCAGGAGCGATTGGATGCCGGGGCCACTCTCGTGCAGGGTTACACGGCGTTCCTCTACCGCGGCCCGTTCTGGGGTCGCGAGATCAATCGCGGGCTGCGCCGCGGCTGAGCTCTGACGAGAAAAGCCTCATGCTCCCGGGAGCATGAGGCTTTTCTCGAAGACGAGGCGAGTCAGGCCGGGTAGTTGCCGCGCTTGACCTGCGGCTTCGGAAGGCGCATGAACCGCATCTGGAGCGCACGCATGGCCGCGTACCAGCCGAGGCCCTTCTCCAGGCGCTCCTTGCCGAACTTCTCCGCAGCCTTGCGCTTCACGCGCAGGCCGAGCAGGATCATCCCGCCGACGGCGATCAGCAGATACGCCATCATCACGATGTACGCGTAATAGGCGATCGCGAGGTTGGCAGGGGCGAGGGACGCCAGGATGACGAGGACCATCACGGCCATCACGAACTCTGCGGGGTGCCAGCCGGCATCCACGTAGTCACGGACCCAGCGGCGCTGGGGTCCCTTATCGCGGGGCGGCAGGTACTTGTCCTCGCCGGCAGCCATTCCGGCCTGCGCGCGTGCGCGGCGCTCGTTGAGCTCAGCGCGAGCCGCCGCCTTGGCCTCCTTGGTGTTCGCGACAAGGGGACGGCGGCGCGCCGCCTCCTGCTGCGCACGGGTGGGCGTCGCGCGTCCCTTTCCGACGGCGGGCGTCTCAGAGGCGTCGTCGTTCGTCGATGGGGAGGCAGGGGTATTGGCCACGAGGTTCCTCGGTTCGCTACAGGGGGTTCGCCTTAAGATTACTCGCATGAACTCTCCTGCCCCTTCCAGCGAATCAAATCCGTCTCCTGCCGTCGATCCGGCGATCGCCGAGGCCGTCGCAACCGGCATCCCTGCGGCGCTGGCTGATCTGGGCGATCTCGTCCGGATCCCCGGCATCGCGTGGCCCGCATTCGATCAGACGCAGCTGGAGCGCAGCGCCGCCGCCGTCGCTGCGCTCGCGACCGGAACCGGGGTGTTCGACGAGGTACGCGTACTGCGGGCCGCGATCCCGGGTACCGACGAGCACGGCCAGCCGGCGGTGCTGGCGACGCGCGCCGCCCGCAACGGCAAGCCGACGATCCTGCTCTACGCGCATCACGACGTGCAGCCTCCCGGAGACGACGAGCTCTGGGAGACCCCGCCGTTCGAGCCGACGGTGCACGATGGCCGTCTCTACGGACGAGGTGCCGCCGACGACAAGGCCGGAATCATGGCGCACATCGCTTCGCTGCGGGTTGTCGCAGAGGTGCTCGGCGACGATCTGGAACTCGGCGTGTCGATGTTCATCGAGGGGGAGGAGGAGTACGGCTCCCGCTCGTTCGCCCAGTTCCTCTCCGACAACAAGGAGGCGCTGCGTGCCGACGCCATCGTCGTCGCGGACTCGGGCAACTGGGATTCGGTCACTCCCGGCTTGACCGTCTCTTTGCGGGGAAACGCACGATTCACGATGCGCGTCCGCACCTTGGACCACGCTTCCCACTCCGGGATGTTCGGCGGCGCCGTTCCCGACGCGATGATGGCGACGGTGAAGCTCCTGTCGACCCTGTGGAACGAAGACGGCTCTGTCGCCGTCGAGGGAATGACGGAGCGGGACGCCCCGACTCCGGACTACACCGAGGAGACGCTGCGGGATGAGGCGGGCTTGCTGCCGGGGACGTCGCCGATCGGCGCCGGAACCATCCTCAGCAGGATCTGGAACAAGCCGTCGATCACGGTGATCGGCATCGACGCGACGAGCGTCGCGGCAGCATCCAACACGCTGCTCCCCGAGGCGACGGTAGTGATCAGCGCTCGCGTCGCACCGGGACAGTCCGGTGAAGAGGCGTACGAGGCGCTCCAGCAGCACCTGCGCGCCCACGCGCCGTACGGCGCGGAGCTCACCTTCACGGATGCCGATCTCGGCAACGGCTTCCTGGTGGACACCAGCGGTTGGGCAGTCGCGCTGACCCGCGATGCGATGCGCGACGGCTATGACGCGGCCCCCGTCGACCTCGGTGTCGGAGGGTCGATCCCGTTCATCGCCGATCTCGTCCGGGAGTTCCCTGAGGCCCAGATCCTCGTCACCGGCGTCGAGGATCCGCACTCCCGCGCGCACAGCCCGAACGAGTCGCTGCACCTCGACACGTTCCGCCACGCGGTGACGACCGAAGCGCTGCTGCTCTCCCGGATGAACGAGATCACACTGCCGCTCTGAACACCCGGGCGCGGCTTTCCCTCGTCCTCGCCGTGTACACGGGCAGCGACGGTACAATCGATGGGAAAGCCGCGCCTGGCGCGGCCCGTCACAAGGAGCGACATGACCGACACCACACTGACTGCCGACACCACCCGCGCCCACGGCGTGAACCTGACCGAGGCTGCGGCCGTCAAGGTCAAGAACCTGCTCGAGCAGGAGGGCCGCGACGACCTGCGTCTGCGCGTGGCTGTTCAGCCCGGCGGATGCTCCGGACTCATCTACCAGCTCTACTTCGACGAGCGCTACCTCGAGGGCGATGAGACTGTCGACTTCGACGGCGTCGAGGTCATCATCGACAACATGAGCGTCCCGTATCTCGACGGCGCGTCCATCGATTTCAAGGACACGATCTCGGAGCAGGGCTTCACGATCGACAACCCGAACGCGGCCGGAAGCTGCGCCTGCGGCGACAGCTTCCACTGATTCTCGACCCCGTCCAACCTGCGTGGTTGGCATGAATCAGGTGTGAGGTTGCCCTAGACTTGAGGCGTGCCCTGTCCGCGATCTGAAAGGTGCATCGTGCCCTCGAAACACCGCCTTCGTTGGGCCGCCCTCCCCCTGGGAGTTGCGGCAGCTGTGGTTCTAGCGGGGTGTACCACCGCCCAGGAACACGGCTATCTCCCGGGCTTCGTGGACGGCGCTCCTGCCACCACCAACCAGGCAGATCGAGTGTCGTCACTCTGGGTGAACTCCTGGATCGTGTTGCTCGCTGTCGGTGTGATCACGTGGGGCCTGATGGCCTGGGCCGCGATCGCCTACCGCCGCCGCAAGGGCCAGGTCGGCCTGCCGGTGCAGCTGCGCTACAACATGCCGATCGAGATCTTCTACACGATCGTGCCGCTCATCCTCGTGCTGGGCATGTTCTTCTTCACCGCTCGCGATCAGACGGAGATCGAGGCGAAGTGGGACGACCCCGACGTCGAGATCACCGCGATCGCCAAGCAGTGGGCGTGGGACTTCCAGTACGACGGCGAGGACGAAGACGATTCGGACGCCGTCTGGACGATGGGCATCCAGGCGCAGCCCGATAAAGAAGGCAACATCGACCAGTCGCAGCTGCCGACTCTGGTGCTCCCGGTCGATCAGAAGGTCACGATCGACCTGCAGTCCCGCGACGTCATCCACTCCTTCTGGATCATCGACTTCCTCTACAAGAAGGACATGTACATCGGGAAGGACAACTCCTGGTCCTTCATCCCGACGCGCGTCGGCGAGTACGAGGGCAAGTGCGCCGAGCTCTGCGGCGAGTATCACTCGATGATGCTGTTCAAGGTGAAGGTCGTCGAGCAGGACGAGTACGACGCGTACGTCGAGTCTCTCCGCGAGAAGGGCAACACCGGCAGCATTACCGACGCCTATGACCGTCTCGGCAACTTCCCGGGCACGGGACCGTCTGACTCCGGGGAAGAGTCCCACTCCGAGGAAGAGGGAGAGTAAGCCATGTCGACCAACTCTGAATCCGGCGACGCTCACCGCTCCCGTCCCACCGCACTTCCCGCCCGCCAGGCCGCTCTGATGAGCTCCTCGCGTGTGGAGCAGAAGGGCAACATCGTCGTCAAGTGGATCACCTCCACAGACCACAAGACCATCGGGTACATGTACCTGATCGCTTCGGTGCTGTTCTTCCTCCTCGGAGGCGTGATGGCTCTCGTCATCCGCGCCGAGCTGTTCGCGCCCGGGATGCAGATCGTCCCGACGAAGGAGCAGTACAACCAGCTGTTCACGATGCACGGCACGATCATGCTGCTGATGTTCGCGACGCCGCTCTTCGCCGGATTCGCCAACGCGATCCTGCCGCTGCAGATCGGAGCGCCCGATGTGGCGTTCCCGCGTCTGAACGCCTTCGCCTTCTGGCTGTTCCTGTTCGGATCGACGATCGCCGTCGCCGGCTTCCTCACCCCGCAGGGCGCCGCCTCGTTCGGTTGGTTCGCCTATCAGCCACTCGCCGGCGCGACGTTCTCGCCCGGTGCAGGTGGAAACCTGTGGATGCTGGGACTCGGCATCTCCGGCTTCGGAACCATTCTCGGTGCGGTGAACTTCATCACCACGGTCATCACCATGCGCGCTCCCGGTATGACGATGTGGCGCATGCCGATCTTCTCGTGGAACACGCTGATCACGAGCCTGCTGGTGATCATGGCGTTCCCGGTTCTGGCCGCCGCGATCTTCGCCGCCGGTGCCGACCGCGTGCTCGGTGCGCACATCTACGACCCGGCCAACGGCGGCGTGCTCCTCTGGCAGCACCTGTTCTGGTTCTTCGGGCACCCCGAGGTCTACATCATCGCGCTGCCGTTCTTCGGCATCGTCTCGGAGATCTTCCCGGTGTTCAGCCGTAAGCCGATTTTCGGTTACAAGACCCTCGTCTACGCGACGATCGCCATCGCGGCCCTCTCGGTCGCGGTGTGGGCCCACCACATGTACGTCACCGGATCTGTCCTGCTGCCGTTCTTCGCGCTGATGACGATGCTCATCGCTGTACCGACTGGTGTGAAGATCTTTAACTGGATCGGAACCATGTGGCGAGGATCGGTGACGTTCGAGACGCCGATGGTGTTCGCCCTCGGCTTCCTGGTCTCGTTCGTATTCGGCGGTCTGACCGGTGTCATCCTCGCCGCCCCGCCGTTGGACTTCCACCTCAGTGACTCGTACTTCGTCGTCGCGCACTTCCACTACGTGGTCTTCGGTACCGTCGTGTTCGCGATGTTCGCCGGGTTCTACTTCTGGTGGCCGAAGTGGACGGGCCGCATGCTGAACGAGCGTCTCGGCTACGTGCACTTCTGGATGCTGTTCATCGGCTTCCACATGACGTTCCTCATCCAGCACTGGCTGGGCGTCGACGGCATGGTGCGTCGCTACGCGGACTACTCGGCCGCCGACGGCTGGACCTGGCAGAACCAGGTCTCGACGATCGGTGCGATCATCCTCGGCGCTTCGATGCTGCCGTTCTTCCTGAACGTGTGGATCACGGCACGCAAGGCGCCGAAGGTCACGGTCAACGACCCGTGGGGCTACGGCGCTTCGCTCGAATGGGCGACTTCCTGCCCGCCGCCGCGACACAACTTCACGTCGATCCCGCGGATCCGCAGCGAGCGTCCTGCGTTCGATCTGAACCACCCGGAGGCGGCGGAATTCGCCACCACCGCGCCCGGCGAACGAGAGGTCCACTGAGCCATGCGTGACAATGTCATTCTCTGGTGGGTGCTGACCGCGTTCTTCGCGCTCGTCGGCGTGATCTACACCGGGTGGAACATCCTGGCTCACCCTGATCTCGAGATCGTGAACCGAATCGAGTGGGTCGGCACCGTCGCCCTGTTCTTCACTGCCTTCATGGGTGCGATGATCGCGTTCTACCTGGATCGTACGCACGCCGCCCAGGGCGGCGAGCTGCCCGAGGACATCCTCACGGCGGACATCGATGACGGTGACCCGGAGCTCGGTGAGTTCAGCCCGTGGTCCTGGTGGCCGCTCGTTCTCGCGGCGTCTGCGGCGATCTTCATCGTCGGACTGGCCGTTGGCCACTTCCTCCTGCCGATCGGTCTCGCGATCTTCGTGGTCGCGATCGTCGGCTGGGTGTACGAGTATTACCGCGGTAACTTCGCGCGCTGATCACCAGGCATGAAGAAGGCCCCCGGATCTCTCCGGGGGCCTTCTTTCATGCCTGGCTCAGATCGAGGCGTCCACCGTGCGGCGGCGGGTGAGCAGCACCGATGTGGAGGCTAGCAGGCCGATCACCGCGACGGCGATCACCAGATACAGCCCCGGGCGGTATGCGGCGATGCTGGTCGCCGTCGTCGCACTGATGAGGCTGGTGGCGATCGCCAGGACGATCGCACCGCCGATCTGGCCCGATGTCTGCACCAATCCGGATGCCAATCCTTGTTCCTCGTCGGCGATGCCCTCCGTGGCCTGGACCATGACCGCGGAGAAGCCGATCGCGAATCCCAGCCCCAGCAGGAGGAAGCTCGGCAGGTAGTCGACGAAGTACGCCGGGTCCGGACTGCCGCCCCGCAGGATGAACCAGAGGTATCCCAGCACGAAGGAGGCCATCGAGACGATGATCATCGGTGTGGTGCCGAAGCGATCGATGAAACGACCGGCGAACGGCGAGAGGATCGCGACGATGATCCCCGCCGGCGCCAGTGCGAGCGCCATCTGCAGAGGTGCCCAGCCGAGGGTGTTCTGGAGATACAGCGACACGATCGTCTGGAAGCTGATATAGGAGCCGAAGATCGCCATGGCGGCGAGGTTGGCTCGTACGATCGATGTCACCTTGAAGATGCTGAGGCGCACGAGCGGGTGGCGCACCTTGCTCTCCGTCACGAAGAAGGCACCCAGAAGGACCACAGCCACCACGAGCGTGACGATGACCCCGCCGGTGAAGCCCGTCTCCGGGGCGGTCACGATCGTGTAGACGGCGGCGAGCATGCCACCGGTGAGCATTGCGGCTCCGGCGAAATCGATGCGTCCACGCTCGGTTTCCTGGGTTTTGGGGACCACGATGAACGCGGCGACCAGGACGACGGCGACAGCGACGACCGGGGCGAAGAAGGTCAGCCGCCAGTCGATCCCGGTCAGCAGGCCGGACATGATCAGTCCCGAGGCGTAGCCGGTCGCACCGAAGACCGTGAAGATCGACAGCGCTCTGTTGCGGTCGTGTCCCTGTTTGAAGGTGGTGGTGATGATCGACAGAGCCGCCGGCGCGGTGAAGGCCGCTGCGATTCCCTTGACGACACGGCTGGCGATGAGGAGGGCGCCGTCGTCGACGATGCCACCGACGAGAGAAGCGATCCCGAACACGACCAGGGCCGCCAGGAAGACGCGCCGTCGGCCGAGGAGGTCGGAGGCGCGGCCGCCCAGCAGCAGGAGGCCACCGTATCCGAGGATGTAGCCGTTCACGATCCACTGGAGGCTGATGGTGTCCAGGCCCAACTCGGCGCCGATGGAGGGCAGCGCGACGCCGACCATGGAGACGTCGAGCGCGTCCAGGAACATGGCGAGTCCGGCGACGAAGAGGATGGCCCAGAGTTTGAGGCCCCATCGACGGTTGGTCGACGGGGAAGCTGTCGGGGGAGTGAGGTCTGTTTGCGTAAGTGTCACGTCGATAACGTACATGCCTGTGCATTTGATGTCAACGCATTGAATGCCATGTCATTAAATGTGTGCACATGCTACGCTGATGCTCATGAAGTCGGCACCGGATAGCGATGTCTGCGTGAAGTGGTCCGAAACACTGCGCACCTACCACAACGCATCCTGCGAACTGGAGAGCGAACTCCAGTCGCAGCACGAGCTGGGACTCAGTGAGTTCGAGGTCCTACAGGCGCTTACCGTGCATGCTCAGCATGATGCGGATCCCCAGGTGAGGATGAAAGAACTCGAGACGGAGATGTATCTCAGTCAGAGCGCTCTGTCACGTACCGTGTCCCGCCTTGAGAAGGCGGGTCTCGTCGCCCGGGGCGAGTGCGATTTCGACCGGCGCGCCAGCTTCCTGATGCTGACGGACCGGGGGAGGGAACGCTGGAGCGCCGCGAGCCCCACCCATCGGGCCGTGCTTCAGAAGCACCTCGCCTGACCTCAACCCCACCGGTTGCGGAGTCTCAAGCGAGACGTGCGGTTCTTCGGTGCGCGCACCGTCAGGCGCGAATGCGGACGCGCGGAATGCCGGTGAGCGGGTCGATGGGGCGATGGTGGGTGCCCTCGGCATCCTGCACCGGATAGCCCTCACGGACCCAGTACTCGAAACCGCCGATCATCTCGCGGACCTCGTATCCGATCTTCGCGAACTCCAGCGCTCCCTTCGCGCCGGCGTTGCATCCAGGGCTCCAGCAGTACACGACGACCTGCGCGTCTGCGGGGATCTCGACTGCGGCTCGTGCGGCGATCTCGCTGTAGTGCATGTGAATCGCGCCGGCGACGCGCCCCTGCGCCCAGGCCTCGTCGGACCGGACGTCGATCACGACGATCTGCTCTCCGGCCTTCAGCGCCGCATGGACGTCACTGGCGTCGGTCTCGTAGGCGAGCTTGGCTGCGAAGAAGTCTGCACGTTCGATCATGCCTTCAGCCTATTGAGGAGCGTCATCGACGTCCGGCGCTGTGCGGCCGCCGAACAACTGATTTCCGCCATTCTGTGGGGCTTCGGCAAAGACGCGGCGTTCAGATGACAGCGGTCATCTGAACGCGAGGACCGTAGCGGTCGAGGTCGAGCCGTGACTCGACCTCGACAAGCCTGTGCAGGAAGGGCGTGGAAGGGACGCTTTCCTGGAAGCCGCACGTCGCATAGAAGGGCCCGTTCCAGGCGACGTCACGGTAGGTGCGCAGCGTGATGGAGCGATACCCCCGACGCCGTGCTTCGGCCTTGGCCGCAGCGACCAGCATCCGGCCATAGCCTCGTCTGCCGTGTTGGGGGAGGACTGAGAGTTGCTCGAGGTGCGCCTGCCCGTCGATCTCCAGAACGTGAGCGAAGCCGACGACGTCATGGGGCGTTTCGACACCCTCCGCAACCAGGACGAATCCAGGAAGTGCGGACCGTTCCGATGCTGACGCGGGTGGCGGCCAATCGGTCGCGCCGAACAGCTCGATGAACAGGGCGTCGGCCTCGGCCTCGACCTCTTCCGCGATGGCCAGGTCGGACTCCCGAGCGGGGCGGATGGCGACGCGCAACGTGTCAGTCATCGTGCACGGCCGCGATCGCTTCGATCTCGACGAGCTGGTCCGGGTAACCGAGGACGGTTACCCCGAGGAGCGTGCTGGGCACGTCGTGCGAGCCGAAACCCGCGTGAACGACATCCCACGCCGTCACGAGGTCCTCACGAGTGCTGGAGGCGACGAGAACCCGGGTGCTGATGACGTCGGAGCGCGCAGCACCGGCCGCATGCAATGCGACAGACAACGTCTCCATGCATCGCGCGGCCTGAGCGGCATAGTCGCCCGGTGCGGCTGTGGACCCGTCGTCATTCAAGGGGCAGGCTCCGGCCAGGAAGATCAGGCGAGCGCCGGCCGCTGCGGTCGCGGCGTACGCGTACGGGGCTTCGGCGAGGGAGGACGAGCGGATGAGACGGACTGCAGACATGCTCCGATCCTTTCACGGGTGCGCGCACGAACGAGCAAGGCCCTGTCGGTTCGCATCTCAGCGACCGACAGGGCCTTCCTCGTGGGGGAGCGGCGAACTACTCGCCCTCCTCCGACTTCTTCTTGCGAGGCTTCTTCACCGGCTCGGTGGCGATCACCGTGCTCGGGGTGTTCGGCGTCTCGCCGATGTGATCCTCGGTCGCGACCAGAGGAGCATCCGGTGCTCCGGCGCGCTCGTGCGCACCCTGGATCTCGGCGTTCTCGATCTCCTCGTCGTGTGCGAGGACGTGGTGCTGATGCGCGTCTGCCGCCTCGACCTCTGCCTGCGTGAGCGGAGCGAGTCGGTCCTCGTAGAACCAGCGGGAGATCGACGAGCGGACGTTCTCCGTCCACGGGATGCGGCCCTTCGCGTTCGGGCGCACGACGAGCGGCTGGTAGCCGTCGACATCGATGAGCTTCCAGCGGTCGTACTTGTCGACCGGCTGGTGCACCTCGATGAATTCGCCACCAGGAAGGCGGACGATGCGGCCCGACTCGAAGCCGTGCAGCACGATCTCGCGGTCCTTCTTCTGCAGCGCGATGCAGATGCGCTTCGTGACGAAGTAGCCGAGGATCGGACCCACGAACAGCAGGATCTGCAGGGAGAGGATGACCCCCTCCATCGTGAGCATGAAGTGCGTCGCGATGAGGTCGGAGGATGCTGCAGCCCACAGAACCGCGTAGAAGATGACGCCGGCCGCGCCGATGGCGGTGCGGGTGGCGGCGTTGCGCGGACGCTGAGCGATGTGGTGCTCGCGCTTGTCGCCGGTGACCCATGCCTCGAGGAACGGGTAGATCGCCACGAGGACGATGAACAGTCCCAGCGCCACGAGCGGGATCAGGATGCCGAACGAGAAGGTGCGATCGAAGAGGACGAGGTCCAGGTTCGACGGCGCCAGGCGCAGGGCGCCGTCGGCGAAGCCGATGTACCAGTCCGGCTGCGTTCCTGCCGACACGGGGGACGGGTCGTATGGGCCGTAGTTCCAGATCGGGTTGATCTGGAAGAACGTCGCGATCAGCACGATCGTGCCGAACACGATGAACAGGTATCCGCCCATCTTCGACATGTAGACCGGCATCATCGGGAAGCCCACGACGTTCTCGTTCGTACGGCCGGGGCCGGCGAACTGCGTGTGCTTGTTGATGACCATCAGCATCAGGTGCACCACGATCAGTCCGATGACCAACAGCGGCAGCAGCAGGATGTGCAGCGTGTACAGGCGACCGACGATGTCGGTGCCAGGGAACTCGCCACCGAAGAGGATGTACGAGGTCCAGACGCCGATCAGCGGGATGCCCTTGATCATGCCGTCGATGATGCGGAGACCGTTGCCCGAGAGCAGGTCGTCGGGGAGCGAGTAGCCGGTGAAGCCCTCTGCCATGGCCAGCACGAACAGCACGAAGCCGATCACCCAGTTGAGCTCGCGCGGCTTGCGGAACGCACCGGTGAAGAAGACGCGCAGCATGTGCACGCCGATGCCGGCCACGAAGACGAGTGCGGCCCAGTGGTGGATCTGGCGGACCAGGAGGCCACCACGCAGGTCGAACGAGATGTACAGCGACGACTCGAGGGCCGCGGACATCTCGATACCGCGCATCGGCGCGTAGGCGCCGGTGTAGTGGGTCTCGACCATCGAGGCCTGGAAGAAGAACGTCAGGAAGGTTCCGGAGAGGAACACCACGACGAAGCTCCACAGCGCGATCTCACCGAGCATGAACGACCAGTGGTCGGGGAAGATCTTGCGTCCGAGTTCCTTGACGAAACCGGAGAGGCTGGTGCGCTCATCGATGTAGTTCGACGCAGCGCCGACGAAGCGGCCGCCGAGCGGTGCCTTGTTGTCCTTGTCCTCTTTGGACAGCGTTGCAGTGCTCAATGGCGCTCCCAGAAGCTCGGGCCGACGGGTTCTTTGAAGTCGCTGCGTGCGACGAGGTAGCCCTCGTCGTCGACCATGATCGGCAGCTGCGGAAGCGGACGAGCCGCCGGGCCGAAGATGACCTTGGCGTGGTCGGTGACGTCGAACTGCGACTGGTGGCAGGGGCAGAGCAGGTGATGCGTCTGCTGCTCGTACAGTGCGACAGGGCAGCCGACGTGGGTGCAGACCTTGGAGTACGCGACGATGCCGTCGTACGACCAGTCCTTGCGGTCATCGGCCTCGATGAGCTGCTCCGGGCGCAGGCGCATGAGCAGGACGATCGCCTTCGCCTTCTCCTCGAGGTAGCCATCGTGGTGGCTGAGTTCGGCGAGCTCTTCCGGGATGACGTGGAAAGCGGAGCCAAGGGTGACGTCAGCTGCACGGATCGGAGTGCCGTCGGGGTCGCGAGCGAGGCGCATCCCCTTGTCCCACATGGTGTGCTTCAGCAGTGCCACCGGGTCGCCGACGTGCGGGTGCTCCGGGTCGGTGCCGGCGTGCGGGGCCAGGCCGCGGAACAGAGTCACACCGGGGATGATCGATGCCACGACAGCGGCGATCAACGAGTTGCGGATCATCGAACGACGTCCGAAGCCGGACTCCTCGTTCGCCTCGGCGAAAGCCTTGATCGCCGCCTCGCGCGTCGAATCCTTGCCCCGAGTGGGGTGGCGGTACTCGATGAACTCCTTGTCGGACATCAGCGCCTTCGACCAGTGGATCGCGCCGATACCGAGAGCCAGCAGCGCGAGCGCGATGCCGAGTCCGATGAAGAGATTGTTGTTGCGGATGTCGATGAGCGCGCCGCTCTCGATCGGGAACAGCATGTAAGCGGCGACCGCCCAGATGCTGCCCGCGAGCGAGAGGTAGAACAGCGAGTAGACCGTGCGCACCGCGTTCTTCTCAGCGCGCGGATCCTTGTCGGTCATCCGCTCCCGGTGCGGCGGCAGCCCCGGGTTCTGCACGGGGTCGCTGACTGCGACGCCCAGCCCCGGAGAGGGCTGGTAGGCCCTGTCAAGAGCCTGCGTGTCGTCGTCGTGTGCCATGGTGCTCCTCGTACGTTCCTCTTCGATGAATAAGCGTCAGTTGGACTTCGCCGTGATCCACACGGTGATGGCGACGAGCGCGCCGATGCCGAAGATCCAGATGAACAGACCTTCGGAGACCGGTCCGAGCGAGCCGAGTGTCGCTCCGCCGATCTGCACGGCCTGCTGCTGGAAGAGCAGGGCGGAGATGATGTCGCGCTTGTCCTCGTCGGACAGGTTCATGTCGCCGAAGACCGGCATGTTCTGCGGACCGGTCACCATGGCCGCATACATGTGCAGCGCGCTGGTCTCGGTCAGAGCGGGGGCGTACTTGCCCTCGGTCAGGGCGCCACCGGCGGCGGCGACGTTGTGGCACATCGCGCAGTTGACGCGGAACAGCTCGGCGCCGTTCGCGACGTCGCCCTCACCGTCGAGCAGGTGCTCATCGGGGTAGGTCGGACCGGGAGCGACCGACTGGACGTACGACGCCATCGCCTTGATCTGGTCCTCGGTGAACTGCGGCTTCTTCTGCGGAGCCTGCGGGCCCTGCATCTGCAGCGGCATCCGGCCGGTGGCGAGCTGGAACTCGGCCGCGAGCTCGCCGACGCCGTACAGGCTCGGACCATTGGGCGTGCCCTGCAGGTCGAGGCCGTGGCAGGTGGCGCAGTTCGCGGTGAACAGCTTCTCGCCGTCCTCCACGGTCAGCTGGGTGGACGCGGCCGCCTGGGTGTCGGTGGCGGCGAACGCGGCCGACGCACCGGCGTACACAGCGCCCGTGATCATCAGGCCTGCTCCGATGAGCGCGGCCGCAGCGATCGGGCTGCGACGACCGCTGGAGCGACGCTTCTTCTCTCGTGCCATCTCGGGGATCAGCTCCGCTCTTATTTCAGGAAGTAGATAACGGCGAACAGGACGATCCAGACGACGTCGACGAAGTGCCAGTAATACGACACGACGATCGAGGAGGTCGCCTCCTTGTGCCCGAAGTTCTTGACGGCGTAGGCGCGGCCGATGACGAGCAGGAAGGCGATGAGCCCGCCGGTGACGTGCAGGGCGTGGAAGCCGGTGGTCAGGTAGAAGGCAGACGCGTACGAGTCGGCGCTGATGGGCATGCCCTCAGCGACGAGCTGTGCGTACTCCCACACCTGGCCTGAGACGAAGACCGCGCCGAGCGCGAATGTCAGGAAGAACCACTCGACCATTCCCCAGCCGAGCATGCCGCGCTTCTTCGTCGTGTACGGCTGAAGCCGCTCGGCGGCGAAGACGCCCATCTGGCAGGTGACGGAGGAGAGGACCAGGATCACGGTGTTGATGAACGCGAACGGAACGTTCAGCAGCTCTGTCCGCTCAGCCCACAATTCGGGTGAGGTGCTGCGGAGCGTGAAGTAGATCGCGAAGAGTCCCGCGAAGAACATCACCTCACTGCCGAGCCACACAATGGTGCCGACAGCTACCGGGTTGGGCCGCTTGATCGTTCTCGCCGCCGGGGCATACGTCGCTGAGGTCGTCACCCTTCCATTATGGCCGATCCGAGGGGGTGATTCTTGCACCGACAGCCCTGTTTTTGCCTCCCAGGGACTTAGGCAACCCTAAGAAGATACTGCGAATCGTCGGTGAATCGGCGGGAAACAGCGGATGCTGGCGGCCGTCATCTCGGCGTCGACGTCGATGCGCGCGGATAGGATCGCTGACATGGCTGATTCGCTGACCTGGTCCGACATGCTCACCTCTCTTCTGGAGCGTCGTGATCTCAGTGTCTGGGAGTCGACGTGGGCGATGCGCCAGATCATGCAGGGCAAGGTGACTGAGGCGCAGCTGGCAGGGTTCCTCGTCGCACTCCGCGCGAAGGGGGAGACCGTCGACGAGATCGTCGGGTTCCGCGATGCGATCCTGGAGTCGGCCGTGCCGCTGCCGGTGTCTCCGAACGTGCTCGACATCGTCGGTACCGGCGGAGACCGGGTCGGCACGGTGAACGTGTCGACGACGGCAGCGATCATCATCGGTGCGTCCGGCATTCCGGTGGTCAAGCACGGCAACAGAGCAGCGAGTTCGGCCTCGGGGTCCTCCGACGTGCTCGGGGCGCTCGGACTCGAACTCTCCCTCGATCCAGCGGCGGTGGCCTCCGCCCTCGACCGCACCGGCATCACGTTCGCGTGGGCGGCGGCCTTCCACCCCGGCTTCCGGCACGCGGCGACGGTGCGCTCCGAGCTCGGCGTTCCGACGGTCTTCAACATGCTCGGTCCGCTCTGCAACCCGGCCAGAGCCGAAGCGAACGCCGTCGGAGTGGCTCACCTCGAGCGCGTGCCGCTGATCACCGGCGTGTTCCGCACCCGGGGGGCGACGGCTCTCGTCTTCCGTGGTGATGACGGGCTCGACGAGCTCACCACTACGGGTCACAGCAGGATCTGGGAGGTGACCCGTGGAGACATCCACGAGCACGATCTGGACCCGCGCGACCTGGGCATCCCTCTCGCCGAGCTGTCCGATCTCATCGGGGGGTCCCCGCAGCACAACGCCGAGGTGCTGCGCCACACGCTGACCGGGGCGCCGGGGCCGGTGCGCGACATCGTGCTCCTGAACGCGGCTGCCGGCATCGTCGCATTCGAGCTGTCGCAGGATGCCACGCAGGTGCAGCGGCCGATCCTGGAGCGGTTGCGCGAGGGGTACGAGCGCGCATCGGAGGCCGTTGACGATGGTCGCGCCGCCGCCAAGCTCGATGAATGGGTCGCGGTCAGCCGAGAGCTCGCCTCCGCCTAGGCGCATGATGGATCCCGTCGCCGCACTCCTGGAGATCGCCACTCTGCTGGAGCGCGAACGGGCGTCGCGCTATCGGGCCAAGGCGTTCCGCCAGGCTGCAGCCACGCTGCAGGGGCTGACCGAAGAGGTGCGCAACGATCCGGCTCGGCTACGGGCGAGCAAGGGGATCGGGGAGTCCACATTCGCGGTCATCCGGCAGGCGCAGGCCGGCGAAGTGCCTGACTATCTGGTCGAACTGCGCGGCGAGGTGGAACCGGAGCGCATCTCGGCACTGCGATCTTCGCTGCGCGGCGACCTGCACGCGCATACGGATTGGTCGGATGGAACGACCTCGATCGCCGTGATGGCCGAGGCGGCGCGCGCCCTCGGTCACGAGTACCAGGCGATCACCGACCACTCACCGCGGCTTCGTGTCGCGCGCGGGCTCTCCGCTGAGCGGCTCCGCGAGCAGATACCGCTCGTGCGGGCACAGTCCGGCGAGGGATTCCGGGTTCTCGCCGGCATCGAGGTCGACATCCTCGAGGACGGGATGCTGGATCAGGAGGACACGCTGCTCGGCGAGCTCAACATCGTCGTGGCATCCGTCCATTCCAAGTTGCGCATGGATGCGAAAGCGATGACGGCGCGAATGATCGCGGCGGTGTCGCATCCGAGGGTGAACGTCCTCGGCCATTGCACTGGCCGTCTCGTTCAGGGGGAGCGCGGCACGCGCCCGCAATCGCAGTTCGACGCGACGGCGGTCTTCGCGGCCTGCGCTGAGAACGGTGTGGCCGTGGAGATCAACTCACGCCCGGAGCGGCAGGACCCACCGGATGACCTGATCGCTCTGGCGATGAATGCCGGATGCCTGTTCTCGATCGATTCCGATGCGCACGCCCCTGGGCAGCTGTCGCTGCTCGATCATGGTGCCGAACGCGCGGAGCGCGCCGGGATCCCGGCTGCGCGCATCGTGACGACGTGGGGGCTGGAGAGACTGCTCGCCTGGGCGGAGTGAGAGCAGGTCAGACGGTCGATACCGCGGCGACGGCGCGCGTCATGGAGGTGCCGAGGTTCCACTGCTCGGCCAGCGCCGTGGCAGCATCCGCCTCAGCAGGGTCGAGCGTGCGGAGCGCGATGCCGGGGACCGCGATGTCGAGGTTCCTCGCGACTTCCACAACGGTCGGGGCGACGTCGAGGTAGTCGGAGGCTGCGAGGATCTTCGCGCTGACGCCGGCGCTCATGCCTTCGCCGGCGGCTGCGGCGGTGCGGATGCCGGAGAGGTCGCCGTGCGTCTGGAGGAGTGTGGCCGCGGTCTTCTCGCCCACGCCGGCCACTCCGGGAAGGCCGTCGGAGGCATCGCCGCGCATCGTGGCGAAGTCGGCGTACTGCGAGGGGAGTACCCCGTACTTGGCGACCACGGTCGCGTCGGTGACGATCTCGAGGTTGCTCATGCCACGGGCCGTATAGATGACCCGGATTTCGCGGGCATCGTCGACGAGCTGGAACAGATCGCGGTCTCCGGTGACGATGTCGACGGGGATCGTCGCGCGGGTCGCGAGGGTGCCGATCACGTCGTCGGCCTCGTGCTCCGTGACTCCGATGATCGGAATGCCGAGCGCCGTCAACGTCTGACGGATCAGCGGGATCTGCGCTTCGAGCGGATCTGGCACCTCTTCGACGTCAGGAGCGTCGGCGACGACCTCGACGACGCGGTGCGTCTTGTAGCTCGGGATGAGGTCCACTCGCCACTGCGGTCGCCAGTCGTCATCCCAGCAGGCGACGACGTGCGTCGGCTCATAGAGAGTGACGAGCTTGGCGACGATGTCGAGGAGGCCGCGCACTGCGTTGACGGGGGAGCCGTCCGGTGCCTTCACCTTGTCGGGAACGCCGTAGAAGGCGCGGAAGTAGAGGCTGGCGGTGTCGAGCAGAAGCAGCTTCTCGGGGCGATCCGTCATTGGCTCAGCTTACGACCGCAACTCGACGATGTCGGCTATACGGAGGCCTCGATCTGGAGGACGCTCGGTTCGGGGAGTTCTGCGGGGGAGTCTTTGGCATACGCGACGAGTTCAATGCCGCCCAACCACGGTCCCTCGGTATACAAGAACAAGCCGGTTGCGTCATCATTTCGAACCCATGCGTTCACGCGGACGTGCAGACCAGGAGATGTCGGAGGATGGACGAAATCAATCGATGGGCAGCCGCAGCCACACATTCGAGCGACTTGAGCGACCCGTGCTTGCTGTCGTAGGCCCGCCGCCTCCGGGAAGTCTGCCGAGAGAAGCGCATCCAGTACGGCTTGCTCCCTCGTCGTCAGAGGGCGAGGGAATTCTTGCGCTCCACTCATCGATCACCAAGTAGCAACGTGGGGGTGGCGGCTCGCGGCGTCGGGCAGCATCGAAGGCTGGCGCGGGTCATGGGGACAGTCTGGCACTCGGTTCCGACACCTGCGCGGGATCAGCAGCCGGGGGAGTCGGGTTTCTCGGTGCAGGTGTGCGCGACGAGGGCGGTATGCGCTTCGAAGATACGGATCTGTTGGACAGGACCGTCGGTGGTGAGTTCTCCGCTGATGGGGAACCATCCGGTGCCGAAGTCGATCTCTGCGGTGTAGCGGACGTCGACGTCGGCGGGATAGGTTCCCCGGTCCTGGTAGACGTGGCTTGTCGGGGTGGGCGTGAATTGCGCTTGACCGAGGTTCGCCCAAGACGCTCCGCCGGTGGTGGTCGTGGTGGAGGAGCTGTCGCCGTATTGGAAGTCGTATGCGATGGGGGTGAAACGGACGGAGAGCGATCGACCGAACAGTGTGCCGGACTGCGTGGTGATGGATGCGGTGGTGACGAAGTTGGTGGGCATGCCGGCGATGCCGACGTTGTCGGGTTCTCCGGTGAGTGTGGCGGGAGCCGGGGCGAACTGGGCGAGGTCGGTAATCGTGATCGGTCGGACACCTGGCGCCACGTTCTCTTCGGCGGGAGCTTCTTCTGCTTCCTCGGCACTTCGGAAGCACTCGATGAAGCTCCAGCTGCGCAGGCAGGTCTCGAAGTCGAGTTCCTTCGGTGGCGGGGAGGACTCGGATTCTTCACCCGAATCATCGTCGGGGTTGAAGACGGGATCGGTGCCGGGGGTAGTCTGCTCGCCGCCGACCGTTATCGCTGTTCCGTTGTTCTCAACTCCGCAGCCCACGGTCACAAGCTCAATTTCGTTGCAGCCGTCGGACATTGGAGTAGTGAGAAGGACGGCTCCAAGGAGCAGCACCGTCAACATGGTGCGTCCGTCGCAATCTCATACTTTGCGATGTGCAATTGATCTGCGTTGCCGACGAACTTGACTTCCACGCCATACACATCGCTCCGTTCGGGAGCAGTGACGTCTTCGCCGTTTGAGTTGAGCGCTCGCGCCATAGTTACATCAAGACACACCAACGCAGTTACCTCGGCGACTGCATCACCGTGACTTGCCTGGACCCCTGCAAACGATAGGAGTGCGGTTGGGCCAAGGATTCGAAGACCTGCCTCCTCCAGTTCCCTGGCCGCCTTCACATCGGACTCTAGAACCTCGCCGGTGAGGAACTTGCGCGGGTCTGCGGTGTTATCGCCGCTGCGTAGAGCGTTCACTGCATCGTTGTACGCCCTATACGTTTCTTCTGCCGCCGCGAAAGCCTCCTCTTCCGAGGCGAAGGCCGCGGTCGGGGTCGGTGTCGGCTCCGCTTGAGGCGAGCATCCGACCAGCATTGCGGTCGACAGGACGAGCACGCCGAGGGCGGCCAGGGGAGTCGACGCAGTCCGTACGAGAGTCACCCCGACACGTTAACCCGAATGCGTCCGCATCCGTCAGAGTTATCCACAGGACTGGCGGTGAGGCTCGAGTCCCGCGGCACCCGATCTTCTGATAATCTGAACTGTCACTCGTGGCGTGCATACGCGCGCGCTCGTGACGAGCAATCCAATCCATTCGCTGCGAAGCATGATTTCGGCCGTGCGCGGCCGCATCTTCCAGCCCGAGTTCCATTCACAAGGACAACCCACTACATGACTACCGCAACGACCGCCCCGGCCACCAAGCAGGTCGCCATCAACGACATCGGATCTGCTGAGGACTTCCTGGCCGCGGTCGAGAAGACCCTGAAGTTCTTCAACGACGGCGACATCATCGAAGGAACGATCGTCAAGATCGACCGCGATGAGGTTCTGCTGGACGTCGGCTACAAGACCGAGGGTGTCATCCCCTCGCGCGAGCTCTCCATCAAGCACGACGTCGACCCCAACGAGGTCGTCAAGGTCGGCGACGAGGTCGAGGCTCTTGTTCTCCAGAAGGAGGACAAGGAAGGCCGTCTGATCCTCTCCAAGAAGCGCGCACAGTACGAGCGTGCCTGGGGAGACGTCGAGAAGATCAAGGAGAACGACGGCGTCGTCACCGGTACGGTCATCGAGGTCGTCAAGGGTGGACTCATCGTCGACATCGGCCTCCGTGGCTTCCTTCCGGCTTCGCTCATCGAGCTGCGCCGCGTCCGCGACCTCACGCCGTACCTCGGCCAGGAGATCGAAGCGAAGATCCTCGAGCTCGACAAGAACCGCAACAACGTCGTGCTCAGCCGCCGTGCGCTGCTCGAGCAGACGCAGTCGGAGTCGCGCACCACGTTCCTGAACAACCTGCACAAGGGTCAAGTCCGCAAGGGTGTCGTGTCGTCGATCGTCAACTTCGGTGCGTTCGTCGACCTGGGCGGCGTGGACGGCCTCGTGCACGTCTCCGAGCTGTCCTGGAAGCACATCGAGCACGCCTCCGAGGTCGTCGAGGTTGGCCAGGAGGTCACCGTCGAGATCCTTGAGGTCGACCTCGACCGCGAGCGCGTCTCCCTGTCGCTGAAGGCGACGCAGGAGGACCCGTGGCAGGTCTTCGCCCGTACCCACGCGATCGGTCAGGTCACGCCGGGTAAGGTCACCAAGCTCGTTCCGTTCGGTGCGTTCGTTCGCGTCGCAGACGGCATCGAGGGCCTCGTCCACATCTCCGAGCTCTCCAGCAAGCACGTCGAGCTGGCCGAGCAGGTCGTGTCGGTCGGCGAAGAGGTCTTCGTCAAGGTCATCGACATCGACCTCGAGCGTCGCCGCATCTCGCTCTCGCTCAAGCAGGCGAACGAGTCGGTCGACCCCAACGGCACCGAGTTCGACCCGGCGCTGTACGGCATGCTGGCCGAGTACGACGAGAACGGCGAGTACAAGTACCCGGAGGGCTTCGACGCCGAGACCGGTGCTTGGAAGGACGGCTTCGACTCGCAGCGCGAGGCATGGGAGCAGGAGTACGCTGCAGCCCAGGCTCGCTGGGAGGCTCACAAGACTCAGGTCACCAAGGCGGCCGAGGCTGAAGCAGAAGCCGGCGCCGACTTCGGTGGACAGGTGTTCTCCAGCGAGGCGACCGGTGCTGGCACCCTCGCCGACGACGAGGCTCTCGCTGCTCTGCGCGAGAAGCTCTCGGGCGGCAACGCGTAAGCATAACGCTCAGAATCGGGCCGTCACCTTCGGGTGGCGGCCCGTTTCGCGTCTCCAGGACCCGAGGCTTTCGATGACCGATCCGGAAGACGGGACGGCCAGAGCGGATGCCGGCGACTCGCGTGCCAGGATGGAAGCATGCCTCTCATCGCACTCACCGGCGGCATCGCGTCCGGAAAGTCGACCATCGCGAGGCGTCTGGCAGACCATGGAGCGATCATCGTGGACGCCGACCAGATCGTCCGAGACGTCCAGGCCCCTGGATCTCCCGTGCTCCAGCAGATCGCGGAGGCCTTCGGTGACGGCGTCATCACCGCGGAGGGCGCGCTCGATCGCGCGTCCCTCGGCGCGAAGGTCTTCGGTGACCCAGAGCTCCTCGCCCGATTGAACGGGATCGTGCACCCGGCGGTCCGCGCCGAATCGCAGCGCCGGTTTGAGGAAGCGCAGGCCGCCGACTCGTCGGCAGTCGTCGTGTACGACGTGCCGCTGCTCGTCGAGGCGCGCGTCGACGATCCCTGGGACCTCATCGTCGTCGCGCACGCCCCGGTCGCAGAGCGGCTGCGCCGGCTCGTCGAACTGCGCGGCATGGATGAGCGATCGGCCCAGGAGCGGATCGACGCACAGGTGTCCGACGATCGGCGTCTTGCGATCGCCGATGTCGTGATCGACACCGCCGGCACGATCGAGGAGACGCGGACCCAGACCGATGCCCTCTGGGAGCGGGTCCGCGCCCAGTGAGCGCGGAATCCTTCTCCGGGCACGCGCCGGGATCGCCCTCCTTCCGGCGCCTCATCACGGGCCTCTTCTTCGCCGGTATCGCGACGTTCGCGCAGTTGTACTCGCCGCAGGCGGTGCTGCCGGCGATCGCCGATGATCTCGGCATCACCCCGGCCGCTGCCGCGCTGAGCGTCTCGGCGGCGACACTCGGACTGGCCGCCGCCGTGATCCCGTGGTCAATGGTCGCGGATCGCATCGGCCGGATCCGCGCGATGGGCATCGGCGTACTGGCGGCGACGGCGCTCGGTCTGTGTGCTCCGCTGAGCGCGGAGATCGGGGCTCTGCTCGTGCTGCGCTTCGCCGAAGGGATTGCGCTCGGTGCTGTTCCGGCGGTCGCGTTGGCGTACCTGAGTGAGGAAGTCGGCGCGCGTCATGCGGCGGCGGCAGCGGGAAGCTACATCGCGGGTACCACCGTCGGCGGACTCGTCGGTCGCATCCTCTCCGGAGTGGTGGGCGAAGCGGCGGGATGGCGGGCAGGTATCTGGGCTGTGGCGGCGCTCTGCGCTGTGGCGGCTGCGCTGTTCCTCTGGCTCACGCCGCGGGCGCGTGGCTTCGTGCCCCGTCGGATGCACGACGACGGTCCCAGCATCCTCACGACCCTCCTGGTGCCGCTGAGATCCGCAACACAGCTTGCGCTGTACGCACAGGGATTCCTGCTGATGGGCGCGTTCGTCGCGGTCTACAACTACCTCGGCTTCCATCTCTCGGCAGCGCCATTCCTGCTGCCGGCATGGCTCATCACATCGCTGTTCCTGGCCTATCTCGCCGGAACCGCCTCCTCGCCGTTGGCGGGGTCGCTCGCGTCGCGGCACGGGCGATATCCGGTGCTGCTCGGATCGATCGCGTTGACATCCTGCGGTGCGGTTCTGATGCTGGTGCCGGTCGCTGCCGTCGTGCTCGTCGGTCTGGTGCTCTTCACTGCCGGTTTCTTCGGCGCTCATGCCGTTGCATCCGGCTGGGCACCCGCGGCCGTGGCCGCGGAGAGCCGCGCCCAGGCGTCGTCTCTGTACTACTTCGGCTACTACGCCGGGTCGAGCCTCTTCGGATGGGGGCTCGGTCTCGTGTTCGGTCACGAAGGATGGACCTGGTTCGTGCTTCTGGTCGTGGGGATGTGCGCGGTCGCTGCCTTCTTCGCCGTGGTCGGATTGCGCGCCGTCCCGTCCGGGCACGTCTGACGCACGCACAGAGGTTCGAGCCCGATGTGCGTCCAAGGGCCCATTCTGCAAAGGTTGCCTGATGCACAAGCGCTATCTCGCCGCGTACGACGATCAGCTCCGCACGGATTCTGAGTCCGTACATGCCCTCGATACCGTGATGCACGGGCCGCTGCGTCTGTCAGTCTTTCCCGGTGGACGCGGCTTCATCAGCTATGCCGATCTCGGGGGAGCAGATGCGCAGAGGATCGGGGAACTCGTCGACGCGGCCATCGAGCACTTCCGCGCTCTGCCCGGCACGACATCGGTCGAGTGGAAGACGCGCGGGCACGATCACGCTCCAGGACTGCATGAGGCGCTCTTATCGCGTGGATTCATCGCTGAGGATCCCGAGTCGATCATGATCGGCGAGGCCGTGCTGCTCGCACATGACGTGGCAGTGCCGGAAGGCGTCGAGATCCGCCGGACGCGCAGCGACGCCGATGTCTGGGCGATGGAGGAGATGCAGGGAACGGTGTTCGAGGATCCGGATTGGCGGACGAGAGCGGAGACGACGCTGCGTCGCGTGCACGAGGACGACACGGTGGAACTCTGGATCGCCCTCGACAGCGGACGAGTGGTGAGCGCCGGGCGTCTCGAGCCCGTCGAAGGAACCGAGTTCGCGGGCCTCTGGGGCGGCGCCACGTTGCCCGAGTGGCGCGGTCGAGGCATCTATCGCGCACTCACCGCGCAGCGGGCGCGATCCGCTCTCGCCCGCGGCAAGAGGTACCTGCAGTCGGATTGCACGGAGTTCTCAAGACCGATCCTGGAGCGCTCCGGGCTGGTCAAGGTCTCGACGACGACTCCGTACGTGTGGACGAAGCCGGCACGCTGAACAACGGCAGTCGGTGGGTTTGTACGTATCATTCACAATTTGACCCGACCCCTTCGTGATTGATAATCTGGCGGCGGGGAGAATGTAATTCTGGGGATTCCGCGTCTGCGGTGTCAGCAACCGTTCTCGGTGCGCGCAATGATGCGCCCGTGGTCTTCGGCGAATGTGGCTGTCCATCGCGGGTGTCTTGCTGTGCGCTGACCCACGTCCGCACGCAAACGAGGAGTCCAAAGTGGTAGATAACAAGTCCCAGCTGTCGCGTCGCACGGTCGTCAAGGGCGCTGCGTGGTCGATACCCGTCATCGCCGTTGCGGCGTCCATGCCCCTGGCAGCCGCAAGCCTGCCGGAGGTCGGAACGAACCTCGGTCCGCTTTACGCATCGTCGGTCGACATCTCCAGCATCAACGTGAACATCGGGGCATTGCAGTTCGACTGCTACCCGGGCATGACGTCGGCTGACATCGTCACCGCGCTGGTGCACGAGATCACCTTGACGTCTACGAACGCCGCGCCTTTCGACATCTCGAACCTCATCGTTCAGGGCTTGGGCTGGACCGTCGTCGCCGGCGCGACCGCGACGAGCGTCACCATCCGCCACGTAGCCACGGATTCCACCTGTGAAGGATTCGTCCAGGGGCCGTCGCTGTACTTCAACGGACAGGTCGCGGCGACGAACAGCATCACTGTGTCGGCGCTCGCCTATAACGCCGACTTCACGGTGGCGCCGCTCATGATCCAGCCTGCGTCCGGCACCGGCGCGCTCGTCGGCCCGGCCTGAGCAGACGCCGAGCGAGTCGTTCCTTCCGGGGCGGCTCGCTTTCGCGTTCCTAGCCGACGGCCTGCTCGCCACGATCGGCGGCACGGCGGGCACGCCTGCGGCGAAGAAGCACGACGACGCCGATGATCAGAGCGATCAAGGCGACACCGGCGGCGATCGGGACGATGATCGCCAGCGCCGCGAGGAGGAACGATGCGCCGTCTTCGGCGGTGCTGAGCACCGGAGCCGCCAGCCCGCCGGTCGTGGCGTTCGCCGCGACGCGCGCTGTCGCCTTGACTACGTGAACGACGAGGGCGATCGCAATGCCGACGACGACAGGCACCCAGGTGTTGTCGGTGAAGAACGACGCAGGATCGGCGACGGCGACCGTCTGCGCTCCGGATCCCGCCCCGAAGGCGATACCTCCGGCGGCCGGGCGGATGATGCTCTGCACGATGTCGTTCACGGAGTCGAGCGCCGGGATCTTGTCGGCGACGATCTCCAGCAGCAGGAGGGCTCCGAGGATCCAGAGGGCGACGTCGCTGGACAGCCACGACCAGCCGGCAGGCAACGCCATCGCCGGCAGCAGGCGGTCGGCAAGGCCGAGCAGGAACAGGGGCATCCACGCGTTGAGACCAGCGGATGCGGCCAGGCTGGAGCCGATGATGAACTCGATCACGCCACCACTCTAAGCGGGTCGTCAATCTCAGAGCCCAGTGTCGGAGCCCACTCGTAAGCTGGGATCATGCAACCCACGCGCAGTGTCCGTCCTTTCGAGGTCATCAGCGAGTACGCGCCGGCGGGCGACCAGCCCGCGGCGATCGCCGACCTCGCCGCACGGATCAATGCCGGTGAGACCGACGTCGTCCTCCTGGGTGCCACCGGCACGGGAAAGTCCGCGACCACAGCGTGGCTCATCGAACAGGTGCAGCGTCCGACGCTGGTGCTCTCGCACAACAAGACGCTCGCGGCTCAGCTGGCCAACGAGTTTCGTGAGCTCATGCCGAACAACGCGGTCGAGTACTTCGTGTCCTATTACGACTACTACCAGCCCGAGGCCTACGTACCGCAGACCGACACCTTCATCGAGAAGGACTCCTCCGTCAACGCCGAGGTCGAGCGACTGCGGCACTCCACGACCAACTCGCTGCTGTCGCGTCGCGATGTCGTCGTGGTCTCGACGGTCTCCTGCATCTACGGCCTCGGCGCGCCGGAGGAGTACCTCCGCGCGATGGTCGCGCTCCAGGTGGGGGAGCGATACGACCGTGACGCGCTGATCAGGCAGTTCATCTCGATGCAGTACAACCGCAATGACGTCGACTTCTCCCGCGGCAACTTCCGGGTGCGCGGCGACACGATCGAGATCATCCCCGTCTACGAGGAGAGCGCGATCCGCATCGAGTTGTTCGGCGATGAGATCGAGGCGTTGTACTCCCTGCATCCGCTGACCGGCGAGGTCATCGAGAAGCTCGATGCGGTGCCGATCTTCCCCGCGTCGCACTATGTCGCCAGTGCCGATGTGATCCAGCGGTCCATCGGCACGATCGAGGCGGAATTGGCCGATCGCCTCGCCGAGTTCGAGCGGCAGGGCAAGCTGCTCGAGGCGCAGCGTCTGCGGATGCGCACGACCTTCGATCTGGAGATGCTGCAGCAACTGGGCTTCTGCTCCGGAATCGAGAACTACTCGCGACACATGGACAACCGCTCACCCGGTGAGCCGCCGCACACGCTGCTGGACTTCTTCCCCGACGATTTCCTGCTGGTGATCGACGAGTCGCACGTGACCGTGCCGCAGATCGGGGCGATGTACGAAGGCGACGCCTCGCGTAAGCGCACGCTGGTGGAGCACGGTTTCCGGCTGCCGAGTGCGATGGACAACAGGCCTCTGCGCTGGGACGAGTTCAAGAACAGGATCGGGCAGACCGTCTACCTCTCCGCAACCCCGGGCAAATACGAGATGGGCATCGCCGACGGCATCGTCGAGCAGATCATCCGCCCGACCGGTCTCGTCGATCCGCAGATCATCGTCAAGCCGTCCAAGGGGCAGATCGATGACCTGCTCGAGGAGATCCGTCTGCGCGTCGAGCGTGACGAGCGCATCCTCGTCACGACGCTGACGAAGAAGATGGCCGAAGAGCTGACGGACTTCCTCGGCGAACATGGTGTGCGCGTGCGCTACCTGCACTCCGATGTCGACACGCTGCGTCGCGTCGAGCTTCTCAGCGAGCTGCGTGCCGGGGTCTACGACGTGCTCGTCGGCATCAACCTGCTCCGTGAGGGCCTCGACCTTCCCGAGGTCTCGCTGGTCGCGATTCTCGATGCCGACAAGGAGGGCTTCCTCCGTTCGGGAACGTCGCTGATCCAGACCATCGGCCGCGCCGCACGAAATGTGTCGGGCGAGGTGCACATGTATGCCGACAAGATGACCGATTCCATGGCGAAGGCGATCGACGAGACCGATCGCCGCCGCGAGAAGCAGGTGGCGTACAACCTGGAGAGGGGCATCGACCCGCAGCCGCTGCGGAAGCGGATCGCCGACATCACCGAGGTGCTCGCCAGAGAGGGCGCCGACACCGCAGAGATGATGTCCAAGCGCGGGCGTGCAACCGGCAAGGGCAAATCGCCGACGCCGAACCTGCGGCGCACCGGCATCGCAGCCGAGGGCGCTCAGCAGTTGGAAGCCACCATCCAGGACCTGTCCGACCAGATGCTCGCAGCTGCCGGGGAACTCAAGTTCGAACTCGCAGCCCGTCTCCGCGACGAGGTGCAGGACATGAAGAAGGAACTGCGCGCGATGGAACGCGCGGGACACGCCTGATCGCGAGCGGAGACCCACATGGATGACGCGGGGAACGAGCTCGCCGATCGCATCCGCGCTCTGCTGAGCGCCGACGTCGCGCTGGAGGAGCGCCGCATGTTCGGCAGCCGCGCCTTCCTGGTCGAGGGGCGGATCCTCGTCGGGGCACGCAAGGGCGGTGTCCTACTCGTTCGTGTCACCACCGAGCACGGCGCAGCATTGCTGACTCAGCCCGGTGCCACCCCGGCGGTCATGGGGGCGCGAACCATGAGCCCGAACTGGCTGGATGTCGCGCCGAGCGCGATCGAAGACGACGATGCGCTGATGTCCTGGCTCGACGCGGCGCGGGAGGACAGCGCGACGCTGAGCTGATCCCTACGGGCAGTGCATCAGTGGTTTCGGTCCGGAACGGTCGATCTCGTGCTCCGTCATCGGGGCGCCGCAGAGGGGACACGCCCTTTCTGCGCGCTCAGCTGCGGTCGGCGGCGGTGTCTTCTCGTAGGGGCCGACGGACGCAGGCCCGGCCAGGCGCACCAGATTCGAATTGAACCATGCGTAGAACCCACCGGCCTCGCGGATGCGCGTGCGGAGAGGTTCGCGGTCGGAGTCCTTGGTCATGTTCATTAGTGTACTAACTATTAGGGCGGATGTAAGATCATCTCTCGTGACGGCCTCTGACGATCTGCTCCGGCTGGAGAACCAGCTCTGCTTCGCGCTTGTGACGGCGGCGCGCAACGTCGTCGCGATCTATCGGCCGATCCTCGAGCCCCTCGGTCTCACGCATCCGCAATATCTCGTGATGCTGGCGCTGTGGGAACGCTCTCCTCGCGCGTTGAACGATCTCGCAGCCGACCTCGCGCTGGAGCCCGCCACCGCATCGCCGCTCGTGAAACGACTCGAGAAGGAAGGACTCGTCACCCGGCAGCGCAGCGCCGGCGACGAACGCCGTCTCGACATCACGCTCACCGATTCCGGGCGGGCACTGCGGGAGCGTGCCCTCGATGTGCCGCAGCAGGTGATGTCGGCGGTGGGGATGGATGTCGATGAAGTCGCGACGTTGCGTGACGGCGTCGCACGGTTCGCGGGGCGCACCGAAGGAGTGTGATCGCGATGCGCTGGTCGCGAACTCGATTGTCCGCCGGAGCCAATGTCGGTGGCCCCTCGTAGACTTGATCGGTGCCTATTGTCCCCGTTGTCACCCCAGGAAAACTCAGTGTTCGCGGTGCCCGCGTCCACAACCTCAAGAACGTCGACATCGACATCCCTCGCGACTCGCTGGTCGTGTTCACCGGGCTGTCCGGCTCCGGCAAGTCCAGCCTCGCATTCGACACGATCTTCGCCGAAGGGCAGCGCCGGTACGTCGAATCGCTGAGCGCGTATGCGCGCCAGTTCCTCGGCCAGGTCGATCGGCCAGACGTCGATTTCATCGAGGGCCTGAGCCCCGCCGTGTCGATCGACCAGAAATCCACCAACCGCAACCCGCGCTCGACGGTCGGCACGATCACCGAGATCTATGACTACATGCGACTGCTCTGGGCGCGTATCGGCATTCCGCACTGCCCGGAGTGCGGTGAGAAGATCCAGCGTCAGACCGTGCAGCAGATCGCGGATCAGCTCATGGAACTTCCCGAGCGCACCCGGTACCAGATCGTCGCCCCGGTCGTCTCGCAGAAGAAGGGCGAGTTCGTTGACCTGTTCCGCGAGCTCGGCGCGAAGGGCTACTCGCGTGCGATCGTCGACGGCGAACTCATCCAGCTCGCCGAACCGCCGACACTGAAGAAGAGCTACAAGCACGACATCGCCGTGGTCGTCGACCGGCTCGTGGCATCCGATGACATCCTCGGCCGCGTCACCGACTCGGTCGAGACCGCACTCGGACTCGCCGGTGGCGTCGTGCAGGTCAACTTCGTCGATGGCGAGGGGGACGACGCCTGGCAGACTTTCTCCGAGAAGCTGGCGTGCCCCAACGGTCACGCGCTCACCCTCACCGAGATCGAGCCCCGCACCTTCTCATTCAACGCGCCGTTCGGTGCGTGCCCGTCCTGCTCCGGTCTCGGCACCCGGATGTCGGTCGACGTCGACCTCATGCTCGGCGACGAGGACCTCTCCATCCGCGAAGGCGTCATCATTCCCTGGACGACCCAGGGCAAGGGCCTCTTCCAGTACTACGAGCGGCTGCTCGAGGGTCTCTCCCGTGACCTCGATTTTTCGTTGGACACCCCCTGGCGCAAGCTGCACTCCGACGTGCAAGACGCGATCCTGCGCGGCGAGAACTACAAGGTCACCGTCAAGTGGAAGAACCGCTACGGGCGGGAGATGCGCTACGCATCGGGCTTCGAGGGCGTCGTCCCCTATATCGAACGACAGTACCTGCAGGCGGAATCCGACAACCAGCGCAACCGCTGGGGGGAGTACCTCCGAGAGGTGCCCTGCCCGGTCTGTCAGGGCAACCGCCTCAAGCCCGAGGTGCTCGCCGTCCAGGTGCACGGACACTCCATCGCCGAGGTCTCGCACCTGAGCCTCGCAGACGCGCGCGGCTTCATGGAGAAGCTCGTGCTCACCGACCGCGAGGCGAAGATCGCGGCCCAGGTGCTTCGCGAGATCCGGCTGCGGCTCGACTTCCTGCTGCAGGTCGGACTGTCATACCTCAACCTCAGTCGCTCCGCCGGCTCGCTCTCCGGCGGTGAGGCGCAGCGCATCCGCCTGGCGACGCAGATCGGCTCCGGCCTCACGGGCGTGCTCTACGTCCTCGACGAACCCTCGATCGGCCTGCACCAGCGCGACAACCGCCGCCTCATCGACACGCTGATCAAGCTCCGCGATCTCGGCAACACTCTCATCGTCGTCGAGCATGACGAAGAGACCATCGAGGCGGCCGACTGGGTCGTCGACATCGGTCCAGGAGCCGGTGTCAACGGCGGTGAAGTGGTCCATTCCGGTCCTTACTCGGCGCTGCTGAGCGACAAGAACTCGATGACGGGGGACTACCTCTCCGGTCGCCGTGAGATCCCGATGCCGAAGAAGCGGCGCAAGATCGACAAGAAGCGGCTGCTGAGCGTCGTCGGTGCCAAGGCGAACAACCTGAAGAACGTCACGGCGGACTTCCCGCTCGGCGTGCTCACCGCTGTCACCGGCGTGAGTGGTTCCGGCAAGTCTTCGCTCGTGAACGACATCCTGTACCAGGTGCTCGCGTCGCGCCTGAACGGAGCGCGCACGGTGCCGGGCAAGCACACGAGGGTGACCGGGCTCGACAACCTCGACAAGGTCGTTCACGTCGACCAGGCACCGATCGGACGCACCCCCCGATCGAATCCGGCGACCTATACGGGTGTGTTCGATCGCATCCGCACCCTCTTCAGCGAGACCCCCGAAGCCAAGGTCCGCGGCTACCAGCCGGGGCGCTTCAGCTTCAACGTCAAGGGCGGACGCTGCGAGGCGTGCTCCGGCGACGGCACGATCAAGATCGAGATGAACTTCCTGCCTGACGTCTATGTCGACTGCGAGGTCTGCCACGGCAAGCGCTACAACCGCGACACCCTCGCCGTGCACTACAAGGGCAAGAACATCGCCGAGGTTCTCGAGATGCCGATCGAAGAGGCAGCGGACTTCTTCGAGCCGATCCAGGCGATCCACCGGTACATGAAGACGCTCGTCGACGTCGGACTCGGTTACGTGCGCCTCGGTCAGTCGGCGACGACCCTCTCCGGCGGCGAGGCTCAGCGCGTGAAGCTGGCGACCGAGCTCCAGCGCCGCAGCAACGGCCGCAGCATCTACGTGCTCGATGAGCCGACGACCGGTCTGCACTTCGAAGACGTCCGCAAACTCCTCGAGGTGCTCAACGGCCTGGTGGACAAGGGCAACACGGTCATCGTCATCGAACACAACCTCGACGTGATCAAGTCCGCGGATTGGGTGATCGATCTCGGGCCTGAGGGCGGCTCTGGTGGTGGCGAGATCATCGCGACCGGCACTCCGGAACAGATCGCTCGCGCCGAGCAGAGCCACACCGGGCAGTTCCTCGCGGAAATCCTCGGGGAAGGGCGCTCGGCGCGGAAGGCCAGCTGATGGCCGATGTCCTGCCCTACAAGCCGCGGGCGGGGGAGATTCCCACCGACCCCGGCGTGTATCGCTTCCGCGACGCCGAGGGCCGAGTTCTCTACGTCGGCAAGGCGAAGAACCTCCGCCAGCGGTTGTCGAACTACTTCGCTCCGCTGCGCACGCTGCACGAACGCACCCGCCGGATGGTCACGACGGCAGCATCCGTCGAATGGACGGTGGTGCCCACCGACGTCGACTCGCTGCAGCTGGAGTACATGTGGATCAAGGAGTTCGATCCGCCGTTCAACGTGCGCTACAAGGACGACAAGTCCTATCCGTTCATGGCGGTGACGCTCGGCGACGAGGCGCCCCGGGTGATCGTGACCCGCAACCATCGCATTCCTGGGGCGAAGTACTTCGGGCCCTACCCGAAGGTGTGGGCGGTGCACGACACCATCGACCTGATGGTCAAGGCCTTCCCGATCCGCACCTGCAGCGACGCCAGCTACAAGCGCGCCATGCAGACCGGACGGCCCTGCTTTCCCGGCCAGATCGGCAAATGCGGCGGCCCCTGCTCGATGACGGTGACGGTCGAAGAGCACCGTGCGATGGTCGACGATTTCGTCGCCTTCATGGCCGGTGGCGATGAGCGCTTCACCAAGGAGCTCACGAAGCGGATGCTGGCGGCATCCGCGGCGATGGATTACGAAGCGGCCGCGAAGTTCCGAGACAAGCTCTCGGCGATCGAGGCGGTGCTCGGCAAGAGTGCACTGGTGCTCGCCGCCGACGAAGACGCGGATCTCTTCGGCATCGCCGAGGACGAGTTGGCCGCGGCGGTGCAGCAGTTCGTGATCCGCGGCGGGCGCGTGCGCGGCGTGCGGGCGATGACGATCGAGAAGGAGATCGACATCACCACCGGTGAGCTCGTCGATCAGGTGCTGCAACGCGCCTACGGCGAAGCCGAGGACGTGCCGCGCCGCATCCTCGTGCCGACACTTCCCGACGACGTGGTCGAACTGGAGTTGTGGCTGCGCGAACGACGAGGAAAGAAGATCGAGATCACCGTCGCCCAGCGGGGGCAGCGGGCAGACCTGATGCGCAACGCGACGCTGAACGCGCAGCAGGCCCTGATCAGGCACAAGACGCGCCGCACCAGCGACTACGTCGCCCGCACTCAGGCGCTCACCGATCTGCAGGAGGCGCTGGAACTCGAAGAGGCACCGCTGCGGATCGAGTGCTTCGACATCTCCCATCTCGGCGGCACCAACGTCGTCGCCTCGATGGTCGTATTCGAAGACGGGCTTCCACGAAAAGACCAGTACCGCTCGTTCAACATCCCTGAGACGACCGACGACACCGACTCGATGTACCAGGTCCTCCGCCGCCGTCTCGCGTATCTCGACCGGCCGGACCTGCAGGCCGATTCAGAAGCCGTCCTCGACGAGGAGACAGACGCAGGAACACAGGCGAAGCGGAAGCCGCGCTTCGCGTACCCGCCTCAGTTGCTGCTCGTCGACGGCGGGAAGCCGCAGGTCGAGGCGGCCGCACGAGCCCTTCGTGACGCCGGTCATACCGAGATCGCGGTGTGCGGCATCGCCAAGCGACTCGAGGAGATCTGGCTGCCGGGGGAGGATTTCCCGGTGATCCTGCCGCGCACCAGCGAGTCGCTGTACCTGCTGCAGCGACTGCGCGATGAGGCGCACCGCTTCGCGATCGTCCACCAGCGCAAGAAGCGCAAGCGCGACATCTCGACGGTGCTCACCGAGGTCCCCGGTCTCGGTGCGTCGCGGATCAAGACCCTGCTCAAGCACTTCGGTTCGGTCACGGCGCTCCGCGCCGCGCAGCCGGGGGAGATCGAAGAAGTGCCGGGTATCGGCCCCGTGCTCGCCCAGAACATCCATACGCATCTCTCCACTCGCTAGGCTTGAGAGGACGGGGAGAAGGAGCAACATGACAGACGAGGACAAGGGCGAGTTCCTCATCGTCACAGGTATGTCGGGCGCAGGCCGGACGACGGTCGCCAACGCGCTGGAGGACCTGGGCTGGTACGTCGTCGACAACCTCCCGCCGCAGATCCTCCGTCCGCTGCTCGACCTCACTGACATGGGTGGCGGCGCGCTCCCGAAGGTCGCGGCCGTCGTCGATGTGCGCGGTCGCAACCTGTTCGACGATTTCCCTGGCGTGGCGAGGGCGCTTCGTGCCCGAGGCAGCGTGAGGGTGCTGTTCCTCGACGCTTCTGACGACGTCCTGGTCCGGAGATTCGAGTCGGTCCGGCGGCCGCAACCGCTGCAGGGCGACGGCACGCTCCTCGACGGCATCCGGATCGAGCGGTCCAAGCTCGCCCCCATCCGCGAGGCCGCCGATCTGATCATCGACACCTCGAATCTGAACATCCATCAGCTGGCCACGCAGGTTTCTCAGATGTTCTCCGAGGAGGGCGCGGCGAGGCATCGCGTCACCCTGCTCAGCTTCGGGTTCAAGTACGGGCTCCCGACCGATGTCGACCTCGTCGCCGACATGCGTTTCCTGCCGAATCCGTTCTGGAACGAAGAGCTTCGCGGACTCACGGGCCAGGACGAACAGGTGAAGGAGTACGTCCTCTCGCGGCAGGGAGCCGAGGAATTCCTCGATGCCTACGCGGCCGCGCTCGCGCCGGTTCTCGAGGGGTACCAGCGCGAGAACAAGAGCCATTCGACGATCGCGATCGGCTGCACAGGCGGCAAACACCGCTCCGTGGCGATGTCTGAAGAGCTGGCGCGCCGGCTCAAAGCGATCCCGGGAGTGGCGGTCAACGTCCGTCATCGGGATCTCGGACGCGAGTAGCAGAGCGTTCGGCCGAGTAGGCTAGTCGTTTGCGTCGCGATCCGGCGCGTGAGCGTATGAGGAGTCTCGTGGCACTAACCACCGACGTCAAGGCTGAGCTGGTCAGCATCCGTAATGCACCCCCCACGGTGCGTGTCGCGGAGGTTACCGCCATTCTCCGGTTCGCCGGTGGGCTGCATTCGATCGCGGGTCGTGTCGCGGTCGAGGCGGAGGTGGATGCCGAGACTCTCGCGCGCCGCGTCGCCCGGGATCTCGCCGAGATCTACGGCGTGCGTCCGGAGATCGCACAGGTGCAGTCGAGCACCGCCAACGAGGGCGCACGCTGGGCCGTCCGCGTCATCGCCGCAGGCGAGACCCTCGCCAGGCAGACCGGCCTCCTCGACCAGCGCCGACGCCCCGTGCGCGGCCTGCCGAACCGCCTCACCACCGGTTCTCGCGAAGAGGTCGCCGGCCTCTGGCGCGGCGCGTTCCTCGCCGCGGGAACCCTCAGCGAGCCCGGGCGTTCCGCCATGCTCGAGGTGGCCTGCCCGTCGTCGGAGGCCGCCATGGCACTCGTCGGCGCCGCCCACCGGCTCGGTGTCGCCGCCAAGGCGCGTGAGGTCCGCGGGATGCCGCGCGTCGTCGTCCGCGAGGGCGAGGCCATCCGCACCATCCTCAACGAGATGGGCGCCCAGCGGACGGCCGTCGCATGGGAGGAGCTCCGTCAGCGCCGTGAGGTGCGTGCCGGGGTGAACCGCCTGGTGAACTTCGACGATGCGAACCTCCGCCGTTCGGCGCAGGCCGCTGTCGCCGCCTGCGCACGCGTGGAGCGCGCACTGGAGATCCTCGGCGACGACGTGCCCGATCATCTGCGTCTCGCCGGCGCGCTTCGTCTCGCGCACCGCGACGCGAGCCTCGACGAACTCGGCCACCACGCGGATCCGCCGTTGACGAAGGACGCCGTCGCCGGCCGCATCCGTCGTCTGCTCGCGACCGCAGACAAGCGTGCGCAGCAGGAGGGCATCCCCGGCACCGAGGCCGCAGTGCCCGCCGGTCTCGACGTCTGAGCCCGTCATAGCCGGAAGGATCCGGTCCGCCCCGACGTTCTCGTCACTAGGATGAATAACGTCTGCTCCACGCCGCACTTCGGTGGCGCGGAGGATCGGCAAGCGCCGCGGCGCGGCGCGGATTGGATGAAAGCGATATGGCAACCTACACGCTCCCCGACCTCCCGTACGACTTCGCAGCCCTTGAGCCGCACATCAGCGGGAAGATCATGGAACTCCACCATGGCAAGCACCACGCGGCCTACGTCGCCGGCGCGAATGCGGCGCTCGACGGGCTCGCCGAGGCTCGCGAGAGCGGCAACCTTGCGAACGTCAACAAGCTGGAGAAGGACCTGGCGTTCAACCTCGGCGGCCACGTCAACCACTCCATCTTCTGGACCAACCTGTCGCCGAACGGCGGAGGACAGCCCGAGGGCGAGCTGAAGGCAGCGATCGAGGAGTTCTTCGGATCCTTCGAGAAGTTCCAGGCGCACTTCACCGCCAACGCGATGGGCATCCAGGGCTCCGGCTGGTCCGTGCTCAGCTGGGACTCGATCGGCCAGCGCCTGATCATCCAGCAGCTGTTCGACCAGCAGTCCAACGCTGCGCAGGGCACCGTGCCGATCTTCCAGCTCGACATGTGGGAGCACGCTTTCTACCTCGACTACCTCAATGTGAAGGCCGACTACGTCAAGGCGGCGTGGAACATCGCCAACTGGGAGAACGTCGCTCAGCGCTTCGTAACAGCCCGCGAGAAGACTGCAGGCCTGCTGGTACTGTCGTAAGCAAGACGGGCGTCCCGATGGGCCAACTGCCCGTCGGGACGCCGTTGTCCATGCTTCTCTAGTTGAAACCGCGCGCGAGCGCTCGAGAAATCAGGAGACCTTAGTGTCTGTCAAGATCGGTATCAACGGCTTCGGCCGCATCGGACGCAACTACTTCCGCGCGGCTCTCGCGCAGGGCGCAGACATCGAAATCGTCGCAGTCAACGACCTCACCGACAACAAGACCCTCGCACACCTGCTGAAGTACGACTCCTCCGCGGGTGTCCTCGATGCAGAGATCAGCTTCGACGACGAGAGCATCACCGTCAACGGCAAGACCATCAAGGCGTTCGCCGAGCGCGACCCCGCCAACCTCCCCTGGGGCGAACTGGGTGTCGACATCGTCATCGAGTCGACTGGGTTCTTCACCAAGGCCGACCTCGCCAAGAAGCACATCGACGCCGGCGCGAAGAAGGTTCTCATCTCCGCTCCCGCGACCGGCGACGACCGCACCATCGTCATGGGCGTGAACGAGGAGACCTACAACCCGGAGACGGACCACATCCTCTCCAACGCCTCGTGCACGACCAACTGCCTCGCCCCGCTCGCCAAGGTCTTCAACGACGAGTTCGGTATCGTCCGCGGCTTCATGATGACGGCGCACGCGTACACGGCAGACCAGAACCTCCAGGACGGCCCGCACGGCGACCTGCGCCGTGCACGCGCAGCGGCGATCAACATCGTCCCGGCGTCCACCGGTGCCGCGAAGGCGATCGGAACGGTTCTGCCCGAGCTCAACGGCAAGCTCAGCGGCTCGTCGTACCGCGTTCCGGTTCCGGTCGGCTCGATCGTCGACCTCACGCTGATCACCGAGCGTGAAGACCTCACCGTCGACGTGATCAACGCCGCGTACAAGAAGGCCGCTGACGAGGGTCGCCTCGCCGGCTACCTGCAGTACAACGCCGACGACATCGTCTCGACCGACATCGTGCACAACGCGCACTCGTCGATCTTCGACTCCACGCTGACCAACGTCAGCGGCAACCTGGTCAAGGTCTCGAGCTGGTACGACAACGAGTGGGGCTACTCCAACCGCCTCGTCGACCTGACCGAGTACGTCGCAGAGCGTCTCTGAGCTCGACATGACTCTGCGCACCCTGGACTCTCTGGGTTCGCTCGAAGGCAAGCGCGTCATCGTCCGTTGTGACCTCAATGTCCCCTTGCGGGACGGGGTCATCACGGACGATGGTCGTGTGCGCGCTTCGCTGCCGACCTTGAACGCCCTCATCAACGCCGGAGCACGCGTCATCGTGTGCTCCCACCTCGGACGCCCTGACGGGGCGCCCGACCCGCAGTACAGCCTCGAACCGGTCGCTCAGCGTCTCTCCGAGCTGCTCGGCAAGCCGGTGGCGTTCGCGCGCGACACGGTGGGGGAGTCGGCACACGATGCCGTCGCGTCTCTCGAGGACGGTGGCGTCGTCGTCATCGAGAACCTGCGCTTCAACGCGGGCGAGACGGCGAAGGACGACGCGACGCGTCAGGCCTTCGCCGCGCAGCTCGCAGAACTCGCTGACGTGCTGGTCTCCGACGGTTTCGGCGTCGTGCATCGCAAGCAGGCGAGCGTCTACGACCTCGCGGAACTGCTGCCATCGGCGGCGGGACTCCTGATCGCAGCCGAACTCGACGTCCTGGACCGTCTCACCGAGAAGCCGGAGCGACCGTACGCGGTCGTGCTGGGCGGCTCGAAGGTCAGCGACAAGCTCGGCGTGATCTCGCATCTACTTCCGCGCGTCGACCGGATCCTCGTCGGCGGCGGAATGCTGTTCACGTTCCTCAAGGCGCAGGGACACGCCGTCGCATCCAGTCTCCTCGAAGAGGACCAGCTCGACACCGTCCGCGGCTACCTCGCCGAGGCGGAGAAGCGCGGCGTCGAGATCGTGCTCCCGACCGATGTGGTCGTCGCGGCGTCATTCTCGGCGGATGCCGCGCATGAGATCGCAGCGGCGGACGCGATCGAGGAGACCGCGTTCGGTGCTTCCGGGATCGGGCTCGACATCGGCCCCGAGACCGCTGCGCGCTTCGCCGAGGTCATCCGCACCTCGAAGACGGTGTTCTGGAACGGGCCGATGGGCGTGTTCGAGTTCCCGGCCTTCGCCGCGGGGACCAAGACCGTCGCACAGGCGCTCACCGAGGTCGACGGACTCAGCGTCGTCGGCGGCGGAGACTCGGCCGCCGCCGTGCGGCAGCTCGGCTTCTCTGATGACCAGTTCGGTCACATCTCGACGGGTGGAGGCGCCAGCCTCGAATTCCTCGAGGGCAAGAAACTACCCGGCCTGGAGGTGCTCGGATGGGCATAAGCGCTCGTACCCCGCTGATCGCGGGAAACTGGAAGATGAACCTCGATCACCTGCAGGCGGTGGCGTTCGTGCAGAAGCTGCACTGGACGCTGAAGGATGCCAAGCACGAGGACGGTTCGGTCGAAGTCGCGGTCTTCCCACCCTTCACGGACATCCGCAGCGTGCAGACGCTCATCGATGCGGACAAGATCCCGTTCGCGCTCGGCGCCCAGGATCTGTCGGCACATGACTCCGGTGCGTACACCGGTGAGGTGTCCGGTGCGTTCCTGGCCAAGCTCGACGCGAAGTACGTCATCATCGGTCACTCCGAGCGTCGTGAGTACCACGCCGAGTCGGACGAGGTCGTCGCATCCAAGGTGCAGGCCGCGCTGAAGCACGCGCTCGTGCCGGTGATCTGCGTCGGCGAGACCGCGGAGGACCTGGAGAAGTTCGGTGCCAGCGCCGTTCCGGTCGGTCAGCTCGAGGTCGCGCTCCAGGGCGTGTCGAAGGACGCTGACATCGTTGTGGCGTACGAGCCGGTCTGGGCCATCGGCTCGGGTCAGGCGGCGACGCCGCAGCAGGCGCAGGACGTCTGCGCGACACTGCGCGGCGTGATCGCGAAGGTTCTGGGGGAGGATGCGGCTGCTCGCACCCGCGTCCTCTACGGCGGCTCGGTGAAGTCCGCCAACATCGCCAGCTTCATGCGTGAGCCTGATGTGGACGGTGCCCTTGTCGGCGGCGCGAGCCTCGTCGTCGATGAGTTCGCAGCGATCATCCGTTTCCAGAAGCACGTCGGCGTGTGAGTGTGACGGGGCTGCGGCCCCGTCACACCGTATACTTGACCGTTACGAGGGCAAATCTGCCCTGGCGAAAGGCTCTTCTTCGTGGCAATTCTCGAGTTCGTCCTGCAGGTCGTGCTGGGTATCACCAGCGTCCTGCTGACCCTCCTCATCCTCCTCCACAAGGGCCGCGGTGGCGGCCTGTCCGACATGTTCGGTGGGGGAATGTCGTCGGCGGTCGGCTCGTCCGGTCTCGCGGAGCGGAACCTCAATCGCTTCACTGTGGTCTTGGCGCTGGTGTGGTTCGTCGCCATCGTCGCGCTGGGGCTCATCACGAAGTTCGAGGTGATCTGATGGCTACCGGTGGTAACGCCATTCGCGGCACGCGTGTCGGTTCTGGCCCGATGGGCGAGCAGGACCACGGCTATCATGCCGACCGCATTGCAGTGTCGTATTGGGACGGTCTCGGTAACGAGACGGTCCGCTACTTCGCCGCCGGTCTCCCGGACGAGGAGATCCCCGAGACCATCGACCACCCGCAGTCGGGCCTCCCGGCTGGCCGGGACAAGGAGAACCCGCCGGCTCTCGCCAAGCCGGAGCCGTACAAGACGCACCTCGCTTATGTGAAGGAACGTCGCACCGATGAGGAAGCCGTCCAGCTCCTGGAAGACGCCCTCACTCAGCTGCGCGAGCGTCGGGGTCAGTGACCACCACGCTCTGATGAAGAAACCGCCACGACTGAGTCGTGGCGGTTTCTTCGTCTGCGGTCAGCGGCAGCCCGCGGCAGCGTCGATGTACGACTGCGGGGGATAGCCGTACGCCCACACTCCGTTCGCATCATCGGTGAAGCCCATGCTGATCGCCCAGCCGGTCGCCCACTTCTCGATGCTGTCCTGAGTGGAGTCGTCGTACATGTCTGCGCACTTCACGCTGATGGCGTGGCCGACCTCGTGCGCGACGAGTGCCTGACTCATCGCGGACGGCCACTGCTCGGCCACGGAGTCGGACAGCTCGATCGTCGCGTAGCCGGGGTCGTCGTACCACCAGGTCGTGTATCCGCCCATGCCGCCGTCGAGTCCGAAGCCGTTGACGAGTTGAGCCCAGTCGAACTCGAGCAGCACACCGGGAGCCAGGCTTCGCGCGAAGGCCTCCACTTCGAGACGCGTGCCCTGCAGCGGACCGGCCTTTTCTGCGATCTCCGCCTGCTCTGAGGTGACGATCTGCGTGGCGGCCGACTCCAGGGCGATGAACGCGTCAGCGGCGCCCTGGTCGATCGTGGTCGTGTAGGAGACCTCCTCGGCGGCGTCGCGCAGAGCGATCACGTCAAGGTTCCGGGCGGAGATGTGCGCCGCTTCGAGCGCAGAGGCGCTGTCTGCCGCCGAGACCAGGGCGGCGACGCCGGATTCGGTCACGGTCGTCGCGGTGGCAACGGCGTCATCGCTTTGATCCTGGAGATCTTCGGCATGCGCGTCTGCACGCGCGCGATCTTCATTGAGCTTCTGCGTCTCGGAGAACAGCTCCCAGAACCAGAAGGGCTTGTCGTCCGTCTGCGGCAGGGTGACTGCGAGAGCGTCGTCTGCTGCGGATGCTTTCGTCTGGCCTTCCGACACGGCGACGCCGAGTGCGTCTGTTGAGCTCGCATCGAGCAGGGTGCCGCTGTTGTTCTCGAGAATGAGCGCCGCTGCATCCGTCGTCGTCCGCAGAGCGCCGACCTCGGCCCTGAGCTGTTCCGCGGTGGTTGCGGCGGCGGAAACGGAATCCTGGTACGCCGCTTCGGCACCGTCGTATCCGGCGTGGGACGAGAGCTGCACCGCGGCGATGGTGGCGACGGCCGCCACGGCGCCGAGAGAGCCGAGGATCGCGCCAGTGCGCCTCTTGCGCGGTACAACCGGCGGCGGCGTGATCGGACCGGTCATCTGTGCCGGGAGCGCGTGTCCGCCGGCCGGATAGGGGTGACTCACGATGTTTCGTCTCCTGCCTCCGCACCGCCGTGCGATCGTCGACATGAGTCTAATCAGGCGCGAATGCAGAAGGCCCCGCCACTGGCGGGGCCTTCTGAGAACGAGGGGCTGACGAGAATCGAACTCGCATCATCTGTTTGGAAGACAGAGGCTTTACCACTAAGCTACAGCCCCGAATCAGATCCTTCACGGACACTGACCGGACTCATCGATCATAGCGGACTGTCGCGGGTGCTCTCGTCCGTTAGACTTCATGGGGCTGAATCCGCGTGCGGATTCCCCGGGGCGTAGCTCAGCTTGGTAGAGCGCCCGCTTTGGGAGCGGGAGGTCGCAGGTTCAACTCCTGTCGCCCCGACACGACTTCCACAGGCATCACAGCCGCGATTCAGCGCGGAAATGACAAGGAGAACGAACCAGCATGGCGAACAGCACCGTCGAGAAGCTGACCCCGACCCGGGTCAAGCTCAGCATCACGGTCACCCCGGACGACCTCAAGCCGAGCATCGCTCACGCGTACGAGCACATCGCTCAGGATGTCCAGATCCCCGGCTTCCGCAAGGGCAAGGTCCCGGCTCCGATCATCGACCAGCGCATCGGTCGCGGCGCGGTCATCGAGCACGCCGTCAACGAGGGCCTCGACCAGTTCTTCCGTGCCGCCACCGCCGAGCACAAGCTCCGCGTGGTCGGCCGCCCGGCCGCCGAGATCATCGAGTGGCCGAACGAGAAGGACTTCTCCGGAGACCTGCTCGTCGACATCGAGGTGGACGTCCGCCCCGACATCGAGCTGCCCTCCTACGACGGCATCACGGTGACCGTCGACGCCGTCGAGACCGACGAGGCGGCCCTCGACGAGGAGCTCGACCGTCTGCGCGCCCGCTTCGGCACGCTCATCCCGGTCGACCGTCCCGCTGCCAAGGGCGACTTCGTCGAGCTCGACCTCGTCGCCGCGATCGACGGCGCTGAGATCGACCGCGCCGAGGGAGTCTCGTACGAGGTCGGCTCGGGCGAGCTCCTCGAGGGCATCGACGACGCGATCGAGTCGCTCACCGCTGGTGAGGACACCACCTTCCGCTCCGCTCTCGTCGGTGGTGACCACGCCGGTGCAGAGGCCGAGGTCTCCGTCACCGTCAAGGCCGTCAAGGAGCGCGAGCTTCCTGAGGCTGACGACGACTTCGCGCAGATCGCCAGCGAGTTCGACACCATCGCCGAGCTCCGCGCGAGCCTCGCCGAGCGCGTTGCCGAGCAGGGCGTGTTCGCCCAGGGTTCCGCGGCGCGCGACAAGCTCGTCGAGACGCTGCTCGAGCAGATCGACATCCCGGTTCCGCCGAAGCTCATCGAGGATGAGGTGCACAGCCACCTCGAGGGTGAAGGCCGCCTCGAGGACGACGAGCACCGCGCCGAGGTGACGGAGGCCAGCGAGAAGCAGTTCCGCACGCAGGTGCTCCTCGACACGATCGCCGAGCAGGCCGACGTGCAGGTCTCGCAGGACGAGCTCAGCCAGTACCTGATCCAGTCCGCTGCGCAGTACGGCATGGCGCCCCAGGAGTTCGTCGAGGCGCTGCAGTCCTCGAACCAGCTCCCGGCACTCGTCGGCGAGGTCGCGCGCAACAAGGCTCTCGCTGTCGCGCTCGGCAAGGTGACGGTCGTCGACACCAACGGCAAGCCTGTCGACCTCACCGGCTTCATCGGTGGCGACGACGAGCAGGATGCTGCTGAGGTCGAGGAGAAGCCGGCCAAGAAGGCTCCGGCCAAGAAGCCCGCTGCGAAGAAGGCCCCCGCGAAGAAGGCGGCCGATGACGCAGACGCTGCCGAAGCCGCTGCGGACAAGCCCGCTGCGAAGAAGCCCGCCGCCAAGAAGGCTCCGGCCAAGAAGGCGGCCGACAAGGCCGAGTGATCGCCACGCGATCGTGACGAAAGGGGCGGGTGCTGCGGCATCCGCCCCTTTTTCATTCGAGGGGGAGTGCATGACGAACTGGGAAGAACAGATCGATGCCGTCTGGAGCGACCGGACGCTCTCGGACGCACAACGTATCGAGCGGATCGACGCGCTTGCCGAGCAGCGACCGGACCATGACGCCCGCGCTCTCTTCGAACGCGCCGGTGCCCGTGACTCCGCGGGGCTCGAGGCGGCGGCGGAGGGTCTGTATCGGCAAGCCCTCGACGCGGGGCTCGACGATGAGCACCGAGCTCAGGCCGCCATCCAGCTTGCCAGCACGCTGCGCAATCTCGGGCGGATCGAAGAGGCGCTGGAGATGCTTCGTGCGGAACGCGAGCGAGGAGGCCCGCTGGCCGATGCGGCTGCCGCGTTCTACGCGTTGACGCTGGCATCGAAAGGCGATCCGTATACCGCTGCGGCCGTTGCCCTCGAAACTCTCGCTCCGCACCTCCCGCTGTACACGCGTTCCGTCGCGGCGTATGCCAAGGAACTCGCTGCCCCGCCACGCTGATATGCCGACGGCGAACACGGCCGGAGCGCTGCGTTGTCGCCGGTAGATTCGAATCACCGAAACACGGAAACAGGAGCTGACATGGCTGCAGAACCCCTCGTCGCGACGAGTGTCTTCGACAGGCTGCTGAAGGACCGCATCATCTGGCTGGGTTCAGAGGTGCGCGACTCGAACGCCAATGAGATCTGCGCGAAGATCCTTCTTCTCGCCGCAGAAGACTCAGAGAAGGACATCTACCTCTACATCAACTCGCCCGGTGGCTCGATCACCGCTGGCATGGCGATCTACGACACGATGCAGTTCGTGCCGAACGACATCGTCACCGTCGGAATCGGCATGGCGGCCTCCATGGGTCAGCTGCTGCTCACCAGCGGCACCAAGGGCAAGCGCTACATCACGCCGAACGCGCGCGTGCTGCTGCACCAGCCGCACGGTGGCTTCGGCGGTACGTCCAGCGACATCCAGACCCAGGCGCAGCTCATCCTCTCGATGAAGAAGCGTCTCGCGGAGATCACGGCATCGCAGACCGGCAAGTCGGTCGATCAGATCAACGCCGACGGCGACCGCGACCGCTGGTTCACCGCGGACGAGGCCCTCGAGTACGGCTTCGTCGACCACATCCGCGAGCACGCGAGCGATGTGACCGGCGGCGGCGGCACTGCGGACGCCGCAGAATAACGGATTCGAGAGGACTCACATGTACACCCCGACCTTCCAATCCGCAGGCAACCTGCCCTCCAGCCGCTACGTTCTCCCGCAGTTCGAAGAGCGCACGGCCTACGGCTTCAAGCGCCAGGACCCGTACAACAAGCTCTTCGAAGATCGCGTGATCTTCCTGGGCGTGCAGGTCGACGACGCATCCGCCGACGACGTGATGGCACAGCTCCTTGTCCTGGAGAGCCAGGACGCCGAGCGAGACATCACGATGTACATCAACTCGCCCGGTGGCTCCTTCACCGCGATGACCGCGATCTACGACACGATGCAGTACGTCGCGCCGCAGATCCAGACGGTCGTGCTCGGCCAGGCGGCGTCGGCTGCGGCTGTGCTGCTCGCGGCCGGTGCTCCCGGCAAGCGTCTCGCGCTGCCGAACGCCCGCGTGCTGATCCACCAGCCCGCGATGGGCGAGGCAGGTCAGGGCCAGGCGTCCGACATCGAGATCCAGGCCGCGGAGATTCTCCGCATGCGCACGTGGCTCGAGGAGACGATGGCCTCGCACACGGGTAAGCCCGTCGAGCAGGTCAACCGCGACATCGACCGCGACAACATCCTCTCGGCCGCTCAGGCGCTCGAGTACGGAATCGTCGACCAGGTGCTCACCACGCGCAAGCGCGCGTAGCATCTCGGCAAGAGAGGGCGGTCCGGGTTTCCGGACCGCCCTTTTGCGCACCCCCGAGGAACCGGTACTGCGCCGGGGTTTCGGAGGAGCGCGAATGCGCGTCGGTCGTGAACCGCCTGCTCATCTGAGCACCGGAGTGCGCGGATGGGGTTGACGGCTTACGCTGGAGACGAAGGAGGATGCCGTGGACGACGAATTGCTCATGGTCAGGGTCGCTGAACTCTCGTACGACGAGGACAAGACTCAGGACGAGATCGGCGCCCTGCTCAAGATCTCCCGGTGGAAGGTCGGCCGGCTGCTCACGCAAGCGCGCGAACGCGGCATCGTCCGCATCGAGATCGTGCATCCTCGGGCTCGTCGGCTCGGACTCGAGCGCGCGCTGGTCGAGCGATTCGGCCTCGCCGAAGCGGTCGTCGTGCCGTCGCCCTCCGGCGAGGAGAGCACTCTCGACCGGGTCGCCCAGGCGGCAGCCGACTTCCTGACGACCCTTCGCCCGGTGCCGCGGACCCTCGGCGTGAGCTGGGGACGCACGCTCCGCGCGGTCGCCGAGGCGCTCACCGACGGCTGGGCGCACGGCGTGACCGTGGTCCAGCTCAACGGCGGAGTCAGCCTGAACCGCCGCTCCGGCGGAGCTGCCGGCCTCGCCGGGATGATCGCACAGCGTGCATCCGGACACGTCTCCCTGCTGCCGAGCCCCGCCATTCTGGAGCGGGTGGAGACGAAGCTGGCGATCGAGGCCGATCGCACCGTCGCGGCTGTTCTCGAAGAGGCCACCCAGGCGCAGGCATTCCTGTTCACCGCCGGTCCCTGCGACGCCAGCTCCGCCCACGTCGAGAACGGCTACCTCAGCGTTCAGGACGTCGAGGAGCTCGCCAGGCGCGGTGCCGTCGGTGACGTCCTCGGGCGCTACGTCGATGCCGACGGCAACATCGTGGACCCGCAGCTGGATGCCCGCACCGTCGGTGTCGGGCTCGCTCGCCTGCGAACGGCGAAGACGGCGATCTTCGTCACCGCAGGCCCCGCAAAACATGACATCGCGCGTACAGTCGTCAGCAGCGGCCTATGCAGCGTTCTGGTGACCGATGAGACCACAGCCCGAGCATTGTTGGAGGAACAGTGACGACCAAGGAATTGAGCCGCAGAACAGCGGTGGACGTGCTGGGCGGTGAGCCCGATGATGCGACGCTGCGGCGGTTCCTGCACGGGCTCCCCGGAGTGGATGCGGTAGGTCTCGAGCAGCGAGCTGCTGGACTCGGCACCCGTTCGATCAAGACGACTTCGAAGGCATGGGCGCTGGACACGATCATCAAACTGATCGACCTGACCACGCTGGAGGGATCGGACACGCCTGGCAAGGTGCGCTCGCTCGTCGCCAAGGCGAAGAACCCGGATGCCGCCGATCCGTCGTGCCCGAAGGTCGCGGCCGTCTGCGTATACGGCGACATGGTCGGCGACGCGGTCGCCGCCCTCGGCGGCATGCACGGCGACCCGGACGACGGACTGATCTCGGTCGCCGCGGTCGCCACCGCGTTCCCGAGCGGACGCTCCTCCCTCGAGATCAAACTCGCGGACACGGCGGATGCAGTCGCCGCGGGTGCCGACGAGATCGACATGGTGATCGATCGCGGTGCGTTCCTCTCCGGGCGGTACGGCCTCGTGTTCGACCAGATCGCCCGGGTGAAGGAAGCCTGCCGTCGCGAGGACGGCAGCTACGCCTCGCTGAAGGTCATCCTGGAAACGGGTGAGCTCAACACCTACGACAACATCAAGCGGGCCTCGTGGCTCGGCATCCTGGCCGGGGGCGACTTCATCAAGACGTCGACGGGCAAGGTGCAGCCTGCCGCGACCCTGCCGACCACTCTGCTCATCCTGGAGACCGTCCGCGACTGGCACCAGGCGACCGGCGAGAAGATCGGGGTGAAGCCCGCTGGCGGCATCCGGTCGTCGAAGGATGCGATCAAGTACCTCGTCACCGTCGCAGAGACCGTTGGCGAGGAATGGTTGCAGCCGCACCTGTTCCGTTTCGGGGCCTCCAGCCTGCTGAACGACGTTCTCCTGCAGCGCCAGAAGCTCACCACCGGCCACTACTCGGGCCCCGACTACGTCACGATCGACTAGGACAACGCATATGTCATTCCTGGAATACGCTCCCGCGCCGGAATCGAAGGCGCTCCTGAACCTCAAGGACAGCTACGGTCTGTTCATCGACGGCGAGTTCGTCGACGGATCGGGCGCCAGCTTCTCCACCATCTCGCCGGCCGATGAGTCGCGCATCGCCGAGATCGCATCGGCGAGCGATGACGACGTCGACCGTGCCGTCGCCGCAGCGCGACGCGCCTACGAGAAGACCTGGTCGAAGATGAGTGGTCGCGATCGGGGCAAGTACCTGTTCCGCATCGCCCGTCTCGTGCAGGAGCGCGCGCGTGAACTCGCCGTCGCGGAAAGCCTCGACAACGGCAAGCCGATCAAGGAGAGTCGCGACGTCGACGTGCCGCTCGTCGCCGCCTGGTTCTTCTACTACGCGGGCTGGGCCGACAAGCTCGATCACGCCGGCCTCGGCGCGAATCCGCGCTCGCTGGGCGTAGCCGGCCAGATCATCCCGTGGAACTTCCCGCTGCTGATGCTCGCGTGGAAGCTAGCTCCGGCCCTCGCTGCCGGCAACACCGTGGTGCTGAAGCCGGCGGAGACCACGCCGCTGACCGCACTCATCTTCGCCGAGATCCTGCAGCAGGCCGACCTCCCGGCCGGTGTGGTGAACATCATCACCGGTGCCGGCTCGACCGGAGCATCCCTCGTCCGGCATCCAGATGTCGACAAGGTGGCCTTCACCGGCTCCACCGGCGTCGGCCGTGACATCGCTCGCGCCGTCGCCGGTACGATGAAGAAGGTCACCCTGGAACTCGGCGGCAAGGCTGCGAACATCGTCTTCGACGACGCCCCCATCGACCAGGCCGTCGAGGGCATCGTCAACGGCATCTTCTTCAATCAGGGACACGTCTGCTGCGCCGGCAGCCGCCTGCTCGTGCAGGAGTCGATCCACGACGAGGTCATCGACCGGCTGAAGAACCGGCTTTCCACTCTGCGTCTCGGCGACCCCCTGGACAAGAACACCGACATCGGTGCGATCAACTCGGCCGCCCAGCTCGCCCGCATCCGCGAACTCAGCGACATCGGCGAGGCCGAAGGCGCCGAGCGGTGGACCGCCGACTGCGTCATTCCAGAGAAGGGGTTCTGGTTCGCGCCGACGATCTTCACCGGAGTCGAGGCCTCGCACCGCATCGCACGCGACGAGGTGTTCGGGCCGGTGCTGTCGGTGCTCACCTTCCGCACGCCGGCCGAGGCCATCGCGAAGGCGAACAACACGCCGTACGGCCTCTCCGCCGGGATCTGGTCCGACAAGGGCTCCCGTATCCTTGCCGTCGCCGACCGGCTGCGCGCTGGTGTCATCTGGGCGAACACGTTCAACCGTTTCGATCCGTCGAGCCCGTTCGGCGGCTACAAGGAGTCCGGTTACGGCCGCGAAGGCGGACGTCAGGGACTCACCGCCTACCTGAAGGGGGCTGCAGCATGAGCAAGCGACTGACCGTGCCGAAGACGTACAAGCTCGCCATCGGCGGCGCTTTCCCTCGAAGCGAATCGGGACGCACCTACGAGGTGCTCTCGGCGAAGGGCGCGTTCCTCGCGAATGCCGCGCAGGGTTCGCGCAAGGATGCTCGGGATGCCGTCGTCGCCGCCCGCGCCGCCGTGAAGGGGTGGTCCGGGGCGACCGCGTACAACCGTGGGCAGGTGCTGTACCGCGTCGCCGAAGTGCTCGAGGGGCGTCGTGCGCAGTTCGTCGACGAGATCGTGGCGCAGGAGGGCATCTCTGCGGCTGCCGCCGGAGCGCAGGTCGACGAAGCGATCGACCTCTGGGTCTGGTACGCCGGCTGGTGCGACAAGTACGCCCAGATCGCAGGCAACGCCAACCCGGTCGCCGGTCCGTACTTCAACATCTCGGTGCCGGAGCCGACCGGTGTGGTCGCGATCGTCGCACCGCAGGATTCCGCCCTGCTCGGTTTCGTCTCGGTCGTCGCCCCGGCGCTGGTCGCAGGCAACTCCATCGTCGTGATCGCGAGCGAACGGTTCCCGCTGTCGGCGATCAGCCTCGCGGAGGTGCTGGCGACGAGTGACGTCCCAGGGGGAGTGGTCAACGTCCTCACCGGGTCGCCCGCGGAGATGGCCCCGTGGCTGGCCTCGCATCAGGACGTCAACGCCCTCGACCTCGCCGGAGCGGGGGACCTCGAGTGGGTCGACCTGCAGATCGCCGCGGCCGACACGCTGAAGCGCGTGATCGCGCCGGGCGAGGTCATCGCCTCACCGGAGCGGATCTCGGCTTTCACTGAGATCAAGACGGTGTGGCACACGAAGTCGATGGTGTGATCGGCGTGAGCCCGGGATTCGGCGGATCGAACCCGGGCTCAGGTGTCGCTCAAGAAATGTGTAGGCACTACTTCATCGCGCGCCGGTGGCTGGACTCGGTTGCGAACGGGCCCCAGCGGCTTCATCGTGGAGCGGATGCTCGCTCAGGTCCCGTTTGAGTCGCTGAAGAGCGCGTGCGTATCTTGTGCGTGCAGTCGAATCATTGATCGAAAGGAGCCGTGCTGCCTCGGCGATGCTGAATCCATCCCAGTGGATCAGCATCACGAGTTCCCGTGATCGCTTGTTGAGCGCCTTGATTGCGTTTCTGGCTGTCTCCGCGCGCATGTTCGCCTCAACGACCGAATCTGCCGCGTTGTCGTGCAGTGGAGAGACGCGGAGGTGATCTCGTAGCTCGTCGGCGAGGGCGAGGCGTTTGGCAGCACTCCTATAGTGTTCGCGGAGAACGTTGCGCGCAATCCCGAAGCACCACATCCGTGCGTCCGTGTCGCTCGATGGGACCTTCGTGCCGCTCTCCCAGAGCGCCAGCAGGACCAGTCCGAGAAGGTCTGCGGCATCTTCGGGTAAGTTGACCCGTCGTCTGAAGTAGCGGAGAAGGCCGTCAGCGTTCTCATCCACGACGATCGCGATCCAGTCGTGAAGTTCCTGGGGAACGGGAGCACGGACCATCAGCGCAGCTGTCCCGTGCAGTCCATGGTTCCGCCCACTTGTTGACCTTCTGCCCGCAGCTCAGCGGGAATCTCTCCATAGAGGACACCCCCTATTGCGAGGTTGAAGGAGTGCCTGTCGCGGAGTTCCTGCGTGTCGGTCTCCCAGACGTCGTTGGGGCCGGGGGCGAACGGGTTCGCGATCGCTTCCTCGTACACACGCTGACCGATTCCGGTCCAGTCGTGGTTCTGGGCGAACTCCGCGAGCCGCTCGTCGGCGGCGCTTCGAGTGGCCGGGTCACCGAAGTAGATGCCGTAACGGCAGCTCACGTCGACGCCGGTGTCCGTCGTGTAGAGGATCGGGATCTCCACATCCATCTCGACCGGCGTACCGTTCACCGCGATGCCGAGTGGAATCATCACCGCGGCTCCGGTCAGAGCTATGGCTCCGGCGATGCCGAGGGGAATCATCGTGCGGCGGCGCTTCCACCAGGGCGCGCGGGTTAGGGTTCCCGCGATTGATGCTTCCCGAGTGTCGACGGTCATTCGACGCACGAGATCGTGGAGTCTCGCGTCCTCGCCCGCAGCGACGGGGTCGGCGGATGCGAGATCCGACCGCAGCAGTTCGTTCATCATGGCTCCTTCGTCATCATCCCTCAGACAGGACATGACAGAAGCGAGCCAAACCGTCTCAATCCGCGATCCAACTAAATGATCGGGTGTGAAGTTCGATCTCACGAGGAGCAAGGTGTGATCAGAGCCTGACCCGGCGTGGGTCGTTCGCCATCGGCGAGCGGCCCCGCGCCAATGCGGCCCAGTGTCCCTTGCAGCGGTTAGGCTCAGATGACGATCTCTGGATCCCCCCTAGGAGGACGCGCATGGCCCGTATCGGTGAAAGCGCTGACCTGTTCAAGTGCTCGTTCTGCGGAAAGAGCCAGAAGCAGGTGCAGCAGCTCATCGCTGGCCCCGGTGTGTACATCTGCGACGAGTGCGTCGAGCTGTGCAACGAGATCATCGAGGAGCGGATGGCGGAATCCTCCGCCGAGGGCACAGCCGAGTTCGATCTGCCCAAGCCGCGTGAGATCTTCGCGTTCCTCGAGGAATATGTCGTCGGCCAGGAGCCGGCGAAGCGCGCACTCGCGGTAGCGGTCTACAACCACTACAAGCGCGTCCGCGCGCACGGCACTCTGCAGACGGCCGAGCAGAAGGCCGAAGAGGTCGAGATCGCGAAGAGCAACATCCTGCTGATCGGACCGACGGGCTGTGGCAAGACGTACCTCGCGCAGACACTCGCGAAGCGGCTGAACGTGCCGTTCGCCGTCGCCGACGCCACCGCCCTCACCGAAGCGGGATACGTCGGCGAAGACGTCGAGAACATCCTGCTCAAGCTGATCCAGGCCGCCGACTACGACGTCAAGCGCGCTGAGCAGGGCATCATCTACATCGACGAGGTCGACAAGATCGCCCGTAAAGCGGAGAACCCGTCGATCACGCGTGACGTGTCCGGCGAGGGTGTGCAGCAGGCGCTGCTGAAGATCATCGAGGGCACGGTCGCCTCGGTTCCGCCGCAGGGCGGACGCAAGCACCCGCACCAGGAGTTCCTGCAGATCGACACGACCAACGTGCTGTTCATCGTCGCCGGCGCCTTCGCCGGGCTCGAGGACATCGTGTCGGCTCGCGTCGGCAAGCACGGCATCGGCTTCGGTGCCCCGCTGCACGACAAGACCAAGGATCTCGACCTCTTCAGTGAGGTGCTGCCGGAGGATCTGCACAAGTTCGGGCTCATCCCCGAGTTCATCGGCCGCCTGCCCGTCGTCACGAACGTGTCGCCGCTGGATCAGGACGCGCTGATGGAGATCCTCACCGGTCCGCGGAACGCCCTGGTGAAGCAGTATCAGCGCATGTTCGAGTTGGACGGCGTGCAGCTCGAGTTCGATGAGGAGGCGCTGCGCTCGATCGCCGATCTCGCCGTCGATCGCAAGACCGGTGCCCGCGGTCTCCGCGCGATCCTCGAAGACGTCCTCGGACCGATCATGTTCGAGATCCCGTCGGCTGATGACGTCGCCAAGGTGATCGTCACGAAGGCCGCCGTCGACGAGGGCGCACCGCCGACGATCATCATGGAGCGTAAGCGCAAGAGCGCGTGAACGGAACCGTCGTCGCCCTCGGAGGCGGCGGGTTCTCGATGTCAGACGACGGCACATCGCTGATCGACGACTATCTTCTGGAGCTGACCGGCGCGGCGAAACCCCGTGTCTGCTTCGTGCCGACGGCCAGCGGAGACTCCGACTCGTACAGTAGGCGTTTCGAGGCCGCTTTCGCGGGACGCGCCGAGACATCCGTGCTTTCGTTGTTCTGCCAGGATCCATGGGGTTACACCGATCCCCGGATGCTGCTCGACCAGGATCTGGTCTACGTCGGCGGCGGTTCGACAGCGAACCTCCTCGCGCTGTGGCGCCTGCACGGGCTGACGGAGATCCTGCGTGAGGCGGCGAGCAACGGCACGGTGCTCGCGGGAATCAGCGCAGGAATGAACTGCTGGTTCGAGGCGTCGTCGACGGACTCATTCGGTCCGCTCGCCCCGCTGGCGGACGGTCTCGGATTCGTGAAGGGCAGCGCCTGCCCGCATTACCTCGGCGAGCCCGATCGGCGGGAGAAGTATCTGAGCTGGGTCGCGACGGGCGCGCTGCCCGACGGCTACGCGGTCGACGACTATGCCGCGATCGTCATGCGCGACGGGTCGCTGCACGAGGCGATCGCGGAGCGTCCCGGCCAGCCGGTGTTCCGTGTCGAACGTGCCGGTGACGAGGCGATCGAGCACGCCATTCCAGTGCGGGTGCTCCAGAACCCTTCCTGACCCGCCCATTCTGATTCCGGGCTCGATTATCTGTCCACGCGCAACTCGGCGATGAGGATGGCCGTGTCTGCTTCTCGCCATTCCGAGTGCCGGATGACCGCGAAACCTTGTGACGCGAACGTCGCGCGCAGTGTCTCAACCGAGTCGAACGAATCGTGGTCCACGGGAACCGACCGGTACTTCACAGGACCCGGTTGACGGCCATCGCGCAGAAACGTCGCCGTCACGACCCGGCCACCTGGCCGCAGCATCCGCCGCCACTCCGCCACGGCACGAACAGAATCGGGGATGAGGTGCAAGGCCGTCACGCAGGTGATCAGGTCGACGGAGGAGTCGGGGAGTGGGACAACCGCAGCATCCGCCTCAATCCACGTGGCACGTGGCAGCGCATCGCGGGCGACAGTCAGCATCCCCGGAGAGATGTCCGTGCCGACCATTTCGAGTCCGGCCGCTCTGTCGTGGAGTGCGCGGAGGACGAGACCGGTGCCGGTCGCGACGTCGAGGACATCATGAACGCGACCCAGCTCCACGAAGTCCGCGACCGCGTTCGCCAGCTCGCGATGCATCACGCTTTCGTCGTATACGGGTGCACGTCCGTCGAACACGTCGCGGATCGCTGCGAGCGCGTCGTCGGTCACGCGTCCAGGCCGCGCCGCTTCAGCAGCGGAGCGATCTCGGCATCGCGGCCACGGAAGTCACGGTAGGCCGCAAGCGGATCCATCGAGCCGCCGACGCCGAGCAGGCGCTGACGGAACCGGTCGCCGTTCTCCCGAGTCAGGCCCCCGTTCGAGCGGAACCATTCCACAGTGTCGGCGTCGAGCACCTCGCTCCAGATGTAGGAGTAATAGCCCGCGCTGTAGCCGCCGGAGAAGACGTGCGCGAAGTACGTCGACGAATAGCGCGTGGGGACGACGGGGTTGTCCAACCCGATGTCCGCGAGCGCGGTGGCCTCGAATGACGCGACATCGACGGCTCCGTCCGATGGCCCGACCCGGTGCCAGGCCTGATCGAGCCACGCTGCCGCGAGGTATTCGCTTGTTGCATGCCCCTGGTTGAACGTCTCGGTCGCACGCAGGCGGTCCACGATGGCAGGATCGAGCGGCTCGCCGGTCTCGTAATGCTTCGCATAGTTGTCGAGCACCTCCGGCCAGAGGATCCACATCTCGTTGACCTGGCTGGGGAACTCGACGAAGTCCCGGAAGACGTTCGTTCCGGCGAAGTGCGGGTACGTCACGGTCGCGAACAGGCCGTGCAGCGCGTGCCCGAACTCGTGGAAGAGCGTCGTCACCTCGTCGAGCGTGAGCAGCGTCGGCTCGCCGTCACCGGGGAGCGGCACATTGAGATTGTTGACCACAACCGCGGCGGTCCCTCTTAGACGGGACTGGCTCACGATCGGGTTCATCCACGCGCCGCCGCGCTTGGAATCCCGGGTGTAGAGGTCGAGGACGTACAGGCCCAGGGGGCTGTCGTCTTCGTTGTGCACCTCGAAGACGCGCGCGCCGGGGTGGTAGGCGGCGAGGTCACCGCGCTCGGTGAACCGCACGCCGTACAACTGGGTAGCGGCGTAGAAGACGCCCTCCTGCAGCACCCGCTCCGCCTCGAACCACGGTCGGAGCGCGCCGGTGTCGATGTCGAATCGAGCGGTCCGGACACGCTCGGTGAAGTACGCCCAATCGTGGGCTGCGACCGTGAACGGCTCCGCTTCGGTCTCATCGACGATGGACTGCAGCGCGGCTTGTTCAGCCCGGGCATTCCGGGCCGCAGGTGCGGCGAGTTCGCGCAGCATCTGCTCGACAGCCAGCGGATCGCCTGCGGTCTCGTCGGCCGTGACATACGCCGCATGCGAGTCGTAGCCGAGCAGGGCCGCGCGCTCGGCGCGCAGACCTACGATCTCGCTGAGCACCGGGCGGTTGTCGTGCTCGTTGTCTCGCGCGCCGCGCGCCTGTGACGCCTCGAGGATGCGCTGACGGGAGCTCCGGTCCCGGAGCTGTGCGAGGTACGGATGCCCCGTGAACAGCGGCAGCGACACCAGGAAGCGACCGGGAAGCCCGCGTTCCTCGGCGGCGCGGGCAGCCGAGGAAAGCTCGCCGACCGTCAGCCCGTCGAGCTCCGCGGCGGAGTCGAACACGACCGCGAGATCGTTGGTGTCGGCGAGGAGATTCCGTTCGAAGACGTTGCTGAGCGTCGACAGCTGCTGATTGAGACCGGTCAGACGTGCCTTCGCGGCATCGTCGAGCGCGGCGCCGGCATGCGTCATCTCGCGGTGGTGACGCTCGACGAGGTAACGCTGTTCGGCGTCGAGTTCCCGCGCGTCCAGCTGCGCATGCACCTGCTGCACCCGCCAGTACAACTGACTGTTCAGGATGATCGCATCCTGGTGGGCGGCCATCAGCGGTGCGAGCTCCGCATCGATCTCCTGGATCTCCTCCGTCGCGTCGGCTGAGCTGACCGTGTAGAAGACGTGCGCCACGCGGTCGAGCAGTTCACCGGCGCGCTCCAGCGCTTCGATCGTGTTCTCGAAGGTGGGCATGGAACGCACCATCGTGATCCGGTCGATCTCTCGGAGGTGTTCCTCGAACGCGGCGCGGAAGGCAGGAAGGTAGTGCTCGGGCCGGATCGCACTGTAGTCAGGGAGACCGTAGGGGAGTACGGATGGCTGCAGCAACGGGTTCGTGGCATCGGTCATCCTTCGAGCCTAGGGCGCATCGGCATCCAGCGGCTCACTCGCTCAGCCGTGTCATCACCCGCTGCAGAGCCTCGACGACGACCCGCACCGAACGCCGGCGAAGGTTCTCCGGCCGCGCCAGCAGGTCGATCATCCGGTGCGTGCTCACCCCCTGCAGGGGCAGCCGGACGATATCGCGGTCATCGGCGCTCCTGGACGTGTAGCGGGGCAGCATGCCGATCGCGTCGCCAGCGGCGACCACCGCGGACACCGCGCCGTAGTCGTTGATCCGGTGCTGCACGTGGATCGTGCGGTTCGTGACCGCGGCGACGGCACGGAGGACATCGTCGGGGGAGTACCCGATTCGACTCGTCACCCAGAGTTCCCCGGCGACGTCGGCTGGTGTGAGGGTCTTGCGAGAGGCGAGCACATGAGTCTTCGCGACGGCGATGTCCAGCGGCTCGCGAACCAGCGTGAGGCTCCGGATGCCCTCGGCCGGCCACGGAGCGGTGTGCTCCATCCGGTGAGCCAGCACGAGGTCGTATCGGGCGGTGAGGGCCGGAAAGTCGCTCTGCGCGACGTCTTCATCGGTCAGTTGCACCGTGGGTGATGACGTCGATGTCGACAGTTCGCGGACGAGCGAGCCGAAGAGTGCCTGACCGACGCTGTGGAACCCGCTCAGCGTGACGATTCCGGTGGTGTCGGTTTCGAAGTCGTCCAGTGCGTTGCGTGCAGCCGCCATCGCGTCGATCGCCTCGGCGCCCGCCGCGGCGAGCACCTCGCCGGCTGCGGTGAGCATCAGGGTTCGGCCTTCTTTGCGTGTCAGCGGAGTTCGGAAGCCGCGTTGCAGGGCGGAGAGTTGCTGGGACACGGCGGAGGGAGTCACTCGCAACTGTGCAGCGACGGCGGTGACGCTTCCGAGTGCGCCGAGCTCGCGGAGGATCTGCAGCTGATGGAGTTCCATTCCGAAAGTCTAGAGTTAAGAGCTGGCTTAACGAATAGTGCAGTAATCAGCGATTGCTCTACATGGTGCAAGTGCGGTGTGATCGAGTCATGAAAGCACTGTTCAAAGCCGAACGCGCAGCCGGGCTCGAGCTCGTCGAGCGCCCCGACCCCGTGGCCGGCGCCGACGAAGTGATCATCCGGGTGCTGCGCACCGGCATCTGCGGCACCGACCTGCACATCCAGCGCTGGGACGACTGGGCGGCATCCGCCGTCGTCGCCCCGCTGATTCCGGGTCACGAGTTCTACGGTGAGGTCGTCGAGGTCGGTCCGCTCGTGCACGACATCGCCGTGGGCGACCGCGTGTCCGGCGAAGGACACATCGTGTGCGGCACATGTCGCAACTGCCGTGCCGGCCGTCGCCAGATGTGCATCCGCACGATCGGGCTGGGCTTGCAGCGCGACGGCGCGTTCGCCGAATACCTCTCGCTTCCGGCGGCCAACGTCTGGGTGCACCACGCCGAGGTCAGCCCAGAGCTGGGTGCGATCTTCGACCCGCTCGGCAACGCGGTGCACACCGCCCTCACGTTCCCGCTGATCGGCGAGGATGTCCTGGTCACCGGCTGCGGCCCGATCGGACTGATGGCGATCGCCGTCGCACGGCATGCCGGTGCGCGCTTCATCGTCGCCACCGACGTCAGTGCTCCGCGATTGGAGATGGCACGGCAGATGGGCGCGAACGAGGTCGTGGACGTCTCGGTGCGCGACATCCGCGAGGCGCAGGTGGCCCTCGGCATGCGCGAAGGCTTCGACATCGGTTTCGAGATGAGCGGGGCGCCCTCGGCGCTTCCCGGCATGATCGACAACATGAACCACGGCGGCCGCATCGCGATGCTGGGCCTGCCGAGCAGCGAGTTCGGGGTCGACTGGGGAAAGCTCGTCACGCACATGCTGACCATCAAGGGCATCTACGGTCGTGAGATGTTCGAGACCTGGAACGCGATGGGCGCGATGCTGCAGACCAGCGCGACGTTGCGCGCATCGATCGGGCAGGTCATCGCCGAGGTGATTCCGGCGCGTGACTGGGAGCGCGGATTCGCGGCCTCTGAGTCAGCAGGAACGGGCAAGATCATCCTCGATTGGACGGAGTTGTGATGTACGGAACTTTCCAGAAGCACGTGGCGGCCGAGCTGGCCGGCATCGAAGAGGCCGGGCTCACCAAGCACGAGCGCGGCATCCGCGGGCCGCAGAGTGCCGAGATCACCGCCGACGGCGCGGCGGTTCTGAACTTCTGCGCGAACAACTACCTGGGGCTCGCTGACGATCCCCGGATTCTGGATGCCGCGACGGCGGCTCTTCAGGAGTGGGGCTACGGCCTCGCCAGCGTGCGCTTCATCTGCGGCACGCAGGAGCAGCATCTGGAGCTCGAGCGGCGCCTGTCCGGTTTCCTCGGCACCGACGACGCCATCTTGTACTCGTCATGCTTCGACGCCAACGGGGGAGTGTTCGAGACGCTGTTCAGCGCGGAGGACGCGATCATCTCCGACGAGCTCAACCATGCGTCGATCATCGACGGCATCCGCCTCTCCAAGGCTCGACGGCTCCGCTACCGCAACCGCGACATGGCAGACCTCGAGGAGCAGTTGCGAGCGGCATCGGATGCACGCTTCCGGGTGGTCGTCACCGACGGCGTGTTCTCGATGGACGGCTACATCGCACCGCTGGCCGAGATCTGCGACCTCGCCGAGCGCTACGACGCGCTGGTGTTCGTGGACGACTCCCACGCGGTCGGTTTCGTGGGCGAAAACGGTCGCGGCACGCCCGAGCTCTGTGGCGTCGCGGACCGCGTGGACATCTACACCGGCACGTTCGGGAAGGCCCTGGGCGGGGCTTCTGGTGGATACGTCGCTTCGCACGCCGACATCGTCGCCCTCCTGCGTCAGCGCTCGCGCCCCTACCTCTTCTCGAACACTCTGGCGCCCGCGATCGTGGCGGGAACCCTGACCGCGCTCGACCTCGTCGAGGGTTCGGCGGATCTGAGGGCGCAACTGCGCGACAACGCCGCACTGTTCCGGGAGCGGATGGCGACGGAGGGATTCGACCTGCTTCCCGGTGAGCATCCGATCGTTCCCGTGATGTTCGGCGACGCCGCGCTCACCGCCCGCGTCGCGAGGGAGATGCAGGCCCAGGGGATCTACGTCACAGCGTTCAGCTTCCCGGTCGTGCCGCGAGGGGCGGCGCGGATCCGTGTGCAGCTGTCTGCCGCGCACACCGCGGAACAGATCGAGCGCTGCGTCGCGGCATTCGTCGCCGCCCGCGCGTCGGTGAGTTGATCCTCAACACTTGCAAAGAAACACTTGCAAAGAAGTCTTTGCAAAGGTATCTTTGCATGCATGACGGATGACACGCAGGTTCGAAGGCTTGATTCGGGGGCGCTGAAGGCGCTGGCGCATCCGTTGCGCGTGCAGATCTTCGATCTCCTTGCTGCACAGGGACCGCAGACCGCGAGTTCCCTCGCCGGCCTCGTCGGAGAGACCTCGGGGTCGATGAGCTATCACCTGCGGGCCCTTGCCGCGCACGGACTGATCCAGGAAGTCGAGGGGCGCGGCACGGCGCGCGAGCGCTGGTGGGAGCGCCCGAAGGGGCGCATCGAGGTACCGGGACCCGACGAGTCCACATCGCCCGCGAGTCGCGCGGCAGCCCAGATCGTCACTGCGGAGTTCTTCCGCCTGCGTCACGAGACGCTCATGGCGTATCTCAACCGGCCGCAGTCAGAGGTGCCGGAGGAATGGCGCGACGTCGGTCTCACGATGACGACCCACCTCGATATGACGCCGCCCCAGGTGTTCGCGCTGCGCGAGGAGATGGAGGCGCTCGTCGAGAGCGCGATCCAGCGCTTCCGCGGTCAGACCGGCCCTGATGTTCGTCGCGTCTCTCTCCGCGCCGAGATCTTCGACCTTCCGACGGCGAACAGCCGCCAGACCAGCCCTGAGGAGTGATCATGACCACTGCAACGCTTCGACTCGCCGCACCGACACGCTTCGAACGACTTCTCCAGCAGGTCGCGCTCGGACTGTCTCGCCACGTCGAACGCCGCATCGTCGCCCGCGCCGAGCGTCGCGAGATCGCCCTCGACATGCTGCGCGAGCAGCAGGCGCGCCGACACGACCCGCGGGCCGTGGATCACGCCCTCGCGCAGCTCGGCCTGCCGAGGCGCTGAGAATCCCGTCGGGCGTTTCGTCTCGTCGCTGCGGTCCTCGCTCAACGACCGGAGACGCTTCTTGGTCGTTGAGCGAGCGAAGCGAGACGAAACGCGGCGCTCAGTCCTCGAACGGCCGGGCGATCACGTCGCCTGAGGCGGTCTGCAAGACCTCCCAGCCGGAGTCGAGTTCCGCGGTCGCGCGGCCCTCGAGCCAGGTGAGCGTCCAGTGGCCGCGCAGGCCGCGGGACTCGACCTCGGCGATCGCGGGGCGGAGCGCCGCTGGTACCGAAGCAGGTGGCTCCGAACCGGTGGCCCAACGAGTGCCCAACTGCATCAGACGCCCTCGCCCACTGCAGGCTCGACGGGGGCGAGCTCGATCGCGATGACCGCGAACGCCTCGGCCTCGCTGAACTCGAGCTCGGCGATTCGGCCGACGGCGCGCAGGTCATCGGCGGCGGCGCGGAGGGCGACGAGCTTCGCGGCGGGAGCGGCGATTGCTGCACGAGCGACCGGCGTCTTCTGCGAGGCCTTCGCCTCTGTCTTCGCACGACGGATGCCGATCAGCGCCTCACTGGCGGCAGACAGCACCGCAGGATCGCCGGCGATGCCGAGCGGCTCCGGCCAACTCGCGGTGTGCACCGAACCCTCCTCGAACCACGACCACACTTCCTCGGTGGCGAACGACAGCACCGGAGCGAGCAGACGAAGCACCGCAGAGAGGGTCAGGCGCAGGGCGAGTGCCGCCGATGCCTGCCCGACGTCGTTCTGGTTGTACGCGCGCTCCTTGACGAGTTCGAGGTAGTCGTCGCAGAACGTCCAGAAGAAGGCCTCGGTGACTTCCAGGGCCTTCGCCTGGTCATAGTTCTCGTATGCCTTCGTGGCATCGCGGATCACTCCGTCAAGCGCGGCGAGCATCGAAGCATCCAGCGCGTGCGTGACCTGTGCATCCTCGGGAACCGGGAACGACAGCACGAACTTCGCCGCGTTCAGCACCTTGATCGCCAGACGGCGACCGATCTTCACCTGCGTCGGATTCTGCGGGTCGAACGCCGCATCCATTCCCAGTCGGCTGGAGGCCGACCAGTAGCGAACGGCATCCGAACCGTGCGATTCGAGGATGTCCGCCGGCGTGACGACGTTGCCCTTCGATTTCGACATCTTCTTGCGATCGGGGTCGACGATGAAGCCGCTGATCGCCGCGTTGCGCCACGGTGCCCGGCCGTCCTCGAGAGTCGAGCGCAGCATCGTGGAGAACAGCCAGGTGCGAATGATGTCCTGGCCCTGCGGACGCAGGTCGAACGGCGCAGTGAGGTTCCACAGCTCCTCATCGCGCTGCCAGCCGCCGGCCAGCTGCGGGGTGAGCGACGACGTCGCCCAGGTGTCGAGGATGTCGGCCTCGGCGTCGAATCCACCGGCCACGCCGCGCTGGTCCTCGGTGTATCCCGCCGGCACGTCGCTCGTCGGATCGATCGGCAGCGAGGCGGCATCCGGGGTCAGCACACGGTCGTAGTCACGCTCGCCGTTCTCGTCGAGCGCGTACCAGAGCGGGATCGGCACGCCGAAGAAGCGCTGGCGCGAAACCAGCCAGTCGCCGGTGAGGCCGCCCACCCAGTTCTCGTAGCGCACCCGCATGAAGTCCGGGTGCCAGGCGAGCTCGGCACCGTGCGCGATGAGCTCGTCGCGCAGCTTCGCGTCTCTCGCGCCGTTGCGGATGTACCACTGGCGGGTCGAAACGATCTCGAGCGGGCGGTCGCCCTTCTCGAAGAACTTCACCGCGTGGTTGAACGGCTTGCCGACCGACGTCATGTCGCCGGTCTCCTGCAGCTTCTCGACGAGCGCCTTGCGGGCGCTGAAGACCGTCTTGCCGCCCATGTTCTCGGCGTACCAGTCTCGAGCGCCTGCATCCGACACCAGAGAAGGCGCTTTGGGAAGGAATCGGCCATCCAGGCCGATCGTGGTCATGTTGGGCAGTGACTCGTTCGTCGTCGTGCGCAGCTCGCGCCACCAGATGATGTCGGTCACGTCGCCGAAGGTGCAGACCATCGCGGCGCCGGTGCCCTTGTCGGGCTGAGCGAGGTGGTGTCCGTGGATCTCGATCTCGGAGCCGAAGAACGGGGTGCGCACCTTCGTGCCGATGAGGTGCTTGTGCGGGCCCTCCGGGTGCGTCACGAGCGCGATGCACGCCGGGAGCAGCTCCGGGCGGGTCGTGTCGATGGCGATCGAGCCGGTGCCATCGGCGAAGGGGAACTCGATCGTGTGGAACGCCGCCTGCTGGTCGCGGTCCTCCAGCTCGGCCTGCGCGATCGCGGAGCGGAAGTCGACGTCCCACAGGGTGGGCGCAAGCGCCTGGTAGGCCTCGCCGCGCTCGATGTTGCGAAGGAACGCGAGCTGGCTCTGCCGGATCGTGTCGTCGGAGATCGTGCGGTAGGTCTGGGTCCAGTCCACGCTGAGACCGAGCTGGCGGAAGAGGCTCTCGAACTGCTTCTCGTCTTCGACGGTCAGCCGCTCGCACAGCTCGATGAAGTTGCGGCGGCTGATCGGCAACTGGTCGGCTGCGCGGCTGGACTTGTTGTCACCGCCCTCGAACGGGGGAGTGAAGTTGGCATCGTACGGAAGAGTGGGGTCGCAACGGACACCGTAGTAGTTCTGCACGCGGCGCTCGGTCGGGAGGCCGTTGTCGTCCCAGCCCATCGGGTAGAACACGGTCTTGCCACGCATGCGCTCGAACCGCGCCTTGATGTCGGTGTGCGTGTACGAGAACACGTGCCCGATGTGGAGGGATCCGGATGCCGTCGGCGGTGGTGTGTCGATCGAATAGACGCCATCGCGGCCGGCGGCAGCGGCGCGGATGCGGTCGAACAGGTACGTCCCCTGATCGCGCCATGCGGCGTCCCACTTCGCTTCGAGACCTTCGAGTGCGGGCTTGTCGGGAATCTGGTTCTGAACGGACACGGCCATGGAGGTCTCCTCGAGCGATGTATGCGGCACTGTGTGAGCGTGCCTGAGTGTGGGTTGTGCCCTCAGTCTAATGGAGAGCCGATGACGAAGGATGAGGTGTAAATCGACCCGGTCCAAGAAGGGGTCGTAGACTGAGATGTCACCCCATCGCTCTTCTCGAGGACCTTTCATGCGCATTTCGCTCCGGCGTCGCCTCCTGCCCTTCGTCGCGGTCTCCGCCGCTGCCGCCCTCGCGCTGAGCGCCTGCGCGGCTCCTGGGGCTACCGAGGAAGGCGGCGGAGAAGTCGTCTGGGGTGTCGACGGCAGTCTGCTCGCGTCCGGCCACATGGACCCTCAGACGAGCCAGTTGGACATCTCCGCCGCTGTCCAGCGGTCCGTCCTCGACTCGCTGGTCTTCCAGAAGCCCGACGGCTCGTTCGGCCCGTGGCTCGCGACCGAGTGGACGGTGTCCGATGACAGCACCGAGTACACGTTCACGCTCCGCGACGATGTGACGTTCCACGACGGGGAGCCGTTCGATGCGGCGGCGGTGAAAGCGAACTTCGACCGGATCATCGACCCCGAGACGGAATCGGCTCAGGCCGCGAGCATGCTCGGCGGAGAGTTCTACGCCGGTACCGACGTCGTCGACGAGCACACCGTCACGGTGCGCTTCTCCCAGCCTTACGCGCCTTTCCTGCAGGCAGCGAGCACGGCGCAGCTCGGCTTCTACTCGCCGAAGGTGCTGGCCGAGTCCGCTGACGAGTTGAAGGTCGGCGGCCCCGGCATCACGGTCGGCACCGGCCCGTTCGAGCTCACCGAGTACACGCCGGAGCAGGAGATCGTGTACACGGCCAACGCCGACTACGCGTGGGCGCCGGAAGGCACGGAGAAGCCCGGATTCGAGACGCTGCGCGTGGAGATCCTCCCCGAGCCATCGGTGCGCGCGGGCGTCGTCAGCTCCGGAGAGGCCGACCTCGTCGGCCAGATCCCGCCGAACGTCGCCGCCACGCTCGGCGACGGGGTGACCGTTGAGGCCGTCGAAGAGCCGGGTCTTCCCTACTCGCTGTACCTCAACGAGAAGCACGGCGTCTTCGCCGACCAGAAGGTGCGCGAGGCGTTCTCCCGTGCGATCGACATCGATGCGTCCGTCGAAGAGATCTTCTTCGGCGAATACCCGCGCGCGTGGAGCATCCTCGGACCGACGACCCCGGGCTACGACGCATCACTCGAGGGATCGTGGCCGATGGACCGCGACCTCGCGAACTCCCTGCTCGATGAGGCCGGGTGGACCCAGCGCGGCGACGACGGCATCCGCACCAAAGACGGCCAGCGGCTGTCCGCGCGCTGGATCGCCTGGACCCCGGTGCCCGACGATCGTGCCGCGCTGGCGAACGCCATCCAGTCCGACCTCAAGGAGGTGGGCTTCGAGGTCCTCCTCGAGAAGCTCGAGCCGGGTGCCTACAACGAGCAGTACGGGCCGAAGACGTTCGATCTCACCGACTGGAGCTTCTCCGGCGTCGACGCCGACCTGCTGCGCAACCATCTGCACAGCGAGGGTTTCCAGAACGCCTCGCAGGTCACCGACCCGACCATCGACGAATTGCTCGAGAAGGGTGTCGCGACGACGGATGCCGACGCTCGTGCCGATGTCTACGGCGAACTGCAGCAGTGGAACGCCGAGCACGTCGCGATCGTGCCGCTGTACGTGCCGTCCGCCATCACCGCGGTCGGGGAGCGCATCTCCGGTCTGCAGTTCGACCTCTACGGACGTCCGCTGTTCTTCGGTGTGACGGTCGAGTGACCCGGCACGGCATCGGCGATACGATGCCGTAGTCAGGAGCGCAATGATCAGAAGGATCGTCGGGCACGCGGCATCCCTCGTCGTGGTGCTGTGGGGAGCGGCGACGCTCGCCTTCCTGGCTTTCCGGGTGATCCCCGGCGACCCGGTCGACGTCATGCTCGGACCGCAAGCTCAGGTGAGCGATGCCGTCAAGGACGGCATCCGGGCGGAACTGGGGCTGGATCGGCCGCCGCTCGAGCAGTACGTCTCGTACCTGAGCCAGCTGCTGCGGGGCGATCTGGGCGAGTCGTACCAACTGCGGATGCCGGTGGCCGAGGTGATCGGGCGGCAGCTCGGGGCGACCCTGCAGCTGACCGCATCCGCGCTGCTCATCGCCGTGGTGCTCGCTCTTGCCGCCGCGCTCCTCGCGCGGCGCTCGGTGTCCCGGGGAATCGTCGCGGCTGTCGAACTCGTCCTGCTCTCCTCGCCGGTGTTCTGGATCGGACTCGTGCTGCTGAGTGTCTTCGCCTTCGGTCTCGGCTGGTTCCCGGTCTCCGGCACTCGAAATCCGGCGACGATGGTGCTCCCTGCCGTCACGCTCGCCCTGCCGGTGGCTGCGCTTCTGGGACAGGTGCTGCGCGACGGCATCGAGACGGCGGAACGCCAGCCGTTCGCGACGACCGTTCGCGCGCGGGGAGCGGGTCACGTGCGCCTCACCCTGCATCACACGCTGCGGCACGGGGCGGCCGGCGCCCTCACCCTGACCGCCTACCTCGTCGGCTCGCTGCTCGGCGGGGCGGTGCTGGTGGAGACCGTCTTCGCCCGGCCTGGCCTCGGAAGGGTGACGCTCTCGGCGATCACCGACCGCGATTTGCCGGTGCTCAGTGGCATCATCCTGCTCAGCGCGTTCACGTTCGTCGTCGTGAATCTCGTCGTCGAGCTCGTGCACCCGCTGCTCGATCCGCGCGTGCGGACAGTGGCCGACACCCCGGACAGGACGCCGCGCGCATGAGCGTCGGACGTCGCATTCTCCTCGGCGCAGCCGTGTTGATCCTCGCGCTGATCGCCGTGGCGGCGCTCGTGCCCGACCTGATCGCCTCCCAGGATCCCCTGCAGACCGATGTGCGCAGCGCCCTGCAGGCGCCGAGCGCCGCGCATCTGTTCGGCACGGACCAGAGTGGCCGCGACGTCTTCTCGCGCGTTGTGCACGGGACAGGCAGATCGGTCGGCATCGGACTGCTCGCGACCGCCCTCGCCCTCGTCGTCGGTCTGCTGTTCGGCGCACTGGCGGGGGTCGCGCCCCGCGCCGTCGATATTGCCGCGATGCGCGTCACGGATGTGCTCCTCGCCTTCCCCGAGTTCCTCGTCGCTCTGATCGTCGTCGCGGTGCTCGGGCCCGGTCCCGTGAACGTCGCGATCGCGGTCACGCTCGCCGCGGTGCCGGTGTACGTGCGCATGGGGCGCGTGCAGACGAGGACGCTCGCCGTCGCCGAACACGTCGAGGCGGCTCGCATCCTCGGGGTGCCGCCCGTGCTCGCGTTCGTGAGGCATGTGGTGCCCAGCGTCTTCGGGTCGCTCAGTGTGCTCGCCACCATCGGGATCGGATCGAGCATCCTTGCCGCAGCCGGGCTCAGCTTCCTCGGCCTCGGCCCCGCGGAACCGGCACCGGAATGGGGCCTCATGCTGGCCGGCGGGCGCAACGTCCTCGGCCAGGCCTGGTGGATCTCGGTCTTTCCCGGAGCGGCGATCACGCTCACGGTCGTCGCAGCGACGATCGTCGGACGTCAACTGAGGGCCCGCGCCGAGGGGAGGACATCATGAGTGCGCTCGAGGTGCGGGATCTCTCCGTCAGAATCGGCGGTGCCAGGCCGGTGGAATCCGTCTCCTTCACCGTGGAACCGGGGGAGTGCGTCGCGATCGTCGGGGAGTCGGGGGCCGGCAAGTCGCTGACGGCCGCGGCCCTGCTGGGACTGACTCCGCACGTCGCCCGGGTATCTGCCACCCGTCTCGTCGTCGACGGCGTCGATGCGCGGTTGTTCGGCGAACATGAGTGGCGCCGGCTCCGCGGCGAACGGATCGCGCTCGTGTCGCAGGATGCTCTGGTGTCCCTCGACCCGCTGCGCACCATCGGGGCGGAGATCGCCGAACCGTTGGCCATCCATCGGCAGCTCGCGGGGACGCAGCGCCGCACACGAGTGCTCGAACTTCTCGACGCGGTGGCGATGCCGGAGCCGGCACGTCGGATCAGACAGTACTCGCACGAGCTGTCCGGAGGGCTCCGGCAACGCGCGCTCATCGCCTCGGCCCTTGCCGGCGACCCGGCGGTGCTCATCGCCGACGAGCCGACCACGGCCCTGGACGCGACGGTGCAGGCGCGGATCCTCGATCTGCTGCGAGGGATCGCGGATGCCGGCACCGCCGTCGTCTTCATCAGCCACGACTTCGAGGCCGTGCGGCGGGTCGCCGATCGGGTCCTGGTGATGCGGGACGGCCGGGTGGTCGAATCCGGTGCGGTCGCGGACGTGCTCGAGGCTCCGCAGCACGAATACACGCGCCGACTGATCGCAGCGACGATGCACGAGCCGCGTCCCGCCGTCGATGCGGGCGGCGAGCTGGTGTTCTCGTCCGTGGCGGCGTCGAAGGCGTTCGGCGCCATGCCCGCCGTCGTCGGTGCGACTTTCTCGGTGCATCGTGGTCGGACGCTCGGCATCGTCGGGGAGTCCGGCTCCGGCAAGACGACACTGGCCAGGATGATCGTCGGGGTGGAGCATCCGGACGCCGGCGAACTGCGCCGGAACGGAGCGCAGCGCGTGCAGCTTGTGCACCAGAACCCGCTCGGCGCATTCGATCCGCGATGGACGATCGGACGATCGCTGCGCGAGGCGCTTGCTGCCGGCCGGGTCCCGCGCTCGCAGCGTTCATCGCGCGTTGCCGGACTGCTCGTCGAGGTCGGCCTGGATCCCGCACTCGCGGGGCGCCGGCCATCAGCCCTCTCCGGCGGTCAGCGACAGCGCGCGGCCATCGCCCGGACCCTCGCCGCCGATCCGGATGTTCTGGTGCTCGACGAGCCGGTGTCGGCACTCGATCCCTCGGTGCGGGAGCGGATCCTGCACCTGCTCCGGCGACTGCAGCGAGAACGCGGGCTGACGATAATCTTCGTCTCGCACGATCTCGACGTGATCGCGGCGATCGCGGATGACGTGCTCGTGATGCAGGACGGGCGGATCGTCGAGCAGGGCGCCACCGGTGCCGTCTTCGCGGCTCCTCAGCATCCGTTCACTCGAGAGCTACTCGCGGCCAGCGCCGTGTCCTGAGCTCAGCCCTTGATCTGGATGCCGAGTCCGGCCGCAATGGTCGGGGCGAGCTGCTGCACCTGGAACTCGGTCAGTGTGGTTCCGCGCAGGCTGTTCGCGTCGAGGTAGGCGAGGGCATCCAATCCGCGCAGATCGACGTGCGTGGCACGCATGCCGCGCGGATCGACCTCGTCGCTGCGAGTGCTCGTGAAGCGAACCCGGGTGAGTTCGGCCTGCGGCATGTCGATGGCGCGGATGCTGCAGCCGGTGACCTCGATATCTTCGGCGCGCGCTGTCCCGAGGTTCAGGTAATCGATGCGCACGTCGCGGAGTTCGAGCTCGGCGATGCGGGCGCCGCTGAGATCGAGCGTCCCGATCCGTCCGCCGGTGATGCGAAGGCGACGGATTCCGGAATTGCGGAGTTTGAGGGAGGCCACCCTCATGTCGGTCATCGCGACGTCGAGGATCGTGGCACCGGTGAGGTCGACCGTGTCGGCATCCGCCGTGACCACGCACTGCTCCAAGGAGGCGTACGCGAGATCCGCTGAGCCCGCGATCTCGAGGCGTGCGGCCAACAGGTCGGCTCGACGGGCAGGAGTGGCGGGTGCGAGGTCCTCCGGGAGGTCGGGTGCGGTGACGCGAGGCGCGACGGGGGAGTCGGAGGAGCGGGCCATCCCTCGAGCGTATGCGGTGGCACGGACAGGGGTGGGTGAGCAGCGCGCCTCGGCTTGCTGCAACCCCGGAAGCGCAACTTCGCAGACCTTCCCGAACTTCGCAGGAATTTCAGGAGAGTCTGCGAAGACGCTGCAATTCTGCGACGAACGAGTTGTCCTACACAGGGGGTGGATGCTGGAGCCCGTCCACAGTTCCGGGATGCGCAGGGAATGAGCGGCGGTGGGATGCGGCATGCTGCCGGAATGAGCCAGGACAACCTCATCGAGGCCGTCACCAATGGCGGTGGTGTCATGCGCGTGGAGCGGCTCCGCGAACTCGGTTTTCGGCGCACACTTCTCGAGTCCGTACTCGCCGCAGGCCGACTTCAGCGCGTGCGCCGCGGATGGGTGGCGTTGCCGAACGTGGATCCGCTTCTCGCATCGGCGGCGCGGCGCGGCGTCGTGCTCACATGCATCACCCAGGCGCGCCGACTCGGCTTGTGGGTGCACGAGACGCCGGCAGCTGCGCACGTCGGAGCGACGCCAGGCAGCGCGGGTGGAAAGCCGGACACGATCCGCGTGCACTGGGCGCGGCCGTTGCTGCCACGTCACCCGGACTCGCTCGTGGATCCGATCGAGAATGTGCTCGCGATAGTCGCCGAGTGCGAGCCCCATGAGCAGGCGCTCGCGACCTGGGACTCCGCGCTCAACAAGGGACTGGTCACGTTGGAAGGACTCGCCGGGTACGACTGGCGCCCGGCGGCGCGGCGTCTGCTCGGAGAAGCGACGCCGTTCTCGGACGCCGGGCTGGAGACCTACCTTCGCCCTCGACTGCGCTGGCTGCGGCATCCGATCCGGATCCAGACGTGGATTGCGGGCCACAGGGTCGACGCGCTCATCGGCGAGCGTCTCGTGCTGCAGATCGACGGAGCACATCACGTCGGCCAGCAGCGCAGCGAGGACATCAGACACGATGCCGAGCTGAGGCTCATGGGATACCACGTGGTTCGCATCAGCTACCACCAGATGATGCACGAATGGGCATTAGTGCAGGACCTGATCATGCGAGCCGTCGCTCAGGGGCTACATCTCGCGTCGCGTCGCCGGGCCTGATGGGGGCGCTTCTTCGCAGAACTGCCCCAACTTCGCAGGAATTCCTGGAGAGCCTGCGAAGAAGCTGCGGTTCTGCGAAGAACCGCTGGCGCACGGCTCGGCCCCGCAAGGCGCCCGGATGCCGCACTCACGACCTGCGCGTAGAATGAGAGCACAAGCACTGATCCGGCCATCACCGGGGAGCTCTCGGAAGAACGCAGGAGACTGCAAGTAGAACCGAGCGGGGCAGGCCCGTCATCGCCGCAGTGAGAGTGGTCGCGTCGTGAGACGCAGCACGTGAGGTGGTACCGCGGTCTCGCAGGAGATCGTCCTCGCAGCAGCATCCGCCCGTGCCACCAGCTCAGATCACTGCGAGACGACATGACCTACCCGCGTTCATCCTTCGGACCCGCCGCCGATGCCTCCGTCGTGCCCAGCCCGCGCTTCCCCGAGATCGAGACCGAAGTTCTCGAGTTCTGGAAGTCGGATGACACTTTCCGTGCATCGATCGAGCAGCGCGACGGTGCACCCGAGTGGGTGTTCTACGACGGTCCTCCGTTCGCCAACGGACTGCCGCACTACGGTCACCTGCTGACCGGCTATGCGAAGGACGTGTTCCCGCGCTTCCAGACGATGATCGGCCACAAGGTCGATCGCGTATTCGGCTGGGACACCCACGGCCTGCCGGCCGAGCTCGAGGCGATGAAGCAGCTCGGCATCACCGAGAAGAGCCAGATCGAGGCCATGGGGATCGACGTCTTCAACGCGAAGGCGAAGGATTCCGTGTTGACCTACACCCGCGAGTGGGAGGACTACGTCACCCGCCAAGCCCGCTGGGTCGACTTCGAGCGCGGCTACAAGACGCTCGATCTCGGATACATGGAGAGTGTGCTCTGGGCCTTCAAGACCCTCTACGACAAGGGCCTCGCCTACGAGGGCTACCGCGTGCTGCCGTACTGCTGGCGCGACGAGACGCCGCTGTCGGCGCACGAGCTGCGCATGGATGACGACGTCTACCAGATGCGTCAGGACCCGTCCGTGACGGTCTCGTTCCCGCTCGCGGGTGCGGATGCCGCCGCCAAGGGGCTCGAAGGCGTGCGGGTGCTCGCCTGGACCACGACGCCGTGGACGCTGCCGACCAACCTCGCGCTCGCCGTGGGGCCTTCGATCGAGTACGTCGTGGTGCCTGCAGGGCCGAACGGCGTCGCAGAAGGAGCAGCAGGCGGTCGCTACCTGCTGGCGCGGGACCTGCTCAGCGGCTATGCGAAAGACCTCGGCTACGAGGACGGAGACGCCGTGGTGGCGGCCATCGAGCGCACCATCACCGGCGCTGACCTCGGCGGCCTCCGCTACGAGCCGCTTTTCGACTACTACGCCGACGTCGAGACCTACGGCACCGAGAACGCGTGGCAGATCCTCGTCGACGACTACGTCACCACCACCGACGGCACCGGCGTGGTGCATCAGGCTCCCGCGTACGGTGAGGACGACCAGCGGGTCGCCGAAGCCGCCGGCATCCCGACGATCCTCTCCCTTGACGATGGCGGACGCTTTCTGCCGAACGTGACCGATGTCGCGGGCGAGCTGTGGATGGACGCGAACACGCCGCTGGTGCGGCTTCTCCGCGCGGACGGCCGACTCATCCGCCTGCAGAGCTACGAGCACTCGTACCCGCACTGCTGGCGCTGCCGGAACCCCCTGATCTACAAGGCCGTGTCCAGCTGGTTCATCCGGGTCACCGACATCAAGGACGACCTGCTGGCGAACAACGAGCAGATCACCTGGGTGCCCGAGAACGTCAAGCACGGTCAGTTCGGCAAGTGGCTCGAGGGCGCGCGCGACTGGTCCATCAGCCGCAACCGCTACTGGGGATCGCCGATCCCGATCTGGAAGAGCGATGACCCGGAGTACCCGCGCGTCGACGCTTACGGCTCCCTCGAGGACATGGAGCGCGACTTCGGCACGCTGCCGCGCAACCCGGAGGGTGAGATCGACCTGCACCGTCCGTACATCGATGATCTGACCCGGCCGAACCCCGACGACCCCACCGGCAAGAGCACGATGCGCCGCATCGAGGACGTCTTCGACGTGTGGTTCGACTCCGGCTCGATGCCGTACGCGCAGGTGCACTACCCGTTCGAGAACCAGGAATGGTTCGACTCGCACTCGCCGGCCGACTTCATCGTGGAGTACATCGGACAGACGCGTGGCTGGTTCTACGTGATGCACGTGCTGTCCACGGCGCTGTTCGACCGCCCGGCGTTCACGGGTGTCAGCTGCCACGGCATCGTGCTGGGCTCCGACGGCTACAAGATGTCGAAGTCGCTGCGCAACTACCCGGACGTCTCCGAGGTGCTCGATCGCGACGGCTCCGACGCGATGCGCTGGTTCCTGATGTCGAGTTCGGTGCTGCGCGGCGGCAACCTCGCTGTCACCGAAGAGGGCATCCGCGCGGGCGTCCGCGAGTTCCTGCTGCCCCTGTGGAACTCGTGGTACTTCTTCGCGACCTACGCGAACGCATCCGACGGCTACGAGGCGACCTGGCGTACCGACTCCACGGACGTCCTCGACCGGTACATCCTCGCCCGTCTCGGCGACCTCGTCCGCGAGGTGCGCGCCGATCTGCAGGGCCTGGACTCGACCACGGCCGCCGGACGACTGCGCGAATTCGGCGAGACCCTGACGAACTGGTACATCCGTCGTTCCCGCGACCGCTTCTGGGTCGGTGTGACCGATGACCCGAAGAGCCGCGAGGCGTTCGACACCCTGTACACGGTGCTCGAGACGCTCTGCCGGGTCGCCGCCCCGCTGGTTCCCCTCGTCAGCGAGCGGGTCTGGCAGGGTCTCACCGGCGATCGCAGCGTCCACCTCACGGACTGGCCGGATGACACCGCGTTCCCCGCCGCAGACGAGATCCGGGATGCGATGGATGCCGTACGCGAACTGTCGAGCGTCGGCAACGCGCTGCGCAAGAAGGAGAAGCTGCGGGTGCGCCTGCCGCTGGCCCGTCTCACGATCGTGTCGCCGCTGGCCGCATCGCTGGGTCAGTTCGAGGACATCCTGCGTGAAGAGCTCAACGTGAAGCGCGTCGAACTGGTCGAACTCGGGGAGAACGCGGCAGCAGAGTACGGCGTCAGCCACAGGCTCAGCGTGAATGCCCGCGCGGCCGGTCCGCGCCTCGGCAAAGAGGTGCAGAAGGTCATCCAGGCGGCGCGCGGCGGCTTCTGGACCGAGGAGAACGGCGTGGTGGCGGCCGACGGCATCGCACTGGAGCCCGGCGAGTACGAGCTCGTGCTGGAGACCACGGGTCGCCCCGAGGGCGAGGCTCTGGCCATCGTCCCCAGCGGCGGCTTCGTGCTGCTCGACACTGCTCTCACACCGGAACTGAAGGCCGAAGGCCTCGCGCGGGACGTGATCCGCGCTGTGCAGGACACCCGCAAGTCCGCGGACTTCGACGTCAGCGACCGCATCCGTCTGGAGCTGTGGTTCACGCACCTCGACGATCTGTTCGCCGTCAAGAGCGCGTTCGCGGTCGCGGGCGTCGCCGAGGAGACTCTCGCAGTGTCCTACTCCCTCGGCGCGAAGGACGAGGTCGTGCTGGAGCATGGCGGCGGCAATTGGGGACGGCAGGAAGGCGGCTTCGAGTACGAGGCCGTGGTCGAAGCGGGCACCTACGCCAACGTCGGCAGCATCCGAGTGAGCATCGCCCGAGAGGGTTACCAGGAGAACGGGACAACCGCATGAGCGACCGCGAGCGCGCAGACGCCGTCTATGAGACCCTCCTTGCCCGGGCGGGCGAGCGCTGGGTTCAGCCGCGGAAGGAGCGCACGGCGCGGATCCTGGCGTTCCTCGACGACCCGCAGCGCACCTACCGGGTGGTGCACATCACCGGAACCAACGGCAAGACGTCGACGGCACGGATGATCGAGAGCCTGCTGCGCGCGCACGACCTGCGCACCGGCTTGTTCACCAGCCCGCACCTGGAGCGCTTCACCGAGCGGATCATGATCGATGGCGAGCCCATCGATGATGCCGCGATCGCGGACGCCTGGGACGAGATCGAACCGTTCGTCGACATCGTCGACGCCGAGCTGGAGGCGGCAGACGACGCCCCGCTGACGTTCTTCGAGCTGCTCACGGTGCTCGCCTTCGTGGCGGCCGCCGATGCGCCGGTCGATGTGCTCGTGCTCGAAGTCGGGATGGGCGGTGAGTGGGATTCGACGAACACCGCCGATGGCGACGTCGCCGTGTTCACGCCGATCGACATCGATCACGCGGACCGTCTGGGCGCGACCATCGCCGAGATCGCCCAGGTCAAGGCCGGGATCATCAAGGAGGGCGCCGCGGTCGTGTCCGCACAGCAGCCCGCCGAGGCCGTCGAGGTCCTGCGCAGGGTCGCGACCGCGAACGGCGCAACGATCGCATTCGAGGGCGAGGAGTTCGGCCTCGTCGATCAGAAGCTCGCCGTCGGAGGACAGCTCCTCACCGTCCGCGGTCTCGCGGGGGAGTACGTCGAGGAGTACCTGCCTCTGTACGGCGCGCACCAGGGCCACAACGCCGCGCTCGCGGTGGCGGCGGTCGAATCCCTCATCGGAGGCGGGTCGCAGCGCATCGCGGCCGACATCGTCGCCGAGGGCCTGCAGGGGGCGACCTCTCCTGGCCGTCTGCAGCTGCTCGGGATCGCTCCGACGGTGATCGTCGATGCCGCCCACAATCCTCATGGTGCCGCTGCCCTCGCGCTGGCGCTCGATGACAGCTTCGACTTCGACGAGTGGGGGATCGTGCTCGGCATCCTCTCCGACAAGGACGCCGCCGGCATCGTCGCCCGTCTGGCTCCGGCGGCCGCGCATGTCTTCGCGACGGCGCCGGATTCGGAGCGGGCGAGCGACGCGGATGTCATCGCCGATCTCGTCGAGCAGACAGGGGGGCGGGTGACGGTGCATCCAACGCTCGCCGAAGCGGCCGACGCGGCGCGTGAGTGGGCATCCTCCTCCGACCGCCGCGCCGTCGCCATCGCCGGCTCCGTGGTGCTCGCCGGTGAGGCGATCGCGCTGGCCGAGACCGAGGACTGGAAGTCCGGGTGGCGAGCGTGAGTGCTCCGGCACGCCCGGGGCGCCCGCCGCGAACCCTCGTGCAGAAGCTCGCCCCGATCGTGCTGGGTTTCGAGGCGATCGTCGTGGTGCTGGTCGGTCTCACCCTCTTCGGTCTCAAGGCGTTGCCCGCCGGGATCGAGCAGTGGTGGGCGATCGTCGGCGCCGCCGTCGTAGCTCTGGCGTGCATCGTCACCGCCGGCATGATCACGAAGCCGTGGGCGATCGGCGTCGGCTGGGTGATTCAGGCGATCATCGCGCTCTCCGCGTTCTTCGAGCCGACGATCGTGATCGTCGTCCTGATTTTCGGCGGCATGTGGGGGTATGCGACGATCATGGGGGCCCGATTGGACGCACGACGCCCGACGGAGCCCACGACCGAGACTCAGACTCATACTCAGACAGAGAGTGAATGACATGGCCACCGAAGAAACCCTCGTCCTCGTCAAGCCCGACGGCGTCGCCCGCGGACTCACCGGTGCGATCCTCGCCCGGATCGAGGCGAAGGGCTACGCCCTCGTCGACATCCGCTTGGTCGATCCCGACCGCGATCTTCTCGCAGCGCACTACGCCGAGCACGAGGGAAAGCCGTTCTACGAGCCGCTGCTCGAGTTCATGCTCTCCGGCCCTTCCGTCGCCATTCGTCTCGCGGGCAACCGTGTGATCGAGGGCTTCCGGTCGCTCGCGGGCACGACCGACCCGACCACGGCCGCTCCTGGCACGATCCGCGGCGACTTCGGCCGCGACTGGGGCCTGAAGGTGCAGCAGAACCTCGTGCACGGATCAGACAGCCCCGAGTCCGCGGCGCGCGAACTCGGCATCTGGTTCGACTGACGATAAACACGAAGCCCGCCCCCACGATCGTCGTGCGGGTGGGCTTCGTCGTTTGCGTCGAGGTCAGAGGATCATTCCGATGACCTCACCGAGAAGGTCGAGACCGCGCATCTGAACGAGCAGGATGATGATCGCGTAGGCGAGGATCGTCGCGAGCGGTACCCACACCATCAGCTTGTTCGCGCGCTCCTGCACCGCTTCGTTGCGAGTGAACGTGCCGTTGCGCGTCAGATGCACCATCGTGGCGAAGAACGTCGGGATCGTGACGGCCCAGGTGAGCATGCACCATGGGCAGAGCACTCCGAGATTCGTGGCGTACAGGCTCTGGCCGATCAGCCAGCAGACGAACCCGAACGCGAAGGTGATTCCGGCGCCGAATGTCGCCCAGAACCAGCGCGGGAACGTGGCACCGGCGAGAATCGCGACTCCGACGACGAAAGGTGCCATCCATCCGGTGAGGCCGATGATGGGGTTCGGGAATCCGAAGATCTCACCCTGCCAGGAATCGAGGTTCTTCCCGCATTGGATCATGACGCTGACGTTGCAGCTGAGGTCGGCGCTCGGATTCTCGAGTTGGATGAACTTGTCGATGGTGAGTTGGAAGGCGGCGAACCAGCCCAGAACGCTGGCGATGATCAGCCAGACGGCGAAGACGACGGGGCGGGGACGTGGCTCGCTCATATCTGGATTATCTCAGCGTCGGCTATGCGCGGGACGTGAAGCGCGCGGCGCGCGCGAGGTCGGATGCCGCGAACGGGCGAACTTGGTGCGATAATGATCTGTGATGCACCGCACGGCCTTGCCGTGACACGCATCGACGCAGACTTCGGGGTCCTATGCCCCACGTGACCAGAGCCATGAGCCGGTCGCACACCGTGTGAGTTCGCGGCACCTGCGGGTGTCGCACGAGATTTCGCGGAGCACTCAGTGCCCCGCGCAGGGAGTAAGCCAGAGATGGCCGATGACAACAATGACAACAACGCCTCCACCCTCGACTTCCCGGCTGACGCCGCGGATTCTCTGACGGAACACGCGGCGCCCCCCGAGGATGCCGCCGACGACGTGACCGCCGAGGACGCCACCGAGGCGATCGACGCGCCCGACGAGACGGCTCCAACTGTTGCCTCGACATCCGCTGAAGCGTCTGTCGAGGACGCGCCGGTTGAGGACGCGCCCGTCGAGGACGCGCCCGTCGACGAAGCGCCTGTTGATGAAGCGCCTGTTGATGAAGCGCCTATTGAGGAAGCGCCTGTTGAGGACGCGCCTGTTGAGGACGCGCCTGCAGAGGAAGCATCCGTAGAGGCTGCGCCTGCAGAGGCTGCGCCTGTCGAGGATGCTCCCGAAGAGGCTGCTCCCGTCGCCACGCCGGCCGCGCCGGAGCCGCTCACCGCGGTTTCTCTCGGGCTCCTCCCCGAGGTGTTCGTGTCGCAGGTCTCCACCCGCCTCTCCTTCTACGCTCCTGAGATCGTGCCGCTCCCGGCCCGTCAGGGGCGCGAGCGCAACTTCGATCGCAATGCGGACCGGAGCTTCGATCGTGAATTCGACCGCAACGTCGAGCGGGACCAGGACGAGCCGGCATCCGCTCGTCGCGGCCGTCGCCGTCGTGGCGGAGTCGAGGTCGACGAGCAGCAGCGCGAAGAGCCGCGTCAGCGCCAGCGCGTCGTCGAGTACATCACCGAGCCGAAGGCCATCAAGGGCTCGACCAGGCTCGAGGCGAAGAAGCAGCGCCGTCGCGACGGACGCGACGCCGGTCGCCGGCGTCCCGTGGTGACCGAGGCCGAGTTCCTCGCCCGCCGTGAGTCCGTCGACCGCAAGATGGTCGTCCGCTCCAAGAACGGCCGCACCCAGATCGGTGTCCTCGAGGACGGCGTTCTCGTCGAGCACTACGTGGCCCGCAACCAGGACGCATCCCTGATCGGCAACGTCTACCTCGGACGCGTGCAGAACGTGCTCCCGAGCATGGAGGCCGCGTTCGTCGACATCGGCCGCGGCCGCAACGCCGTGCTGTACTCCGGTGAGGTCGACTGGGACGGCGTCGAGACGGGCAACCAGCCCCGCCGCATCGAATTGGCGCTCAAGCCCGGCGATCGCGTGCTCGTGCAGGTCACCAAGGACCCCATCGGCCACAAGGGCGCCCGACTGACCAGCCAGATCTCGCTCCCGGGCCGCTACCTCGTGTACGTGCCCGGCGGCTCGATGAACGGCATCAGCCGCAAGCTCCCCGACAACGAGCGTGCGCGCCTCAAGCGCATCCTCAAGGAGGTGCTCCCCGAGTCCAGCGGCGTGATCGTCCGCACCGCGGCCGAGGGCGCCACCGAGGACCAGCTGACGCGCGACGTGCAGCGTCTCACCACGCAGTGGGAGCACATCCAGAAGCAGGTCGAGAATCAGCAGGCTCCAGCACTGCTGCACGCCGAGCCCGACCTGCTCGTGAAGATCGTCCGCGATGTCTTCAACGAGGACTTCACGAAGATGCTCATCCAGGGCGATGAGTCCCAGGGGACCATCCGCGCCTACCTCGAGAGTGTCGCCCCGGATCTTCTGGAGCGCGTCGAAGCCTACGAGGACGAGACCGATCCTTTCGATGCCTTCCGCATCACCGAGCAGATCGAGAAGGCCCTGGACCGCAAGGTCTGGCTGCCCTCCGGCGGTTCGCTCGTGATCGACCGCACCGAGGCGATGACCGTCGTCGACGTGAACACCGGCAAGTTCGTCGGCTCCGGCGGAAACCTCGAGGAGACCGTCACCAAGAACAACCTCGAGGCCGCCGAGGAGATCGTCCGCCAGCTGCGGCTGCGCGACATCGGCGGAATCATCGTCGTCGACTTCATCGACATGGTGCTCGAGTCCAATCGCGACCTCGTGCTGCGCCGCCTCATCGAGTGCCTCAGCCGCGACCGCACCAAGCACCAGGTCGCCGAGGTCACCTCGCTCGGCCTCGTGCAGATGACCCGCAAGAAGCTCGGTCTCGGGCTGCTCGAGACCTTCAGCGAGGCCTGCGAGGTCTGCGCCGGCCGAGGCGTCATCGTGCACCACGACCCGGTCGTCAAGCACCGTGCCAGCACGAACGGCAACGGCCAGAGCAGCAGCAACAATCGCCGTCAGCGCGGCGGCAACGGACAGAGCCAGAGCGCTCCGCCCGCGAGTACCGTCACGCACAGCATCCCCGAGGGCGCGAAGTCAGCGCTCGCGCAGATCGCCGCCTCCACCGTCGCGCCCCGCGTCGAGGAGACCCCGGATGCGGCTCTCGCCGTAGAGCCGGTGCAGGCTGCTCAGCCGGAGCGCGCGAAGAAGCCGCGCAAGAAGCGCAACTCGGAGCGCAACGCACCCAAGTCCCCGGCCGAGCAGCTGCTCGACTCGGTGCTCGATGCCCTTCCTGAGCCGAAGGCTCCGGGTCAGGGACGCGGGCGCCGTCGGGTGAGCACGGCCGCGCTCACCGGCACTCCGGTCTCGGTGAACGCCGAGGCCTCAGCGCCGGTCGCGAGCGGGAATCCGGAGTCCTGAGGCGATCAGTCTCCGGACCAGTTCCTTGCCGCCCACCGGCTCGGCGCCTGCGGCGACGAGCCGGGGGATGAGCTCTGCGGGAACGTCGTAATGGTCGAGGTCGAAGGATCGCGCGGGAACGTCGTGGGCACGGGCGAAGTCATGCAGCTCCGCCAGGCTCGCGTCGCTGACGAGGTGCGCCCAGAGCCGGCCGTGCGCGGGCCACAGCGGGTCGTCGACGAGAACGGTCACGTCGCCAAGCCTATTCGCGTCCGGCAGGCGATCGGCCGACCAGACACACCGACCGGCTCGCTTTGCGACATGGTCCTGCATCCGGTAAAGTAGTCCCTTGGTGCGTATGCCGTTCCGTCCTCGTCGGGCGGTGCGGAAAGTCTTGTGTTCGCACCCATCGCCCCGCGATGAATGCAAGCAACAGTCTTCCCGTGAGATTCTCGGAGCCGCGAGCTCCCCAACGAAACAGGTATGAAGTGGTTTACGCAGTAGTGCGCGCCGGTGGCCGGCAGGAGAAGGTGGAGGTCGGCACCATCGTTCAGCTCGACCGTGTTCGGGCTGCCCAGGGCGAGAACATCGAGCTGCCCGCCGTGCTGCTCGTCGACGGCACCACGGTGACCACCGACGCTGACACGCTGGCGAAGGTCAAGGTCACTGCTGAGGTCATCGGCAACCTCCGCGGCCCGAAGATCATCATCCAGAAGTACAAGAACAAGACCGGCTACAAGAAGCGCCAGGGCCACCGTCAGGAGCTCACGCGCGTCAAGATCACCGGCATCAAGTAAGCACGGAGGAGACTAAGACATGGCACATAAAAAGGGCGCGAGCTCTACCCGTAACGGTCGTGACTCCAACGCACAGCGACTTGGCGTCAAGCGCTTCGGCGGTCAGCAGGTTCTCGCCGGCGAGATCATCGTCCGCCAGCGCGGCACCCACTTCCACCCCGGCGTGAACGTCGGCCGTGGTGGCGACGACACGCTGTTCGCTCTCGCAGCGGGCGCAGTGCAGTTCGGCGCGAAGGGCGGCCGCAAGGTCGTCAACATCGTCGCCGCTGCTGAGTAATCACAGCACAGCATTTCATCCGGTTCGGGGCGGGCTTCGGCTCGCCCCGTCCGTGTATCCAAGGGGAGTTTTCGACATGGTTTCATTCGTCGACACCGTGACGCTGCATCTGCGCGCGGGCAAGGGCGGCGGTGGCTGTGTCTCGGTGCACCGGGAGAAGTTCAAGCCGCTCGGCGGCCCCGACGGCGGCAACGGCGGCGACGGCGGTGACATCGTGCTCGTCGCGGACCCGCAGACCGGCACGCTGCTGACGTACCACCACTCTCCGCACCGCTCTTCGGGCAACGGCGGGCCCGGTATGGGCGATCACCGCTCCGGTGCGCTGGGCGAGACTCTCGAGCTTCCCGTTCCCGTCGGCACTGTGGTGAAGAACCCGGCCGGTGAGGTACTGATCGACATGATCATCCCTGGCGAGCGATTCGTCGTCGCCAAGGGCGGACAGGGCGGTCTCGGAAACGCGGCACTCGCCTCTCCGAAGCGCAAGGCGCCCGGTTTCGCGCTGCTGGGCACACCCGGCTTCGAGGGCGATGTCGTCCTCGAGCTGAAGACAGTGGCGGATGTCGCTCTCGTCGGTTACCCCTCTGCCGGGAAGTCGAGCCTGATCGGCGCGATCTCGGCCGCTCGCCCGAAGATCGCCGAGTACCCCTTCACGACGCTGCATCCCAACCTCGGCGTGGTGCAGGCCGGTGAGTCCCGCTACACGGTCGCCGACGTGCCAGGGCTGGTCGAAGGCGCGAGCGAGGGCCGCGGTCTCGGCCTCGAGTTCCTCCGCCACGTCGAGCGCTGCTCTGCCCTTCTGCACGTCCTGGACTGCGCGACGCTGGAGCCCGGCCGAGACCCGATCTCCGATCTCGACGTGATCCTCGCCGAGCTCGCCGCCTACGAAGTTCCCGAGGGGCAGACGCCGCTGCTGGAGCGCCCGCAGCTCATCGCGCTCAACAAGATCGATGTGCCGGAGGCCCGCGATCTCGCCGAGCTGGTCCGCCCCGACCTCGAGGCGCGTGGCTTCCGAGTCTTCGAGATCTCCACGATCTCCCACGAAGGACTCCGCCCGCTGACCTACGCGCTCGGCGAGATCGTCGAGAAGCACAAGGCCGATACTGCTGTCGACGTGACCCACGAGCGCGTCGTCATCCGGCCGAAGGGCTCCAAGAAAGAATTCACGATCCGCATCGACGGCGGCTCGTACGGCAACTACTACCGCATTCTCGGCGAGAAGCCGGTGCGCTGGATGCAGCAGACGGATTTCCAGAACGAAGAGGCGATCGGCTACTTCGCCGACCGCCTCGAGAAGCTCGGCGTCGAAGACGAACTGTTCCGCCTCGGCGCAACTCCCGGTTCGACCGTGGTCATCGGCGAGGGCGACAGCATGATCTTCGACTGGGAGCCGACCATGCGCTCGGCAGCCGAGCTGATGACCGCTCCTCGCGGTACCGACCCGCGTCTCGCCCCCAATGCGCGCCGCACGACATCTGAGCGCCGTGAGCAGTACTACGAGCGGATGGATGCCAAGGCAGAAGCACGTGCGGAACTGGAGGCCAAGCGTCGCGCCAGCAATCTGGGAGCCGACGAGTGACGGCTCGCGTCAGAGCCGACCTCGCGACCGCCACGCGCATCGTCGTGAAGGTGGGCTCCTCCTCGATCAGCGGTGAGTCCTCCTGGCGCATCCCGGTGCTCGTGGAGGCGCTGGCAGCGGCGCACGCACGCGGCGCAGAGGTGGTGCTCGTCTCCTCCGGTGCGATCGCGTCCGGCATCCCGCTCCTGAACCTCGATGCGCGGCCCACCGACCTCGCCACGCAGCAGGCGGCGGCAGCGGTCGGTCAGAACGTGCTCATCTACCGCTACCAGGAGGCGCTGCACAAGTTCGGGATCATCGCCGGCCAGGTGCTGCTGACGACGGGTGATCTGGAGAATCCGACCTCTCGCAGCAATGCCCGTCGTGCGATGGAGCGGCTGCTGGGGCTGCGGATCATCCCGATCGTCAACGAGAACGACACGGTGGCGACCCAGGAGATCCGCTTCGGCGACAACGACCGCCTGGGTGCGCTCGTCGCGCAGCTGGTCGGGGCGGATGCTCTGGTGCTGCTCAGCGACATCGAGTCGCTGTACACGAAGCCGCCGTCTGACCCCGGTGCGCAGCCGATCGACGTCGTCGCTGCGGATGCCGACCTTTCCGGCCTCGAGTTCGGCGCGACGGTCGTGAACAGCGTCGGCACCGGGGGAGCGGCGACCAAGGTCTCTGCGGCACGGCTGGCTGCCGCATCCGGGATCGGGGTGCTGGTCACCAGCGCCGATCTCGTCGACAGAGCCCTCGCCGGCGATGACATCGGCACCTGGTTCGAACCCGCCGCTGACTAAACTGGGCGGATGACCGACCAGACCCCGCAGGTGCGCCTGGAGCGCGCCAAGGAGGCCTCACGTGCCACGGCCGCACTCACCAGCGACGACAAGGTGCGTGTGCTCGAGGCGATCGCGGTCGCGCTGGAGGCGGAAGCCCCGCGGATCATCGCGGCGAACGATCGAGACATCGCCCGTGGCCGCGAGGAGGGCATCGGCGAATCGCTGATCGACCGGCTCCGTCTGGACGAGAAGCGGGTGAGCGACCTGGCAGCCGCCGTGCGCCAGATCGCCGCTCTCCCTGATCCGGTCGGCCAGGTCGTCGGCGGGCATCGGATGCCGAATGGTGTCGCCCTGCAGCAGATCCGAGTGCCTTTCGGGGTCGTGGGCGCCATCTACGAGGCCCGCCCGAACGTGACCGTCGACATCGCCGCTCTCGCGCTGCGCTCCGGCAATGCGGTCGTGCTGCGCGGCGGGAGTGCCGCTCGCGACTCGAATTCGGTGCTCGTGCAGGTGATGCGCGATGCCCTGGAGGGCGGCGGTGTCACCGCGGAGGCGATCCAGACCGTGGATGATTTCGGTCGGGATGGTGCGAAGGCGCTGATGCACGGTCGTGGATTCATCGACGTGCTCGTGCCTCGCGGCAGCGCGGGGCTGATCGAGACGGTGGTCACCGAATCGACGGTTCCAGTGATCGAGACCGGTGCCGGCAACGTCCACATCGTGCTCGACGAGACCGCGCCGGCCGACTGGGCGCGCGACATCGTCGTCAACGCCAAGGTGCAGCGGCCGAGCGTGTGCAATGCCGTGGAGACCGTCCTCGTGCTGCGGCAGGCGGCTCCGAGCCTGATCCCGCTCGTCGCGAGCGCGCTGCAGAGCGAGGGCGTGGCGATCCACGGTGACGACATCGTGGCCGGACTCGTCACCGGTGTCATCCCCGCGACCGAGGAGGACTGGGCGACCGAGTATCTGAGCCTCGACATCGCCATGAAGGTCGTCGATTCCCTGGACGACGCGCTCGACCACATCCGCCGGTACAGCACGGGGCACACCGAGTCGATCATCACGACAGACTCACGCAACGCCGAGCGTTTCCTCGCCGAGGTCGACTCCGCAGTGGTGATGGTGAACACCTCCACGCGGTTCACCGACGGCGGTGAATTCGGATTCGGCGCCGAGGTGGGCATCTCGACGCAGAAACTGCACGCGCGCGGCCCGATGGGGCTCAGCGAGCTGACGAGCACGAAGTGGCTGGCGCGCGGATCGGGGCAGACCCGCGGCTGAGCGATAGGATGGACAGGCGTCTTCTCGCACCCGGTCACGAACGGAGTCAGGATGAACCTCATCGCACAGATCGCGATGGCTGCAGCGGAAACCGAGCATCACGGAAACGTCGCGCTCGAAACCCTCATCTTCGGTGTCATCGCCGCGCTCGGATTCGCCTTCCTCGGGTTCGTGACCCTCTCGTACCGCAACGTGGCCAACCGTCACTCGGCGAAGGCGGAGGCATGGGCGGCGAAGCACGGCAAGGACGGCCACGGGGCGGGGCACGGCCACTAGGCCCCCATGGAGACCTCGCGTGCTCCGCGCATCGGCGTGATGGGCGGTACCTTCGACCCGATCCATCACGGTCACCTGGTCGCAGCCAGCGAGGTCGCGCACTCTTTCGATCTCGACGAAGTGATCTTCGTCCCGACCGGACGACCGTGGCAGAAGGAAGAGGTCACGGCCAGCGAGCACCGCTATCTGATGACGGTGATCGCAACGGCCTCGAACCCTGATTTCACCACCAGCCGGGTCGATATCGACCGCGAGGGGCCGACGTACACCATCGACACGTTGCGCGATCTGAAGCGAGATCGACCCGACGCAGAGTTCTTCTTCATCACCGGTGCGGATGCCGTAGCGCAAATTCTCAGTTGGAGAGACCATGATGAGTTGTGGGACTTGGCGCATTTCGTCGCGGTCTCCCGTCCAGGGCACGTCCTGAGCACGGACGGACTCCCGGGAGATCACGTCAGTCAGTTGGAAGTGCCGGCACTGTCGATCTCGTCGACGAACTGCCGGCAGCGGGTCCGCGAAGATGAACCCGTCTGGTACCTCGTTCCCGACGGAGTCGTTCAATACATCGCAAAGCATCATCTGTATCGGAGCAAGGCATGAGTACATCGGATCAGCAAGGACACGGTCCGCTGACGCGCAAGCAGTTGCGCGAGATCCGGCTGACCGGTTCCACGCCCGTCATCACGGCGGAGGAGGCAGCCGCTGCGGCGGCGCCGCCGGTGGTTCCGCCGGTCTCACAACCTGTCGCACCGGTCGAGCAGACCGCGTCCGTCGATGAATCCGACGAAGCGGCGGGGCGACTGACGCGCCGCCAGGTGCGCGAGCAGGAGCGGATCCGAACGGGTTCGGTCCCCATCGCAGATCCTGCGCCCGAGACTCCTGCCGAAGACCTCATCTCCATCGAAACGGCGGATGCCGAGGCGCCTGAAATCGTCGAGGCTGTCGAGCTCGCTGAGACCGTCGAGGCCGTGCCGCCCGCGGAGCCCGCCGAGGCCGTGCCGCCCGCGGAGCCCGCCGAGGCCGTCGAAGCCGAGATGGTCACCAGCGTTCCGCTTTTCAGCAGAATTGAAGACTCCGCAACGCCCGGAGAAGAATCCGCCGCCGCGGACGCTCCTGCGGAAACCGACGGGGTCGGCACGCTCTTCGAAGACACTTCCCGGGAATCAACGGAAGACGACGAAATCGCGCCGGCCGCGGTCGACGATACGAATGTCCGCGCCGAGGAACGACCCACGGTGAGCCCCGCCTTCGGGCGAGGACTGCTCGGTGATGACGCCGACCACAAGCCGTTCGCCCCTTCCTTCGACGAGCTGCTCACGGTGAACGACTCGACCGGATCGCAGCACATCGCACCCAGCGCACTGATCTTCACGCAGTCCCCGGGAGAGGGGTCCCTCTCGGGTCCCGTCGCCTCCACCGGTGAAGTGCTCGTCACCGGCTCTTACGAGCTGCCCCAGGGGCTCGGGTCCCAGGGGCACGCACACGGGACCACCGACGGCAAGGACGTCGACGCGGTTCTCATCGACGGTGAACTGGCGCCGGCATCCTCGCCGACGCCGATCGCCGCGAGCGCCGCGATCAGCACGATGAAGTCCGCCGGTGAAGTCATCCGCCCCCCTGCCCCTGAGAAGGGCAACAAACTCATGCTGACTCTGGCGATCACCGCCGGTGGTCTGGCCCTCGCACTGGCGGTCGCTCTCATCGTCGCCTTCACCACGAATGTGTTCTGATGCAATCACCTGAAACCGCCGAAGAGATGCTGCAGCTTGCAGCCAACGCCGCCGCCTCGAAGGGCGGAGAGGACCTCGTCGCGCTCAACGTCTCCGAGCCGCTTCCGCTCGTCGACATCTTCCTGCTCGTCACCGGAAACAGCGAGCGGAACGTCGCCGCGATCGCTGATGAGATCGAAGACACCCTCATCGAGGCCGGGCACAAGCGCGTGCGCCGCGAAGGCCGGTCGGAGGCCCGCTGGGTGCTCCTGGACTTCGGCGACCTCATCGTGCACGTCTTCCACCAGGAGGAGCGGGTCTACTACGGCCTGGAGCGCCTCTGGAAGGACTGCCCTGTCGTTCCGATCCAGCTCGCGGAAACGGTCACGGGGGAGTAGCACTCCGCCTCGACCCCCGCGCAGACACGCTCGAGGAGTTGCCGCTCGTGGAAAATACGACCGGCCCGATTCACACGCCTGATTTCGCGCACACCGATGCCGAAGTCGTCTTCGGCGACCTCGGAGCGCTGCTGCTCGACGCCGGCATGTCGGTGACCGATGTTCGGGCGTCGCTCGAGCAGGTGCGCGATGCGACAGCGCCCGAAGAAGCGCTGGCGTTCGCCGTCCTGCCCCAGCACGTCCTCGTCAGTCGGCCGCGCACTGCGGGGGCGACAACGATCGGAGCCTCGACGGGCGCGGAACTCACCTTCCGCCAGTCCGCGCATGCCAGTCGCCTCGCCAGGCGACTCGAGGTCGGCAAGCTCAGCCTCGATCAGGTTCCGCCGCACGTCGAACGGATCCGCGGCCTGCCCCGCCGGCACCCGACACTGCAGTGGCTCGTGGGCGGCGGACTGCTGTCGATGGGCCTGGCCATGCTGTTCCGCTGCCCGTGGTGGGCGATCGTGCTGGCGTTGCTGGTCGGAGCCCTGGTCGGCTTGATCTCGACGCTCATGTCGAGGTTCCGCCCCGCGGCTGCGATCGTGCCGTTCGTGGCGAGTTTCGTCTCGACGGTGCTCGTCGGAGCCGCAGATGCCTGGCTCGATCTCGGGCCGGTGCCGCTGTTCGCGGTCTGCGCGCCGATCGCATTGCTCGTTCCTGGGGCGTTGATCACCAATGCGCTGCTCGAACTCACCGCTGCCGACATCGTGACGGGGGCGGCGCGTCTCACCTACGGGATCATCATGCTCGGCTTCATGAGCGCGGGGATCTTCGCCGGCGGAGCGATCACCGGCCTGCGCATCGATCCGGATTCGGCGGCGCTCGTCGGCCAGGCGGCCGGAGTCACCGCGGATCACGGCGGGTGGCAGGCGCTGCCGCCGCTGTGGCTCTCCTGGATCGGTGTGGTCTTCCTCGCGGTCGGCATCGGTCTCGCCTTCGGAGCCGGGTTCCGTCTGACGGTCGTGAGCGTTCTTGTCATGACCTGCACCTACGCGGCGCTGGTCGTGCTCACACCGTTCACGGGTAACACCGTCGCGACCGGGATCGCGGCGGCACTGCTGTTCGTCGCGGCGCGCCTCCTGGAACGCGTGACGCTCGCCGTGCCGGCGACCGTGTCCTTCCAGCCCGCTTTCCTGCTTCTCGTGCCCGGCACCGTAGGACTCGTCGCCATGACATCGTTCGATGCCGAAGCGCTGGCGGCTGCACCGATGATCTTCGTGAGTCTCTGCATCGGCACGAAGGTGGGGGCATTGATCGCGGATGCGGCGCGCATCACGCACTCAGCCCCTGGCCCCGTGGCCTGAGTTCCCCAAGCCACCGGCGCAGAGGGCGGCTTCCGAACTGCGATACGGTTCACAGATGGGTTCCCTTCTGTACGACGGCGAAGATCGCCCGATCCACATCGACGATCGTGCACTCGCGCACCTCAAGGTGGTCATCGCCACCAAGCTCCGTCGCCAGGAGAGCTTCACCCTGTCCTGGAAGCACTCGGACAGCGAGCCCGGCGGTCGGTCGACGATCTGGCTGCATCCTTCGATTCCTCTTCGGTTCGTCTTCGACGAGGAGGAGCCGCCCGAGTTGAACATGCAGTGGGTCGAAGATCTGATGCACTCAGCCAATTCGACGGGAGGCATCATGCTCGTCGATGAAGTGCTCGACGTCTGAGAACATCTGACTGCTGTGGGCAAAACTGTCAAGGGTCTTTTCTTGTCCTGACAGCGCTCGGACAATCTCCCTGGGAGTAAACCTTGGAGGGATGTCAGATGTCTGAAACGCCGGATCCGCGCTACTCATTGCGCAGAGTGACGTCGACGGAGTGGGTCATCAATGACTTTCGCTATGAGGCGCATGATCCACGTCATGTGGTGGCCTGTGTGTACGAACTCGAGGAGACCGAGGTCGAGGTCGTGTGGTTGCGCGACTTGCCGCTCGCTTCCCGCTACTCCTCGCCGTTCGATGTGCTCGAGGAAGTGGAACGGGTGAACAGTGTGAGTCGAGCGACCCGACCCGTCGCCATCCCGCATCTGCCGCCGCTTCTGGCGACGTGAGGGCACCGATCATTCTTCTCCGCCGTTGTTCTCGGCCGCTCCGCCGAGCCAGCCGCGACGGCGGAAGACGATGTACGCCACCACGTCGAGCACGATGATCGAGACGCCGACCGCCACCCAGCCGTACTCCCATCGCAGGAGCGGCAGGTTCTTGAAGTTCATGCCGTAGAGGCCGCCGATCACGGTCGGGATCGCCAGCAGCGCGGCATACGCGGAGATCGTTCGCATGTCCTGGTTCTGGCGGGTGGCGACATTGCTCTCATGACTGGAAACCAGAGCGTCGAGAGAGGCGTGCTCGTTGGCGGAGAGTTCGGCAACGCCCGTCGCGTCGAGTTCGAGATGATGGAAGTAAGGGCGCAACTTAGGGCGATCCGCCGTTGCCGCTTCGAACTCCTGGCGAGCGGCCCTGAGCGCCTCGGACAGGCCGGTCGCGGCCCGATCGATGCGCCCGATCCGCCGACGCAGACGGTAGATGCGCTGATAGTCCTCATGGACGCGGTTGTCGAAGACGTCCGCCTCGAGTTCGTCGAGGTCGCCTTCGACTTGAGCGGCGAGCTCGACGAAGTCATGCACGATGGCGTCGAGAACTCGATACGCCGCGGTGATCGGCGAATCCACGAGTACCGGCCCGGGGCCTGCGAGCAACGCGTCAAGGTCGCGAATCTCATCGATGTCGCCGCGTTGGATCAGAAGCAGCACATCGCCGTTCCAGATGAGCGCCAGATCCACGTCGGTCGTCGCCGACTCGACTCCGCCTCGATCGACATCCCAGATCGACAGATACAGGTGGTCGCCGAAGGTCTCGAACTTCGGCTGCTGTCGATGCTCGCCCAGGTCGCCGAGTATGAGCGGGTGGAGTCCGAACTGAGCCTGCGCCACTTCCAGTTCGGCGCGAGAGGGGTTCACCAGGCGGTGCCATGGTCTCGTCATCGCGCGCCGCCGGTCAGAATGCGTCGCGCTCGTCGTCCTCTGAGCCGCCGGCAGCGAGACGATCGGCTGTGGCGCTGTCGATCAGATCGTCGTCGATGTCGGGATCGAGCGTGGTCTCTCCGTCCACCTCGGTGGTGACGAGGTCATCGTCGAACGGCTTCTCGTCCGGTGTCTCGTCAGCAGGGAGGGGAATGATCGGGGGGATGATGTTCGACATGATCGCGTCCTTTCGCCGGGTTGTCCGTCGACTGTAACCACGAAAGGACTGTGCGCCCGAGCCGCTTGACCGATGGTGCGGGTGGCGCTATAAGCCGCGCCGGAGCGACTGTCAGCGACTCGTCGGCGCGCCGTAGCGTGCCACCATCGTCCGTGCCGCTTCGTCCACCACATCGTGCGTCTCGGCTTCGTCGAGCGACCAGTTGCCGTGGATGAGGCGTGGCCAGAAGACGACGGTGGAGATCATCCCGAGGAACTGTGCTGCCGCAACGTCGGGGTTCTCGACGATGGCGGTCCCGGCCACATTCGCCGTCTTGAAATAGCGCGCCAGCGCAGTGAGGACGGGCAGCGTGCCGAAATTGAAGGTGCGTTCGCGCAACTCCGGGAATCTCGGCAGGTTGGCGATCACGACCCGGATCAAGTCCTCCATCTGAGGGCGCGACAGCAAATCGGCATAGGCGAGTCCCAGGACGACCAGGCCGGCGTGAAAGTCTTCGGAGGGTGGATCTGCGAATTCGCCGCCAGGAACATCGCCTGCCGCGAGCACCGTCGCTTCGAAGAGTTCTGCCTTCGTCGGGAACTGTTTGAACAGCGTCGCCTTGGAGACCCCGGCGTTCTCGGCGACGCGCGCCAGCGAGGTCCGATCGTACCCATGCTCGAGGAACAGGGTGGTTGACGCATCCAGGATCGCCGCACGGTTGGCGGCCGCGACGCCTCGGTGGTACTGGGAGAGTGCTCGTGCCATGCGCCCAGTATGACACAGAGGTGAGTCACTTGACTCACCATAACGAAAGGAGTACCGTCCCGTAGTGAGTCAGCCGACTCACCTCATGTAAAGGAGCCGAACATGGCCAAGCTCATCTACTCGATGTTCACCTCGCTCGACGGCTACGCCGAAGCGGCGGAGGGCGATCTCGGCAGCGGCGCCGAGGATGAGGAGGTGCACACGTTCATCGGTGACACGTTCCGTCACCTGGGTACCTATCTCTACGGACGGCGGATGTACGAGACGATGGTCTTCTGGGAGACCGCGCACGCCCTGCCCGATGTGCCGCCGTACATCGCGCAGTACGCACGCGACTGGCAGGCCGCGGAGAAGGTCGTCTACTCGACCACGCTCGAGTCGGTGTCGAGCGCGAAGACCCGGATCGAGCGGTCATTCGACCCGGACGCTGTGCGCCGGCTCAAGGCGGAGTCCGATCACGACCTCAGCGTCGACGGCCCGACGCTTGCTGCACACGCGATCGCTGCCGGCCTGGTGGATGAATACCACCTCTTCATCACCACGAGCGTCGTGGGCGGGGGCAAGCGGTTCTTCCCCGATGGCGTACGTCTCGATCTCGACCTGGTCGAGCAGCGTGCCTTCGAAAACGGGCTGCTCTATGTGCGCTACCAGACCCGCTGACCGCACGAAAAAACCTTGCTGGCGCTGACGCCGAGCAAGGTTTGATCGTTCTGATTCGGTGGACCTGAGGGGATTCGAACCCCTGACCCCCTGCATGCCATGCAGGTGCGCTACCAACTGCGCCACAGGCCCAAACGCTGCCCCGTAGAAGCCGGGGCAACTCGAATAGCGTACTACACGGATCGGGCGAAGGGCCAATCGAACAGCCTGCCTGTGGCACGAGGGGCGAGCGGATTAGGCTGACCCCGTGACGAGTATCCGAGCGATCCAGCAAGACGACTTCGAGGAATGGTCCGTTCTGTGGTCCGGATACCTGCGGTTCTATGAATCCGAGATCGCGGACGATGTCACTCGCGCCACGTTCGATCGTCTCGTGAAAGACCGCGAACTGCACGGCGCGCTCGCAATCGACGAAGAGGGGCATGCGATCGGCCTGGTGCACTGGCTGACGCACGCGGCGACGTGGAGCACGGGGGAGTACTGCTATCTCGAGGACCTGTTCGTCGCCCCGGATGCCCGTGGCAGCGGTAGCGGTCGGGCGATGATCGCGCACGTGCGCGAATGGGCCGAACAAGCCGGTTGCGCGAAGCTCTACTGGCTCACGCAGGAGGGCAACGCGACCGCGCGTACCCTCTACGACCGCGTCGCGACGAACACGGGGTTCACGCACTACCAGATCTCGCTCTGAGTTCGAGCGGCGGAACAACTCCGAGGCTCGGGGCGTTCACTCCATGGTGAGCATTCTTGAGAGCGTGGTGATCGGTGCAGGTCAGGCCGGGCTCTCCGCGTCGTACCACCTCACGAGACTCGGGATCGATCATGTCGTCCTCGACGCGGATGCCGAAGCCGGGGGCGCCTGGCGGCACCGCTGGGACGCGCTGACGATGCAGGACGTGCACGGGGTGGCCGAACTCCCCGGTTCGGCCCCGCCGCCGCGGAACAGCGAACGGGCGAATATGGCCGTTCCGGCATACTTCGCGGAGTACGAGCGTGCGCACGCGCTCCCGATCGTGCGACCGGTGCGTGTCGATCAGGTGACGGACGACGACGGTATCCTCGTCGTGCATGCCGGCGAGCGCACCTGGAGCACCCGTACCCTCGTGAACGCGACCGGCACGTGGACCCAGCCGTTCATGCCGCACTACCCCGGGATGGAGACCTTCCTCGGCGAACAGCTGCACACGGTCGACTACCCCGGCCCCGAGCATTTCCGCGGCAGACGAGTGCTCGTCGTCGGCGGCGGAGCATCGGCTGTGCAGTTCATCGGCGCGCTCGCGCCGATCACCGACACGCTCTGGGCGACCCGGCGCGAGCCCGTCTGGATCACCTCCGACTTCACCCCGGAGGCGGGTGCCGCCGCTGTCGCTCTCGTCGAGCAGCGCGTCGCCCAGGGGCTCCCACCGCAGAGCGTGGTCAGCGTCACCGGCCTCATGCTGCGCGCTCAAGAGCGAGAGGCTGAGCGGCGGGGAGCGTATGCCGCACGACGACCGATGTTCTCGCGCATCGAGCCTGACGGGGTCCGCTGGGCCGATGGTGCGTTCGAGCGCGTCGACGTCATCCTCTGGGCCACCGGCTTCCGCCCGGCGATCAGTCATCTGGCTCCCTTGCACCTGCGCAGCGCAGCGGGCGGTATTCAGCTCGACCGCCATGGCCGCGGCACGACTGCGGTCGGGGACCCTCGCGTGCAGATGGTCGGGTACGGCCCGTCTGCGAGCACCATCGGGGCGAATCGTGCGGGTCGAACCGCGGCGCGCGGCGTACAGCATCAGCTCGCCGCGTCGGGCGCGCTGCAGGACACGGACCGAGCCATCTCGCTACGCTGAGCGCATGCTCCGTATCGTCTTCACGATCATCTGGCTGTTGCTCTCGGCCTGGCTCATCATCTGGGTCGGGGAGGGCCTGTTCGGAGTGAATCAGCGTCAGTCGATCCTTCCGTTCGGCGGCGACAAGCTCGGCGCCCCGATCATGATCGGCGTGGCCTGGGGGCTCCTCCTCACCTTCGGCGGCACGATGGGCGGCCTCGGCCGCCGCAAGCGCGTGCGCGGCGACGCGCAGATCGGCGTCGGGCGGATCGTCGAGGTCTCACGCACCGGCCTCACGGTCAACGACGTGCCGCAGTACGACCTGTTCATCCGCGTGACGCCGCGCATGGGCGACGAGTTCGTCGGTCAGCTCCGGATGCTGGTGGATGCGAGTGAATTTGGGATGCTGCAGGTCGGCCAGCCGCTGCCGGTGCGCTACAGCATGACCGATCAGGACACGGTCGAGCTCGCCGACCTCACCGACCCGACGGTGCGCGAGGCGATGCTGAACTGGCGCATCGAGCGCGGTCTCCTCGATCCACGACTGGTGAAGGCGCGCACCACGGGAACTCAGGTGCCGGCATCGGTCCTGACCGTGCGACCGACCGGGCGACGCCGAGAGGGGCAGAGCGAGCTCGCGCTTCGGGTGCTGATGGCACCGGAGGGCCTGTCGACGTGGGAGGCGGACACCACGGTGTTCGTGCACCCCGACGCGATCTCGAGATTCCAGGTCGGCGCGCCGATCTGGGCGTTCTACCGCAGGGAAGATCCCCAGACGGTCGCCGTCACGATCGAGAAGGAGGAGGGGCGATGAACCCGATGGACACGCTCATCTGGCTGATCAACTTCCCGGTCGCGCACGGCTACGCGATGGTCTTCATCGCAGGCTTCTCCCTTCTCGGGCTGTTCGCGATGTCGGCCCGCGGCACCGCACCAGGAGGGCGGCTGCGCAGCATCCGTGAGCGGGAGGGCCTGCTGACGCTCGATGCGCGACCACGGGGTGAGTTTCTCGGTCGTCTCAGTCGAATCGTCTTCCGGGTGCTCGCCTTCCTGATGCTCGGTTCTCTGATCCTCGGCATCCTGGGTCTGACCGGAGTGCCGGTCACCCGCGCCTACATCCACGAGAACGGCCGTCCGACCACCGCGACCATCGATGGGGACTGGGTCACATTCACCACCGCAGACGGCGTCGAGTACACCCTCGAGAGCAATTTCTTCACCCCGTCCGTCTACCCTGCGCGTGACGCCATCCCATCGAGCGGGAGCGTCGTCGTGCGCTACCTTCCGAGCCACCCGCAGGCGTTCGTCATCGACGGCTCGCAGCGGCCTCGCTGAGCACCGACCAGAGGAGACCTCATGTCCCGCATCATCGTTTTCGGCGGCCACGGCCGCATCGCCCTTCTGCTTGCCCCGCTGCTCGTCGCACGTGGTGACGAAGTCACGGCGATCATCCGGAATCCGGCGCACGCCGCCGAGGTCGAGCAGACCGGGGCGACGCCCGTGGTGGCCGATATCGAGGAATTGGATGTCGCCGCTCTCGCCGACCTGATCCGCGCCCACGATGCGGTGGTCTGGTCGGCGGGTGCCGGAGGTGGTGCTCCGCAGCGGACCTATGCCGTCGATCGCGATGCCGCGATCCGAACGATGGATGCGGCGGAAGCCGCCGGCGTCCGCCGCTACGTCATGGTGTCGTGGCTCGGATCGACCGCCGAGCACGGAATCCCCGAGGACGACGGCTTCTTTCCCTACGCCGACGCGAAGTGGGCGGCAGACGAGTATCTGCGAGGGACGGATCTGGAGGGCACGATCCTCGCCCCCGGTACGCTCACGCTCGACTCCTCGACCGGGCGGATCGAACTCGACCCTTCGGATCGCGGCGCAGTGTCCCGTGCCGATGTCGCCGCCGTGATCGCCGCAACGCTGGAAGCGTCGCCCACGATCGGACGGACCATCCGCTTCGGCAACGGAACCCCGGAATCCTCCGAGCCGATCGACGTCGCCCTCGCCCGCTGACCGGCGCGTCGCCCGCTCGCTCAGCGACCGGAGAAAAGGCGTCGTAGGCTGGACGGATGCGCCGAAACCTCACCGTCCGGGTTGCCGGAGCGTTGATGGTCGCCGTCGCAGCGCTCACTCCCGCGGCCGCGTCGGCGGATCTCGAGCGCGCCGGCGTGGTCGACACCGCACGGAAGAGCGGTCCGGCTGACCGGGCCGAGACGATCGTCTCGGCGATGAGCGTCCAGGAGCAGGCGGCGAGTGTCGTGATGGGGCACATTCCGAGCACGGACGCGGCCACGCTCAGCACCTTCATGTCGGCGGAGAATCTCGGCGGATTCATCCTGATGGGGTCGAACGTTCCCGGTTCAGAAGCCGAACTGCTCGGGGTCACCGCGGCGCTCACGATCGATCCCGAGCTTCCGCCCCTCATCGCCATCGACCAGGAGGGCGGCGACGTTTCGCGCATCGGCTGGGACGATTTCCCCGCCGCGCCCACCCTCAAGGACTCGACCCCGGCGGCCACCTCGGCGGCGTTCGCTGCCCGCGCCTCGCTCGTGGCGCGCGGGGGAGCGAACGTGAATTTCGGCATCGTCGCGGATACGACCGCCGACGGCTCGTCGTTCATCTTCAGTCGTTCCCTCGGGGCCGACCCTCAGAGTGCGGCAGATCGGGTCGCCGCCGCTGTCACCGCCGAGGAGCAGTTCCTCGCCTCTACACTGAAGCATTTCCCGGGGCACGGTGCGGCACCGGGAGATTCTCACCAGCAGATCCCCTCCACCGCCATGACGATCGAGCAGTGGCGCGCGGCGGATGCGCTGCCGTTCATCGCCGGGATCGATGCCGGCGCATCCCTGCTCATGTTCGGGCACCTCGCCTACACGGCGGTCGACCCCGCGCCTGCGTCTCTTTCCGCCCGGTGGCACGAGATCGCCCGTGAGGAACTCGGATTCGACGGTGTGATCATCACCGACGATCTCGGCATGCTCCAGTCGACCGGTATTCCGGCATACGCGGATCCGGTCGCGAACGCCGTCGCGGCGCTGGCCGCCGGCACCGACCTCGTACTCACCATCGCTCACTCCACACCCGAGACCGCCGCACAGCTGACGGCCGGAATCGTCGCTGCCGTCGAGGCGGGAGCCCTCCCCGTGGAGCGGCTTCAGGAAGCGGCGGAACGGGTGCTCACGTTACGGCTGGAACTCGCGGGGGCCGGCTCAGGGTGGGCGCTCTGCGCGGAGTGCGCGCCCGTCTCCTGACCCAGCCAGGCGCCGAGCAGCCGCCTACGCAGCAACGCGCCGCGATCGGCGAACCCTCGCTGCCGACGCACGTACTCCGCTTTTCCGTCGACGGTCTCGATCCGAACCGGTTCGACACCCCACGCGGTGAGGTCGTACGGCGCCGCCTGCATGTCCAGCAGCCGGATGTCTCTGGCCAGCTCGAACGTGTCGAGCAGCAGCTCGCCGGGCACCAGCGGCCCGAGCTTCATCGCCCACTTGTACAGATCCATCCCGGCGTGCAGGCACCCCGGCTGCTCGAACAGCGGCTGCACATCACGGCTGAGGTCGTTGCGGTTGCGCGGCACCGCTTCCGGCGTGAAGACGCGGAACGCGTCGAAGTGCGTGCAGCGCAGTTCGTGACTCTCCACCACCGCGTCGGTCTCGGCCTGCCCGAGACGCAGCGGCGCCGGATGGCGGTGTTCCTTGTCTCGGTAGACCATCGCCCATTCGTGCAGGCCGAAGCAGCCGAACTGGCCGGGTCGCGACGCGGTGCGGCGCAGCATCCGCTCGATCAACCCCGCGAGGTCCGGCTTCTCGCGTGCGAAGGCGGCCGCATCGGGGACGGCGGAATCGGCAGAGGAGCCGGGGGAGTACCAGCGCCAATCCACCCGCTCCGGGGCCTGCTCGAGTTCGACCCCGGCGCCCGGGTGCCAACGACGTATCTGGGCGGGCTTGTACGAGTAGTACGTGAACAGGAAGTCCCACACCGGATGCTTCTCGCCGCGTGCCGACCGCGCGCGGTGCTCGGCGGTCAGCTGGTCCGCGCGCTCGTGGTGCGCCCGTTCGAGCTCCGACCAGTCGCTGCGTGGGAGGGCCATCTCAGCGCAGGATGCCGACATCACCGAGCAGATCGCGCAGACCCGCGCCGTCCTCGGCGCTCACCCACGGGGCCGGGTCGTCAGCATGCGGCTCGGGGTCGGCGCGCCCACCCGCGAGCACGGCTTCCGCAGGCAGCAGGCGACGGATGGCGACACCGGCGACGGAGTCGGGATGCTCTTCCATGAACTGCGTGTAGATCGACTCGTCATGCTGCCCGTCGTCGCCGATCAGCAGCCATTTCACATCGGGGAACTCGGTCGCCAGCCGACGCAGGTTCGTGAGCTTGTGCTCTCGGCCGCTGCGGAACCAGCGGTCGTGGGTCGGACCCCAGTCGGTGAGCAGCATGGCGCCGGCGGGGAACAGGTGCCTCCCGAGGAACCGGCGCAGGGTCGGCGCCACGTTCCAGGCGCCGGTGGACAGGTAGATCATCGGGGCACCGGGATGCTCCCGGAGGAGCTGATCGAGCAGGACCGCCATTCCCGGGACGGGCAGGCGGGCGTGCTCGTCGACGACGAACGAGTTCCAGAAGGCGATGAAGGGCCGGGGGAGCGCGGTCACCATGACGGTGTCGTCGACGTCCGAGACGACACCGAACCGCACGCCGTCTGCGGCGATGAACGCGGTGGACTCGACGGGGTCCTGTCCTTCGACCGACATCGTGAAGCTCTGCCAGCCGGCGGGGAGGTCGGCCGCGATCGAGGTGTCGATGACGCCGCCACGATCGGCCACGACTTCGTGCACCTTGCCGCCGATATCGATGCTGACCGTGGCGAAGCTCACCGGGATTCCGACGAAGCTGCGCCAACCGCGCACGCTCGCCGGTTCGCCGTTCTTGGTCGCGCGTTGCGGGCGCACGATGAGCACACGGCCGGTGACGCGCACCCAGCCGGCGCCGCCATAGCCGGGGAAGGGCAGGATCGTCGCGGCACGGCCGCGACGGCGCGCGCGGCCCTCGCGCCACACGTGAAGACGGTGCTCGAGTCGCGCGAACCAGTGGATCCGGGGTGCCGGGGGAACTTTTGGCATCGGTTCAGTCTTTCACGTCGGTCGCGGCATCCGCGTCCGGAGTCTCGAGGTGGCGGGCCTCGAGGCGTGAGATGACCTTCTTACCGACGAACACCGCAATCAGGAACAGCGCGATGATGCCAACGAAGATGTATCCCGCATAGTGGACCCGGTCGGCGAGCTCGTCGAAGCTTCCGGCCGCCAGAGACGTGACGCTCACGTAGGCAGTGGCCCACAGCAGGCACGCGGGTGCGGTCCACGCGAGGAAGCGGCGGTACGAGTAGTGGCTCATACCCACGGTGAGTGGGACGAGCGAGTGGAGCACCGGCAGGAAGCGCGACAGGAAGATTGCGATGCCGCCTCTGCGCGCGAGATAGCGCTCTGCGCGCACCCAGTTCTCCTCGCCGACCCGTCGGCCGACCCAGGAAGCGCGGATATGCGGACCGATCCATCTGCCGAGCCAGAAGCCGATGCTCTCGCCGATCAGCGCACCGACCACGACGGCGACGACCATCGCGACCGCTTCGGGGAGGCTCGTGATGCCGATGGAGGCGATGAGGACCACCGTGTCGCCTGGGAACACCAGGCCGATCAGGACGCTGGTCTCCAACATCACGGCGAGCCCCGCGACGAGCGTGCGGGCAACCGGGTCGATGGACCGCATAAAGTCGATCAACCACGGCACGATCTCATCCACTCCATGAGGATACGGGACGCATCGCGGCTCTACCCTGGAAACGTGCCCGATCGCCTGAGTAGTCGCGTCCTGTCCGGGTGGACCGACCCTTCCGCGCTGTTCATGGCGCTCGAGTCCGTCTCGCCGGACGTGTTCTGGCTGGATGCCGGGACGGCCGCCCGCGAGGGCTGGAGCTTCATCGGCACCGGCGAGCGCGTCGGGGATCCGGATGCTGTGCGCATCGACTCGGTGACGGGAGGCGATGCCGACGCTCCGCCGTTCCTGGGCGGCTGGGTGGGCTGGTGCGACTACGAGAGCGGCGCCGCGGCGGCCGGGGCGCCGACTTCCGCGAGCGTGGGGAGGTCGTGGCTGCGCGCCCGCCGGGTCGTGGCCTTCGATCACGCGGCCGATCGTGTCTGGGTGCTCGCGGAGGAAAGCGATCTGGACGAGTGGGCGGCGCTCGTGGCGGAACCGCGTGCCGTGGCATCCGCCGTCCCCGTCTCGACTGACGTTGCAATTTCTGCGCTGGCCAGACACGAGCCCGCAGAATACATGCAGCTCATCGAGCGCTGCCGCGAGCTGATCAGGGCGGGCATCGCCTATCAGCTCTGCCTGACCACGCGGTTCACCGTTCCAGGGCAGCATGATGCCGTCGCCGCCTACCTTCGACTCCGCGCCGCGACGCCGGCGCACCACGGGGGGTTCGTGCGCATCGGCGGGCGTGCTCTGCTCAGCGCGAGTCCTGAGCAGTTCCTGCACGCGGCCGGAGGCGTCATCCGCACCCGCCCGATCAAGGGAACCCGACCCCGCAGCGCGGATGCGGCGGAGGACGCGGCTCTCGCCGCAGAACTCGCCGTGAACGCCAAGGAGCGGGCCGAGAACGTGATGATCGTCGATCTCATGCGCAACGACCTCTCCCGGGTGTGCGAACCGGGGTCGATCCGGGTGGACGCGCTGTGGCAGGTGGAGAGCTACCCGGCCGTGCATCAACTGGTGAGCACCGTAAGCGGGAAGGCGGCGTCGGGCACGACGGTCGCCGAACTCCTCGAGGCGACCTTTCCGGCGGGGAGCATGACGGGGGCGCCGAAGCTCTCGGCGATGACCCGGCTGCACGAATTGGAGGGCGGGCCCCGGGGCATCTATGCCGGATGCTTCGGATACGTCGGCGTCGACGGCGCACTCGACCTGGCGATGGTGATCCGCAGCATCGTGATCGAGCAGACCGCTGCCGTGGTGGGCGCCGGTGGCGGGATCACCTGGGGATCGGTGCCGGCAGCCGAAGTCGCCGAGGTCGCCACGAAGGCCAGGGCGCCGCTGGCGGCACTCGGCGCCGTCCTGCCCGGACACTGGGGTTCGGATATCCTGAACTGACCCCACTTTCTTCTCAGATTGGTCGTTTTCGTTGTCCGAGCACCAGCCTTCCTCCGCCGAGACCGTCGACGCGCCCGCTTCGGCGCACGACATCCAAGCCAAGTGGCAGAAGTACTGGGCCGAGAACGAGACCTTCCTCGCCGGCGGAGCCGAAGACAAGCGCCCGCGGCGGTACGTGCTGGCGATGTTCCCGTACCCCTCCGGTGACCTGCACATGGGCCACGCGGAGAACTACCTCTACTCCGACATCGTGGCGCGCTTCTGGCGGCACCGCGGGCACAACGTGCTCAACCCGATCGGGTGGGACTCGTTCGGTCTACCGGCCGAGAACGCCGCCATCCGTCAGGGCGCGGACCCGCGGGAGTGGACGTACCAGAACATCGCACAGCAGAAGAAGGCGTTCCAGGCCTACGGGGTCTCCTTCGACTGGTCGCGTGTGCTGCACACGTCCGATCCGGAGTATTACCGCTGGAACCAGTGGCTGTTCCTGAAGCTGCACGAGCGCGGCCTGGCCTATCGCAAGAAGAGCCCGGTGAACTGGTGCCCGAACGACCAGACGGTGCTGGCGAACGAGCAGGTCGTCGACGGCCGCTGCGACCGCTGCGGCGCCGAGGTCGTGAAGAAGAAGCTCACGCAGTGGTACTTCAAGATCACCGATTACGCCGACCGCCTGCTCGACGACCTGAACCAGCTCGAGGGCTTCTGGCCGCACAAGGTGCTGCAGATGCAGCGCAACTGGATCGGCCGCTCGGTCGGCGCCGACGTCGACTTCCGTATCGAAGGTCGTGACGAGCCGGTCACGGTCTTCTCCACGCGGCCTGACACGCTGCACGGCGCGACCTTCTTCGTGGTGGCTCCCGATTCCGATCTGGCGGCCGAGATCGCCGCCGATGCTCCGGCCGACGTGCGCGAGCGCTTCCAGACGTACCTGACGCAGGTGCAGATGGAAACCGACATCGACCGGCAGTCCACGGACCGCCCGAAGACCGGCGTCTTCCTTGACCGCTTCGCGATCAACCCGGTGAACGGCGAGAAGCTGCCGATCTGGGCCGCCGACTACGTACTCGCCGACTACGGCCACGGCGCCGTGATGGCTGTCCCGGCGCACGACCAGCGCGACCTGGACTTCGCCCGAGCTTTCGACCTGCCGATCACGGTCGTCGTCGACACGACGGCGCCGATCACCGGTGCGATGCCGATCATCGAGGTCGATGACGAGGGTGTGCCGATCGACACCGGCGTGGCTCTCGATGAGCAGCATCCGTCCAGCACGGGCATCGCCCTCACCGGCGAGGGGCGCCTGATCAACTCGGGAGCCCTCAACGGACTCTCCAAGCGCAACGCGATCGCCCGCGCGATCGAGCAGCTGGAGGCATCCGGTACCGGGCGCGCCGCGAAGAACTACCGCCTCCGTGACTGGCTGATCTCGCGTCAGCGGTTCTGGGGCACGCCGATCCCGATGCTGCACGCCGAGGACGGCCGGATCATCCCGGTCGCCGAAGATCAGCTGCCGGTGAAGCTGCCCAGCGTCGAGGGTCTCGACCTGAAGCCGAAGGGTTCCTCTCCTCTGGGCGCCGCCGAGTCGTGGGTGCGCACGGTGGACCCGGCGACAGGCGATCCTGTGCTGCGCGATCCCGACACCATGGACACCTTCGTGGACAGCTCCTGGTATTTCCTGCGGTTCCTGTCCGCGAACAGCGACACCGTCGCCTTCGAGCCGGCCGAAGCGGATCGCTGGGCGCCTGTCGACTCGTATGTGGGTGGCGTGGAGCACGCCATTTTGCACCTGCTCTACGCGCGGTTCATCACCAAGGTGCTGTTCGACATGGGGTTGATCGACTTCACCGAGCCGTTCTCCAATCTGATCAATCAGGGCATGGTTCTCCTCGACGGCGCGAAGATGTCGAAGAGCAAGGGCAACCTGGTGCTCTTCGAAGAGGAGCTGGATGCACACGGTGCAGACGCCCTCCGCGTCGCGCTGGCCTTCGCCGGTCCCGTCGAGGACGACAAGGACTGGGCCGACGTCTCGACGACCGGTGCGCAGAAGTTCCTGGCACGCGTCATGCGGATCGCGCACGATGTCTCGAGCCCTGTCGACGTGGTGTTCGACGGCGGCGACGCAGCGCTTCGTCGCGCGACGCACAAGCTCCTCTCAGACGCGCCTGGGCTGGTCGAGCAGACCAAGTTCAACGTGCTCGTCGCACGACTGATGGAGCTGGTGAACCTCACCCGCAAGACCATCGATGGCCCGGCGAGCGCGGGAGACCCCGCTGTGCGCGAGGCCGCGGAGACGATCGCCGTGATGCTCGACCTCATCGCGCCGCACACGGCGGAGGAGATGTGGGAGGCGCTCGGTCACGAGCCCTCCGTCGGCCTGGTGACGTGGCGTTCCGCCGATCCCGCGCTGCTCGTTGAGGACACCGTCACCGCGGTCGTGCAGGTGGGCGGCAAGGTGCGCGCACAGCTCGAGGTGCCCGCGCGTATCGGCGAGGCGGACCTCGAGGCGCTCGCACGCGCCGACGAGCGGGTGATCCGCTCGATCGGCGACAAGGAGATCGTGAAGGTCGTCGTGCGCGCCCCGAAGATCGTCAGTTTCGTCGTCAAGGGCTGAGGCTCGTCTCTCACGTTGGTACTCCCACGGGACGCCGACCGGTCTTGTGCCCCGGATCAGGACGTTCGCCCCAGATCAGGACGTTTCCGCCTGAAACCTCCTGATCTGGGGACGTCCTCCTGATTTCAGGCAGCTCGATGGCCCGTGCGGCACGCGCTTCGTCTTCGTCTGCACATCACGACGGCGCGGTGACCTTTCCACCGATGGCGGCATCGTCCTCTTCAGGCGCGGACGCTCCGGCTTAGCGTTACCGGGTGACAGCGACTGAGTCGGCATCCGGGAGCAATGCCCGGCGACGGCTGAGCATCGGCGCGGCCGTGGTGCTGGCGCTGGTCGTGCTCTCCGGCGCCGTGGGCATGGGAATCCTGCGCGGCCAAGCGGCACCGGTGGAATCGCTGCCGGTCGCCGGTGACGGGGATGCGCCCGACGTCGCCGGCGAGCTGTACGTGCACGTGCTCGGCGAGGTCGAGAAGCCCGGGCTGTACCTTCTCGACCTGGATGCGCGACTGGTCGACGCGCTGGCCGCAGCCGGTGGCACCACCGAGGCGGCCGACCTCCAGGCGGTCAACCTGGCGCGCGTGGTGGCGGACGGGGAGCAGATCATCGTTCCGCCGATGGGGGAGCCCGGTGCCCCACCGGGGGCGGCGCCACCGGGAGACGCGCGGATCGACCTGAACGCGGCCGACCAGGCGGCGCTCGAGACGCTGCCGCGGATCGGTCCTGCGCTGGCGCAGCGGATCATCGCGTGGCGAGATGAGAACGGGCGGTTCCAGTCCGTCGATGATCTTCTCGCCGTGCCGGGGATCGGCGAGAAGATGCTCGCGGGCCTGCGCGAGGGGGTGCGCGTGTGAAGGCGCGCGAGCTGCGTCTCGTGCCGCTCGCCGCGGCCGTCTGGGGCGCCGCGCTCCTCTGCGTGCTCCTGCCGCAAGTGGTATGGGGGTGTGCCGTCGTGTGCGGGATGCTCGCGCTGACGCTTCTCGGGCTGCTCACCGCGCGGCAGCGTGGACGAACCGAGCTCGTCCGCGGAGGTCTCGCGGTCGTGCTGCTCGCGTCCGCGGCAGCGACAGCGGTGGCGGTCGGCTTCGCGGCGCCATCGCGAACCGAGGTCGCGGCGCACGACGGCCGCGTCGTCGAGGTGTTCGCCGAGATCAGCTCGTCGGCATCCATCGGCCAGGACGGTCGGCTCTGGTTCGACGCACGCACGACCCGCGCAGGACCGCCCGATTCCGCGACGCCGGCGTCCGCATCGGTGCGCATCGGCGTCGATCCCGGCGACGGCTTCGACCTCGGCGCCCGCATCCGTGTGGTGGGTGAGGCGATGGCGACGGACGCCGGTGAACGCGCCGCATTGATCGTCTTCGTGAGTGAGGCAGAGATCATCAGCCCGGCATCCGGAGTGTTCGGCGTCGCTGCCCAGGTACGACACGACTTCATCGAGCGCTCGGTGCGCTTGCCGGAACCAGGTGCCGGACTGCTTCCTGGACTCGCGGTCGGCGACACCCGGGCGGTGCCGACGGACCTCAATGACGACATGCGTACGAGCGGCCTGAGCCATCTCACCGCCGTGTCCGGCGCGAATTGTGCGATCGTCGTCGGTGCCGTGTTCTGGCTCACGGCGCTCTGCCGCGGTGGACGTACGCTGCGCGTCGTGCTGTCGCTCAGTGCGCTGGCTTCGTTCGTCGTGCTGGTCACGCCCGAACCGAGCGTTGTCCGGGCAGCGGTGATGGCCGGGTTCGCGATGCTCACCGTGCTTCTCGGCCGGCCGAGCGCCGGGAGCGGGGTACTTGCGGTCTGTGTCGTCGGGATACTGCTGGTCGATCCGTGGCTGGCGGCCACGCCGGGGTTCGCGCTGTCGGCGGCGGCCTCGGGCGCCCTGATCGTGCTGGCGCGCCCGCTGGCCGCAGGTCTTGGCCGATGGATGCCGGAACCTCTGGCGCTGGCCATCGCCGTGCCGCTCGCTGCGCAGCTCGTCTGCGGGCCGATCATCGCGCTCTTCGCCGAGCAGCAGTCGCTGATCGGCCTCGCGGCGAACCTTCTCGCCGCTCCGGCGGCGCCGCTGGCGACCGTGATCGGGCTGCTCGCATGTCTCGCCGCTCCGGTGCCCGCGCTCGCGGATCTGCTCGCAGCATCCGCCTGGCTGCCCGCCGCCTGGATCGCGTCGACCGCCACCACGACGGCGCAGTTGCCCGGCGCGCAGGTGCTCGTCGTCCCCGGCCTCGGAAGCTCCCTGCTCGTGGCCGTCCTCAGCGCGGCGCTGGGGCTCGTGATCATCCGCCCCGTTCAGGCGCCGGCGTTCCTGCGGCGGCTGCGCGCAGGGGCATTCGCGGTGGTCGTCAGCACGCTGTCTCTCGCCGGCGCGCATCTCGTGCTCACCGGGCCGCTCGTGACGGCGACCACGCCGGATGGATGGTCGATCGCCGCATGCGACGTCGGTCAAGGAGATGCCCTGCTGGTCCGTTCCGATGACGAGGTCGCCCTCATCGACACCGGCCCTGAAGCTGCCCCGCTGGCGGCATGCCTGAGCTCGCTCGGCATTGAACGTATCGATCTGCTCGTGCTCACGCACTTCGATCTCGATCACGTGGGTGGTGTCGATGCCGTGCGGGGGCGCGTGGAAACCGTTCTGCACGGTCCGATCGGGGAGGAAGCGGATCAACGGATGTTGAACGATCTGTCCGCCGCCGGTGCGACAGCGGTCGACGCTGCGACCGGGATGCGCGGAGAACTCGGCACCGCATCGTGGCGTGTGCTGTGGCCTCGGCCGGGCTCGGCGGCGTTCCCCGCGGGCAACGACGCCAGCATCGTCTGGGAGATCAGCGGAGGCGATGTGCCCCGTGCGATCTTCCTCGGGGACCTGGCGGCGACACCGCAGCGGATGCTCGTCGCATCGGGTCAGATCCGCGGCGCGTACACCGTGGTGAAAGTGGCCCATCACGGCAGCGCGGATCAGGACCCCGGGCTGTACGAGGCGCTGGGACCGGTGGCAGCCCTGTTCAGCGCGGGAGCGGACAACGACTACGGGCATCCCCGACAGGAGACCATCGACATCCTCGACGCAGTCGGCGCTCACATACTGCGCACCGATGAGCAGGGGCGCATCCTTCTCGGGTTGCGCGACGGCGAGCTGGAGGTGTGGACGGAGCGGAATGCGGGCGAAGAGGGGGCAGTCACCGGATCGAGCGTCGGCGACCCCGGGTAGGCTGGCAGCATGGCTGCTCCGCGTTCCTCGTCCCGTGGCGGCGCGAAGCCGACGAAGGTTCCCCAGGTGTCCTGGCGAGAGCCGCGACCGGCCCCACTCGTGCTCGTCTCGGGTCCTGAGGAGATCTGCGCCGAGCGTGCGATCGCCGGTGTCCGGGACTATCTGCGCGCCGAGGATCCGGCCCTCGAAGTCAGCGATATCCGTGCCGATGACTACGCTCCTGGCACTCTGCTCGCACTCGCGTCCCCTTCGCTGTTCGGCGAGCCGCGACTCCTGCGGGTCTCGGGCGTCGAGAAATGCTCAGACGCCTTCCTGCAGGAGGCGGTGTCGTACCTCGAGCAGCCTCAGGAGGGTGCGACCATCGTGCTCCGGCACACCGGCGCGAGTGTCCGAGGGAAGAAGCTCCTCGATGCGCTTCGTGCCGGTACCGGTGGCGGCATCGAGATCGCCTGCCCGGCGATCAAGCGCGACAGCGACCGTGTCGACTTCGCTGCGGGCGAGTTCCGCACCGCCAAGAAGCGCATCGCCCCGGCGGCCCTTCGCGCCCTCGTCTCCGCCTTCGCCGACGACCTCACCGAGCTCGCCGCCGCATGTCAGCAGCTCATCGGTGATGTCGAGGGTGACATCAGCGAAGACGTCGTCACCAAGTATTACGGTGGCCGTGTCGAGGTGTCGGCGTTCGTCGTCGCCGACACGGCGATCGCCGGACGCTATGGCGAGGCGCTGATTTCGCTTCGGCACGCCTTGGCCTCCGGTGCCGATCCCGTGCCGATGGTCGCGGCCTTCGCGATGAAGCTCCGCACTATGGCTCGTGTGGCCGGAAACCGCGAACCCAGCCGGCAGCTCGCGCAGCGCCTCGGCATGAAGGATTGGCAGGTCGATCGCGCGCGCCGCGACCTGTCCGGCTGGAACGAGCGATCGCTGGGCATGGCGATCCAGGCGACCGCGCGGGCAGACGCCGAGGTCAAGGGCGCCGCGCGCGATCCGATCTTCGCCCTCGAGCGCATGGTGACGGTCATCGCGACCCGCCAGCCGTTCGGGGAATGAAGAAGGCCCGCACCGTGAGGTGCGGGCCTTCTTCAGAAAAGGTTCAGGCTCAGAGAGCGGCGACCTTCTTGGCGATGGCCGACTTGCGGTTCGCTGCCTGGTTCTTGTGCACGACGCCCTTGCTGACGGCCTTGTCGAGCTTGCGCGTAGCCGTCTTCAGGGCGGCCTCGGCAGCAGCCTTGTCGCCGGTGGCGACGGCCGCGCGAGCGGTGCGGATGACCGTCTTGAGTTCGCTCTTCACGGCCTTGTTGCGCTCGTGAGCCTTGTCGTTGGTCTTGTTGCGCTTGATCTGCGACTTGATGTTTGCCACGTGTGGACGCTTTCTGTACAGGTGTGTGATGGAATGCCGGCAACAGAAGAGGGCTGGTGCACAGCGGTCGTGAGGGAGAGAACCCACACGCAAGCCAAGAGTCGAGTCTATCAGCAGTCGACCGGATAGCGCGAAACGATGCCGTGAGGTCGCTGCAGGATGCCGAAACACGGGAGATTCGTCACGATACCCAGTCGCGCTGAGAGCGGTACCGGGTACAGAATCAGCAGTGTCCCCGACACCGACGTCAAGGAGCGAGATGCTTTCCGATCCCACCCGGCTGGTCTTCCCGCCCCACTTCCGCTGGTCCACGGCGACCTCGGCCTTCCAGATCGAAGGGTCTCGCAGCGCGGACGGGAGGGGGAGGTCGATCTGGGACGACTTCGTGGACGTGCCGGGGGCCGTGAAGGACGGCTCCAAGGCCGAGCCCTCCTGCGACAGCTACCGACACCCGGAAGCCGACATCACGCTCGTCGCCGGCCTCGGCGTGGATCACTACCGTTTCTCGATCCAGTGGGCACGAGTGCAGCCGGACGGCGCCGGCCCCGCGAACGCCGCGGGGCTCGATCACTACTCCCGCTTCGTCGACGCGTTGCTCGAAGCCGGCGTCGCCCCTTTTCCCACGCTGTATCACTGGGAGATGCCGAGCGCGGTGGAAGCGGACGGCGGTTGGCTCAACCGCGACACGGCGGAGCGCTTCGCCGACTACGTGGCACTCGTCGCTGACCGCCTCGGCGACCGGGTGCCGCAGTGGTACACGCTCAACGAACCGGCGATGACGACTCTGCAGGGCTACGCGACCGGGGCGCTCGCTCCGGGGAAGCAGCTTCTCTTCGGCGCCCTGCCGACCGTGCACCACCAGCTGCTCGCGCACGGCCGGGCAGCTGAGGTGCTGCAAGGTCGCGGTGCCCGTCGGGTCGGGCTGGTGAACAACCACACATGGGTGCTGCCGCTGCACGATACCGACCAGGATCGTGCGGTCGCCGCGGTGTACGACACGATCCACAACCGGATCTTCAGTGAGCCGCTTCTCGACGGTTCCTATCCCGATCTCGAGGCGCTGGGACTTCCGGCCATGCCGGTGCGATCCGGCGACCTGGAACTCATCGGCGGATCGATCGATTTCTACGGAGTGAACTTCTACAACCCGACAACGGTCACGGCGGCGAACGGTGAGAGCCCGATCCCGTTCGACATCGTGCCGACGCCCGGGGTGCCCGTCACCGGCTTCGGGCCGGAGTGGCCGATCATGCCGGAGGCGCTGCGCGATCTCCTCATCGACCTCCACCGCCGGCATCCGCAGCTTCCGCCGGTGATCATCGGGGAGAACGGTGCATCCTTCCCCGAGCCGGAGAGTGCAGGGCGCGTCGAGGACGCCGACCGGATCGGCTACCTCACCGGGCACATCACCGCGGTCGCGGAGGCGATCGAGGCGGGAGTTCCCGTTACCGAGTACACGGTGTGGTCGCTCCTGGACAACTGGGAGTGGGCCGACGGCTACACGCAGCGGTTCGGTCTCGTGCACGTCGATTTCGCCACGGGGGAGCGCACCCGGAAAGCCTCATACGACTGGTATCGCGATTTCATCGCGGACGCCCGTGCGGGAGCATCCTCGGCTCGCGATGCGGAGGTCGCACAGTGAGCGCGGTGAGCACCGCGACGCGCGTCGGCTTCCGATGGATGTCGTTGTTCTCCCTGGCCTGGCTGGCGATCTGGACGGTTCAGCTCACGCCAGTCCAGCTGCTTCTTCCGCTGCAGCTGGACACGACCGAGGGTGACTGGATCACCGGCGTCGTCTCTTCGGGAATCGTGCTCGGGATCGGCGGTCTCGCCGGAGTCATCGCCGGACCCGTCGCCGGAGCTCTCTCCGATCGGGCCCGCGCCGGGCGGCATCGACGACGTCCCTGGGCCCTGGGTGGCGTCTGGCTCACCGCCGTCTGCCTTGTCGTCACGGGATTCACCGAAGGGCCCTGGGCGGTCGGCGCGGCGTGGATCGGCGTGTCGGTCGGTGTCGCCGTCTCGTCTGCGGCCTTCACAGCGCTGATCGCCGATCAGCTTCCCGTGACGCAGCGTGGCGCCGCCTCCGCCGCGGTCGGATCCAGTCAGGCGGTCGGAATCGTCTTCGGGGTGGCTCTCGTCGTTCTGCTGGGGCTCGACGTGCTCGCCGGATACCTGCTGCTTGCGGCAATCATCGCGGTGATCGGGACGGCCGCCGCGCTGCTGCTGGCGGACCCGCCCTCGACCGCGGAGATGCGGCCGCCGCGCGCAGCCGGACGCCGGCTGGCGTCGCTCCGCGACCGCGATTTCGCCTGGATGCTGTCCGGCCGACTCGTCACGAACATCGGGAATGCGCTGGGGACCGCACTCTTCCTGTTCTTCCTGCTGCACGGTCTGAACCAGCCGAGTGCCGCGGCGCAGGACAACCTGCTGCTGCTGATCGTCGTCTACACCGTCTTCGTCGTGCTCGCCTCGGTGCTCACCGGCATCGTCTCGGATCGCACGGGCAATCGGCGGGGGCTCACCGTGGCCGCCACTGTCGTGCAAGCGGCATCCGGTGTGGTCATCGCGCTCACTCCCACTTTCGAGGCGACGATGATCGCCGCCGCGCTGATGGGGCTCGGCTACGGCGCCTTCTCGACCGTCGGGCTCGCCTTCGCCGCTGACCTGCTGCCGGATGAGCAGGATCACGCACGCGACCTCGGCATCGTCAACGTGACGGCGGCTCTCGGCCAATTGATCGGTCCCGTGCTCGGTGCCGCGCTGGTGGCGCTGGTCGGCGGGTTCTGGCTGGTGTTCGTGGCGGCGGCCGTCCTGTCTCTCCTCGGGGGCGTCCTCACCGCATTCGCGCGTCCGCGCGCGCGATCATGAAGCTGCAGCGACTCGCTGCTCGATCGTCGCCACAGCCAGCCCCAGCACGGCGTTGAACACCCCTGGGCGCATCGCAGTGACCAGGTGCGTCGATCGGGGCACGACGATGAGTTCGGCGTGCGGTGCGAGCCGCTGGAAGAGCGTCTCGTGCACGCGCAGCTGGTCGTACTGGCCGTTCACGTACCAAAGGGGCACGCGGATGCGCTGTACGGCGTCCGCGAGATCCAGCGACTCGAGGCTGCGCAGCGCGGCATCCTGCGCGTCGTACGCGTAGCCGCCGGCACCGAAGTGATCGCGCGTCTCGAGGGGGAGCGTTGCGGCAAGGACCCGCCTGGTGAGCCACGAGCCCCGACCGGGCAGCGCGTTCATGGCGCTCGCGAGCAGCCGATAGGCGCGCAGCGCCGCACCGCGCGGGAAGGCGGTGCAGGAGGCAGCGACCACACCAGCGATCGGTGGCGGATCCGCCGAGCCGGCGGTCGCCAGGCAGAGCAACCCGCCCATCGAATGCCCCACCAGCAGCACTGGACCGTCGAGTGCTGCCTTGCGTACCGCGGCATCCACTGTTGCCAGGGCCGCCTCGATGGTGAACGTCTCACCGAGTGTGCTGCCGTGCCCCGGAAGATCGAGGGCGACGGAGTGGATGCCCTGCTCGGTGAGGAACGCCTGTTGCGACAGCCACATCGTTCTGGACGTGCGGATGCCATGCACGAAGACGACCTGGATGCTCACAGGAGCCAGCATAAAGAACAGCGGGGCCGGTGGATGAACCACCGACCCCGCTGCGAATGTGCCAGAAGGCTTACTTCTCGTATCCCACGTTCTCCACCGGCGTGATGCCGAAGAGGTCGAGGCCCACGTAGGGCTCGGGCGTGAGGTTGGCGAGGCCGTTCTTGACGGTCCAGATCTCCGGTCCGTTGAACGCGGGCAGAACACCCCAGGTCTCGGCGAAGATCTCGGACTCGAGCTTCATCGCGGCCTTGGTCTGCTCGACCGGGTCAGAAAGCGACTCGACCTGCTCGTGGATCTTCTTGTCGATCGCCTCGGTGCCGGTGCCCGAGAGGTTCAGGCCACTGTCCGAGCAGTACAGCTGGCAGTACCAGGCAGCACCGAACGGGTCGGACGAGGTGAAGTTCAGGAAGAACATGTCCCAGTTCTTCGTCGTGAAGTCATCGGCGAAGTCAGCCGACGGACGCACGTCCACCGTCACCTCGACACCGATCTCCTTCAGCTGCGCCTGAACTGCGACCATACGAGCGCGTGCCGTCTCGGTGTCGCTGTGACCCGGGAACGTGATCGCGAGGCGGACGCCGTCCTTCTCGCGGACACCGTCTGCACCGAGCGTCCAGCCGGCGTCATCGAGGATCTTGTTGGCACCCTCGGTGTCGCCGTCCTTGCGGCCGGCCTCTTCCAGAGCGTTGACGTAGTCAGGCTGGAACGAGAACAGCGTGAGCGAGCCTGCGGGCTCCTCGGTGTAGTTGAGGCCGTTGAACACGATCTCCTTGACCTGCTCGAGGTTGATCGCGGACATGATCGCCTCGCGGACCTCGAGGTCTGCCAGGGCAGGAGTCTCGGAGTTCAGGATGAACAGCGCGTTCGCGGTCGCCTGACCACTGTAGGTCGTCACGCCCTCGAGGTCGGCGACCTGAGCGAGCAGCTCGGCGCTGCCGGTCTCGGCCATGTCGACCTCGTCGTTGAGCAGCGCGTTGACCGCAGCGGTCGGCTCCATCTGGATGAAGGAGACCTTGTCGAGGAGCGGCTTCTCGCCCCACCACTTGTCGTTCGGAACGAGCTCGACGACGCCGCCGTTCTTGTCGAAGTTGTCGATCGTGTAGGGGCCTGCGCCCCACTCCGGGTGCCAGTCGCCGATGAACGCCGTGTTGAAGAGCTCAGGCGTGTTCACCGCGGGGTGCAGCAGCTGCGAGTAGACCATCTCCGGCCAGGCGAACTCGCCCTTGAAGGTGACGATGACGTCGCGGTCGTTCTCGCCGGCCTCGACGGACTCGATTTCCTTCCAGCCGTCGGTGGCGTTGGGCAGGTAAGCCTCGTCCTCGCCGCTGTTGGCCTTCCAAGTCGCCTCGAACGCGGTGACGTCGATCGGCGTGCCGTCGTTCCAGACTGCCTTCTCGTTGACCTTGAAGTGCAGGACGGTCTTGCCGTCTTCGACACCGAAGCTGTAGTCGTCGAGGTACGCCGGGTTCGGCTTGATCGTGCCGTCCGGGTCCATCAGCAGCACCTGCGGGCGGAACCAGGTTCCGACCTGCGTCACGCGGGCGTCGCCGTCGCTGTGGAAGTAGTTCAGCTGCTCAGCGATGTTCGAGATCGGGATGCGAAGCTCGCCACCCTGCTTGAGGTTCTCGCGGGGCTGCGGGTTGTAGTCAGCGCCGGTGACGGTCTTGGGACCTTCGCCCTCGCCTTCGGTGCCGCCGCCGTTGCCTGCTGCACATCCGCTCATGACGAGTGCAAGGGCGCCGCCGAGAGCTGCAATGCCCATCAGCTTCTGATGCCGTTTCATGGTACTCCTTAGTGCCTGTCGGCCTTACTTGGGATAGAGGCAGGATAAGTCAGTGGAACTGCGGCTCACGCGCATGGGCACCGAATGTTATCGGACCGTGCACATTGTGCCGACGGCTCAGAGCGCAGTCGCCGCCACGGCGTCGAAGCCTTCGACGGGGAGGATGATGCGCTGACGCGTGCGCTCGATGTCCGGATCGGGAATCGGGATCGCCGAGAGCAGTGCCTTCGTGTACGGGTGCTGAGGATCGTCGAAAACCTGATCCACGTCTCCGTACTCGACGAAGTCTCCCTTGTACATCACGGCGACGCGGTCGGCGATGTGACGGACGACGGCGAGATCGTGCGCGACGAAGAGGTACGACAGGCCCAGCCTCGCCTTCAGTTCGTCGAGGAGGTTGATGACGCCGGCCTGGATCGACACGTCGAGCGCCGAGACCGGCTCATCGAGCACGATGACCTTGGGGTTGGTGGAGAGGGCACGCGCGATGCCGATGCGCTGGCGCTGTCCGCCGGAGAACGCGGTCGGGAACCGGTCACTGTGCGCGGGGTCGAGTCCGACGAGCCCCATCAGCTCTTCGACCCTGTCCTGCACGTCGTCCTTGTCCATGCCGATGGCGAACATCGGCTCGGCGATGATGTCCCACACCGTCATGCGCGGATCCAGCGCCCCCATCGGGTCCTGGAACACGATCTGGAGGTTGCGGCGCATCTCGCGCTCCTCGGAACGCGACCGGATGTCGGCGACGCTCTTTCCCGCGATGCGGATATCACCGTCCTCCTGCTTGACGAGGTCCATGATCTGCAGGAGCGTCGTGGTCTTTCCGCTGCCGGACTCGCCGACGATGGCGAGGGTCTCGCCCTCGCGGACGTCGAAGCTGATGCCCTTCACGGCATGGACCTCGCCGACCTTGCGCTTGAGGAACGCACCCTTGGTCAGCGGGAAGGTCTTCGTGACGTTGATCGCCTCGAGGGTGATCGGGCGCTGTTCGCGGGGGAGTCGGCTGAGCGGGCTCTCCGGGATCTCGGGGAGGGGGAACACTGGCAGGCCGCCGATCAGGCCGCCGTCCACGATGTCATGTGCACGGATGCATGCCGCGGTGTGCGCCTTGTGGCCATCGGTGACCACGGGCAGCAGCTCGGGCTCGCGCTGACGGCAGGCGTCGATGGCGATCGGGCAGCGATCGGCGAACGGGCAGGCGTCCGGAAGGTTGATGAGCAAGGGCGGGTTGCCCTTGATCGGGATGAGCGGAACCTTCTCGGTCTTGTCCACGCGCGGGATCGCGCCGAGGAGGCCGATCGAGTACGGCATCCGCGTGTGGTAGAAGAGCTCGCGCACTTCCGCATGCTCGACGGGCTTGCCCGCGTACATCACCAGAACGTCGTCTGCGGTCTTGGCGACCACGCCCATGTCGTGCGTGATCATCATCATGGCGGCGCCGGTCTCCTCCTGCGCCTTGTCCATGAGGTCGAGGATCTGCGCCTGGATGGTGACATCGAGAGCAGTGGTCGGTTCGTCGGCGATGATGAGCTTCGGGTTGTTCGCCATCGCGATCGCGATGACGACGCGCTGGCGCATGCCGCCCGAGAACTCGTGCGGGAACGACTTCATCCGCCGGTCCGCTTCGGGGATGCCGACGAGCTTCAGCAGTTCGACGGAGCGGTCCCACGCCTCCCGCTTCGACAGGCGCCGGTGCACGGTGAGCGCTTCGATCAGCTGGTCGCCGATGGTGAACACCGGGGTCAGCGAGGTGAGCGGGTCCTGGAAGACCATCGCCATGCCGTTGCCGCGGATCATCGAGAGCTGCTTGTCGGACTTGCCGATGAGCTCCTGACCGTCGAACACGATGGAACCGGTGACCTTGGCGTTCTCGTCGAGAAGCCCCATGATCGCGAGCGAGGTGACGGACTTGCCCGAGCCGGATTCGCCGACGATGCCCAGTGTCTTGCCGGCTTCGAGGTCGAAGGAGACGCCGCGGACAGCGTCGACTCGACCGGCTTCTGACGGGAAGCTGACTCGCAGGTCCCTGACGGAGAGAACAGTACTCATGCGCGACCTCCAGCCGCCGAGGTCGGATCAAGTGCATCGCGCAGACCATCGGCGATGAGTGCCATCGACACGGTGAGCATCGTCAGTGCTGCGGCGGGGAACACGAACAGCCACGGAGCGCTGGCGAGCGTGCTCGAGCCGTAGCCGATGAGCGCGCCGAGCGACACATCGGGCAGCTTCACGCCGAACCCGAGGAACGACAACGCCGTCTCGGTCAGCACAGCCGACACGATTCCGAGGGTGAAGTTGATCACGAGCAGCGAACCGATGTTCGGAAGCATATGGCGCAGGACGATGCGGATGCCGGAGAGCCCGGCGTATCGGGCGGCGTGGATGTACTCGCGCTCACGGAGAGAGAGGGAGAGGGTCCAGATGATGCGCGCCGGCATGAACCAGCCGACCACGAAGATCATCACCAGCGAGATCACGAGCCAGTTGCCGCCGACGTCGTTCGAGATCATTGCGAGGATCAGGAAGTTCGGGACCACCATCATGAAGTGGATGACGATCAGGGTGACGCGCTCGTAGAGCTTGCCGTAGTAGGCGGCGGTGGCACCGACGATCGCGGACACCACCGTCGTACCGACGGCGACGAGCAGGGCGATCATCATGGAACGCTGCAGGCCGACCGCGACCTGGGCGAAGTTGTCGTTGCCGGAGCCGTTGGTGCCGAACCAGTGCTCGGCCGACGGCCCCTTGCGCAATGCGAGGAAGTCCAGGTCGGTGTGGCTGTACTGCGCGACGAGCGGGCCGATGATGGCGAACAGGACGAGCGCGGCAAGGATGAACAGCCCGAGGACCGCGCCGCGGTTGCGCATGAAGCGGCGGCGGTACAGCGTCCACATCGAGGTGCGCTTGCGCCGGGTCGGTGCGGCCGGCTCCTTGCTCAGTTCAGGGGTCATCCCCAGAGTCTCGATGGACATCAGCTCACCCGCACTCTCGGATCGAGGACCACCACGGCGATGTCGGCGAGGATGGCGCCGATGGCCGTCAGCAGAGCGCCGAATGCGGCGATCGCGACGGTGCCGTGGATGTCGTTGGTGTTCAAGGTCTCGAGGAAGTACTTCCCCATACCGTTCCAGTTGAAGATCGTCTCGGTCAGCACGGCTCCGGTGAAGATGAGCGGAATCGTGAACGCGACCTGCGTCGTCACAGGGATCAGCGAAGTGCGCAGTGCGTGCTTGCGGATCGCCTGCTGCTTGGTCAGGCCCTTGGCGCGCGCGGTGCGGACGTAATCGGCCTTGATGTTGTCCAGCAGAAGGGAACGCTGCAGGAAGTGGATTCCGGCGTATCCCGTGAGTACGAGACCCAATGTCGGCAATGTGACGTGTTGGAGCACGTCGATGAGGACGGGGAAGAACCCTTCGACGCCTTGACTGGCCGAGCCGGTGACGTAGAAGACACGCACGCCGACGAGGTTGTTGAAGCCGATGGCGAGCAGGACGATGCCGAGACCGGCAACGACGACTGGAATGTTCATCGTGACGATCGACGTCGCCTGACCGATCCGGTCGGCGAGCTTGTACTGGCGAGAGGCCGTGTACACACCCAGCGCGATACCGAGGATCGTGGTGATGATCGTGGCGCCCAGTACGAGCTCAGCGCTGACCCACATGCGGTAGGCGACCTGCTCGTTGACCGACTGACCGGTCGGCCCCAGGCCCCAGTCCCAGCGCAGGACGATGGCGGTGATCCAGTTCCACCACCGCTCGATCAGCGGCACGGTCTCGCTGAGGTTTCGTGGCTCCAGGAGGGCAGCGATCTCATCGGCTGTCTTCGGAGGGCGGCGACCGACGTAGTTGTTCTCGGGATCGAGGAAGTTCCAGGCGAGGAAGTAGGTGATGTTCGTCGCGATGACGATCATCAGTACCCACCCCACGAGGCGGCGCAACAGAAACTTGATCAAGGTAATGATTCTTTCTCGTTTACAGACGCGCTCGGGATCTGCCGACGCAGCGCTGGGTCGGTTGCAATTCAAGCATCATCCGACGATCCACGCGACGCGCGATCGGCTCCTGACGTGTGACGGAGTCGTGACGCCTGCGGGATTCAGTGTCACGGAACCGTCTGGGGCAACCTCGGGAGACTATCACCGGTTCGGGCGAATCGAGGATTAGCATCGCCTGACCGTAGAATCGTGTGGACATGTCACCACGCGCTCTCACCTCCCTTCAGCCTGCCGCGACTCCGGCGACGCAGATCCGCAACTTCTGCATCATCGCCCACATCGATCACGGCAAGTCGACGCTCGCCGACCGTATGCTCGGCATCACCGGCGTGGTCTCGGATCGCGACATGCGGGCGCAGTATCTGGACCGCATGGACATCGAGCGCGAACGCGGCATCACCATCAAGAGCCAGGCCGTGCGCATGCCCTGGATGCTGAACGGTGAGACGTTCGCGCTGAACATGATCGACACCCCCGGTCACGTGGACTTCACCTATGAGGTCTCCCGCTCGCTCGCGGCCTGCGAAGGAGCGCTTCTCCTCGTCGACGCCGCGCAGGGCATCGAGGCTCAGACCCTCGCGAACCTCTATCTCGCGCTGGAGAACGATCTGCACATCATCCCGGTGCTGAACAAGATCGATCTGCCGGCGGCCGACCCCGAGAAGTACGCGAAGGAACTCGCGTCTCTGATCGGCGGTCGCCCGGAAGACGTGCTGCGAGTTTCCGGCAAGACAGGCCTCGGCGTGGAGGATCTGCTCGACCGCCTCGTGGAGCAGATCCCGGCGCCGAAGGGCGACCCGGACGCTCCTGCCCGCGCGATGATCTTCGACTCCGTCTACGACGCCTACCGCGGCGTCGTCACCTATGTCCGCATGATCGACGGCTCCCTGGAGCCGCGCGAGCGTATCCAGATGATGTCGACGCGGGCCACACACGACCTCCTCGAAATCGGCGTGTCCAGCCCGGAACCTGTGCCTTCGAAGGGTCTCGGCGTCGGCGAAGTGGGCTACCTCATCACCGGCGTGAAGGACGTGCGCCTGTCGAAGGTCGGCGACACCGTCACGACGGCCAGGAAGCCGGCATCCGATGCCCTTCCCGGCTACACCGACCCGAAGCCGATGGTCTACTCCGGGTTGTACCCGATCGACGGCAGCGACTACAGCGAGCTGCGCGAGGCGCTGGACAAGCTCAAGCTCTCCGACGCTTCTCTCGTGTACGAGCCCGAGACCTCCGTGGCGCTCGGCTTCGGTTTCCGCTGCGGGTTCCTCGGGCTGCTGCACCTGGAGATCATCACCGAGCGACTGGCCCGTGAGTTCGACCTCGATCTCATCACCACAGCACCCAGCGTGATCTACGAAGTGACCACCGACATCGGTGAGAAGGTGATCGTCACCAACCCGAGCGAGTACCCGGACGGTCGTGTGGCCTCGGTCGCCGAACCGATGGTCAAGGCTGCGATCCTGCTGCCGAAGGACTATGTCGGTACCGTGATGGAGCTCTGCCAGACGCGCCGCGGCGCGCTGCTGGGCATGGAGTACTTCTCCGAGGAGCGCGTCGAGCTGCGATACATGATGCCGCTCGGTGAGATCGTCTTCGATTTCTTCGATCAGTTGAAGTCGAAGACGCAGGGGTACGCGAGCCTCGACTACGAGCCCGCCGGCCAGCAGGACGGCGACCTGGTCAAGGTCGATGTTCTGCTGCAGGGCGACAAGGTCGACGCGTTCAGCGCGATCGTGCACCGCGACAAGGCGTACGCCTACGGCACCCTGATGACGGAGCGGCTGCGCAAACTCATCCCACGCCAGAACTTCGAAGTCCCGATCCAGGCGGCGATCGGCGCGCGGATCATCGCCCGTGAGACGATTCGCGCCCTCCGCAAAGATGTCCTCGCCAAGTGCTACGGCGGTGACATCAGCCGCAAGCGCAAGCTGCTCGAGAAGCAGAAGGAGGGCAAGAAGCGCATGAAGATGGTCGGTCGTGTCGAGGTTCCGCAGGAGGCGTTCATCGCTGCTCTCTCCGGCGACGTCGACAGCAAGGACAAGAAGTAGATCTCCGCGGGATGTGACGTCCCGCGGCGCGTGGGGAGTGTTCGCCCAGGGAACGGGAAGTAGGCTGGAACTCATGCGGCGCGGGACTTTCCGAGACGACACGGTTGACTATGCGGCCGTGGGTGCGACCCACGCGCCCGATCTGATGCAGTACCCGCCGGAGCGCAGCATCCCCGCTGAGCAGTCCTGGCGGATCGGCAGTGGTGCGGAGCGATTCCAGTCCGCAGGTGAATCCCTGCTGACCTGGACGGCGCAGCGCGCGGCCGGCCTGAGCATCGAAGACGTCCGCCCGGCGTCGGGTCCTGCCTATGCAGGCGTGAGCTTCGATGCCGAGGGCAACCCCGTCGCTCCGAGCAAGCGCGACGTCGAGCAGCGCTTCGATGCCGAGGGAACCCCGTTCGTCGGTCCGGGCATGACGCTTCGCCTGCACGGTCGGGTCTCGGGCATGCGGGCGGATGCCGAGCTGCGCGTGATCTCGGTGACCGAGGAACCGCGCCGCGTCGGCTTCGTGCTCGGCACGGTCGGCGGTTCGGTCGTCAGCGGCGAGGAGTCGTTCGACCTCGAGTGGCGCGAGGACAACGACGAGGTGTGGTTCACCGTGCGCGCGTTCGATGCGCCGAATGCTCTGCTCTACCGGACGGTGCCGGTTCTGGTGAAGCGCCGCCGCCGCGAGCTGTTCGCCCGCTACCTCCGGGCGATCTCCCCGCTGTACGCGACCCCCGTCTGATGGCACGCACTCTCTGATGGGCGCGTCGCTCCCTCTCGGCGATCCCGCGCCCACCGACGGTCGTCTGCCGCACGACCTCCCGATCGATCCGGCCGTGCCCTTCTCCGCGTACCTGCACATCCCGTTCTGCCGGGTGCGCTGCGGCTACTGCGACTTCAACACCTATACATCCGGTGAGCTGCGCGGAGCGCGGCAGGAGGACTACGCCTCGACGCTCGAGGCCGAGATCGCCCTGGCCCGCACCGTTCTCGGCGACGCCGGCGCCCTCCGACCGATGGACACGGTCTTCTTCGGCGGCGGCACCCCCACGCTGCTGCCGGCGGGGGATCTCGCCCGGATGCTGGGTGCCGCGGTCTCCGCGTTCGGGATCGTCGACGGTGCGGAGGTCACCGTCGAAGCCAACCCCGACACCGTGACGCCGTCCGTCGCGAGGACGCTGGCCGATGCCGGCGTGACTCGCTTGTCGATCGGCATGCAGTCCGCGGTGCCGCATGTGCTCGCCGCTCTGGACCGCACCCATGACCCGGAGAACGTGCGCACCGCCGTCGCCGCCGCCAAGGATGCGGGGCTGGCTGTGAGCGTCGATCTCATCTACGGCGCACCGGGGGAGTCACTCGCCGACTGGGAGGCTTCTCTCGATGCGGCGCTCGCGCTCGAGTCCGACCACATCTCGGCGTACGCATTGATCATCGAGGACGGCACGAAGCTCGCTCGCCAGATCCGCCGCGGCGAGGTGCCGACGCCCGATGACGACGTGCAGGCCGACATGTACGAACTGGCGGACGCGCGGCTCGCCGCCGCCGGCTTCGATTGGTACGAGATCAGCAACTGGGCTCGCGATCCCGACCAGCGATCGCGTCACAACCTCGCGTACTGGCGGGGGAGCGATTGGTGGGGGTTCGGGCCGGGGGCGCACAGCCACGTCGCAGGTCTCCGCTGGTGGAATGTGAAGCACCCCGCCGCCTACGCGCAGCGGCTCACGGCATCCGAATCGCCGGCGGCCGGCACAGAGCGTCCCGGTGAACAGGCACGGATGCTGGAGCGGGTGCTGCTCGAGAGTCGATTGGCAGAAGGTTTCGCGGTGGCCGAACTGCCGCCAGCGAAGCGATCGCGCGTCGCGGGACTCATCGCAGACGGACTCGTCGATCCGGCATCCGCCCTGCGTGGTCGGGTGCGGCTGACGTTGCGCGGGCGGCTGCTGGCCGACGCGGTGGTCAGAGAGCTCACCGACTAGGGCAGCAGGTCCATCGCCGTCGCGCGGCGCTGCACGACCGTCGTCGTCTCGGCGTCGAAAAGGCGGGTCTGGCGCTGTGCATCGAAAGCCGGCCAACCCGGATCGCCGGTCTTGATGAACCGAATCCATGCAGCATGCATTTCTGCGGCGAGCTCCTGCGGCGCCTCAGGTCCGGCCATGCGCAGCGCCTCGTCATCGCCCAAACGGTCGAAGACGAACCCGAGTTCCAGTCCGTGCGCCGCGCGAAGATCGCGCACGGGACTCTGCCACGCGAACTCGTAGACGTACGTCGGCGCCTTCCGGGTGGACGCGAGCCTGCTCAGTGGCGCTCGGAGCATGCGGTCGGTCAGCAGCTGGCCGGCGATCTCGCCGGGGGAGGCCTGTGGCCAGTCTGCTCGGTAGGCGCTCACCGCGCGCCGCGGGATGCGCAGGGCCAAGCGCGCAGCGAGGAGCTTGAGCTCAGTGATCCCGGCGAGGGCATCCGGTGTGAGCCACAGCCGGTACTCATCGGTGTTGGAGCCGATGAGAAGCGGAGTGTCGATCTCGCCGATCACCTCATGGGGCGAGCGAGGAAGACTCTCCTCGTCGATCGCGAATTGGAACCCGGGTGCCCCGCGAAGCGGTGAAGAGCCCGCAGACAGCCGCCGGCGGATCTCGAGGAGACGATTCGGCGCCACCGCGGCGAAGGACTTCCGATCAGAACGGATTCCGAGCTGTTTCGCCATCTGCGCCGTGACCCTGCCGGCTTTGGCGAGTGTCTGCGCCTCGAGGGGGGCCGATTCGATGATCGCCCCGCTGATCATCCGCCGGGTGTCCTCCCTCGCGAGGAGGCCGGCGACGAGCGCTCCGCCCGCCGATTCACCCATCGCGGTGATCCGGGCCGCGTCGCCACCGAAAGATCCGATCTCACGGTGCACCCACTCGAGAGCCGCAGCGACGTCGCGCAGCCCCAGGTTGCGCGGCACGTCATCGAGCACCGAGAATCCTTCGGCACCCAGCCGGTAATTGATCGAGACGAAGACGATGCCGGCGCGTGCGAACACAGAGCCGTCGTACAACGGAAGCGCTGCGGTGCCTCGTTCCAGGGCGCCACCGTGAATCCACAGCACGACGGGCGCCGCCACCGCGTCGTCCGGCGCCCAGACGTTCACCGTGAGGATGTCGTCTCCATCGATGCGCACGGACCCGAGAAGCTCACCGATCGCGCCCGGATAGGGGAGCTGCGGAGCGGTGGCGCCGAAAGCGGTCGCCGAGCGCACACCGTTCCACGGTGCGGGAGGCTGCGGGGCACGGAAGCGATTCGCGCCGACGGGAGCAGCCGCGTAGGGGATGCCAAGGAAGTGCCTGATGCCGTCCTCCGCAGAGCCCTGTACGGTGCCGGTGCTGATGGTGATCCGGGGGTCGGAGGTCATGATCGTCATCGTATTGCCCGTTCGCGTCGATGAGTTCCAGGCGGAAAGGGTCGCGCACAGGTAGAATTGGCACTCTGAGTATTCGAGTGCCAGCGAACATCGGCGAGACAACGGGAGGAGGCGACATGGTCACCGAGCGAGGACTGCAGGTTCTCCGCGCGATCGTGCAGGACTATGTCGAGACCCGCGAACCCGTCGGGAGCAGGTCGATCGTCGACCGGTACTCCTTCGGCGTCTCCGCGGCGACGATCCGCAACGACATGGCGCAGCTCGAGGACGAGGAGCTGATCGCCGCACCGCACACCTCCTCCGGGCGGGTGCCGACCGACAAGGGCTATCGCGTCTTCGTCAACCACCTCGCCCAGCTGCGACCGCTCTCGGTCGCCCAGCGCACGGCGATCGAGTCGTTCCTCGCTGCACCCGCCGATCTCGACGACCTCATGGCCCGCACCGTCCGCGTGCTCACACAGCTCACCGGTCAGGTCGCGCTCGCCCAGTATCCGTCGTTCGCGCGCGCGCACCTCACGCACCTCGAGCTCGTCGCCCTGGCGCCGAACCGTCTGCTCGTCGTGCTCGTGACCGATGCCGGTGGCGTATCCCAGCGGCTCGCGCCGCTTCCCGTCGACGTCGACGAAGCAGACATGGCGGTGCTGCGTGCGCGTCTTTCCGCCCTGATCACCGGTCGTGCGGTCAGTGATGCCGCAGACCGTCTGGGCGGACTGCTGGCGGCGGCGGACTCGAAGACGAAGGATGCCGCGCTGCACACTCTCGCGTCGGTCATCGTCGACGAACTGGGAGAGTTCCGCCAGGAGCGGCTGGTGATGGCGGGAGCGGCGACGCTCGCCCGGCGCGAGCAGGACTTCCGCGGCAGCATCCATCCGATCCTCGAGGCGATCGAGGAGCAGGTCACCCTGCTGCGGCTGATGAGCGAGATGGTGAGCGACGAGCACGGCCTCGCGACGAGCATCGGCACGGAGAATGCTCCGTTCGGACTCGGTGAGGCCTCGATCGTCGCCAGCAACTACGCCGCCCCCAGCGGAACGGCGAGAGTCGGCGTGATGGGGCCGACCCGCATGGACTATCCGAGCAACCTCGCGGCGGCACGGGCCGTGGCCCGCTACCTATCGCGGCTGCTCGACGAAGACGAGGGAAGCCGCTGACGCGGCTCCCGCACGAACGAACGCGCGTACGCGGAAAGGTGATTGTGGCGGACCACTATGAGGTTCTCGGAGTTTCCCGGGACGCTTCCACTGACGAGATCAAGAAGGCCTACCGACGCTTGGCGAGGCAGCTGCACCCGGATGTGAATCCGGGCGAGGAAGCGTCGGAGCGCTTCAAGCTCGTCACCCATGCCTATGACGTGCTCAGCGACGACGACTCCCGTCGTCGCTACGACATGGGCGGCGGTGACGGCGCCGGCCAGAACTTCAGTGGCTTCGGCGGGTTCGGCGACATCTTCGAGCAGTTCTTCGGGGCGTCACAGGGTGGCGGGCGCAGCGCCCGGCCGCGGTCGCGCCGGGAGCGCGGCCAGGACGCACTGGTCCGAGTGACACTCGAGCTCGGCGACGTCGTGTTCGGTGCGCACCGCGACATCGAGGTCGACACCGCCGTGCTCTGCGAGACCTGCCAGGGCTCCTGCTGCCAGGAGGGCACTTCGCCGGTGACCTGCGACATCTGCGGTGGATCCGGTCATGTGCAGCGTCAGGTGCGCAGTCTCCTCGGCAACGTCGTCACCTCCGCCCCGTGCGGCAGCTGCGAAGGCTACGGCACCACGATCCCGTATCCGTGCGCGACCTGTGGCGGTCAGGGGCGCGTGCGCTCTCGTCGTACGGTCTCGCTGGACATCCCCTCCGGTGTCGAGACCGGCCTGCGTCTGCAGCTTCCCGGCTCCGGCGAGGTGGGCAAGGCGGGCGGTCCGAACGGTGACCTCTACGTCGAGGTGACCGTGTCGCCGCACGCCGCGTTCAGCCGCGACGGTGACGATCTGCTCGCGACGCTCGAAGTGTCGATGACCGACGCGATTCTCGGCACGGAGACCTCGATCGACGGCCTCGATGGCGTCGTCGATCTGGAGATCCGTCCCGGCGTGCAGGCGGGCGACGTGCTCACCATCAAGGGCCGCGGAGTCACGCCACTGCGCGGTAGCCAGCGCGGCGACCTTCGGGTGGGAGTGCAGGTCGTCACGCCGACGAAGCTGGACTCTGCTCAGCGCGCGCTGATCGAGGACTTCGCGAAGAAGTCGAAGGCACCGGCTCCGCAACTCGCGCAGTTCCAGCAGGGTCTGTTCTCCAAGCTCCGCGATCGCTTCCGCACGCACTGACCGAAGGACTGAGCCATGGCGCTGCACTTCCTGCTCGAGTCGTCGTCGGATGCTTCGGTGGGCGACATCGTGTCGCTGACCGGTGCCGAGGCGAAGCATGCCGCCGTCGTGCGGAGGTTGCGGGTCGGTGAAACGGTGACGGTCGGTGACGGCTCCGGAGTCTGGCTCGCCGGGGTGGCCGAGGACGTGTCGCCGTCGCAGGTCGATGTGCGGATCTCGGAGCGCACGGAACACGCGGCGCCGAGCCCGAGGATCGTGCTCGTGCAGGCGTTGGCCAAGGGCGACCGCGATGAGCTGGCTGTGCAGGCTGCGTGCGAGCTCGGTGTCGACGAGATCGTGCCGTGGCAGGCCAGCCGCAGCGTCTCGCGGTGGGACGGGCCGAAGGCGATCAAGGGCCGGGAGCGTTGGGCCTCCATCGTGCGCGAGGCGGCGAAGCAGGCGCACCGCGCCTGGGTTCCTGAGGTGTCAGCGCCGGTGTCGACCGCGCAGCTCGTCGAGCGCGTGGCGGTGCAGCGGGTGCTGCTGCTCGATCCGACGGCCGAGGTACGGTTGTCCGACCTCACGCCAGACGGCCGAGACATCGTGCTGGTCGTGGGACCGGAAGGCGGCATCTCCGACGAGGAGCTTCGCCGCCTGGCGGACGCCGGTGCCGAACGCGTGCTGCTCGGTGAGACCGTGCTGCGCACCTCGACCGCTGGCCCGGCGGCGATCGCCGTGCTGTCGGTGGCCCTCGATCGCTGGTGATGCCCCGACGGGCACCGGCGCCCATGGCACACAGGCCCGCAAGTAAGCTGGACCCATGACGGAACCCTCGATCTTCACGCGCATCCTGAACGGGGAGATCCCCGGCGAGATCCTCGCCGAGACCGACCGCCTCTTCGCACTGCGCGACATCGCCCCGCAGGCCCCCGTGCACCTCCTGGTGATCCCGAAGACGCAGGAGTACCCGAATGTCGCCGAGCTGGCGGCCGCCGATCCCGCCTTGCTGGCCGAGCTCATCGCGTTCGCCGAGAAGCTCGCGGTCGAGCACACCGAGGACGGCGATTTCCGCCTCGTCTTCAACACCGGTGCGAACGCCGGTCAAACCGTGTTCCACGTCCATGCCCATGTGCTGGGCGGCGGACTGAGCGAGCGGAGCGTCGGTGCCTGACTCCCGAGAATCCGAGGTCGTGGAGCGGATCTACGCCGATGGCGTCGCCATGGTGCAGTTGCTCGGGCCGCAGGATCGGCTGCTGCGGATGCTCGAGAAGGAGCACCGTGATGTGCAGGTGCTGGTCCGCGGCAACGAGATCACGCTGACCGGCGATGCCGAGGCGGTCGCCAAGGCGAAGACCCTTGTCGACGAGCTGCTCGCGATGACGAAGGCAGGTCACGATCTCGTGCCCAGTGATGTCGAGAACTCCGCCAGAATGCTGCGCCACGAGGGCGGTCCTCGTCCGAGCGAGGTGCTCGGTGAGGCGATCCTGTCCACCAGGGGCAGGGTCATCCGACCCAAGACGCTCGGGCAGAAGGAGTACGTCGACGCGATCGAGGAGAACACGATCGTCTTCGGTATCGGCCCCGCCGGCACCGGGAAGACGTACCTCGCGATGGCAAAAGCCGTGCAGGCGCTGCAGCGCAAAGAGGTCACCCGGATCATCCTCACGCGACCGGCCGTCGAGGCGGGGGAGCGTCTGGGGTTCCTCCCCGGAACGCTGAGCGACAAGATCGACCCGTACCTGCGACCTCTGTACGACGCGCTGAACGAGATGATGGACCCCGAGATCGTGCCGCGCCTGATGGCCACGGGCACGATCGAGGTCGCTCCGCTCGCGTACATGCGCGGGCGCACGCTGAACGACTCCTTCGTCGTGCTCGACGAAGCGCAGAACACCACGCCTGAGCAGATGAAGATGTTCCTCACCCGCCTCGGTTTCGGCACGAAGATGGTCGTCACGGGCGACATCACGCAGGTCGACCTCCCGCAGGGCGCGTCCGGACTGCGCCTCGTGACGCGGGTGCTGAACGACATCGAGGACATCCACTTCTCGCGACTCACCAGTGCCGACGTGGTGCGCCACTCCCTGGTCGGACGGATCGTCGACGCGTACAGCGAGTACGACGAGCAGCGAACCGCGCAGCGGTTCGAGCGCGAGCAGGCGGCAGAGTTCGCGAACCGCGCAGAACGCCGCGGACCCCAGCGACCAGGACCCCGAGACCGGATGCCGAAACGAGGACTCTCATGATCGAGATCAACAACGAATCGGCCATCGTCGTCGACGAGACCGTGCTGCAGCGGCTCACGGACTTCAACCTTGCGCAGATGCACGTCAGCCCCGACGCCGAGGTGGCGATCGTGCTCGTCGACGAGGGCGCCATGGAAGCCCTGCACGTGCAGTGGATGGACGAGCCCGGCCCGACCGATGTGCTGAGCTTCCCGATGGATGAGCTGCGCCCTGGCACCGAGGACCGTCCGACCGCTCCCGGTCTGCTCGGTGATATCGTGCTGTGCCCGCAGGTCGCCGAGACGCAGGCGCAGGCCGCTGGCCATTCGCTGATGGACGAGCTCATTCTGCTGACCACGCATGGACTGCTGCACCTCCTCGGATTCGACCACGCCGAGCCCGACGAGGAGCGCGAGATGTTCGGACTGCAGAAGGAGCTCATCGTGGGCTTCGCTGCAGCCGAACGCCGACGATGACAGCCGGATTCCTGCTCGCCGGCGCCGTCCTGCTCGTCGCCTTCGGCGGCCTGATGGCGGCGATCGACGCCGCCTTCGGTGTGACGTCGCGCTCCGACCTCGAGGAGATGGGCGCCGACGGCCGCAATGCCCGCCAGCTGGCGAGGATCGCAGCCGACCCGGACGTCCACGTCAACGCGGTGGCGTTCATCCGCGTTCTCGCCGAGGTGACGGCCGCCGTGCTCGTCACCGTCGCCTTCACGAGCCTCTTCGACAACATCTGGTGGGCGATGCTCGCCGCTGCCGTGCTGATGACGGGAATCACCTTCGTTCTGGTCGGCGCCAGCCCGCGCACGTTCGGCCGACACCACTCCGATCGGATGCTGCGTGCCAACGCCCCGATCGTACGAGGACTGCGCATCCTCCTCGGTCCGCTCGCGCAGGGGCTTGTCGCCCTGGGAAACCGGGTGACCCCCGGTACCGGCCGCAGCTCCTTCACCTCGGAGGAGCAGCTGCTGAGCATGGTCGATGAAGCCGCATCCAACGACCTCATCGAGGCCGACGACCGTGACCTCATCCACTCGGTCTTCGACTTCACCGACCAGTTCGTCCGTGCCGTGATGGTCCCGCGCACCGAGATGGTGACCGTCGATGCCACCGCGTCGACCAGCGAGGCGATGGCGCTGTTCCTGAACCGCGGTGTGTCCCGGATGCCGGTCGTCGACGACGAGGCCGACGACGTCGTCGGGGTCCTCTATTTGAAGGACCTCGTGCAGTTCGCCTTCCGCGACGAGAACGCCTGGCGCACGGCATCCGTCCGCCCGATCGCTCGACCAGCGACCTTCGTGCCGGAGTCGATGCGCGCCGAGACCTTGCTGCAGCAGATGAAACGCGACGCCGTTCATGTGTGCCTCGTCATCGACGAGCACGGCGGCATCTCCGGGTTGGTGACCCTGGAAGATCTGATCGAAGAGCTGGTCGGAGAGATCGCAGACGAGTACGACCAGGTCTCGGCCGAGATCGTCGAACTGGGCGACGGACGGTACCGGGTCAGCGCGCGGCTCTCACTCGAAGACGTCGGCGACCTCTTCGGCCTGGAGCTCGAGGACGAAGACGTGGACTCGATCGGCGGACTGCTCGGCAAGGAGCTCGGCCAGGTGCCGCAGCCCGGCTCGACCGCGACGGTCGAGGGCTTGGAGCTCACCGGCGGCGCGTCGCGGGGACGTGGTCGCGGGATCGCGACCGTCTTCGTGGAACGCGCGGCCGGGAACGTGGAAGGAACGCATCATGAAGGAGAACGACGAGATGACTGAGCAGACGCGAAGCGGGTTCGTGACCTTCGTCGGCCGGCCCAATGTGGGCAAATCCACACTGACGAACGCCCTGGTCGGCGAGAAGATCGCGATCACCAGCGAGAAGCCGCAGACGACCCGACGGGCGATCCGCGGCATCGTGAATCGGCCCGAAGGGCAGCTCGTGATCGTCGACACCCCCGGCATCCACAAGCCGAGGACGCTCCTGGGCGAACGACTGAACAATCTCGTCGAGCAGGTTCTCGGCGATGTCGACGTCATCGGCTTCTGCGTTCCTGCCACCGAGAAGGTGGGTCCGGGTGACCGGCGGATCGCCGCTTCTCTGGACGGTTATGCACGGGCGAAGAAGATCGCGATCGTGACGAAGACGGATGCGGCCGGCCGCGACCAGATCACGGAACGCCTGATGGAGGTCGACGCCCTTCGCGAGGACTGGGACGCCGTGATCCCGCTGTCGGCGCTGACGCGCGACCAGCTGGAAGTGTTGTGCGATGAGGTTCTCTCCCTGATGCCGGTGGGGCCGGCGCTCTACGACGAGGGAATCACGACGGACGAGTCCGAAGAGGACCGGATCGCCGAGATCATTCGCGAAGCAGCTCTCGAGGGTGTGCGAGACGAATTGCCGCACTCGATCGCGGTCGTGATCGACGACATCGCGCCGCGTGAGAACAGCGACCTCACGGACGTGCACGCCCAGATCGTCGTCGAGCGCGACAGCCAGAAGGCCATCATCATCGGCCACAAAGGGTCTCGGCTGGCGGATGTCGGCAAGCGCGCACGGGTGGGGATCGAGGAGCTGCTCGGCACGCGGGTCTTCCTGGGACTGCACGTAAAGGTCGCGAAGGAGTGGCAGCGCGACCCGAAGCAGCTCGGCAGACTCGGGTTCTGAGGTGGCGGCCCGAACCGCGCCGGCCGAGGTCGCACTCTCCTCGGCTCCCCGGGAATGAGCGGCGGAAGCCACGACCGGGAAACGCGCCGCAATGAGATCTTCAACCGGATCTTCGACGAGCACTGGGCACCGGTCCGCCACCATATCGAGTGGATCGTCGACGACGATGCCGAGGTGTCCGAGGTGCTCTCGGAGGTGTTCCTGCTGGCGTGGTCGCGACTTGATCCCGACCGCCCCATGGGACGGATCTGGCTGCTTCGTGCTGCGGACCGCAGGTTGCGGGGACGTGCGCGGCGCCCGCGCCCGCGGACGAAGATGCTCGAGGTCGTGCACGAGGAGCTCGGCGGGGAACCGCACAGAATCGGGCCGGTGGGCCGAGCGGCCGTACTCGACGCATTCACAGCCCTCAGCGCCCGCGAGCGGCGTATCATCATGCTCACATACTGGGATGGGTTGTCCGTGGGGGACATCGCCGAGATGCTGCGCACCCCGCACGCGGGAGTGAGCAGAACCTTGCGTCGGGCGCAGGAGAGGCTGCGCATCCGTCTGAACGCGGAGGGGGGACCGGATGAGTGAGAGCACTCTGCTCGATCGGATTCTGACTGACGCCGACCCCGCAGGAACGCCGCGGGATGCGAAACCGGATGCTGCCGCGCTCATGATGCGAGACCGGATCATGAGCGGCAAAGTCAGACAGAAGCACGCTCGGGCTGTCGGGCTGCGCTGGGCGACCGCCGTGGCCGGCGTCGCTGTCGCCGGCGTCGTCGCCTTCGCACTGTTCAGCCCGCAGGGCCAGGCGATGGCGGGCACCCCGCAACCGCTGACGTTCGCGGATTCCGGTTCGGTGGAGCAGATCATGGATGACGCGCACGTGGCACTCACCGAAACCGAGGGCCCCGAAGCACCGGAGCGATTCGTCCGAGCGGCCTCGTGGGGATACGCGATCGACATGACGGCACAGGAGTCTGAGGTCGTTCCGCAACTCTCGATTCTGCGCTGGGAGGCGGACCTCTCCGGCCGGATGACGATCTTCGCAGGCCAGCCCTACGACCCCGACGACGCGGTGGCCAACACGCAGGCCGAGGTCTCGAGCAGCGGTGAGATCGTGAGCGACCTCATCATGGAACCGGGTCAATTCGGAACCCCGGTCGTCGATCCTCCCGGTTCTTCGGCCGAAGATATGGTCGCGATGCTCACCGCATTCGGCATGCCGAACGACCCCACAGCCGGTGAGGTCTCCCGATACCTCAGTGATGCCGTCGAGCAGTGGACCCTCACGAACGAGCAGCAGGGTCATCTCCTGGACGTGCTCGCCGCCGCCGAGGGAACGACCGCGCTCGGCGCGACGACGGACCGGCTCGGCCGACCTGTCGCCGGGATCAGCATGCCGTCGGCGAATGGGGCGGCGACCGAGGTCATCCTGATCTCCTTGGAGACAGGTCGGATCGTCGGCATGGAGACGACGAGCCTGGGGGGCGAGGACGACATGCTGCCCGCGGGGGCGATCATCGCCTACCGCCTGTGGGACGTGACAGAGGAGATGGTGCGATGACGCGCTGGAGAACCGTTGTGGGCGTGGCACTGGGCATGCTGATCGGTGCGATGGCGATGACGCCCGCTGTCGCAGATGCCTCCCCGGACGGTATCGATGCCGATCCGCAGATCGTCGAGATGATGGAAGCGGTTCCCGGCGGCGTCCTCGTCGATGCGTATCACGCGGTCTGGCCGGCGCTGGATATGGAGATGACGGTTCCGAGCGGGAGCGCCAGAACGGCGCGCGCAGCGGTGGGACCTTGCGCAGACGGACGTGTCTGCGTGTTCAATGGTTACTCCCTGAACGGCTCCTCGCTCAGTTGGGGCGTGTGCGGCGGCCAGACGATCCCGTCGAATTTCGTCGCGAAGTCGCTCGCGCACGCGCGAACGTCAGGATCGACGCAGGCGCGGAACGGAACGACTCCGGTCGCGACCGCATACGCCGGAGGGTCGACGAACATCTACGGCCCCGTCACGAACATCCGCTGCTCCCTCTGATGGCCCGGCGCTGGGTTGCCGCGAGCTGGGGTCCGCCCGAGCGGTGGGAGTTCGTCGAGTTCGACGTGCCGGCCCCGCGACAGGGAGAAGTGACGATCCGCGTGCACGCGGCCGGCGTCAATCCCGCCGACGCGAAGCACGTCGCCGTGCCGCGCCCCGGTGCGGAGCTGCCGGTTCCCATCGGCTACGAGGTGTCCGGCGTGATCGCCGCCGTCGGTCCGGAGACGGTGATCGGCTCGGGGCCTGTGCAGGTGGGCGATGAGGTCATCGCTTTCCGGGTTCGCGGGGGCTACGCCACCGCACTCACGGTGCCGGCCGAGAAGGTGTTTGCCAAGCCGACGACGATGACCCATCCGGAAGCGGCGAATCTCCTGCTGGCGGGCACCACCGCAGCGGAGATGCTCGCCGTCGCACGTGTCGTCGAGGGGGAGACGATCCTGCTGCACGGCGCCTCAGGGGCGGTCGGCGTCAGCGTGCTCCAGCAGGCGGCACTGCGCGGGATCCGCGTCATCGGCACGGCGAGCGAGGCTCGCGCGGACGAAGTGCGCCGTTTCGGCGGCGTTCCGACGCGGTACGGACGCGGGCTCGCGGAACGCGTGCGTGAGATAGCCACGGCGCCGATCTCGGCCGCGCTGGATGCCGTGGGCACCGATGAAGCCGTGGACGTCTCCCTCGAACTCGTCACCGATCGCTCGCGGATCGTGACGGTCGCGGCACCCGGCCGCGCCGCATCCGACGGCTTCCTTGCGATCGCCGGGTCGATGCCCGAGAGCGCGCGCTTCCGCGACCGCGCTCGATCCGAGCTGATCGTCCTCGCAGAGAAGGGCGATCTGGTGGTGCCGATGGCGCGCACCTTCCCGCTGGATCAGGCGCCGCTCGCTCTGCAGGTGCTCGCCGACGGGCATCCCGGGGGCAAGATCGCGCTGGTTCCCGCGCTCTAGTCGACCTCGCGCAGAGCGGATGCGACGATCACGACGCCATCGCCGAACTCTTCGTCGGCCGCCTGCTGCCAGCTCCCGTCGTCCCAGGCGACATCGACCCAGACGTAGCCCTCACGAACCGAGATGCCGAGTGCGTCGCTGCCGAGCCGGGCGGCAAGATCATCCTGGATGCGGGTGAGGTCGGCCTCCGAGGTCTTGCCCTCGACGCCTCCGGTGGGGTCTACGGGGGCGATCGGGTCGAAGAGCGCCAGCATGATCGGCTCATCGGTGCGAGCGATGCGCTCTCCGTCATAACTGCCGTAGACCGCGTAGGAACCCCAACGCGTGTCCCCGCTCGTCTCGTTGCCGTCGAGTCCGTCCCATGTCCAATCGTCGAGGGGGATCCCGTGGCATTGCGGCGGATACGACTCCATGATCGGGCCGAGGCACAGTTGCACGTCACCGGCGACATCCAGCACCGTCCCGACGCCGAGCATACGGCCGGCCGGCGGATCTGCTGGGGCGATGGCACCGAGACGCTCGGCTCCGGGGTCAGTCGCCGAACTCGTGGGGGCCGGCGAACCTCCGGGGGCGGAGGTGCACCCGGCGGCCAGCAGCAATCCGAGGAGGGCGGAGGACGTGAGAAGCAGGCGACGGCGCAAAGTGCTCATACCTCACAGTGTCACGTCGGCGTGGTTCGTCTCAGGCCGATGCGCGAACCATCCGGCGAGGACTGCTACCATGGCCGCATGCCTTTCGGCGGTCTGCTTCTTCTTAGCTGCCGCGACGAGTCCTCCAGCTAGGGCCTTCCTCGTCGCGGCGCTTGTGTTGGCCCGATCACTTTGACGAAGAGAAGAAGCCCCATCATGCAGAACACTCAGCGCCCGTCCACGATGCCGATCCACAAGTACCGGCCGTTCCACGAGCAGATCACCGTCCACCTGCCTGACCGCACCTGGCCGGATGCCCGCATCACGCAGGCTCCTCGCTGGTGCGCCGTAGACCTCCGCGACGGCAACCAGGCCCTCATCGACCCGATGTCGCCCGAGCGCAAGCGCGTCATGTTCGAGCTGCTCGTCAGCATGGGCTACAAGGAGATCGAAGTCGGGTTCCCCTCCGCCAGCCAGACCGACTTCGACTTCGTCCGGCAGCTCATCGAAGAGAACCTGATTCCCGACGATGTCACGATCCAGGTGCTGACGCAGGCGCGCGAGCACCTCATCGAGCGCACCTACGAGTCGATCGCCGGGGCGAAGCAGGCGATCGTGCACCTGTACAACTCCACGAGCGTGCTGCAGCGCGAGGTCGTGTTCCGGACCGACAAGCAGGGCATCATCGACATCGCCCTGGAAGGCGCGCGGCTGTGCCGGAAGTTCGAGAAGACGATTCCTGACACGCAGGTGTACTACGAGTACTCGCCCGAGAGCTACACCGGAACCGAGCTCGAATTCGCCGTCGACGTCTGCAACCAGGTGATCGAGGTCTTCGAACCGACTCCGGACCGCAAGGTCATCATCAACCTGCCGGCCACGGTCGAGATGGCCACGCCGAACGTCTACGCCGACTCGATCGAGTGGATGAGCCGTCACCTGGCGCACCGTGAGAACGTGATCCTCTCCCTGCATCCGCACAACGATCGCGGCACCGCGATCGCCGCGGCCGAGCTCGGCTACATGGCCGGTGCCGACCGCATCGAGGGGTGCCTGTTCGGCAACGGCGAGCGCACCGGCAACGTCGACATCGTGGCTCTGGGCATCAACCTGTTCACGCAGGGGATCGACCCGCAGATCGACTTCAGCGACATCGACCAGGTCAAGCGCACGGTGGAGTACTGCAACCAGCTGCCCGTGCCCGAGCGCAGCCCGTGGGCGGGCGACCTGGTCTTCACCGCGTTCAGCGGATCGCATCAGGATGCCATCAAGAAGGGTTTCGAGGCGATGGCGGCCCGTGCCGCTGCCGAAGGCGTCACGGTCGACGAGATCGAGTGGGCAGTTCCGTACCTGCCGATCGACCCGAAGGACCTCGGTCGCTCCTACGAGGCCGTGATCCGCGTCAACTCGCAGTCCGGCAAGGGCGGCGTCGCCTACCTGCTGAAGGCGGATCACGCGATCGATCTGCCGCGCAAGCTCCAGATCGAGTTCTCCGGCGTCGTGCAGGCCAAGACCGATTCCGAGGGCGGCGAAGTCACCAGCGATGCGATCTGGTCGATCTTCAACGACGAGTACCTGCCCGCAGCGGATGCTGCCGCGAAGTGGGGCCGGTTCGAACTGCTCGCCACGCAGACGCGCAGCGACATGTCGGGCGAGGTCGTGCTCGACGTCGTTCTCCGCGACGACGAGCAGCAGCTCGCGGTCGCCGGCTCCGGCAACGGCCCGGTCGCGGCGTTCGTCGAGGTGCTGCGGGCGCAGGGCTTCGACATCACCGTCTACGACTACGTCGAGCACGCTCTCAGCGCCGGCGGCGACGCGCAGGCGGCCGCCTACGTCGAACTGCAGGTCGGCGACCAGCGGCTCTGGGGCGTCGGCATCGACGGCGACATCTCGACGGCATCCCTCAAGGCGATCGTCTCGGGCGTGAACCGCTCGATCCGCACCCGCCAGCAGGAACTCGCCGCCGTCTGACGCCTACGGCTTGACGATCGGAATGGTGCCCGTCTCTGCCGCCACCTTGCGGCGGTAGAGACGGCGCTGTTCCGGGAGTGAGAGATCGAAGGCGACTGCCAGCACGCGGATGATCGCGGTCACCACGATCCCGATCACCCCGGCCACGGCGAGGTTCACGCCGACCGCGTTCGCGATCACGATCACGGTGCATCCGGCGGCCGCGGCCACCGCATACAGCGATCCGACATGCATGATCGCGACCGGCAGCCCCATGATGACGTCGCGCAGGACGCTGCCGCCGACGGCGGCGCACACGCCGATGAAGACCGCAGGCACCGGGGGAACCCCCAGTCCCAGTGCCTTGCTGGTGCCAAAAGCACCGAACATTCCGATGACGACGGCATCGAGACCCACGATGATCGCGTTGGCCCGGTTCAGAAGACCGGCCAGAAGCATGCCGATGATGGCGGCGCCGCCGGCGGTGACCAGATACCAGTTGTTCTGGAGCGTCGCCGGCGGCTGCCCCAGCAGCAGGTCGCGGATGAGACCGCCGCCCATACCGATGAGGATGCCGATGATCGACACGCCGAGCAGATCCAGGCGTCGCTGACCCTGGAAGCCGGAGGCGAACATCGCGCCCTGGATGCCGCCAAGGCCGACGCCGAGGAGATCCGCCCAGAGGGGAATGAAGAACTGCGGTTCGGTCACCCGTCTATTCTCCCGCACGGAGGATAATCGAATGGTGCCCACCTATCGAGACGAAGCGGTGATTCTGCGCACTCACAAGCTGGGTGAGGCCGATCGCATCGTCACCATGCTCTCGCGACGGCACGGCAAGGTCCGTGCGGTCGCCAAGGGCGTCCGGCGCACGTCGTCGAAGTTCGGCTCGCGCCTGGAGCCGTTCATGGTGGCCGATGTGCAGCTGTATCAGGGCCGTTCTCTCGACATCGTGCAGCAGGCGGAATCACTGGGGTCGTACGGCACCGAGATCGCCGCCCACTACGAGCGCTTCACGTCAGCCAGTGCGATGGTGGAGACCGCCGACCGTCTCAGCGACTCCGAGGCGACGCCGGATCAGTATCTGCTGCTCGTCGGCGGGCTGCGCGCATTGTCGCGTGGCGAGCATGCGCCCCGCAGCATCCTGGATTCCTACCTGCTGCGGGTGATGGCACTCTCCGGCTGGGCGCCTTCGCTCGAAGATTGCGCTCGATGCGCGGCGCGCGGTCCGCACACGACCTTCGTCGGCCAGCTCGGCGGGCTCGTCTGCGTGGACTGCGCCCCGGCGGGCAGCCCACGCATCGCCGAGGCGACTCTTTCGCTTCTGCGCTCGCTGATGGCGGGGGAGTGGGATGCGGTCGACGCGGCGTCGCCTGTCGCCACCGCCTCCGCATCCGGCCTGATCGCGGCCTACGCGCAGTGGCATCTCGAGCGCGGTATCCGCTCGCTCGCCCACATCTCCGTTCCGCCACGGGAAGGACCCCGGTGACCCCGAAGCCGTACACCCACAAGGACGCCGTGGCGTATCGCCCGCTGGACTGGACCGGCATCCAGCCCCCGGTCTTCCCGGCCGTTCCGGAACATGTCGCCATCGTCATGGATGGCAACGGCCGCTGGGCGAATCGGCGGGGCCTCAGCCGTGTCGAAGGTCACAAGGCCGGCGAGGAGGTGCTGCTCGACGTCGTCGCGGGCGCGATCCAGGCGGGCGTCAAGCATCTGTCGGTGTACGCCTTCTCGACCGAGAACTGGGCGCGCTCCCCTGAGGAGGTGCGCTTCCTGATGGGGTACAACCGCGACGTGCTGCACCGCCGCCGCGATCAGCTCAACGAGTGGGGGGTGCGCGTGCGCTGGGCCGGGCGCAAGCCTCGGCTCTGGGGCAGCGTCATCAAGGAACTGCAGTACGCAGAGCAGCTCACCCGTGGCAATGACGTCCTCACTCTGACCATGTGTGTGAATTACGGCGGCCGGGTCGAGCTCGTCGACGCGATGCGTGCGCTGGCATCCGAGGTCGCGGCGGGGCGGCTGAAGCCGAACGCGATCACCGAGAAGATGATCCGCCGGAACCTGTACGTGCCGGACATGCCGGACGTCGACCTGTTCCTGCGCAGCTCGGGGGAGCAGCGCACCTCGAACTTCCTGCTGTGGGAATCGGCATACGCCGAGATGGTGTTCCTCGACACCCTCTGGCCGGACTTCTCCCGCGAAGAGCTGTGGCGCGCGATCGGGATCTATCTCTCGCGCGACCGCCGCTTCGGGGGCGCGGTGGATGCTCCCGGCTCCGCCTGAACCCTCAACCACTTCTCGGTCTCGCGAGGGTGCGCCAGCCGCACGATCGTGAGGTGCGGGAACGTGTCGGCGATCGTCGGCATGCGCTCGGTCCAATGCCGGAGGGTCTTCGTCTGCCAGGCGAGGATGTTGTGATCAGGGTCTCTGGTCATGAGCAGCTTCCAGATCGGCTTCTCCACGTTGCCGTTGTACATCCGGGTGCGCAGGATGCTGCGACCGAGCGTGCGGCGTATCAGCCGAGAGCGCACGACCGGATACGGGTAGTCGAGCCAGATCACGAGTTGCGCGCGCGGGGTCATGATCTCGTCCGTGCCCTTGCTCGTGTACTGCCACTCGGTGATCCAGCGCTCGGTCGCCGCGAACGCACCGACGTCATCGAGGAAATCCGGTCGAGGTGTCCAATGCGGGCCGTGGAACAGCGCATCGATCTCGACGTGGCGGAGGCCCCAGGCCTTGCCTATCCGGGCAGCGAGAGTCGTCTTCCCTGAGCCGGTGACGCCGGCGATGAGCACGCGCTGCGGCCGAAACGGCAGAGGATCAGCGGCGAAGAGCATCCGGGAACTCATGATCGCGGAAGTCTCAGCCAGGCCTCGGTCTCGCGCGGGTGACGGAGGCGCACGATCGTGAGGTGCGGGAAGTCGGCCTGGATCGCAGGCATTCGCTGGGCCCACTTGTCGCGGGTGTTCCTCTGCCAGTCGAGGATGTTCTCTTCCCCGCGGACGGTCAGCGCCTGGAGGAGATTCGGTTCCCTGTTGCCGTTCCAGAGTCTCGTCCGGAACACCCGGCGCTTCAACGTCCTGCCGACGAGCCGCCGACGCACCAACGGGTACGGGTAGTCGAGCCACAGCACCAGCTGAGCGCGTGGCGCGAGGATCGCGTCCGTGCCCTTACTCGTGTACTGCCATTCGGTGACCCACCGTTCCTCAGCGGCGAAGGCGCGGACGTCATCGAGGAACTCCGGTCGGGGTGTCCAGTTCCGACCGTGGAAGAGGGCGTCGATCTCGACGTGTCGGAGCCCCCACGCCTCGTCGATGCGCGACGCAAGCGTCGTCTTCCCCGAGCCCGTGATGCCGGCGATCAGTACCCGCTCCGGCCGGAACGGCAGGGGATCATCGGCGGAGAGCATCCGAAAATCCTATCGGCGGAATAGCCCAAAGGTGCATGCGGTTGGATGAAGACGTGACTGAACCCATCTCCATCGACATCTGGTCCGACATCGCCTGCCCGTGGTGCTACATCGGCAAGCGCAACCTCGAGACCGGTCTCGCCGCGGTCGCCGCCGACGAGGATGCCCCTGAGGTGAAGGTGACCTTCCACTCCTTCGAACTTTCCCCGGACACTCCGGTCGACTTCGACGGCGACGAGGTCGACTTCCTTGCCGGCCACAAGGGCATGCCCAGGGACCAGGTCGAGCAGATGCTCGCCCATGTCACGGGTGTCGCCGAGGCTGCAGGTCTGGGGTACCGCTTCGATCTCCTCCAGCACACGAACACCGTGAAAGCGCACGAGCTGCTCCACTTCGCGAAGGCGCAGGGGCTCCAGCACGAGATGGAGGAGCGGCTCATGTCCGCCTACTTCACCGAGGGCAAGCACGTCGGGCGCATCGATGATCTCGTGGAACTCGCCGCTGAGGTCGGCCTCGATGCCGACGACGCGCGTGAAGCGCTCCAGACCGCCCGGTACCTGCCGGCCGTGCGTCAGGACCAGGAGCAGGCCCGTGCCTACGGCATCCAGGGCGTGCCGTTCTTCGTGATCGACGGTCAGTACGGCATCAGCGGGGCACAGCCCCCTGCTGCGTTCGAGAATGTGCTGCGCGACCTCTGGGCGAAGCGGGGAGCGCCCGTCGAGGCCTGAGTCGTCGCTACGACGAGACACGGCGGGGCCCCGATGCCGGGACCCCGCCGTTCCGTTTCGACCGGTGCCGGTCAGATCTGCTCCTGTCTGGGGGCGAGCGGCAGCGGCTCCATCGGCTGGTCGTTCGCGGTCAGATCGATGCCGAGATCGCGCGCGTAGACGACGCGGGTTGCGATCGATACCTCGTCGCCCACCTCGGTGAGCTCGAAGACGCGGCCCCCACGCATGCGGTTGCGCTCGTCTCCGGACAGGCCGTACGCGCCGAAGCCGGTTCCGGGCGCATAGCCGAGCTTGATGCCGTAATAGTCGCCCACGTAGTCGTTGACGTGATCATGGCCCACGAACACGCCCTTCACATCGCCACGCTCGAGGATCGCGTTGAAGAGCCCCGAGTTGAACGGACCGGGGCACTCGTCCTCGTTCCGCTCACCGACGATGCCGTGACGGTCCCTGCCGCGCGCGGCGTCGGCTTCCGTCCGGGTGTCGACGCCGCCCCACCACATGAAGCGGTGCTCCCACAGCGCGATGTGGATGAACATGAGGCCGGGCACCTTCTGGCCGCGGCGCTGCTCGAGCCGCTGCGACTGCTCGCGATACCAGGCGACCTGATCCATGCGCAGCCAGTCCCAGGTGGGATAACCGGTGAAGTCCTGTCCGTTGATCGCATCCGGCGCATAGCGACCCGAGTCCAGCAACCACAGCGAGAACGCCTCGCGATTCTTCTTCCGCGACGACGAGATCGGCACGATCGTGTTACTGGTGCCCGTCAGCCCTCGGGCATTGTCGGCGTTCATGTTGAACTCGTACGAGCGGTAGATCTGGAGCATCCCCGCCTCGTCGACGCCCGACTCCGGCAGCGAGTCCTCGTCGTGGTTGCCGTACGTGACCGCCCACGGGATCCGCCGGGACTCCATCGGCCACACGACGTTGTTGATCGCCTGCTTGACAGCGAGTCGTGTCTCGCAGCCGCTCGAGATCACATCTCCGTTGATGACCACGAAGTCCGGCTTCTCCTGGTCGAGCACCTTCTCGATGAGTTCGACCGTACGGCGGTCGGTCTGCTCGTCGTCCTGCGTGTCGTTGAACTGCACCACCTTGAATGTTCCACCGGCGCGGAAGCGCAGCCGCGGGCCGTTCGCACGTGGACTTCCCGAGGCGGAACTCGTGGCGGTCGCGGGATCGGACGGCGGCGCGGACTCCGCGTGCGCAGCGCCGATCGGCAGCGCGGCGCCCAGAGCGCCGAGCGCTCCCGCGGTGATCACTGTGCGTCGGCTCATCGGCATTCGGTCGGGCATTGCTGGGCTCCTTCGTCTACGGCGGGTTTCGCCGCGGTGAGACTAAGGAGGGCAGATGGCGTGAGGCTGACGCGCAGATGAACGGGGCAGCGGAATCACCTGTGGATGAGCGGGGTGCGCAAATGACGCGCAGGTGAACGAAGTACCTGCACGATGCCGCGACCCCGCAGCGAACGTCAGCGGCGAGCGGTGACCAGGGCGCTCTCGATCGCGGAGACGATCTCGGGTGCGTCCGGCTTCTGCTTCGGCCGGAAACGCTGCACCTCGCCGTCAGGCAGCACGAGGAACTTCTCGAAGTTCCACTCCACGCGGCCGGCCTTGCCGCCGGCATCCGGTGTCTGCTTCAGCGCCTTGTAGAGCTCGGTGGCGTTCTTTCCGTTGACCTTGACCTTGTCTGCCAGCGGGAAAGTGACGCCATAGGTCGTCGAGCAGAACTCGAGGATCTCCTCGACCGATCCTGGTTCCTGGCCGAAGAACTGGTTGCTGGGGAAGCCGAGCACCGTGAAGCCGCGGTCGCCGTAGAGGCGCTGCAGTTCCTCGAGCTGCTCGTACTGCGGGGTGAGGCCGCACTTCGAGGCGACATTCACGACCAGCACCACGTCTGCACCCAGATCATCGAGCGTTTTCTCGGCTCCCTGGGCGTCGGTGAACGGGATGGAACGGAGGGCGGAATCGGTCATATCCCCAGCCTAAACGCGACTGCCCGCCGGGGGCTCCGGGTCTGGGAGAATGGAGAGGTCATGACTCTTGCTCCAGCTACCGTGCGCCCGCTCCGAATCGGGCCGATCGCCCTCGACGTGCCCGTCGTCCTCGCACCCATGGCGGGGATCACCAACACCGCCTTCCGGCGTCTCTGCCGTGAGTACGGCGCCGGCCTCTACGTCAGCGAGATGATCACCTCCCGCGCGCTCGTGGAGCGCAACGAGACGACGATGCGCCTCATCCGGCACCACGAGTCCGAGACGCCCCGCTCGATCCAGCTGTACGGCGTCGACCCGAAGACGATCGCCGAGGCGGTCCGCATCATCGTCGCCGAAGACCACGCCGACCACATCGATCTGAATTTCGGATGCCCGGTGCCCAAGGTCACCCGCAAGGGCGGCGGAGCGGCGCTCCCGTGGAAGAGCCGGTTGTTCGCAGACATCGTCGACCAGGCGGTCAAGGCGGCCGGGCCGGTGCCGTTGACGGTCAAGATGCGCAAGGGCATCGACAAGGATCACCTCACCTTCCTCGAAGCAGGACGAGCTGCGGAGGATGCCGGCGCGGCCGCGGTCGCGCTGCACGCGCGGACCGCGGGGGAGTATTACTCCGGGCACGCGGATTGGAACGCGATCGGCGAGCTGAAACAGGCCGTCACCAGCATCCCGGTCCTCGGCAACGGCGACATCTGGTCGGCGGACGACGCGGTGCGGATGATGGCCGAAACCGATTGCGACGGCGTCGTGGTCGGTCGCGGATGCCTCGGCCGACCCTGGCTGTTCGGTGAGCTCGCCGCCGCCTTCGGAGCGCCGTCGCGTCCGGTCGATGCCACGTTGGGCTTCGTCGCGAACGCATTCCGCCGTCATGCCGAACTGATCGTCGAGTTCTATGAGGACGAGAGCCACGGATGCCGTGACATCCGCAAGCACGTCTCCTGGTACTTCAAGGGCTATCCGGTCGGCGGCGACATCCGCACCGGACTCGCGACCGCGTCGAGCCTCGCCGAGATCGATGACCTGCTCGGCCAGCTCGACCACACGGCGCCGTATCCGGGTGCGGATGCGGAGGGCCAGCGTGGACGCGCAGGTCACGCCAAGCGCACGGCGCTGCCGGATAAATGGTTGGAGTCGCGAGAGATCGAGGCTTCGGCGTCGGAGATGATGCGAGGAGCGGAGATCGAGAACAGTGGTGGCTGATCTGCGTACGGACGGCTACGACCCGCGCGATGCCGAGCGCTTCTTTGCCGAGACCCACCGTTCCGAGCGCAACGACTTCGCCAGAGATCGGGCGCGCGTGGTGCACTCGGCGGCACTGCGTCGTCTGGCGGCGAAGACGCAGGTGCTGAGCCCCGCGAGCACCGCCGACTTCGCACGCAACAGACTGACGCACTCGCTCGAGGTGGCGCAGGTCGGCCGCGAACTCGCGACCGCGCTCGGCGTCTCCGAAGACGTCGTCGACACGGCGTGCCTGAGCCACGACCTCGGGCATCCGCCATTCGGTCATAACGGCGAGCGTGCACTGAACGAATGGGCAGAGCACATCGGCGGCTTCGAGGGCAATGCGCAGTCGCTGCGCATCCTGACCCGGCTCGAGGCCAAGGTCCTCGATGACGATGATCACTCGGTCGGGCTCAACCTCACCAGAGCGACGCTCGATGCCACGTGCAAGTATCCGTGGACGGTCGACAGCCCGGTGCCGGATCCCGGTGGTCGGCTGAAGTTCGGGGTGTACCCCGAAGACGAGGCCGTGTTCCGCTGGATGCGTGAAGGGGCCCCGCGGCGGCTGCGCTGCATCGAGGCGGAGATCATGGATCTCTCCGACGACATCGCCTATTCCGTGCACGACTTCGAGGACGCCATCGTGAACGGCTACCTCGACGTCGCGCAGCTGGCGGACCCGCTGGAGCATGACGCCCTGGTCGGACGGATCCAGCAGTGGGTGGGGTATGACTTCACACGGGATGAGCTGGCCGACGCGCTGTACCGGCTGGCCACCCAGTCGATGTGGCTGTCGTCGTTCGACCGCTCCCGTCGCGACCTCGCTCGTCTGAAGAACCTGACCAGCGACCTCATCGGGCGCTTCGCCCGTGCCGCCGTCTCGGCGACGCGCGAAGCGTACCCGGGGACCGCACTGGTCCGGTACAACGCGCATGTCGTCGTGCCCAGGGTCGTCGAAGCCGAGATCGCAGTCCTCAAGGGCATCATGGGGCAGGCGATCGTGACGATCGAGGCGCGCAAGGGCGTCTACAAGGAGCAGCGGCGCGTGCTGCGGCGTCTCGCCGACTCGCTCTGGTCGACGGACGCGCTGTGGTCGGCGGGAGCCGACGTGCTCGAACCCGCCTTCACGGCGGACTTCGTCGCCGCGACCACCGACGCCGAGCGTGCCAGGGTCGTCGTCGACCAGGTCGCGAGTCTCACCGACCAGAGCGCCATCGACTGGCACAACCGCCTGGTCGGAGAGATCGATCCTGCCGAGGTGGGGATCTGGACTCCGCGCCATGCGCGTCCGGGTTCGCGCGCGCATGTCGGCAGGCAGACGGTCGCCGAAGGAGCGGTCTGATGCCGCGGATCCGGCAGGCGGACGTCGATGAGGTCAAAGCGCGGACGAACATCGCGGACATCGTGGGGGAGCGCGTCGCGCTGAAATCGGCGGGCGTCGGGTCCCTCAAGGGACTGTGCCCTTTTCACGACGAGAAGAGCCCCAGCTTCCACGTACGGCCGCAGGTCGGCTATTACCACTGCTTCGGCTGCGGTGAGTCGGGCGACGTGTACTCGTTCCTGCGCGAGATGGATCACGTCAGCTTCACCGAGGCGGTGGAGCGGCTCGCCGGTCGCATCGGCTACGCGCTGCACTACGAAGACGGCGGTTCGGCACCGGAGACGAGCGGTCGCAGCAGGCTCTATGCCGCGAACACCGCGGCCGCGGAGTTCTTCCGCGCTCAGCTGCTCTCACCCGAGGCGGAGATCGGCCGACGGTTCCTCGGCGAGCGGGGCTTCGACGCGGGGGCGGCAGCCCACTTCGGGGTCGGCTTCGCGCCGAAGGGCTGGGACGCGATGCTCAAGGCGCTCACCGCGCAGGGCTTCACGCGAGACGAGCTGAGCGCCGCGGGTCTCGTCTCCACGGGCCAGCGGGGCGTATACGACCGTTTCCGTGGGCGCCTGGTCTGGCCGATCCGCGACGTCTCCGGTCAGACGATCGGCTTCGGCGCGAGGAAGCTCTTCGACGACGACCAGGGACCCAAGTACCTGAACACCCCCGAGACACCCATCTACAAGAAGGCCCAGGTGCTCTACGGGCTGGACCTCGCCAAGCGGGACATCGCTCGCGGCGACCCGCGGCGCGTTGTGGTCGTCGAGGGCTACACCGATGTGATGGCCTGCCATCTGGCCGGGCTCACGACGGCGATCGCCACCTGCGGCACGGCGTTCGGCACCGACCACATCAAGGTGCTGCGACGCGTGATGGGCGATGACAACGCATCCGGTGAGGTGGTGTTCACCTTCGATGGCGACGAGGCTGGTCAGAAGGCGGCGCTGCGCGCGTTCACCGAGGACGACCGTTTCAACGCGCAGACCTTCGTCGCGGTGGCACCGGATGGCTTGGATCCGTGTGATCTGCGCCTGCAGCGCGGCGATGCCGCCGTGCGGGGACTGATGGATGCCAAGGTGCCGATGTTCGAGTTCGCGATCGACCGCAAGCTCGGCGGCTTCGATCTGGCCACTGTGGAGGGCCGCGTGGGGGCATTGCGAGCCGCGTCTCCGATCGTCGCCGAGATCCGGGACCGGCTCCTGCGCCCCGGGTACGAGCGTGTGCTGGCGCGTCGCCTCGGCATGGATCCCACCGAGGTGCATTCCGAGGTGGAGCGGGCCGCACGCGGAGGCGCGCAGACGAACCGACGGGAATCGGCTCCGGCCGAGTCCTCCGCGGGTCTCACCGGCATCGCACCGGTGACGCTCGGCAGCCTGCCGCGGACGGCGGACGTCGCCTTGGAGCGCGATGCGCTCATGGGGGCGCTCCAGTACGGCCATCAGGTCGATCACGAGCTGCTGACCCGTGCGCTGGCCGACGATTTCCGGACGCCGGGTCTGGACGCGGTGCGCGAGGCCGTGGCATCCGCCGCGAACCGCGCCAGGGCTGGGTGGGCGACCGACGCGGTGAACGCGGTGCGCGAGCCGTACCGATCGCTTGCCGGTGAGCTGCTGATGACGCCGTTCCCGGCGCGGAACGAGGAAAGCGCGGTCGCGTCGACCACCGATCTCGCCCGACGCCTGATCCTGCGGCGCCTCCAGCAGGACAAGTTCGAGCTGAATTCCGCCCTGCAGCGGGTGCCGGCGGACTCCGATGGCGGTCGTGCCCTGCGGATGCGCCTGCGGGATCTCGATGCGGAGCGTCAGCGCTTCACCGAGTCGTAACGACCGCGCCCGATCAATACAGGGCAGGATGGAGACATGTCGCGTCGGCCCGAATCCTCGAATGTGATCGACTGCGCCGACCTGGTGATCGATCGCATCGGGCACGGAGCACCGACTCGTGCGGTCGACGGCGTGACCTTCAGCCTGGCGCCCGGTGAACTGATCTGCGTGGCTGGTCCCACCGGATCCGGGAAGTCGACTCTGGTGGCAGCTCTCGCCGGTTCCACTGATCCCTCCGTGCGTATCGTCGGCGGAACCGCCCAGGTGTGCGGTGTCGACGTGCGCAGACCAGGGCGCCGCCATCGACTGCTCACGTACCACACCGGCTTCGTGCCCCAGGGCGCCGGCGCGAATCTGCCGCCGCGTCTGACCGTGCACGAGGTGATCGCCGAGCCGATCCTCCTCCGGGAGAAGCGGGTGAACACGAAAGCGCTCTCGATCCGGGTCGCCACGCTCCTCGACGAGCTTCACCTCCCGCTCGGCACCGCAGACAAGTTCCCGTACGAGCTGAGCGCCGGCATGCGCCAGCGCGTCGCCGTCGCCCGCTCCTTCGTCCTGGAACCCAAGGTGCTCATCGCCGATGAGCCGCTCGCCAACCTCGACCTCGAAGTGCGTCCTGTCGTGTTCGGTGCGATCACGCGGCGCCGTAAGGAGCAGGGGATGGGCGCGCTGCTCGTCACGAACGATGCGGCCTTCATTCGCGAGTTGAACGCCGAGACTCTGATGCTTCGAGGCGGGCACGTCGTCGCGAGAGGCGTCGGCAAGGACCTGCTCTGGGTGCCGAACGCCGAGGCGGATTCCCGACACTGATCCTCTCGCGACACGCCTCCCGAAAAGCCCGCCGTGTGTCACGAGCATGGTTCGGAGTTTGCTAAGCTTGTCGAGTTGCCCGCGCAGCGGAGCACATTCCTCGGTAGCTCAATTGGCAGAGCAGCCGGCTGTTAACCGGCAGGTTCTTGGTTCGAGTCCAAGCCGGGGAGCCAATAGAAGGCGCCCCTCCCGCGAGTTCGGGAGGGGCGCCTTCTCCCATGTGAGGGATAGACGGCCACGTCGGCCGCGGCCGCGGCATCGCGGCGATAGCCTGGGCCATCATGCGGTGCGTGATGTGGAGAGCGAGGATCGCCTTATGAACGCCGTCCCGGCTGAGCCGGAGCGCGCCCGCGACTGGGCGACGCTCCCGAACGCGATCACCGTTCTGCGTCTGCTTCTCGTCGTTCCCATCACTGTGCTGCTGGTGCAGGATGCTGCTCCCGTGCTGACCCTCGTCCTGCTGGTGCTGTTCGGCGTGAGCGATTGGGTGGACGGCTATCTGGCGCGGCGCCTCGGGCAGACGAGTCGGACGGGAGCGCTCCTGGACCCCTTCGCCGACCGCGTGGGCGTTGCCATCATCGCGTGCGGTTTCGTGGTCGCCGGCCACCTGCCGCTGTGGATCGCAGTCGTCGTCGTCGGCGTCGATCTCACACTCGGCGTGATCTGGGCGATCACCCGGCCGGAGCAGATGCCCCCGGCCACTCGACTGGGGAAGGCGCGCACGGCGATCTTCATGACGGGACTCGCCCTGATCGGATTGGGAATCCTGCCCGACCTCGGCATCATCGGTGTGATCGGCCAGGTCATCTGCGCCGTCGGCGCCGTGCTTCATCTGGTCGTCGGATTCGGATACCTTCGGACACTGCTTCGGCGTTGAAGGTCTTGGTGAGGTTGCCTTGACCACGTGGACGCAGAAGAGGCCCCGCCATCCGGCGGAGCCTCTTCAGGTGAGATACGAAACGCGTCAGCGTGCTGCGCCGGCGAGCGTTCCGGTCGTCTGGACGCCCTCTTCGAGGACGACGCACTGGATGATGCGGTCGTTCATCTGCTCCCAGGTCTCCTTCGTCGGAGTGATCGGGTAGACCGTGAGCACCGAAGCGTCGTACGCGACGCCGACGAACGTGGTGAACGGTTCGCCGATGCACTCCTGCGACGCGGCGTCGACATCGGCATCCGAGAACTCGCCGTCCGGCATCGGGAACTCCCAGAAGACTTCCTCGTCGTGCGGCTGGTCGCACGGGGTGACGTCAGCGCTCTCGATGAGGCCGGTTGCGCTGGACATCTTGCAGTCGCCGACCTTCAACGCGAAGATGTCGATGTTCGCGTCTTCCTTGACCTCGCCGGTCTCCTCGTCACGGTCTGCATCCTGAGGAGCACCCCCGAGGATGTTGTTGATCGCGCTACAGCCGCTGAGGGCGATCGTGAGCGCCACGGCTGTTCCAGCCAGTGCCAGGGCGCGTCGCGTGCGCAGTTTCATCATGGTCTGATTCCCCTCGAATGTCTTGGTGAGGGGGCGCGAAAACACCCCCTTGGGCACGTTATCCGTCTGGGAGTCTGTGACGCAACTCCAAGGATGCTGTGAGCTGACTGAGCGCGTCAACCTTCGAGGTCGTCGATCCCCGGAGTCCAACTCGAACCGGCACGGCCCCAGCCGCGTTTGCGGGCGATCTTCTGCACCGTCTTCCAGTCGCCGTCGGAGAGACGGTCGACGTACAGGATGCCGTCGAGGTGGTCGAACTCGTGCTGCATGATGCGGGCACGCCACCCATCGACTTCGATGCGAACGTCTGCGCCATCCAGGTCCGTGCCGGTGACGAGTACCCGATCGGAACGCCGCAGCGGGAATCGCTCTCCAGGGAACGAGAGGCACCCCTCGGATTCCAGGTCAGGGTCGGGATCGCCGGGTTCGAGCGGTGCCATCCACAGGACCGGGTTGATCAGAACGCCGCGCCAGGGCTCGTCGTCGTCGTCGACGTAGGAGTAGGTGTAGAGCCGCAGTGGCACGCCGACCTGGGGAGCGGCGAGACCCACACCCGGTGCCGTATCCATGGTTTCGTACATGTCGGCGACGAGTGCGCGGATGTCGTCTGTGATCTCTTCGACGACGGATGCGGGGGAGTGCAGAACGGGGTCGCCCATGATGCGAATCGGAAGTACAGCCACGCCATAACCCTACTGGGCGGGAACTGCCAGGTAGGGTCGTATTGTGAGCGCAGGCGTATGGACAAATGGGGCGGATGTCGTCGGTGACCACCTTGTCGGCGCATTCCAGAACCCGGGGCTGCTGCTGGGAATCCCGCTCGCTCTCGCCGGGGCCGTCTTCATGTCGCTCGGTGCGCAGTACCAGCACCGCGGGGTCGAGAAGGTAGAACTTCTCAGCGGCGCGGACGGCGCCAGCGGCCTCAACATGAACCAGATCAAGCGGTTGATGACCCGGCCCTCCTGGCTTCTGGGCACGTTGATGCTCGCCCTCGCCGTGATCTGCCAGCTGGCCGCGCTCGTGCAGGCGCCGCTGATCGTCGTTCAGCCGCTCGGCGCGATCGCATTGGTGATGACGACGCTGCTCAACGCGCGGATCTCGGGGCACTCGCCGACCAAGCAATCGATCACCGCGATCACCTGCTGCGTCGGTGGCATCTTCCTGTTCGTGTTCTTCGCGGCGATCTTCGCCACGGAGCAGGAGATCGACGAACGTCAACTGTTCGTGATCCTGGCCGTGCTGCTCGTCGTGATCATCATCCTGGGCGCCTTCTGGCTCATCCTCAGGCACCGTATGCGTGCCCTCTTCTACGTGATCGGCGCCGGCATCCTCTACGGCTTCGTCGCGACCCTCGCGAAGGTCGTCATCAAGCGCGTCCAGGCCGGGGACTTCGAGTGGGTCACGGTCGTGTGCGTGATCGCGCTCCTTGCTGCTGCCGCCGTCGGTGCCTACTTCGTGCAGACCGCGTACAGCTCGGGCCCGCCCGACCTGGTGATCGCCGGGCTCACTGTCGTCGATCCGCTCATCGCCGTGCTCATCGGCATGGTCGTGCTCGGCGAAGCGGCAGCCGCGCCGTGGTGGGTCCTCATCATCTTCGCGGTCGCCGGAGCGATCGCGGTGTGGGGTGTCGTGGGGCTCGCCCGATTCCATCCCCAGGTGCTCAGCGAGAGCCAGGAGCTGGGCATCCCGCGCGGCAGTGACGATTCAGCGGCCGGCGCGCCTTCGACGAGTGCGGATCCGCGCCGTTCGACGGGGCCGGAGAGCCCTCAGTAGGATCGATCGATCAGGTCGGGGGAGACCTCGGACGCGGCCGCCTCATCCACGAAGAAGATCGTCCGCTTGCGCCCCTTCGCGCCAGCAGCCGGCACGCTGGAGTAACTGGCGCCGGCCAGAGCAAGCCCGAGCGCCGACGCCTTGTCCGCGCCCGTGAGAACCAGCCATACGCGCTTGGACGAGTTCAGTACGGGCCGGGTGAGTGTGACCCGCTCCGGCGGCGGCTTGGGGGAGTCGCGCACGGGAAGAACAGCGGCATCCGTCACGCCCACCTCCGGGCGGTCGGGGAAGAGCGAGGCGATGTGGCCATCAGGACCGACACCGAGGAAACACACCGCGAACGAGGGCCAGGGCTGCTCATCGGTTCCGAAACGTGCGAGCTCCGCAGCATACGCCGCCGCCGCTTCGTCGAGGGTGACGCCGGAGTCGGACCCAGCCACCTCGTGCACGTTCTCGGCAGGGACCGGGATGTGATCGAGAAGAGCCTGCCGGGACTGAACGGAGTTGCGGTCGGCGTGGTCCCGGGCGACGAAACGCTCGTCGCCCCACCAGAAGTGCACGAGCGACCAGTCGATCTGAGCCGAGCGAGGGTCTTCTGCGGCCGCACGGAGCACGGCACCGCCCATCGACCCGCCGGTCAGCGCGATATGCGCGATCCGTCCGTTCCGCGTCCGCGCACCGAGGCGCGTCAGGAAACGGTCGGCAACGCGTGCGGCCAGGGCCGCAGGGGTTGATTCGACAACGACCCGCTTCTCTGCGGATGCTGCTTCCATCGAGGTCACTCTCCCGTCTCGGGCGGGCCCAGTTTCTCCCAGCCTTCGGTTATCACTCGACCGTACAGGACATCCGGGTCCAGGCGACGAAGCTCCTCAGCGAGGCACTCGCGGAGCGTGCGGCGCGGCAGGTGCAGGTCATGATTCGGCTGCTCCGGCTGCGTGAGTACGGCGACACCGGGTGTCGGGCGCTCCAGCAGGATGTCTCCGGCAGCACGCGTCAGACGCACGGATTTGATGCCCTCCTGCCAGTGCTCCGGGTCCTCGTACGACCACCGCACCGGGACGTCGAGCGCCATCTGCAGCCACGCGGCGAGCAGGGCGGTCGAAGGCGAAGCGGAGGCTCCGCGCACCTCGACCGCGGTGACGGCGTCGTACGGCGGTTGGTCGAGTACGGCGGCGAGCTGCTCGCGCCAGTGGGTGAGACGCGTCCACGCGAGGTCGGTGTCGCCCGGCGCGTGGGTCTCGCCGAGTCGGGCGAGACGATCGCGCACGTCGGATGCCGTGGCGGCATCCGTGATCCGACGCTGGGCGATCTTGCCGAGCGGGGATTGCGCTGGTGCCAGCGGTGCTTCCTCCGGCCACCAGGCGACGACCGGCGCATCGGGAAGAAGCAGTCCGGTGATGAGGCTCTCTTCGTTGCTGGCGGCGTCGCCGAATGCGCGGAGCACCACGACCTCACTGGCTCCGGCGTCGCCGCCGACGCGGATCTGCGCGTCCAGACGGGACTCTCCCGAACCGGTGGTGAGGACGATGACGCGCATCGGGTGCTCGCGAGAAGCGTCGTTGGCAGCGTCGATCGCGGCCTCGGCTACGCCGTTGCGTGCCGCGATGACGAGGGTGAGCACGCGACCGAGGGCGACTGCGCCGCCCTCTTCGCGCGTCTTGACGAGCTGCTTCGCGACCTGGCTGACGGTCGTATCGGGAAGGTCGATGATCACGGGCGTCTCCAGACTCGTCCGTCGCGGGCCAGCAGGGCATCGGCGGATGCCGGACCCCACGAACCGGGCGCGTACTGCTCCACCGGACCGCCTTCGGCGGCCCAGAACTTCTCCACCGGGTCGAGGATCTTCCAGGAGAGCTCGACCTCTTCGTGCCGGGGGAACAGCGGCGGGTCGCCCAGCAGGACGTCGAGGATCAGACGCTCGTACGCCTCCGGGCTCGCCTCGGTGAAGGCGTGGCCGTATCCGAAGTCCATCGTCACGTCGCGCACGTTGGTGCCGTTGCCCGGCACCTTGGATCCGAAGCGGATCGTGACGCCCTCGTCGGGCTGCACCCGGATCACGAGCGCGTTCTGCCCGAGCTCGGAGGCGTTGCTGCGACCGAAAAGGTGTTCGGGCGCCCGCTTGAAGACGACGGCGACCTCGGTCACGCGTCGGCCGAGACGCTTGCCGGTGCGCAGGTAGAACGGCACGCCGGCCCAGCGGCGCGTGTCGATCTCCAGCTTGATCGCGGCGTACGTCTCGGTGGCCGACTCGGGGTTCATGCCGTCCTCGTCGAGGAAGCCGGTGACCTGCTCGCCACCCTGCCAGCCGCCGGCGTACTGGCCGCGGGCTGTCGCGAGCGACAGATCCTCCGGCACGTGGACGGCCGCGAGGACCTTCTCCTTCTCCGCCCGCAGGTGCTCGGCGGACAGGCTGATCGGCTCTTCCATCGCGGTGAGCGCGAGCAGCTGCAGGAGGTGGTTCTGGATGACGTCGCGCGCGGCGCCCACGCCGTCGTAGTAGCCGGCACGACCACCCACGCCGATGTCCTCGGCCATGGTGATCTGCACGTGGTCGACGTAGTTGCGATTCCAGATCGGTTCGTACAGCTCGTTCGCGAAGCGCAGCGCCAGGATGTTCTGCACCGTCTCCTTGCCGAGGTAGTGGTCGATGCGGAAGATCGAGTCCGCCGAGAACGCGACCTCGAGTGCGTCGTTCAACTCTCGTGCCGACTCGAGGTCGTGCCCGAACGGCTTCTCGATGACGACGCGTCGCCAGCACTGGTCGTCGTCATCCTCGTCGCCGACGAGCCCGGAGTCCTTGAGCTGCTTGGCGACGACGGGGAACGCCTTCGGCGGGATGGACAGGTAGAACGCGTGGTTGCCCATCGTGCCGCGTTCGACATCGAGGTGGTCCACGGTCTCGCGGAGCTTGCGGAACGACTCCGGGTTGTCGAACTCCCCGGAGACGAACCGGATGCCCTGAAGCAGCTGCGTCCACGTTTCTTCGCGGAACGGCGTGCGCGCATACTGCTTGACCGCGTCGTACACGACCTGCGCGAAGTCCTGGTCCTCCCAGTCGCGGCGGGCGAAGCCGACCAGCGCGAATCCCGGCGGGAGCAGGCCGCGATTGGCGAGGTCGTAGACCGCGGGCATGAGCTTCTTGCGCGACAGGTCGCCGGTCACGCCGAAGATCACGAGGGCGCTGGGCCCGGCAATCCGGTTGAGTCGACGATCATCGGGGTCGCGCAGCGGATTGTGCCCGCGCGAGATGGGAACAGTCATGAGTGGGGGATTCTCCTGCTGACTACTTCTGGGCGGCTTCGAAGAGGGCGAGCACGTCGGCCGAGGAGTCCGTGATCGTGAGGGACACGACCGGGCGGCCGTGTTCGGCGAGGACAGCGGCGTCACCGGCGGCCTGGGCCTCGATGAGCTGTCCGAAGGTGAACGGTCGCTCCGGGATCTCCAGGTCGACGTCGGTGCGCTCCAGGATCTGCAGGAACACACCCTGGGCAGGCCCGCCCTTGTGGTACTGACCGGTGGAGTGCAGGAACCGCGGTCCCCAGCCGAAGGTGGTCGGGCGACCGGAATCGGCGGCGACCAGCTCGCGCAGACCCTGCAGCTGCGGCACGTCGAGACGATTGACGTAGGCCTGGATCGACACGTAGCCGTCAGCGGGCAGCTGCGCCCAGAGAGCATCGAGCACGCCCTCCACCGTTCCGGAAGCCGCGAGAGCCGGGTCGGACACCCGTACCTCGACGCCGTTCTCGACGAACACGGCAGCCGTCTGCTCAGGTCGCGCGTCCAGCAGGCCGCGTGCGGCGATCTTCGCCGACTCGACATCCGGCTGATCGAACGGGTCGATTCCGAGCAGAATGCCGGCGATCGCGGTGGCGAACTCCCAGACGATGAACTGCGCGCCCAGCGTGCCGCTGACGAGGATCTCGCCCGGGTGGCGCTCGTGCAGATGGAACTCGTTCGCATCGTCGACGAGCCTGACGATCTGCAGGTCGTTAGGCAGCGCGTCGAGCTCCGGCGAGACCGGCAGCAGGACGACCGGGAGGATGCCGGTGCCGCGCTTACCCGTGGATTCGGCGATCAGCTGCTCGATCCAGTCGGGCAGCCCGTTGATGTGCGTGCCGTCCGTGACCAGGCCGAGCTTGTCGCGGCGCGGGCTGGTGCCGGCGATCGCCGCTGCGAGGCGCAGCGCCGGGTTGTCGGCGGAGTCGACGGCGACTTCGAGCAGAGACGCTTCTGCTTCGTTCAACAGCTCGTCGACGTCGACGCCGGCGAGACCGCTCGGAACGAGGCCGAATGCCGTCAGTGCGGAGTAGCGGCCGCCGACGTTCGGGTCGGCGTTGAACACGCGGTAGCCGGCCTCGCGAGCCGAGGCATCCAGCGGCGAGCCGGGGTCGGTGACGACCACGATGCGCTCGGCCGGGTCGATGCCGAGATCGCGGAACGCGGCCTCGAAGGTGCGGCGCTGCGAATCGGTCTCGACCGTGGAGCCGGACTTCGACGAGACGACGAGCACGGTGTTCTCCACGCCCTCATCGAGCGCGGCCAGGACCTGCCCTGGCGCCGTCGAGTCGAGGATCGTGAGGGGGACTCCCGCCGTCTGCGCGATGACCTCCGGCGCGAGCGACGATCCGCCCATGCCGGCGAGGACGACGCGGTTCACGCCCTTGGCAGCCAGTTCGCCGCGCAGGGCGACGATCTCGGCGACCAGCGGGCGGGAGATTGAGACGGCTTCCACCCAGCCCAGACGGACGGCTGCCTCTGCCTCGGCATCCGGACCCCACAGACTCGCGTCGCCGCCGGTGAGGCGCGAAGCGATCAGGTCACGGACGAGGCCGGGGACGACCTCGTCGATCGCTGTCCGGGGTGCCCCGGACGTGTGGATCGAGAAGGTCATCGCTGGGCTTCCAGGCCCTCGGAGACCTGGGCCAGAAGGTCGTGCCACGAGTCGATGAACTTCGCGACGCCCTCGTCCTCGAGCACCTGGGTGACGTCGTCGAAGTCGACGCCGAGCGAGGCGAGTCCGGCGAAGACCTCACGGGCCTCGTCGTAGCCGCCGGTGATCGTGTCACCGACGATGACGCCGTGGTCGAAGGTCGCCTCGAGGGTCTTCTCCGGCATCGTGTTGACGACGCCCTGCGCCACGAGCTCGGTGACGTACAGGGTGTCCGGCAGTGCCGGGTCCTTCACACCGGTCGACGCCCACAGGGGACGCTGCGGGTTGGCGCCGGCATCCAGGAGAGCCTGGGCGCGGTCACCGGCGAACGTCTGCTCGTAGAGCTCGTAGGCGAGGCGTGCGTTGGCAAGACCGGCCTTGTTCTTCAGCGCCAGGGCGGCATCCGACCCGATAGCGGTGAGACGCTTGTCGGTCTCGGTGTCGACGCGCGAGACGAAGAACGATGCGACGGAGTGGATGGTCGACAGGTCGATGCCGGCTGCCTTGGCGGTCTCCAGACCGGTCAGGTAGGCGTCGATGACCGCGGCGTACCGCTCCAGGCTGAAGATCAGCGTCACGTTGACACTGATGCCCGCCCCGATCGCGTCGGCGATCGCGGGAAGGCCGGCCTTCGTCGCGGGGATCTTGACCAGCAGGTTCGGGCGATCGACCTTCGCCCACAGCTCCTTGGCCTGAGCCACGGTGCCGGCGGTGTCGTGCGCCAAGTCGGGGGAGACCTCGATCGAGACGCGTCCGTCGACGTGGCCGGAGGCTTCCCACACCGGGCGGAACACGTCGAGTGCCGCGGCGACATCCTGCGTGGTGGCCGCGAACACGGCCTCCTCGGCAGTGGCGCCGGATGCGGCGAGCTCGGTCACCTGAGCGTCGTAGGAGGTGTCGTTCTTGTCGGTGATCGCGTTCGCAAAGATCGTCGGGTTCGTCGTGACGCCGACGACGTTGCGCGAGGCGATCAGGTCGGCGAGATTCCCGGAGGCGATGCGAGTGCGGGAGAGGTCGTCGAGCCAGATGCTGACGCCGGCGGCGGCGAGGTCTGCGGTGGGGGTGCTCATGCGTTCTCCTTGATGTTTGCGGCGATGGTCTCACGGGCTGCGGCGATGACGGCCTCAGTGGTGATGCCGAACTTCTCGAACAGGGTCTTGTAGTCGGCGGAGGCGCCGAAGTGGTCGATGCCGACGGAGCGTCCACGGTCTCCGACGATGCCGCGCCAGCTGAGCACGGAACCCGCCTCGACCGACACGCGAGCCGTCACCGATGCCGGGAGCACGCTCTCGCGGTACGCCTCATCCTGTTCGTCGAACCATTCCAGAGACGGAGCGGACACGACGCGGACGTTCACGCCCTCCGCGGCCAGCGCGGTGCGTGCGTTGACGGCGAGCTGGACCTCGGAGCCGGTGGCGATGATGATGACGTCAGGAGTGCCGTTCGGTGCCTCGGCGAGGACATAAGCACCCTTGACGGCGTTGGATGCCGCGGCGAAGGTCTCGCCGGTGGCTGCACCGTTGCCGCGCTCGAAGACCGGGATGTTCTGACGCGTGAGCGCGATGCCCGAGGGCCCCGCCTGACGGCGCAGCATCTCGAGCCAGGTGACCGAGGTCTCATTGGCGTCGGCCGGGCGGACGACCGTGAAGTTCGGGATGGCGCGAAGAGTCGCGATCTGCTCGACCGGCTGGTGCGTTGGGCCGTCCTCGCCGAGCGCGACCGAGTCGTGCGTCCAGACGAAGATGCTCGGCACGTTCATCAGAGCCGCGAGGCGCACCGCCGGGCGCATGTAGTCGCTGAAGATGAGGAACGTACCCCCGAAGGCGCGGGTCGGACCGTGCAGCACGATGCCGTTGATGATCGCGCCCATCGCGTGCTCGCGGATGCCGAAATGCAGCACCCGGCCGTACGGGGAGCCGGACCACTCGTGGGTCGACCACTCCGCAGGGATGAAGGACTTCGAGTCCTTGATCGTGGTGAGGTTCGACTCGGCGAGATCCGCCGATCCACCCCACAGCTCGGGGAGCTGAGCGGCGAGGGCGTTGATGACCTGGCCGGATGCGGCGCGAGTGGAGACGTCCTTGCCCGCCTCGAACACCGGCAGCGCCGAGGAGATGTCGGTGGGCAGCTCGCCCGCCTCCAGGCGGTCCAGCAGTGCCTTGCGCTCGGGGTTCGCAGCGGCCCAGGCGTCGAACGACTCCTCCCAGGCGGCGCGAGCCTCGGTGGCACGGGCGGCGAGACCGCGAGTGTGCGCGATCACGTCATCGGCGACGGCGAAATGCTCTTCGGGGTTGAAGCCGAGCACCTTCTTGGTGGCGGCGAGTTCGTCGGCGCCGAGAGCGGAGCCGTGGATCTTGCCGGAGTTCTGCTTGCCGGGCGACGGCCATCCGATGATCGTCTTCAGGATGATCAGCGACGGCTTGTCGCTCTCGCCCTTGGCTGCCTCGATCGCCGCGAACAGTTCGGCGACGTCTTCGACGTACTCGCCGGTCTTCTTCCAGTCGACGACCTGGACCTGCCAGCCGTACGACTCGTAGCGCTTCGCGACGTCCTCGGTGAAGGCGACGTTCGTGTCGTCCTCGATCGAGATCTGGTTGGAGTCGTAGATCGCGATGAGGTTGCCGAGCTGCTGGTGACCCGCGAGCGACGAAGCCTCGCTGGTGATGCCCTCCTGCAGGTCGCCGTCGCCGGCGATCACGTAGATGAAGTGGTCGAACGGGCTGGTGCCGGCTGCGGCCTCCGGGTCGAACAGACCGCGCTCGTACCGTGCGGCATAGGCGAAGCCCACGGCCGAGGCGAGACCCTGGCCGAGCGGACCCGTCGTGATCTCGACGCCCTTGGTGTGCCCGTACTCCGGGTGACCGGGAGTGAGCGAACCCCAGGTGCGCAGCGACTTGAGATCGTCGAGCTCGAGACCGAAGCCGCCGAGGTAGAGCTCGACGTACTGGGTGAGGGAGGAGTGACCGGCCGAGAGGATGAATCGATCGCGGCCGAGCCAGTCGGTGTCGCTCGGGTCGTGGCGCAGCACGCGCTGGTACAGCAGGTACGCCGCAGGTGCCAGGCTCATCGCGGTGCCGGGGTGGCCGTTTCCGACTTTCTCCACGGCGTCCGCGGCCAGGAGTCGCGCGGTATCCACCGCGCGCCGATCGATCTCATCCCACTGCAATTCCGACACGATGAAGCCCTTCTCCAACAGTTCGAGAGCGCCCGGAAAGCAGAATCGCGGTCCGCATCGTTACGGAGGAGGTGTCATGAGCGCCGGGCGCGCGAGTGGTTTCAGCATAGCGCTGTGCGTCGTTGCGTTACCCCGTCTTACGACGCTTCACAACGATGGAAAGCGCAATGTGAGACGGGTGGCTCGAGGCGGGAAGCGGCCGCCGCGTGCCCTAGACTGAAAGGGCTGTCGTGACGTGTGCGGAGGAGGCGATCGAGATCTCGACGATGTCTGATCAGACCGTGGTGAAGCAGTCCTTCGGTCGCACCGTCAGGGCCTACGTCGCCCTGACCAAGCCGCGTGTGCTCGAGCTGTTGCTGGTCTCCACCGTGCCGGTGATGTTCCTCGCACAGGGCGGACTGCCGAACATGTGGCTCGTGCTCGCCACCGTGATCGGCGGCTCGATGAGCGCCGGATCCGCAGCGGCATTCAATATGTATCTCGATCGCGACATCGACGCGCACATGCATCGCACCGAGAACCGTCCGCTCGTGACCGGCGAGATCTCGCCGCGCGGCGCACTGATCTTCTCGTGGACGCTCGCCGTCGCATCCACCGTCTGGCTCCTGCTCACGACCAACTGGCTCGCGGCGACGCTCTCGGCCGTGGCGATCTTCTTCTATGTCGTCATCTACACGATGATCCTCAAGCGCCGCACCGAGCAGAACATCGTCTGGGGCGGGATCGCCGGCTGCTTCCCTGTCCTCATCGGCTGGTCGGCGGTGACCGGATCTCTGGACTGGCCGGCGTTCGTGCTGTTCCTGCTGATCTTCCTGTGGACGCCGCCGCACTACTGGCCGCTGTCGATGAAGTACAAGGATGACTACGAAGACGTCGACGTCCCGATGCTCGGGGTGACGCGCAACGCTTCGCAGGTCGGGCTGCAGGTCATCCTCTACGCATGGGCGACGGTCGCCTGTTCGCTGCTCCTCGTGCCGATCGCTGACATGGGGCTGGTGTACACCGTCTCGGCGCTGGTGTTCGGCGGCTGGTTCATCTACGAGTCGCACCGTCTCTACAACCGGGCAGTGCACGGGACCGAGCCGCGCCCGATGCGCGTCTTCCATGCCTCGATCACGTACCTGACGTTGATCTTCGTTGCCGTCGCGATCGACCCGCTGCTCCCGTTCTGACCCCCTGCGCTCGCATCGACTTCGCAGATCTGCGTCTCCTTCGCAGGGATTCCCGCGATTCCTGCGAAGAAGTTGCTGTTCTGCGAAGAACCCGCTGAACAGGACCCCGGTCAGCGACTGAATGCGACGTCGTCGAGCGTCTGCACGCGATCGGGAGCGGTGTCATGGCGCCCGTTGCGATCGAGCAGCACGGCGCGCATCCCGGACGTCAGCGCTCCCTCGTAGTCGGCCTCATACGAATCACCGATCATGAGTGATACGCGCGGTACGACGCCGAGCTGCTCGAGAACGGTGGCACAGGCGCGCGGATCGGGCTTTCCCGCCGGCAGATCGGAGGAGCAGACGATCAGGTCGATCTCCGCGTCCAGCGCGAATCTGTCAAGCTTCTGCAACTGCTGGGTGCGGTCGCCGTTCGTGAGTACGGCCACCGCCAGCCCGGCGTCTCTCGCCCGACGTAGAGCCGGGATCGCGTCGTCGAACAACCGCCACCCGGCCTCGTAGCGGCCGAGATAGCCCTCGAAGACGGCGGATGCCTCAGCATCCGTCATCGCCTGTCCCAGGAACTCCCGTACGCGTTCCTGGCGCTGGCCCTGGAAGCTGATCGCGCGCGCCTGCCATCGGCGATAGTGCTTGGTGGCGATCCGCCGCCAGCGCTCGGCGACATCGTCATCTCGGATGCCGTGATCCGCCGCCCAGGCGATGGATGCCGCATCCGCTGCGGACTCCTGATCGAGGAGCGTCCCGTCCAGGTCGAAGACGGCTGCGGCGAGCGGGGCGAGAGCTGTCACGCGCCTCAGACTAGCGTCGGGGCCGGGCGGCGCCTGTCCGGCGCCGCCCGTCGGATCATCGGGCGACAGCCGACTCTGCGACCGGGGCCGATTCGGTCTCGGTATCGTCTGCGGGATCTGCGGTCTCCGCAGCGCCGTCCGTGTTTTCGTCGGCATCGGCTTCAGGCTCGGAAGCCACGTCGGCGGGTGCAGCGACGTCGACGACTTCAGTGACCGGTGCCTGAGCAGGCAGCAGCGCCTTCGCCGCGGCCAGTACCAGCGCGAGCAGGATGCCGATCACTCCGGCTCCGAGCAGAGCGGCGCCCACGAGGACGATCGACGGTCCGACGTAGACCTCGACGTTCGTCGCTGTGCCATCGAGCAGCCTCGTGGTCATCGTGCCGATCTGCCCGGTGATGAGCCAAGCGCCGATCGCGGCAGAAGCGACGGAGAGGATCAGAAGAAGCCAATAGGCGAGGTTGCGCGTCAGTGATGTGTTCATGACAGCGAGCCTGGCCGACGCTCTGATGTGTCGCGCGTGTGCCGGCTATGTGCCGGCTATGCATCGGATCGTGTTACGCGGCGTCGACCGCCGCTGGTCGCTTGAGACGCAGTACCACGACCGTGTAGGCGGCAGCGGACAGCGACGCGAGCACCATGTGGATGCCCACGAGCAGCGGTGGCAGTCCGTCGCGCGCCTGCCACACGCCGACGCCGACCTGCACCGCGATCGCGATGACGAGCACCAGAAGCCAGCGGCGCGGCTCGAGGCGAAGGACCCACGCGGAGATCGTCAGCACTGTCACCAGCCCGGCCAGGATGTACCCGGGCCAGGAGTGCACATGGGCGAGCACCGTCGCATCGAAGCCGTGGCGCAGTACATCGGCGTCGCCGGAGTGCGGGCCGGACGCGGTGGTGAGAACGCCGAAGAGGATCGTCATCGCCAGCGCGAGCCCGGTCACGTGGCTGAGCACGGCGAACCAGATCGGCACTGCTCGTTCTCGGGGACCCGGGGTCGCGTACATCCGCACCAGGAACGCGGCCGTCGCGCAGACGAGCAGCAACGAGGAGGTGTAGTGGAAGCCGACGATGAACGGATTCAGGCCTGTGAGCACCGTGATGCCGCCGACGAACGCCTGGGCGACCACGCCGACGGCCGTGATCCACGCCAAGGCCACGAGATCGCGTCGTCTTGTCGTGGTGCGGATCGAGAACACCGCCGCCGCGATGCATACGAGAAGAAGAGTGGCGGATGCGGCAGGGAAGGCGGGGAGGTTCAGGGGCGAAGCGATGGCGTAGACCGCGCCGGCGGCGACAAGCCCTCCCGCGGCGAACCACAGCGCGGTGTTGAGGGGGCGCTTTCCGCCGACCGCCTGCAGCACGTAGAGGACGACGGCCACAGCGAGGAGCCCCACGACACCGGTCATCGTGCGGTTGCCGAATTCGATCACCCCGTGGATGCCCTGCTCCGGAGTGGGGACGAGCGAGTCGGGGGTGCACAGCGGCCACTCCGAGCACCCGAGCCCTGAGCCGGTGAGTCGCACAGCGCCGCCGGTGCCGATGATGATGACCTCGGTGAGGAACGACAACCATGCGAGGACCCGGATTGTCCTGCTGAACGGCACGTGACCGGGTACGGAGTGCGCATCCCGGCTCGTTGCGTCCGTGGCACGGGGGGTCGTGGTCTCGGGCATAAGTCCTCCGGACCGCGGTGGACGTTACGGGGCACGGCCCGGCGTCCAGGCGGAACCTGTAGAATCGGATTGTTGTGATGAGCGCTGACCGCGCTGAAGCATCGTCAACAGTTTAGGCGCGATGGATGCGCCGGTGATGAGGGCCCACCAGCGGCACCAGCTCCCGCAGACTCGACGGGGATCAGGTGTGCCGGGGCGGATGACACCGTTGGGACCTAAGAGGAGAGTGTGTGATGTCGGATGTTCTGATCGACCGCCCGGAGCTTGACGGTCTGGGGGTGTACGAGTTCGGATGGCACGACGCGGACGCCGCGGGTGCCATTGCGAAACGCGGAATCTCCGAAGAGGTCGTCCGCGGGATCTCGGGGCTCAAGAACGAGCCCGAGTGGATGCTGAAGACCCGCCTGAAGGGCTATCAGCTCTTCGGCCGCAAGCCGATGCCGACCTGGGGCGCCGACCTCAGCGAGATCGACTTCGACAACATCAAGTACTTCGTCCGCTCGACGGAGAAGCAGGCGCAGTCCTGGGAAGATCTTCCGGCAGAGATCCGCGAGACCTACGAGCGTCTCGGCATTCCGGAGGCCGAGCGTCAGCGTCTCGTCGCCGGCGTCGCCGCGCAGTACGAGTCCGAGGTCGTCTACCACCAGATCCGCGAGGATCTGGAGCAGCAGGGCGTCATCTTCATGGACACCGACACCGCTCTCCGTGAGCACCCCGAATTCTTCGAGGAGTACTTCGGCAGCGTGATCCCGGCCGGCGACAACAAGTTCGCCGCCTTGAACACGGCCGTCTGGTCGGGCGGCTCCTTCGTGTACGTGCCCAAGGGCGTTCACGTCGAGATCCCGCTGCAGGCGTACTTCCGGATCAACACCGAGAACATGGGCCAGTTCGAGCGGACCCTGATCATCGCCGACGAGGACAGCTACGTCCACTACATCGAGGGCTGCACCGCCCCGATCTACAAGTCGGACTCTCTGCACTCGGCCGTCGTCGAGATCATCGTGAAGAAGAACGCCCGCGTTCGCTACACGACGATCCAGAACTGGTCGAACAACGTCTACAACCTCGTCACCAAGCGTGCGGTCGCCCACGAGGGCGCCACCATGGAATGGGTCGACGGCAACATCGGCTCCAAGGTGACGATGAAGTACCCGTCGATCTACCTCATGGGCGAGCACGCCAAGGGCGAGACGCTGTCTGTCGCCTTCGCAGGCCCCGGCCAGCACCAGGATGCCGGCGCGAAGATGATCCACATGGCTCCGTACACGCAGTCGTCGATCGTCTCGAAGTCGATCGCCCGTGGCGGCGGTCGTGCCGGGTACCGCGGTGAGGTGCGAGTGGACGCCAATGCGCACCACTCCGCGAACACCGTGCGGTGTGACGCGCTCCTGATCGACACCAAGTCGCGCTCCGACACCTACCCGGCGATCGACATCCGCGTCGACGACGTGCAGCTCGGTCACGAGGCGACGGTCTCGAAGGTCAGCGAAGAGCAGCTGTTCTATCTGCAGTCCCGGGGCATGCCCGAGGACGAGGCGATGGCGATGATCGTGCGCGGCTTCATCGAGCCGATCGCACGCGAGCTGCCGATGGAGTACGCGATGGAACTGAACAAGCTCATCGAGATGGGCATGGAAGGCAGTGTCGGCTAGATGACGGCTCCGACGACAGCGCCCGCTGAGGCGCAGCACACGAACGCGCACGTGGACCCGGCAGCTCAGGTCTTCGCTACGGGATTCGTTCCTGTGCAGACCAGATCCGAGCGTCCGCATTCGTTCGAACCGGCGGACTTCGGTGCGCCCAGCGGCCGCGAGGTCAACTGGAAGCACACTCCGGTCGCCCGACTCACGTCGCTGTTCGCCGTCGCGGACGAGAACGACGGCGTGAGCTACGACTTCGGTTCGGCGGAGCAGTACGTCTCCGATCCGCTCGCCGCCGGCACCGCGCCTCGAGGCGATTTCTTCCGCCCGGAAGACATCGTCTCGGCTGTGGCGTGGCAGGGTTCGCCTCAGGCGATGCACATTCGCATCCCGAGCGAGGTCGAGGTCGCCGAGCCTCTTCTCGTCACGATCACCGGCCACGGCGCCGAGCGTCGCGCTGACGCCCACATCGTGATCGAGGCGATGCCGCACAGCTCCGCAACGGTCGTCCTGCAGCACACCGGTTCTGCGCAGTACGCGCAGAACGTCGAGATCATCGCCCGTGACGGGTCGAAGCTCACCGTGATCAGCCTGCAGCAGTGGCAGGATGACGCGGTCCACATGGCGTCTCACCAGGCCCGTGTCGATGCCGACGCCACGTTGAAGCACTTCGTGATCACGTTCGGCGGCGGGGTCGTCCGGGTCAACCCGAACATCGAGCTCGCCGGTACCGGCTCGGAGGGGTACCTCAACGGACTCTCCTACGCGGACGCAGGGCAGCACTTCGAGAGCCAGGTCTTCCTTCACCACAAGGGTGCCCACACCACCGGTGACGTGCTCTACAAGGGCGCGTTGCAGGGCGCGGGTGCGCACAGCGTGTGGATCGGTGACGTTCTCATCGGTCCGGACGCGACCGGAACCGACTCCTACGAGGCCAACCGCAACCTGGTGCTCACCGAGGGTGCGCGCGCCGATTCGATCCCGAACCTCGAGATCCAGACCGGTGACATCCAGGGCGCCGGTCACGCGAGTGCCACCGGTCGTTTCGATGACGAGCAGCTTTTCTACCTGCAGGCCCGCGGCATCACCGAGGAAGAGGCGCGGCGGCTCGTCGTGCTCGGCTTCCTCACCGACATCGTGCAGCGCCTCGGCATCCCGGCGCTCGAAGCCGAACTGCTGGCCGCGATCGAGGCTGAACTCGCGGCGGTGACCGCATGAGCGCTCATCGCGTCTGCGCCGTCTCCGAGCTGGAGCAGGACACCCCGATCCGCGTCGAACCCGATGGCGTCCCGATCACCGTGATCAAGGACTCCGAAGGCGTCGTCCACGCGATCGGCGACACCTGCACGCACGGCGAGATCTCGCTCGCCGAGGGCTTCGTCGAGGGTGACACCGTGGAGTGCTGGGCCCATGGCTCGGCGTTCTCGATGCTCACCGGCCGGCCCCAGAACCTCCCTGCGTATGAGCCCGTTCCGGTCTACGTCGTCGAGATCGACGGCGACGACGTGCTCATCGACCCGACTGTGATTAAGGAAGTCTGAATGTCTGTTCTCGAGATCCGCGACCTGTATGTGACGGTCGAGACCGAGGCGGGAACCACCCCGATCCTCAATGGAATCACCCTGACGATGAACACGGGTGAGACCCACGCGATCATGGGGCCGAACGGCTCCGGCAAGTCCACGCTCGCGTACACGATCGCCGGCCACCCCAAGTACACGGTCGCCAGCGGATCCATCACGTTCGACGGCGAGGACGTCCTGGCGATGAGCGTCGACGAGCGCGCACGTGCGGGACTCTTCCTCGCGATGCAGTACCCCGTCGAGATCCCCGGTGTCACGGTGACGAACTTCCTGCGCACCGCCAAGACGGCGCTCGACGGCGAGGCTCCGGCCATCCGCGGCTGGACCAAGGACGTCAAGCAGGCGATGACGAACCTGCGCATGGACCCGAAGTTCGCGCAGCGCAACGTCAACGAGGGCTTCTCCGGTGGCGAGAAGAAGCGTCACGAGATCCTTCAGCTCGAGGTCCTCAAGCCGAAGTTCGCGGTGCTCGACGAGACCGATTCCGGCCTCGACGTCGACGCGCTCAAGATCGTCTCCGAGGGCGTCAACCGTGCCAAGGAGTCGACCGGTCTCGGTGTGCTGCTCATCACGCACTACACGCGCATCCTCCGTTACATCCGTCCCGACTACGTGCACGTCGTCGTCGCTGGGCGCATCGTCGAGGAAGGCGGCCCCGAGCTCGCCGACCGCCTCGAGAACGAGGGATACGACCGTTTCCTCGACCCCGCAGCACCCATCGAGGCGTAGGCTGACCGTATGACCGCGACGCTCACCGATGCGAAGTACGACGAGGTCACCGAGGCTCTCAAGGACGTCATGGACCCCGAGCTCGGGATCAACGTCGTCGACCTGGGACTCATCTACGACCTGGCCTGGGATGACGAGAACGACGCCCTCGTCATCCACATGACGCTGACCAGCGCCGGCTGCCCGCTCACCGATGTGCTTGAGGATCAGACCGCGCAGGCGCTGGACAAGGTCGTCGACCGGTTCCGCATCAACTGGGTCTGGATGCCGCCGTGGGGTCCGGAGAAGATCACCGACGACGGGCGCGACATGATGCGCGCCCTCGGCTTCGCGATCTGAGGATGCTGGAGGTCACAGCGCTCCCGCTGGCCGAGCTCCGCGCACGCACCAGCGAGAAGTGGCGTGAGTACCCCGACGACGTGCTGCCGCTGTTCGTCGCCGAGACGGACTTCCCGCTCGCGCCCGCGATCACCGCCGCACTGCAACGCGCTGTGGCGGCGGGGGACACCGGGTATGTGGCCTCCCGCACCCCGCTCGCCGACTCGTACGCCGCCTTCGCGCGGCGCCGGTTCGGCTGGGATCCGGATCCCGGCCGGATGCGCAGCACAGCCGACGTCAGCATGGGCATCGTCGAGATCCTTCGCCGCGTCGTCGCACCGGGGGAGCGCGTCATCGTCACGACGCCGGTGTACCCGCCGTTCTTCGAGCTCGTGACCGAGGCCGGCGGTGTGGTCGAGCGCGTCCCGCTGCGCGACACCGGGACCGGGTGGGAGCTCGATGTCGACGGCATCCGCTCGGCGCTCGATGACGGCGCACGCGCGATCCTGCTCTGCAATCCGCACAATCCGACCGGCACCGTGCACAGCCGGGATTCTCTCGCCGCTCTCGCTGCTCTCGCCGACGAGTACGGGGTCGCTGTCGTCTCCGATGAGATTCATGCCCCTCTCGTTCAGCCGGGCACCGCGTTCACCCCCTTCCTCTCGGTGAACGATGCCGCTCGACGCGTCGGCTACGCGGTCGTCAGCGCGAGCAAGGCGTTCAACCTCGCCGGGCTCAAGTGCGCTCTGATGGTCACGGCCTCGGAAGAGACCACTGCGATCGTTCGCCGTCTCCCGGTCGAAGTGGAATGGCGCACCGGCCAGTTCGGTCTGCTCGCGGCGGTCGCGGCGTTCTCCGAGGAAAGCGACGTCTGGCTCGACGGACTCCTGCATACGCTCGATCGGAATCGCCGGCTTCTCGCGGATCTTGTGGCCGAGCACCTCCCTGGTGCGCGCTATCGGATCCCGGACGCCGGCTACCTCGCCTGGATCGATCTGACGGCTCTCGGCTGGGGCGACAACCCGGCTCGTCGCATCCTGCAGGACGCGAAGGTCGCTCTGCACTACGGGCCGGCGTTCGGAACCGAGGGTGCAGGGCACGTGCGTCTGAATTTCGGGACCAGCCCCGAGATCATCACCGACGCCATCGAGCGCATCGCGGCGCTCGTCGGCCGGTGAGCGCCACGCAGGTCGCCGCATCGATCTGGGACCGCCAGCGCCTCGGCATCACCGTCGGTTCCGTTGTCCTGATCTTCCTCGCGGCCATCGAGGCGCTCGCAGTGACCACCGTCATGCCGATCGTCAGCGTCGATCTGGACGGGGAGGCCCTGTTCGCTGTCGCCTTCTCCGGCACCCTCGCGACCGGAGTGATCGGCATGGTCGCCGCAGGGGCGTGGAGCGACCGCACGGGCCCTCGGGTGCCGCTGTACACAGCCGTCGTACTGTTCATCATCGGTCTGGTGGTCTCCGGCTTCGCGCCCGACATGTACACCTTCATCGTGGGGCGCCTCATCCAGGGCCTGGGCGCCGGAGGGCAGACCGTGGCGCTCTACGTCGTCGTGGCCAGGGTGTACCCGCCCGAGCTGCACGGCAGGATCTTCGCGGCGTACGCCGCGGCCTGGGTCGTGCCGTCGATGATCGGGCCGTTCTTGGCCGGTGCGGTGGCCGAGTTCCTGCACTGGCGGTGGGCTTTCCTCGGAGTCGCCGTGCTCACGGTGCTCGCGTTCGTCCTCGTCATGGCGCGGCTGCGCAACGTCTCGCTGAGTTCGTCCGATCCGACCGATGAAGCGGCGCAGACCCCGCGCGGGGGATCGATCGGTGTGCGGATGCTGCGCGCCGTGATCGTCGCCGTCGCGGCTGTGGCCGTCGGCTTCGCGGCCGAGGCTCGTCCGGCGATCGGTTGGCCGATCGCGCTCGGAGCGCTCGTCGTCCTCGGTTTCGCGATCCTGCCGCTGCTGCCGCCCGGGGCGTTGCAGGCCAGGCGCGGCCTGCCCAGCGTGATCCTGATGCGGGGTCTCGCGGCGGGGGCATTCTTCGCGGCCGAGGCATATGTGCCGAAGCTCTTGATGGACCGCTTCGAATTCAGCCCGACCTTCGCGGGACTCGCCCTCACCATCGCCGCACTGGCATGGTCGAGCGCTTCCGCGCTGCAGGGGCGCTACGGAGACCGGCTCGGCAGCACCCGCATCGTGGTCATCAGCGTCCCGCTGCTGCTCGTGGCCGTGCTCAGCATTCTCGTCGTCTCCGTCACCGGCGCAATGCCCTGGCTCGCGGTGATCGGCTGGGGTTTTGCCGGCGCGGGCATGGGGTTGCTCTACCCGAGGTTGACGGTGCTCACCCTCGCGTACTCGACGTCCGCGAACGAGGGGTTCAACTCCTCCGCGCTCTCGATTTCGGATTCCACGGGTTCGGCCGTCACGATCGCCCTGGCCGGACTGCTGTTCCTTGCACTTCCATTCGGAGGCTCGGGGTTCCCCGTCGTCTACGTGTTCACGGCTGTGCTGCTGCTGGTCGCCCTGATTCCGGGGCTTCGGCTGGGTGACGGGTCGCGCTGAGAGACTCGAAGGCGCGAATGCCGGCCTCGAAGACGTCGACGGAATGGGCGGTCGGATCAGCGCCATCGGCGTCGATCGCACCGATGCTCTGCGCATGCATGCGTTGCTGCAGGAGCATCGCGTGACCGAGGATGAACTCGAAGGCCGCGTCGGCGAACGGCCCGGCGTCGCCGCCGTTGTCGCCGATTGAGGCCGCAAGCGCCGCCTGTGCGCGTCGGGTGCCCAGGCGAAGCGCGTACGTGCTCATGACGACTTCGGCGCCGTCGCGGTAGGCGAGTAGTGCGTCGCGGATCGCGCGGGCTGTGGGAGCGAGCGCGAGCGAGGGGTCAGGATCAGGGACGGCACTGAGGATGCGGTCGGCGACTGCGGCCAGCAGCTGCTGCTTATTCGGGAAATGCCAGTACAGGGCGCTCGCCTGCACATCGAGTTCGGCCGCGAGACGGCGCATCGACAGGTCGGGAAGTCCGACATCGTCGAGCAGCTGCAGCGCGCAGGCGACGACGCTCTGGCGGTCGTGTCGTGCGGGGCTCATCCCATCAGTATACTGAACGGCGTTCAAGTGAACAGTGTTCAGGTGCTTCGACGGGCTCAGCAACCGAGTCGACGAGCGCAGGAACCCCGTCGAGAGGAAACTCCATGTCCGAGCAGCGTGGCGACATCGGTCGCGATCTGGCCCGTATCGCGATCTTCGCAGCCCTCATCGTCGTTCTCGGAATGGCGACGATCCCGATTCCGGGTGGCGTGCCCATCACCGCGCAGACCCTCGGAGTCATGCTCGCCGGCGCTGTGCTGGGTCCGCGACGCGCCCCGCTCGCCGTGCTGCTGGTGCTCGTGCTCGCCGCCATCGGCCTGCCCGTGCTCGCGGGCGGTCGCGGCGGTCTCGGTGTGTTCTTCGGTCCTTCGGCGGGGTACCTGATCGGCTGGATCGCGGGTGCGCTCGTCGTCGGACTCATCGTGCACGGCGGAAGGATCACCTGGTGGCGCACGGCGCTGGGAACGGTCGTGGGCGGCATCCTCGTCGTGTACCTCTTCGGCATCCCGGTGACGGCCCTCGTCCTGGGTCTGGATCTGGGGCCGTCGGCGCTGGCGAGCACCGTCTTCCTGCCCGGCGACCTGCTGAAGGCCGGCGCGGCCACCGCACTCACGCTCGCGCTTCGGCGCGCCTACCCTCCCGCATTCGGCATCCGCACCCTCGATCAGGCCGCACCGGCACGTGTCGCCTGACACACTGCTCGGCACCGTCACGCTCGCACACGTCTCGGTGCAGCGCGAGGGACGTGCGATCCTCAGCGACGTATCCGTCGAGCTCGCCGCTCGACGGATCGCCGTGATCGGGGCGAACGGATCCGGAAAGTCCACGTTCGCTCGGTTGTTGAACGGGCTCATCGCGCCCTCCGCGGGAACCGTCACGGTGCATGGACTGGACGCCGTGCGGGAGCGACGGGAGCTGCGCCGCCGGGTGGGCTTCGTCTTCTCGAATCCGGAGGCGCAGATCCTGATGCCGACGCCGGCCGAGGATCTGGCGCTGTCCCTGCGGGGCCGGGATCGTGCGGAGATCGCGCATCGCGTCCGTGAGGCGCTGAACGCCCACGGGCTGGCCGAGCACGCGGACGCACCCGCTTCTGCGCTCTCCGGAGGGCAGAAGCAGATGCTGGCGCTGGCCTCCGTGCTGATCACAGAACCCGAGCTCATCGTGGCCGACGAGCCCACGACTCTCCTCGACCTGCGCAACGCGAAGCGGATCGGTGATCTGCTTCTCGCGCAGCCCGCGCAGGTGGTGCTCGTCACCCACGATCTCGATCTCGCCGCCCGGTGCGACGCCGCGGTCCTGTTCGAGGAGGGCCGAGTCGTCGACGAGGGAGATCCTGCGGAGATCATCGAGACCTACCGCAGGGTGTGCGGATGATCCTCCTGTACCGGCCGGGATCCAGCGTCCTGCATCGGTCACCGGCTGGCGTGAAGCTCGCGCTCTTCGCGTCGGTGGCTCTCGCGCTGTCGCTGTATCCGCACGACGTCTGGAGCATCGCCGCCGTGCTCGTCGCGGTGTGCGGGCTCTACGCCGTCGCCCGCTTTCCCGTGCGCGTTCTCGCCGTGGAGGCGTGGCGGCTGCGATGGATCGTATTGCTCCTCGGTGTGGCGCTGACGGTTTTCGTCTCGCCAGTGACGGCCTGGGTCAATACCGGACGAGTCGTCGCCCTCGTGCTGCTCGCCAGCCTGCTCACGCTCACCACACGAATGGCCGACCTGCTCGCCGTGCTGCACCGAATGCTCCGCCCGCTCGGAAGGATCGGCATCGACGCCGATTCCGTGGCGATGACGATATCGCTCACCATCACCATGATCCCGGTGGTGACGGGGTTCGCCGATCGTGTGCGGGATGCGCAGGATGCGCGAGGCGTGCGTCTCGGTGTGCGTTCCGTCGTTCCGCTGCTGGTCATCACTCTCCGACACGCGGACGACGTCGGAGACGCCCTCGCCGCCAGAGGACTCGCCTGACACCCCGCGCCGGGAGAGCCGCAGGGACAGGACGATCAGGGCGACGGCGATGCCGGCGGTGACGACGGACGTCCCGAAGACGAGCAGCATCAGGACGGCACTCAGCCCGATCAGCGTGGCGATCGAGAGGCGCCGCGCGGAGTCGTGCGCCCGCGGGGCGGCTGCGGTCTCGAAGCGGGTGAACGCGATCGCCACCAGGGCGGTCAGAGCCAAAGCCAGGGCGAGCCAGAGCGGTCGTCCGAGCCACCAGCCCGCGCTGTCGAGATCGGGAAGGGCGACGCCGGTCACGATCGCACCGACCGCCGAGAGCCCGGCCATCGCGAGCAGCACCGGCATGTGCCAGAGGTAGATGGTCATGGTGCGTCGGGTGACGAAAGCGGTGAACGCCGCCACGTGGGGCCGACGGCTGAGCTGCTGGAGGCGATCGCGATACAGCGAGACGAGCGCAATGTGTACGACGCCGACGAGCAGCAGAGCAGCCGTGGGCGGGTTGATGTTCGCCACGAGGTCGGGGGAGTACACCCCGAAGAGGAACGTACCGATGAGGATCGCGAGGGCGCCGGCGGCTGCCAGGGCGCGGGTGCGTCTGGGCAGCGCATCGATGCTGCCGTCGGCGAAGAAGAAACCGAGTTGCTGCAGGGTCAGCCAGACGAAGGCGAGATTCAGAAACCCGAGCCTATCGATTCCGCTGGCCTGACGCAGCGCGTCGACGGCGACCGCGGTCGACGCGAGCACGCCGATGGCGAGGAACGGGGCACGCTCGTGAGCGGCGGCGAACAGGGGAAGCAGAGCCTGGCAGAGCAGGAACACTCCGAGGAACCACAGCGGTTGACCGTACCGGAAGCCGGCGGTCGCGATGAGGTCGGCGGGTACTCCGACAACGGCCAGAAGAGCGAGGAGCGCGCCGACGATACCGATGGTGAACATCGCTGGGCGCAGCAGCCGATGCAGGCGTCCGGCCACGAATCCGGTGGCGGTGCCGCCGCGGTTCTTCGTGCGGCGGTAGGCGATGAGGCCGGAGAATCCGCCGATGATGAAGAACAGCGGCATCACCTGGAGAATCCAGCTCAGTGGTGTGATCCACCAGGTCCCGTCGCTCGCGTTCTCGAAGACGGGCCCCGCATCGGTGACCGTGACGCCGACCATGATGGCGTGCAGAAGGACGACGCCGACGACGCAGAGGGCGCGGATGAAGTCGATGCCGGTGTCGCGAAGCCCTTTCACGGGGCGTGCTGATACGGCGATCTGCGGCGCCTGGACGGTGGCCATGAGTCCTCCTCGGGAACGGTGTCCCAGGAGACTATGGAGCGGGTGTCCAGCGCAGCATCAACCGGCGGTGTCGTCTCTGCCCCTACCAGGGGGTGATTCAGGAGCTCGGCTCGACCAGACCGGTGTCGTAGGCGAGGATCACGGCGTGCACGCGATCGCGGAGATCAAGCTTGGCGAGGACCTTGCCGACGTGCGTCTTCACGGTCTGTTCGGCGATGAAGAGCTCTTTGGCGATCTCGCCGTTGGACTTGCCCTGGCCGATGAGCACCAGTACCTCGCGTTCGCGTTCGGTCAGGCCGTTCAACACGGTCTCGGAGCGCGGAGACCGTGGCCGGTGACCGGCGAACTGCTCGATCATCCGCCGGGTCACGCTCGGCGCAAGCAGGGCGTCACCGCCGGCGACGACCCGCACCGCGTGCACGAGCTCTTCCGGCAACGCATCCTTCAGCATGAAGCCGCTGGCTCCCGCTTGGAGGGCATCGTAGACATAGTCGTCGATGTCGAACGTGGTGAGCATCAGGATCCGCGGCACGTGTGCCGCGGGGTATGACGGCCCGAGGATGCGACGGGTCGCCTCGATGCCGTCGAGTTCCGGCATCCGCACGTCCATGAGGATGACATCCGGGTCCAGGCGCGCCGACAGCGTGACGGCTTCGAGGCCGTTGGATGCTTGACCCGTGACCTGGATGCCCTCGTGGGCGTCGAGGAGCGCGGCGAACCCGGCGCGCACCATGGCCTGGTCATCGGCGATGAGGACGCTGATCGTCACGAATTCTCCTTGTCGGATCGAGGTTCTCGGTGGTGAGTGGCAGTGTGGCTTCGACGATCCATCCGCCGTCGGCATCGGGCCCGGCAGAGAATGCACCGCCGAGGATCTCGGCGCGTTCGCGCATGCCGCGCAGGCCGTGCCCGCTGGCGGGTTCGGCGGGGACCGTCGTCCGAGCTGAGTTCTGCACTCGGATGTGCACGGCATCGGCGTCGATGCGCACACGCACCGAGATGGTGGTGCCGGGCGCATGGCGGACGGCATTGCTCATCGCCTCCTGGACGATGCGGAAGGCGGCGATCTGCACACTGGGAGCGACGGAGGGCGCTTCCCCGGCGACGATCTCCAAGCCGACCTCGACGCCTGCCCGACGGATGCTGTCGACGAGCGCCGGGATATCGTCGATGCCCTGTTGTGGAGCGAGTTCGATCGACTGATCCTCGGTACGCAGCACCCCGAGCATTCGCCGCATCTCGGTGAGCGATGCGCGTGCCGTCGCCGCGATGTCCTCGAACTCGGCGGCGGCCTGTTCGCTGATGGTGGGCAGGCGGTAGCGCGCCGTGGAAGCCTGCACCTGGATGACCGACATGCTGTGCGCGATGACATCATGCAACTCGCGAGCGATGCGGGTGCGCTCCTCGATGAGGGCCCGACGCGCCTCTTCGAGCGCGCTGTGCTCGCGCTCCCTGGTCAGCTCTGCGTCGACGCGGGCACGCGCGGCGACGAGCGTCGCGATGAGGAACATCGCGACAGCGAGGGAGGCCGTCACGATCATGTCGGCGGTGGCACTGGAGGCGATGCCCGGTGTCGTGATGATGTCGGGGCGCAACAACGGGGCGGTGAGGGAGGACAGCAGACCGATCACCAGGGGCGCGGCGCCCAGACGGGCGCCGTGCACGAACGTCACGACGCCGACGAACAGCACGAAGGTGATCAGGGCAGGCACGGACCAGGGCCAGGGCGAGGCAGTGGCCAGCTCGGGGACGACGAACAGCGGAAGCGCGAATGCCGCGCTGCAGAACAGCGCGATCGCCCTCCGCGGGCGCGAGATCGCAAGAAGCGGTGCCGAGCAGAGCGCACCGCCGAGGATGAATGTCAGAGGCAACGGCGTGCCGTAGAGCACGGTCTGCACCGGCACCAGAACTGCGAGCAGCGCGACGAGTGCCGCGCACAGCAACACGGTGGCGTTGCGGCGGCTGATCCGGGGGGAGCGTCTGGTGCGCTGCCGGCGATTCGCCATGACGTTCATCCTGCCAGTTGCGGCACAGCGGCGCGCCGACGTCGCGCTGCTACCCGATCGACGGTGAACCCGATCAGGAGCGCGAGAACGACACCGATGGCAGCGCTGAGGAGAGGTTGATCCTTGACCCAGGAACCTGCGAAGAGGCCGATCCCGACGCTGAAAATGCTCCAGCTCGCGCCTGCGAGAAGACTCAGGGGGATGAAGCGCCGCCACGCGAAGTCCAACGCCCCGGCCGACATGTTCACGGCGACGCGTCCCACCGGGATGTAGCGGGCGCCGAGGATCAGAGTGGCGCTGCGGTCGTCGAGCGCACGTTGCGCGTGGACGAATGCGGCGGCGACGCGGGGGCGCCGCATCCATGCGAATCGCCGGGTGCCCAGTCGGCGTCCGATCGCGTAGGCGATGTTGTCGCCGATCGCTGCGCCGATAGCGGCGACAGCGCAGAGGAGTGCGATGTTGACGCCGCCGCTGGACGCTCCGACTGCAGCGGCAGCGACCAGCACCGTCTCACTCGGAATCGGCGGGAAGAAGCCATCGATGATCGCCACCGCGAGCATGATCAGGTAGAGCCAGGGTGAGGTGACGGTCTGCATGATGAGCTCGTTGATAACATCCACCCGAGAAGATTAGGAAGCAGGTGGCGGATGCGGCATCCCTCCGCGGTATCGTCCGTGTCAGCCTCCGGAGGTATATCCGCCGAGTCGATCACCGAGCTCGGGACGGTTCGTGTGCGGGGTCTGCTCGTCGACGAGCAGACCCGATGTGCGCACTATCACAGCGAGCTCGACGTGATCGCTCTGCTCTTCCACTGCTGCGAGGAGTGGTTTCCGTGTCATCTGTGCCATGAGGCGATCACCGATCATCCCTCACGCCCATGGCCGGCGACGGCTCGGACCACGGAGGCCGTGGTCTGCGGCGTGTGCTGCTCCCGCCTGCGCATCGAGGATTATCTGCGCGTCGATGCGTGCCCGACCTGCGACGCGGAATTCAACCCCGGTTGTCGTCTGCATCGGTCGCTCTACTTCGACTGAACGCCCAGCCAGCGCAATCTATACTGAGAGGCTGGCCCTTCGGCCGCATCCTCCCTGACGAACGGACAACCTGCTGTGCTTGCCGTGCACGACCTCGAGATTCGCGTGGGCGCCCGCCTCCTCATGGAGCACGTCTCGTTCCGTGTCGGCGACGGCGACAAGATCGGCCTCGTCGGCCGCAACGGCGCGGGCAAGACCACGCTGACCAAAGTGCTCGCCGGCGATGTGCTGCCCTCAGGAGGCCGCGTCGACCGTTCCGGTGAGCTCGGCTACCTGCCGCAGGATCCGCGTTCCGGCAACCCGGAAGACCTCGCGCGCACGCGCATCCTCGACGCCCGCGGTCTTGGACAACTGAACCTCGGCATGACCGAGGCGGCGTCCGCGATGGGCTCGGATGACCCCGACGTGGCCGCGAAGGCGATGAAGCGCTATGCGCGTCTGACCGAGCAGTTCGAGGCGCAGGGCGGCTACGCGGCAGAGGCTGAGGCGGCCTCCATCGCCAACAACCTCTCGCTGCCGGACCGCATCCTCGACCAGCCGCTCTCCACGCTGTCGGGCGGTCAGCGTCGACGCATCGAGCTGGCTCGCATTCTCTTCTCCGACGCCGAGACGATGATCCTCGATGAGCCGACGAACCACCTCGACGCCGACAGCGTCGTGTGGCTGCGCGAGTTCCTCAAGGGGTACAAGGGCGGACTGATCGTGATCAGTCACGATGTGGAACTGGTGGGGGAGACCGTCAACCGGGTGTTCTACCTTGACGCGAATCGCCAGAGCATCGACACGTACAACATGAACTGGAAGAACTACCTGCGCCAGCGGGTGGCCGACGAGGAACGCCGCAAGAAAGAGCGCGCGAACGCCGAGAAGAAGGCGACCACGCTGCAGCAGCAGGCCGCCCGCTTCGGGGCGAAGGCCTCGAAGGCGGCCGCAGCGCACCAGATGGTGGCACGCGCCGAGAAGCTCCTCGCCGGCCTGGATGAGGTTCGTCAGGTCGACCGGGTCGCGAAGCTCCGCTTCCCGAAGCCCGCGCCCTGCGGCAAGACGCCGATGATGGCAACCGGCCTCTCGAAGTCGTACGGTTCGCTGGAGATCTTCACCGACGTCGACCTCGCGATCGACCGCGGCTCCAAGGTCGTCGTGCTGGGCCTCAACGGCGCCGGCAAGACCACCCTGCTGCGCATGCTCGCGGGCGTCGACCAGCCGGACACCGGACAGCTCGAGCCCGGGCACGGCCTGAAGGTCGGCTATTACGCCCAGGAGCACGAGAACCTCGACGTGTCGCGGTCGGTACTCCAGAACATGGTGTCCGCTGCTCCGCACATCACCGAGACCGAGGCGCGACGAGTGCTCGGATCGTTCCTGTTCACCGGCGACGATGTTCTCAAGCCCGCCGGCGTGCTCTCCGGTGGCGAGAAGACCCGTCTGTCGCTGGCGACGCTGGTCGTGTCATCCGCGAACCTGCTGCTGCTCGACGAGCCGACGAACAACCTCGACCCGGCGTCGCGTGAAGAGATCCTGGATGCGCTCGCGCACTATGAGGGCGCCGTCGTGCTCGTCTCGCACGACCCGGGCGCGGTGCAGTCCCTGAACCCCGAGCGCGTGCTCATCCTGCCCGACGGTGTCGAGGACATCTGGAGCCAGGAATACCAGGACCTCATCGAGCTCGCGTAGCCCGCAGTTTGCCCCTCGTCGGGCGACCCTCCCTCCTTCGAGTCCTGGCAGACTCGGAAGCGAGCGAAGGAGAGCAGCGATGAACGCGTATCAGGTGGTCGAGATCGGCGCCCTCGATGAATGGCGAGGTCACTTCGGGGGGTTCGATGAGGCGCGATCGCGCGACGGCCGGAGGGTCGTCGATCATGAGCTCACGATGCAGTACATCGGGATGACCGCGAACGCGCTCGCACCGGGGGAGCAAGCCGGCTATTGGCACACGCACTCGCGCGTCGAAGAACTGTACGTCTTCCTCGGCGGGCGCGGACAGATGGGTCTGGATGACGACGTCGTCGAGGTCGGCCCCGGCACGGTCATCCGCGTGGGCCAGGGCGCATGGCGCACCTGGCGGGCATTGCCCGAGAGCCCAGAAGAGCTGCGCTGGCTCTGCATCCGCGCTGGCGGTGAGGAGCTGCCGCACATGCCGAACGACGGCACGCGCAACCCCGAGCGGGAAATGCCCTGGTGACGTCACCCTCTGATCAGCCGTAGATCTCTCGGAAGACATCGCGGAGCAAGGGGCGAGGTCAGCGGACCCCGGCGTCCAGAAGCTCGTCCTCGGTGTCGGCGTCCTGGTCGCGGCGGCGGGGATGCTTCGCAGGCGCCGGAGCCCCCTCGAGATCCTCGCGGTGCTTCACGATCTCGGTGCGGATGATGTAGCCGATGAAGACGAAGCCCATCAGCGCGAACAGGATCCACTGGATGGCGTAGGACAGATGGGGGCCGGGGTCGTCGGTGGGGGAGTCGAATCCGCTGGGCGCCGTCTCGGGTGCCGGGTCCTCACTGACCAGCTGGCCGTACGCCTCGGTGATGACGTCGCCGTCGACGAGTTTCGCCACCGTCGGCAGGTGGATCGTCGGTACCTGCCCCGTCGGCGCGCCTCGGCCCGACGCAGGAAGCGGCTCGCCCGGCCGCAACCGCACGATCACTTCGACCTCACCTGATGGCGGCGCTGGCACGGCATCCGGCGCCTCACCGTCGCCCGGCGGAACCCAGCCACGATCCACGATGAACACGCGTCCATCCGCATCCCGGAACGGAACCAGCACTTCGAAGGCGCTCGTGCCGCCGTGCGGGCGATTGCGGACCAGTAGCTGGTCCTCGGCGAGGTACTCGCCGCGCAGGATCACCGGATGCCACTGGTCCTGGGGGTCGAGTACGCCGTCGTCGCCGATCAGCTGGGCGAGGGGCACCGGCGAGGCATCGTAGTTCCGCTCGACGAGTTCGATCTGCTCCTCGCGCGACTCATTGCGGTCGAACTGCCAGTTCGAGAGGAACGCGCACCCGACCGCGAAGCCGATCGCGATGAGGACATAGACACCCCAGCGCAGAATCCGTTCCCTCATGCGGGCACACCGTCGCGGACTGTCACCGGGAAGTCCCGAGCGGCCAGGTAGTCGCGCAGGAACGTGACGTGCTCATCGCAGGCGAGCCAGATCTTCTCCCGATCGGCGGCGTGGATGCGCGGATTGCGCCACACCACCTGATGGGTCGCGGCGACCCGGCAGCCCGCTCGAGAGCACTCCGGCGCGGTCATGGCCGATCCTCGCGGGTCTCGTGAATCGTCACGATCTGAGGGTCCGCCGGCGGGACGGTCGGCTCGGGCGCCGCACTCTCCAGTTGCTGCACGGGCGATTCGGCTCGCGTCTCGGTGCTGTCGCTGCCCGCATTGGCGAACACGACGGCGATGTAGGGCAGTACAGCCGCAGCGATCGCGAAGACCCATGTGTACCAGCCATAGGGGTGTACCAGCACCATCAGTGCGAAACAGGCGATTCGGATCGACATCGTGAGCGCATAGCGGCGGACACGATGAGCGACCTCATCCTGCGGCGACAGCGGCAGGGAGGTGACAGCAGGGGCGTGTCGTTCGGCCTTCACGATGACTCCAGCCTACGCCGATGCGAGCGGCGTGGACTGCTACGAGTTGAGGATGAACGGCAGGCTGAACGCTCCGAAGAAGACGAGGCTGACCAGTGACATCACAATCGACAGAACTAGGAAGGCGATGACCACGTAGCCGAGAATGAGGCCGGCGAACGCCAGGCCGCGCCCACCGAGCCCCGGGTTCTTCTTGGTCTGGCCGAGTGCCATGTGTCCGGTGATCACAGCCACCACCGAGGCGAGCATCGGAATGAACAGCCAGCTCAGCAGGAGGCCGGCCAGGCCGCACACCAGTGACGTGATCGCGAGTCCGCTGGTCGGCCGAGCGGGCGCGTAGGTCGCAGGCATCGGAGTGCCGTACACCGGGTAGCCGCCGGGCTGTGCGGGCGGGCCCGGAACGCCATAGTTCTGCTGTTGGCCAGGGTACGCCTGCGGAGCGGCAGGGTAGGAGGGCGCTGCGCCCGAATACGCCTGCGGGGCGGGAGGGTACGACGGCGCGGCACCGGGGTACGCCTGCGTCGGTGCCGCAGGATACGCCTGCGGAGGCTGTGCCGGCTGTGCGACCGGGTAGACCGGAGCGGTGGCAGGGGCCGGGGCGGGCCACACAGGAGCCGGAGCCGCCGGTGCGGCCGCAGGTGGCGTCAGGGACGGGTCCTCCGCGGGCGAAGTGGGGGTGCTGTTGTCGCTCACAGTGATGCCTTTCGTCCTGCACAGCGTTTCAGCCGTGGATGGATCTGTCAAACGTTTCGCGGGTGTCGGTCGCGGCATCCTCGATAGGATCGTTCTCGGCTCGGCCGCCCGGAAGCCGCCGCCAGATCAGGAGTGGAACATGAGTGCTCAGCGCGTCGTCCTCGTCACCGGAGGCAACCGCGGCATCGGCCGGGCGATCGCCGAGCGATTCGTCCGCGATGGATACCGCGTGGCGGTCACCGCACGCAGCGGCGAGGGCCCTGAGGGCACACTCACGGTGCGTGCAGACGTCACGGATGCCGCAGCTCTCGACGCCGCGTTCACCGAAGTGGAGCAGCAGCTCGGACCGGTCGAGATCGTCGTGGCGAATGCCGGCATCACGAAGGACACTCTGCTGCTGCGGATGAGCGAGGATGACTTCGACAGCGTCGTGGCGACGAACCTGGGCGGCACCTTCCGCGTCGTCAAGCGCGCGTCCAAGGGCATGCTCCGCGCCCGCTTCGGCCGGGTCATCCTGATCTCCAGTGTCGTGGGACTGTACGGCTCGGCCGGCCAGGTGAACTACTCCGCCTCGAAGAGCGCTCTCGTCGGCTTCGCACGTTCACTGACGCGCGAGCTCGGCGGTCGAGGCATCACGGCGAACGTCGTCGCTCCGGGATTCATCGAGACCGACATGACGGCAGAGCTCCCCGAGGAGACGCAGAAGCAGTACAAGGCCAACATCCCAGCCGGTCGCTTCGCAACGCCCGACGAGGTCGCCGGCGTCGTCACCTGGCTCGCCGGCGACGACGCAGGCTACATCTCGGGTGCGGTCATCCCGGTTGACGGCGGCCTCGGAATGGGCCACTGACCGCAGGCCTGGCTGCGACCAGCGGGCGAGCGGCCGCGCTCAGGCGGTCAATGCTGCGTTGATCAGCTCGGCGAGACGCTCCGGGGCCGAGAACTGCGGCCAGTGCCCGGAGTCGATCCGTACGACCTCCACACTCTCGATCGCCCGGAACTCCTCGCCGTACCGACCCCAGTTGTCGAGTTCCGACTCCAGCGTCTCCTGATCGAGGCTGCCCATGAGCAGCGTCGCCGGTACTCCGAACCGTGCCCGGTTCCCGAGCACGATCGGATCGGTGGGCACGCGTGCCGGCACGCTTCCGGTGAGTGGCACGGTTCGTGCGCGAGTCGGTTCGTCGAGGTCCTCGACGTCCTCGTCGGGGAAGAAGTCCCAGCCCGGGAACGGGATGACGCCATCGACCACCTCGAACTCGCTGATCCCCACGCCGGCGGGCGGCGGCACCGTGTCGACGAAGATGACTCTCGCGACACGCTCGGGCCGCGCATCCACAGCGCCCCAGGCGACGTTGCCGCCGCCGCTGTGGCCGACGACCACGACCGGTCCGGAGACGGCGTCGATCGCGCTGACAGCCGCCGAGATCCAATCGGCGATGCCGATGTCACTCGACTCAGCCGCGCCCGCGCCGACACCGGGCATCGTGAGCGCATGCACACGGTGACCCGCACGCTCGAGATCGGGGATGACGTCGTTCCAGCTGGATGCATCGAGCCAGAGGCCGGGGATGAGGATGAGATTCATGGCCCCGACCATACCCGTCACATCAGACGTTGCTCCGACTCCGTCCGGCGCGACCTCGCCTCCGCATGGTCAGGGCCAGGCCACCGGCGGCGAGCAGCAGGACGCCGCCGATCAACAGGCCGACCGGCGCGTCGCCACCCGTCGTCGCAAGCCCGTCCCCGGGGCGGGGCGTCGGCGTCGTCGGCGTTTCGCCGCCCCCGGACTTCGGCGTCGTCGCCGAAGCGATCGGGCTCGGGGACGACTCGCGACCCTGAACGTCGATCGCGGTCACGTAGTAGCCGTAGGTCGTCCCCGCCGTGAGCCCGGAGTCTCGGAAGGAGGTGCCTTCGGCCACGCTCGTGACGGCCGCGCCGTCCCGGTAGATCCGGTAGCCGATCACGGTCGCGCCGTTCGTCGCCGCCGAGAAGAGCGCGCCGCCGGTCGCTGTCCAGGACACCTCAACGGAGTCGGGCGCGAGCGCCGTCGCCGTCACATCGGCAGGAGGTGCAGGAGGCGTCTCGGAACGGGGGAGACCGACGCCGGTCGGAGACCACCAGTTGCCGGAGACGACGATCATCGAGAGCATCCGGATGCTGTCACCGAAGTAGGTCGTCACGGGATCGGCCGTGTTGACCTGCCAGAGGCTGTCCAGCCACGCCTGGTCGCCGCCGTCGAGCATCGCGCTCACCGTGAACGGCGAGGCGAACGCGAGGTCGAAGCCGTCCTCGATGGGTGCGCCGTCGAGGAGGTATCCCTGGTCGATCGTCGTCGGGTCGCCGCCGGTCGACGACGCGATCCACGCGTTCATCGCGGCGAGCTGCTCCTTGGTGCGGTCGTCGCCCGTGAGGAGGTAGTCCGTTCCGAGACGCCACGGTACGCGGCTCGCGTTCCAGTTGTATGCGCCGTCGAACTCGCTCTCGAGGAACTCGGGGTCAGCGGGTCGGTAGCCGTCGCCGTCCTTGAAGGCGAAGTCCGGCAACAGGCCTGTCATCGGGCTGTGGTCCGTGAACAGCTGATTCGAGACGGCGTGCGTCTTGTCTGCGATGGTCGTCCAGCGCTCGTTCCCGCTCGCGGCCGCGAAGTCCTTGAAGTGCTGGATCATGAAGTCCGATGTGCGGGTACCGCGGCCGTACACCGCTTCGTCCTTCGTCCAGTCGCCCAGGAGGACGACGTTCTCGCTCGGGTGGATCGCGCTGTTCAGGATGGCGTCGATGATGCGCTGGGCGTCGCCCAGATAGTCGAACTCGCCGCCGCTGCCCCATTGCTGGTCGGCCATGAGGAGGGCATAGGCCATGTCCAGGTCGCCGTCGGTAGCGGCGTCGTCACCGAACCAGCCCCAATCCGGGTTCTCCGGATCGAACGTGAGCGTGTTGACGATCGCGGTGCCGTCGTCGCGCTGCTGCCAGGCCATGAGGTTCGGATCCATGCTGCTGGGGTGCGCCTTGGAGAACCGCAGCAGGCTGTCGAAGTACTTCTTGGCGTCCGGGTCGTGGCCGGCCATGATCGCCGTGATCAGCATGCCGTAGCCGTTCGACTCGGACGTGGTCACCGCATCCGGCGTCTCCTCACCCGCTTCACCGTTGCCGTTGTAGTAGACGTAGTACTCGTCATCCTCATACGGGTTCTGCGTGAGGTAGGCGTCCTTCCAGGCGTCGTAGAGGCCTGTGACGGTGGCGTCGAGCTCGGCCTGGGAGGCGCTCGGCTTCAGCGTGCCCGCGGCGTACTCGGTGTGCTGCCCGAACGGTCGCTGCGGGTCCGAGGTCGTCGGATTCTGCGGCGTCGACGCCTGACGGGGCGTGGCCTTCTCGGACTCGTTTCCTGCGGCATCGTAGGCACTCACCGTGTACTCATAGGTCGTTCCAGGAGTCAGCCCCTTCTCGGCGAAGGTGGTTGTGGTGGTGCGAGCGATCAGCTCGCCGTCACGGAACACCTTGTAACCGGTCACGCCGACGGCGTCCGTCGACGGCAGCCAGCTCAGGTCGATCTGGAACTGCGACGGGATCCGGATGCTGAGGCCGACCGGCGCCGTCGGCGCCTTCTCGTCGTCGCCCGCGCGGGGCGGGACCACGGCCACCGGAGCCGAGTTGTCCTTCGTGCCGACCGCCTTGATGACGAACTCGTAGCGCACGGTCGGGTCATCGGACAACGGCTGCGCGAAGGTGTACTCGGTACGGCCGGGCTCCGCGGGGATATACGCGCTCCAGTTGGTGCCGACCTTGTCGTCCTTCTCGTAGATGCGGTAACCGCGCACCGGCTCCTCCGATGCGGCGGGCGCCTTCCATGCGAAGTTCGCCTTGCCGTCGGCAATCGTGAGGCTCGCATCGCGGACAGGGTCCGGCGTGCCGTCGGTGCGGGTGATGGCGTATTCGTCGAAGAGACGCACTCCGTTGTCGCCCGCTGACTCATCGGACTTCGCGGCCGTGTAGGCCTTGAACGAGAGGGTGTCGTCGGTGACCGAGAAGTCGACGAACATCTTCTTCTCAGGCTGCTCATTGATCGCGGCGAATGACGTGTCGCAACCCTCGGGCGTCTCGTAGAACTTGTTGCCGAGCGCGTTCGGCATCAAGTACAGGATGCCGTTGGGATCGGTGACGTCGTACTGGACGACGATGTTGCCGTTCTCGTCGGTGATGGTGTCGACAGGCTTTCCGTCGAGCATCTGGTGAGAGCGCATGTACATGTGGTCGTGTGCTTCGAAGACGACGTCGACGCCGGTCTCCTGGAACACCGGGACGAGCACCTTCTCGTAGAAGGCCACGCGGTCGGCCTCCCAGTTGCAGACGTTCTCGCCGGCGGAGTACACGCCCTTGTGGAGGGAGACGAACTTCCAGCGCGCATCCGTCTCAGCGACGGTGCGGCGCAGCCAGTCGAGCTGGTTGGCGAACTCCGTGTCGATCCGACCGATGTTGCCGTCGTCGTCGAGGAAGCCGCCGTACTGGGAGTTGAACTGCATGAAGAGCGAGTTGCCGTATTCGAAGGAGTAGACGGAGCCGTCATGGGCGCCGGTGCCGGAGTCCTTCGGCGTGTTGAAGTGGTTGTAGAAGTTGTTGTTGGGCAGGGTGCCGGAGTCCTCGACCTCATGTCCGCCGAGCACGGGGACGTAGGGCACGTGGGCGAGCTGGTCGGCTGCGCTGTCGAGCATCCACTGCCACTGCTCTTCGAGGTCGCCGTTGTCGACGAGGTCACCGTTCACGAGGATGAACTTCGGGTCGTCGATCGTGTCGATCGCCTTGACGAAGGTGTCTTTCCACTCGAGGAAGTTCGACAGGTCGGACGCCTGGGAGTCGGCGCTGAAGATGAAGTGGAAGGGCTCTTCCTTGGCCGTGTCCGTGGTGAAGGTACCGATCTTTCCCCAGCCGTTCGCGCTGCCGTCGCCGACCCGGTAGACGTATTTCGTTCCGGGGGTGAGGTCTTCGGCGGTCACGCGGTGGCTCGAGAACTTCGTGGTGCGGCGAGCCTCGCGGTCGTCGGCGGTCACGAACGTGTCGATGACCTCGGACGTGCCGTCGAACTCGATCACCCCGTCGGTCGGGAAGCCCTCACCGTGTTGATTGTCGGCCGGTGCGAGCTGCACCTTCGTGTCGGTGACCTGCGGAGGTGTGTACCAGGCGAACCCCATGGTGGTGCGCGGGTCGCCATTGATGTTCATCGAGAAGGTGCTGGGGGTCTTGACCACGGTACTGAAGCTCCAGCTGATGTCCTGTGCGGGGGTGACGCCATCGGTGGCGGCGACAGCAGACGATGCGACCGAGACCGTGTAGCGATGCCCGAATCCGAATGAGTCGTGCGCAATGCGCAGCGTGTCGTCTTCGACGGTGGCGACGACGCCGTCGGCGGCTGCGCCCGTCTCGTCCACGATCCGGATGCCGGCCGCGTCGATGATCTTGATCTTCTTGTTGAATCGCACCTCGACCGGGACGTCACGGGCGATGGTGGCAGAGCCGTCCGCCGGTGTGGAGAGCACATCGAAGGTGGGCATCACCGTGGGTGTGCCGTCGACGCGATCGCCGGTGATGCGGATGTTCCGAATGAAGCTGTCTCCGTATCCGCCGACCGTCTCGTTGTCTGTGGTGTTGGAGGGTGAGTTCGACGTCATGATCCAGCGGACGAAGAGCGTCTGCGCACCCGAGGCGGCATCAGGGAGCGCGACGTTCTTTACCAGGCAGGTGTCTTCTGGGCAGGCGAAGGTGTGCGTTGCGGTCTTGATGGCCGTGCCGGGGACCTCGGTCCAGGTCTTGCGGTCGGTGCTCATCTCGACGACGAAGTCTCGCGGTCCTGATCCGGAGGCGCTGTGCTCCGAGGCGACGGCGATGTTCTCGAATCCGGTCGTGGAGAGCGCGGCGAGCCAGTACTTGGTGCGCATGCCACCGCTCCAGCCCTGGGCGGAGATCGCGTTGCCCCGGTCGGCGTGGAACCCGTACTCCCCGTTCGTTCCCACGCTGGTCAGCGCGGAGTGATCGGCATAGGCCCCGCCGGTCGCCCAGAAGACGCCCTTGTCGTCGTCATCGTCGAAGATCCACTCGGCGACGGAGTCCTTCTGCACAGCGGCCGTGCTGAAGGACCAGGTGATATCGGCGGTCGGAGCGATCTGATCGTCCGTTCCGGCGATGGCCGTCTTCGGGATGGTGACCGTGTACGTGCGGCCGGGGGCGAATGCGTCGTGCTGTACGGTGACGGTCGATCCGTCTGCGGTGAGGTCGACACCGCTCACCGTTGCGCCCTCGCCGTCGACGATCGACGCGGTGGCTCCCTGCTGCACGGCTACTGACTTGTTGAACTTCACCGAGACAGGAGCATCCGTCTGCACGGTGTCGGCACCCTGCGGAGGAGTGAACGAGATCGCTGTGGTGGGCTTCTCCACCGGGTCGCCCGTGGGGATGCCGGACACCGAGACGTCTCTGATCCGGCTGGAGCCGGTCGCGCCGACGGTCTCGCCGCTCACGCTCGTCGTGGAGGTGGTGACCCAGCGGATCGCGACCTCGTCTTTGTCGGCGGCGGAAGCGGGCAGGGGGAGTGACGAGGTGGTTCCCGTTGCGAAGTCGCCGCTGACGGCGAGGGTGCCACCGGCGACGTCTTGCCACGTCAGCTGACCGTCGGTGCTCACCTGCACCGCGAAATCGCGAGGACCGGAGCCGCTGGAGCGCTGTTGGGAGCTGACGGTGAGGTCCGTGTAGCCGCGAGTGGAGAGGAGGACCAGCCAAGACTTGCTTCCGGCGCCATCGTTCCACCCCTGGTAGCGGACCGATCCCTCCGCCTCATCGTGGGTATACGCGGTGAGCGGGTCGGTGGTGACCGGTCGCAGGCTCGCCGAGGGCTCGGTGCCGCCGGTCGCACTGAACACGTTGGCGCCGACGCTGGAGTCGACGATGACAGGAGCGGTGGTGAACTGCCACTGCGCCACGTGTTCGGGCACGGCGGCCTGGGCGGCCGGAACGGTGAAAGCCGCGACCATCAGAGCGGTCGCAGCGGCCGCGATGGCCCTGACGAGCGGGCGTGCACGATTCGCGGTCAGCGTCGGGTGCGGAGACTTCATCGAGAGTCCTTCATGTTCTGGCCGTCTGACACGACCGATCAAGCGAATGCGGAGATCGTTTGAAAACATGATTTACGATCTGCTCGAATGCTATCCACACGGGACGAGGCGGGTCAATGCACGCGAGCGGGTCTTCCGGAGAATTCACCCGATGGTGCGCCGCGCGCACCGGATGTTCATCACCTGTGATCGGGGGACCCGGAAGGGGCCCCATCGTGACGGACGTCTCCGGAAGCGCGGCTCAGCGGGAGCCGGTACTCGCGGCCCGCGCCTGAAGGGACTAGGGGAGCAGCGGGATGACTTCGGAAAGATCCTGGTCGCGGATGACCAGACTGGCAGCCGCGCGGACTGCGGGTTTCGCATTGAAGGCGATTCCGAGGCCGGCGACCGTCATCATCTGAAGGTCGTTCGCGCCGTCGCCGATCGCCAGCGTGGCGTGCGGGGCGACGCCGAGTTCGGCAGCCCATTCCTGCAGAGAAGCGGCCTTCGCTGCAGCATCCACGATCTCGCCGTCGACCGCCCCGGTGAGCACGCCGTCGACGATGTCCAGCCGGTTGGCGCGCCAGCGATCCACGCCGAGCGACGGCGCCACGTGATCGAGGATCTCGTGGAATCCGCCGGAGACGACACCGACGACGCCGCCGCGGTCATGAACGGCGGCGGTCAGTTCGCGCACACCCGGCGTGGGCTCGATACGTGCCAGGACGCGTGCGAACGCCTCCACGGGGACGCCGCTGAGTGCCGAGACCCGGGACCTCAGGCTCTCCGCGAAGTCGACTTCACCGCGCATCGCGGCTTCGGTCGCCGCCTGCACCTCTGCGCCGCGACCTGCTTCGTCGGCGAGCAATTCGATCACCTCGTTGCGGATGAGGGTGGAATCGGCATCGAGGACGACGAGGAAGCGCGCGGAGGTCACCCGATCGAGCGTAGTGCCAACACGGCCCGACTCAGCGTTCGATGAAGACGCCCTTGCCGACCACCGTGATCCCGGAATCGGTGACCGTGAATCCGCGCGCCAGGTCGCGATCGCGATCGACGCCGACCGTGGCACCGTCGGCCAGGACGACGTTCTTGTCGAGGATCGCTCGGTGCACCCGCGCTCCCGAACCGACCTGGACGTGGTCGAACACCACGGAGTCCGTGATGGTCGAGCCGCCCGCCGCGAGCGTCCAAGGACCCACAACGCTGCGTTCCAGATGCGTTCCGGAGAGCACAGATCCCAAAGACACGATGGAATCGATCGCGTTACCGATCCGCCCGACGGAGTCGCGCACGAACTTCGCTGGCGGTGAATTGACGGCCTGCGAGTGGATCGGCCAGTCCATGTTGTACAGGTTGAAGATCGGCAGCGCCGAGATGAGATCCATGTGGGCATCGAAGAACGAGTCGATCGTACCGACATCGCGCCAGTAAGAACGGTCGCGCGGCGAGGACCCAGGAACGTCGTTCTGCTTCATGTCGTAGAAGCCGGCTTCGCCGCGATCCACGAAGTAGGGGACGATGTCGCCGCCCATGTCGTGTCCGGAGGTCGGTGATTCGCCGTCGACCTCGACCGCCTCGATGAGGGCGTCGGCATCGAAGATGTAGTTACCCATCGACGCCAGCACCTCGTGCGGCGAATCCGGAAGACCCACGGCATCGGAGGGCTTCTCCAGGAACCGCTTGATGCGCCCGGCATCCTCGGGATCCGTGTCAATCACGCCGAATTGGTTGGCCATGGCGAGAGGCTGGCGGATGCCGGCGACCGTCGCCTTCGCGCCCGATTCGATGTGCGCATCCAGCATCTGCTGGAAGTCCATCCGGTACACGTGATCGGCACCGATCACGACGACGATGTCGGGCTTCTCGTCGCTGATGAGGTTGAGGCTCTGCAGAATCGCATCGGCGGAACCGGAGAACCAGCGTTTGCCCAGTCGTTGCTGAGCCGGAACGGAAGTCACATACGAATCCAGCAGGGCCGACATCCGCCACGTCTGCGATATGTGTCGGTCGAGGCTGTGGGATTTGTACTGCGTCAGGACGACGATCTGACGCAGCCCGGAATTGATCAGGTTCGAGATCGCGAAATCGATCAATCGGTACTGTCCGCCGAACGGCACTGCAGGCTTGGCGCGATCGGCCGTGAGTGGCATGAGGCGCTTGCCCTCGCCGCCGGCGAGGATGATCCCGAAGACCTTCTTTGGAGCGGACATGGCTCCACCCTAGAGGGCAAAACCCGTCGTGTACTAGCGTTCGATCATGCGAGTTGAGATGATCACCAAGGAGTATCCGCCTGCGATCTATGGCGGTGCCGGCGTGCATGTCGCGGAGCTCGTTGCCGCGCTTCGAGAGAGCATCGATGTGCGTGTTCGCGCCTTCGGTGAAAAGCGCGACGAAGCCGACACCTATGCGTATGGCACGCCGACGGAACTGGCCGACACGAATGCGGCTCTGCAGACTCTGGGCACCGATCTGGAGATCGTGGCGGCCATCGAGCACGCGGATGTCGTGCACAGCCACACCTGGTACGCGAACTTCGCCGGTCACCTCGCCTCCCAGCTGCACGGCATTCCTCACGTGTTGACCGCTCACAGCCTGGAGCCGCTCCGCCCCTGGAAGGCGGAGCAACTCGGTGGCGGTTACGCCGTGTCCAGCGGCATCGAGAAGCTGGCATACGAGAACGCTGCGGCCGTCATCGCCGTGAGCGCCGGGATGCGGGCAGACATCCTGCGCAGCTACCCGAATGTCGATCCGGCCAGGGTGCGGGTGATCCACAACGGCATCGACGTCGAGCGTTGGCACCCCGTGCACGACACCGACTTCCTGAAGAGCGTCGGCATGGATCCGGATCGGCCTTCGGTCGTCTTCGTCGGACGCATCACCAGGCAGAAGGGTCTTCCGTATCTGCTGCAGGCGGCTCGACGGCTGCCGCCGGAGGTTCAGCTCGTCCTGTGTGCCGGTGCGCCGGACACACCGGAGATCATGGCCGAGGTGCAGGAGGGCGTCCGACTGCTCCAGGAGACTCGCGATGGCGTGATCTGGATCGAGAAGATGCTTCCGCGGGAGCAGCTCTCCGCCATCCTCACGGCGGCGACCACGTTCGTCTGCCCGTCCGTCTACGAGCCGCTGGGCATCGTCAATCTCGAGGCGATGGCGTGCGGGGCCGCGGTCGTCGGCACGGCGACGGGTGGCATCCCCGAGGTCGTCGCAGACGGAATCACCGGTCGCCTGGTGCCGATCGAGCAGGTGCAGGACGGCACCGGCACTCCGGTCGATCCGGAGCGTTATGTCGCGGACCTCGCGGCGGTGCTCACCGAAGTGGTCTCGGATCCGGAACGGGCGAAGGCGTATGGGGAGGCCGGGCGCGAGCGCGCTCGAACGGACTTCAGCTGGGCCGCGATCGCCGACACCACGCGCGCGCTCTACGCGGAGCTCACCTCCTGAGCCGATAGGCTGGCGGTATGCCGATCGCTCTGGACCTCACCGACGTCGTCGTGCGCCGCGAGGGGCGCAACATCATCGATCACGTGACCTGGCAGGTCACCGATGATCAGCGATGGGTGATCCTCGGACCGAACGGGGCGGGCAAGACGACCCTGCTCCAGCTCGCCGACACGCTCATGCACCCGACCTCCGGAACGGTCACGGTGCTGGGGGAGACTCTGGGCCGCACCGACGTGTTCGAGGTGCGTCCGCGCATCGGCTTCGCGTCATCCGCGATGGCCAAGCGGGTCCCGCGCGACGAGACAGTGCTGAATGCCGTGCTCACCGCCGCGTACTCGGTGCTCGGGCGCTGGAACGAGAACTACGAGGACATCGATGAGCGCCGCGCGCTGCGTGTGCTCGGCGACTGGCGTCTCGAGCACCTCGCCGACCGCACCTTCGGAACCCTGAGCGACGGCGAGCAGAAGCGCGTACAGATCGCGCGCGCGGTGATGACCGACCCCGAGCTCCTGCTCCTCGACGAGCCGACGGCGTCGCTCGACCTCGGTTCCCGGGAGGAGCTGCTCGCCCTGCTCAGCGGGTACGCGTCGTCTCCCACCACGCCGGCGATGCTCATGGTCACGCACCATGTCGAAGAGATCCCCGTCGGTTTCACACATGTGATGCTGCTGCGCGACGGTCAGGTCGTTTCGGCCGGTCCGGTCGCCGACACGCTCACCGCCGAAACGCTGACGGAGACCTTCGGCATGCCGATCACCCTCAGCAGCGAAGACGGTCGCTACGCCGCTCGAGCGCAGTCCTGAGCTCGGGTTTCTGAGCTCGTCGAAGGACTGCTAGACTCGAACCTTGGTGCTCACTGCACCGCAGACTTCCCGCGCCCTGGCACAATCCAGGGCACCAAGTAAGGAATCCCATGAAGACTGACATTCACCCCGACTACCAGGCTGTCGTGTTCCGCGACCTCGGTTCGGGCGAGACCTTCCTCACCCGCTCCACGGTGTCCAGCGACAAGACCATCGAACTCGAAGGCGTGGTCTACCCCGTTATCGACGTCGAGATCTCCTCGGCCTCGCACCCGTTCTACACGGGCAAGCAGCGCATCATGGACTCGGCCGGTCGCGTCGAGAAGTTCAACCAGCGCTTCAAGGGCTTCGGCGGCTCCAAGTAATCATTGCCGCGAAGGCCCCGTGCTCCTCGGAGCACGGGGCCTTTGTCGTCTCGCTCAGAGTTCGATCGTGATGCGATCGCCGTCGATCTTGCTCGGCGGGTCGCCAGGAGACGGGGCGGGGGCGGTGCGTTTCGTCTGCCGGTCGCGCTCCATGCCCGCCTCGTAGGCCGACGGCATCCAGATCGCGTCGAACGATCCGCCGAACCCGCCGCCGGTGCCGTCATACTTCTCTTCGACCGACTTCTTCGACAGGCTGCGGACGATCGCGAATACGATCAGGCCGGGTCCCATGCCTGCGACCACGGCGACGTAGAACCAACCGACCACGTCCTTCATGAGGCCACCGTACGCCGCTCGCACCGTCGTGGCATCCCCCGTACGGGGGATCTGCTCACCGGATGCGCCGGTCCTGCACGAGGTCGATGAGGCGCGAGAGCACCGGGCCGGAACGCAGACCGTTGTGCTCGTGCTCGCTGGTGACCCACAGCTGCACGCCGGGCAGCAGCCGCGCCGTCTCCAGCGAGTACTCCATCGGCACGTAGACGTCGTTCACATAGACGGCAGCGGCGCCGGTGGCATCGGATGCCGCGATCGCCGTGGCGTCGTACACGCGCGGCCACTCGAACTCGGCGAGCTCCAGGGCGACGTCACGCCACGGCTGGAAGGCCGGCACGGTCTCGGTCCATTCGCGGCGGATGTGCTCGCCGGTGAACAGCGTCGGGTCGGCGGCGAAGTCGCTCGGCTCGGTGCGCTCGGCCGACCAGCGAGTGGCGTGACCGTCGGCATAGCTGGATTCGTGAAACGCGAAATACAGCGGATTGCGGCCGGTGTACGGCATCGCATGCATCAGATCGTGGCGGAACGCATTCGATCCGGGGTCGAGCTCCAGCAACGACCAGACGGTCTGCCAGCCCTCGTTCGTTCCCAGCGCCGAGCCAAGGGAACGCAGGCGTGACACCGAGACGATCTCGCCGTCCGGAAGGGTGATCCGCCCGGCATCCGCGTGGTCGACCAGGCGGCGCATCGCATCGCGGTGCTCAGGGAACCGGCGGTAGTACTGCTCGGATGCTGCGCGCATCTTGTCGTAGCAGAGCGCATAGGTGTCATCGGGATGCCGGCCGATGGCGCTGAGGCCCCCGGTGATGAAGACGTGCTCGAGGGATGCGGCGTCGGTGGAGAGGTAGGCGAGAGTCGTGAATCCGCCGAAGGACTGACCCAGCACGGTCCAAGTCGCAGCCCCCAGGTGCTGTCGCATCGCCTCGCAGTCGCGCACGATCGAGTCCGCGCGCAGATGAGTCAGATACTCGGCCACCGCCGCGCTGCCCTGCTCGAGGTCGGCATCGCTCACGGGGGTCGAGCGTCCGGTACCGCGCTGATCCAGCAGGACCACGCGGTAGTGGGCCAGAGCCTCGTCGAGCCACGCCGGCGACGTGGAGGAATGGAAGGGTCGCGGAGCCTCGAATCCGGGCCCGCCCTGGAGGAACACCAGATACGGGAGGGCCTCTCCGCCGTCGCGCGACACCACAGAGGCGAAGACGTCGATCGTGCGGCTGTCGGCCGGATCCGACCAGACCAGAGGGACGGTGAGCGTGTGCTCTTCGATGGTCAGGTCCATAATGCGACGGGCAACGGTGCTCACACTTCGAGCATATCGTCGGCCGAGCGCGCGCATTCGTCCGAGGAACCTACATCACGTCGGCGATGTAGGAGTACTTGACGAAGACCTCGGGCGCGAGTCCGGACTCCTCGAGCACTCCCTGCACCGCGCTCATCATGTAGTTGGAGTCCCAGCCCATGTAGAGGAAATGCGACTCGTCGAGCTCATCCCACTGTCCCTTCCATGCCATCGCGTCGTAGATCGGCCCGCCGTGGCGAGCGCAGTACGCCACCGCCGCTTCTCTGGTGTCGGTCCAGGCTCTGCGGAGCACCCGGTTGAAGAGGTGCTTGACGTCGAAGACCTCCCAGCGTTCGCCGCGGTACTCCACGTAATCGAACTCCCGGTCCCATCCGGCGGGCCATCCACGCCTGCGGACGGCATCGAGAATCGGGGTCAGGCCGTCGTCGTCGATCTCGGGGAGTTCCGGGCGCGCCCAGATCTGCAAGAGCTCTGCAGTGAGCTGCACGGTACGCCCCGTGATCGCCGCAGTGCCCCAGGAAGCGACCTCTCCGAGTTCTCGGGTCGCGGGCACCGAACTGCGCGCATAGGCCTCGGCCCGCTTGACGGAGTACGACGCTCCGAACACCCTCTGTGCGAGCGGCTGCTCGAGAAGCGTGAGGTTTCCGAGAGTCGGTGCGAGCGCGCGATGGCTGTTCTGCTCGTCGTCGGTGAACTCGCTCCACGGTCGGACGCCGTCACCGGACCAGGCATCGCCCGGCGCCGCCGGCGCGATGTGCTCGACGTCGTAATCCGCGGGATCGTCGACGCCTTCGAGTCGGCCCAGCACGTATGCGGCGTACGGGAGCTCGCTGTACTTCAGCACGGCGCTCACTCGCTCGTCCGAGGGGGTGATCCGGGAGAAGGCGCGCATCAGCGACTCGCGGCCCTCGATGCGCGCGCGGCACAGCCGGGCTATGAGACGCTCGTTCGGCAGGTTCACCAGGGTCCGTCGCAGGTAGAGCGCCTGAATCCACTCCAGCGTCTGGATCAGCTCGTCGCGACCGACGACTCCGCGGACATAGTCGCTGTAGACGTTCATCACCAGCGGGTACCCGGCGCGGCCGAACGTGTTCACGTACCGAAGCTGCCGGGCGAGTTCGGGATCCTGCTCCAGCGAAGGATCCAGCAGGATGCCGTAGATCTCCGCGTAGTGCCGCCAGATCTCGGCATCCGCCTGGAGGTGCTCGAGGTCGACACGAGGGAACGACTGCCGGAACGCGCTGTACACGCCGTGCTCGCCGCTCGCTGCGACTTCGCGTCCGGTGGTCATGACCAAGTAGTGCCGCCAGAACGCACCGATCGCCTGACCGGTGTGCTGCTCGATCGGCAACCAGAAGCGTTCCTCGACGTCGAGCTGCTCGGCGTGCGTGAGACCCATCAGGATGTAGTTGTGGATGAGTTCGTGATCCCGGAGTGGCTCACCCGTGGAGTTCAGGCTCTCGAAGATCTGCTGAGCGTTCGCCGCGGTTCCGAGAGTAATCGAGACGTGCTCGAGCTTCTGCAGCCCACGCCAGATCTGCGGCACGTCTTCGACGTGCACCTGACTGCGGAAGAAGGCGTAGTTGTCGTCGAAGCGCGACTCGCGATCGGTGTCGCCCCGGCGGTCCAGTACCACCGACTCGTACAGCTCGGCCCAGGCATCGTGCGGACGCAGTTTGGTGCGTGTGGGGTCGTCCTGTCGGACCAGCACGCGCTCGAGCTCGGCGGCCAGCGCCGGATCGGAGCCCTTGATCGAGTGGTGGAGGGCCGCGACCAGAAGCATCACGGTGGTGATGCGCTGCTGGCCGTCGATGAGGATCAGGTCGGTCGCGGCATCCGCCGGGCTCTCGGCAGAGAGGATGGAGCCGATGAAATGCCGATGCGCGTCGTCTTCGCCTGCCACTGCACGGATGTCGGTGAGCAGCTGCTCGCAACCGCCGATGTCCCATCGGTACTGCCTCTGATACACCGGCACGACGATCGTCGTGGAGCCCGCTGCGAGCCATTCGATCGTGTTGACTGCTGTCGCCTCGACGTTGGTCGCAGTGCTCATGCTGGTGTCTCGTCCTCCCGTAGTGCCGGGCGCCGAGGACTCGCCTGGTGCCCCGATCAGTCTATTCGCTTGTGCACGGCGACCTCCGGGGAACGCGCGGACTTCGCTGTTAGGCTTGCCTTATCAGGGCCTGTTAAAACGTGCTGGCCCCCGATGAAAGGACATGATTCAGATCATGGGTTACATCAAATCCGCTGCCCTCGAAGAAAAGGGCTTCGTCGTACTCGACAGCTACAACCAGGACCTCGACCCCAAAGAGTGGCTGGACATCGAGTACAACGACTGGAAGTCATCTGGCGATACGCGGTTCGCGCCGCTCGCCAGCGCCTTCGGCGACATCGAGTGCAACGGCTTCTGGAACCACAAGCCGCCGCGCACCGACAAGGACGGCGTCTGGATCGACTCGCAGGTCGCCAAGGCCCCGAACCTGGCACGTCGCGCACAGGAGCCAGGCGCGAACGTCGGCCGTTGCCGGGTCATCGAACTGCAGCCGACTCCCTACGGTGAGTGCCTCTACAACCTGCACCAGGACGACAACAACCGCCTGAACCCGGACGGCACCGGCTGGGTCGTGCGCGGTTTCTTCAACCTCACCGATGACAAGGACAGCTTCTTCGTCCTGCGTGAGAACCGCACCGATCCGAGCATCGAGTACCGCATCGCTCTCCCGGCCGGCGCGCAGCTGATCATCGACACGCAGCGCCTCTGGCACGCGGCGACCCACGTCGGCACCGAGCCGCGTTACAACCTGATCACCTCGTGGACGTCCGGCCCCGAGCTCGACGCCTACATCGAGAAGTACAAGGGCACCGACGACGTTCCCAATGTCGAGGTTCCGCAGGAGGTTCTCGAGGCCGGTTACATCGAGCAGGCACGCAAGGATGCCGCCCGCGCCGCCTACTACGCGGCGAAGGGCCAGCAGGTGAAGCTCGCGATGAGCGAGGCCTGACCCTCGTTCTGCACTCGGAAGCCCCGGTCGCGAGACCGGGGCTTCCGTCGTATGAATCACATGCTTGTGATTTCCGCCCGACTGGGCGAGAATGGGCGCATAACCGCATATTCTCGCCACTTCGTTGGCTCAGGTCGTTGGGGAAGACGCACCTGATGAAACGGAGAGATCATGGCGACGGCTTACGCACGCGGAGTGGTGTACATCCACTCCGCACCACGCGCGCTCTGCCCGCACCTCGAATGGGCGGTGGGTCGCGCTATTGGTCGAGCAGTGAACTTCGACTGGGCTGAGCAGCCCGTCCTCGAAGGCGCCCAGCGCGCGGAGTTCTACTGGGACGGCCCTGTCGGCACGGGCGCTGTGCTCGCGACGGCCATTCGCGGCTGGGAGCATCTGCGCTTCGAAGTCACCGAGGACCCCACCCCGCGCAGTGACGGCGGACGCTGGTTGCACACGCCAGACCTCGGCATCCACTACGCGCAGACCGATGCGGCCGGCAACATCGTCATCGGGGAAGACCGCATCCGGTACGCGATGGAGATCGCCGCCGGCAGCGCGATCGAACTCCAGCGTGAGCTCGATGTCGCCCTCGGCTCCGTGTGGGACGAAGAACTGGAGCCGTTCCGCCACGCCAGCGACGATGCACGCGTCGTCTGGCTCCACAAAGTGGGCTAGTCCCGCGACAGCGATGGACTGGCCCCAAGACTCGGAGCGGGGGAGGCGTGAGTATCGGATGCCGGTGAATCATCCCGGACGCTGAGAAATCGTATCCCCACTCCGCATGATGAGGACCCCGCCCCAGAGGGGGCGGGGTCCTCATCATCGTCATCAGATCACTGCCGTGCGGGGCAGTTCCCCGATCGCCGTCGCATCGCTCTGAGAGATGTGATCCCAGGCGAGGTGAAGCCGCTCCATGGCTTCTGCAGCCTGCTTCGGGGGAAACGAGATCGGGATCCTCACCTTGCGCTCGAGGACACCGCCTGTTGCGAAGCGAGGGCCGGGCGGCAGGATCAGCTGGCGATCGCGGGCTGCGAGAGACAACGCCGTCGACACAGGCGCCCCGAGGTCCACCCACGCCGAGAGTCCACCCGGTGTGCGTGGCATCCGGATCCCGTCGAAACCCTCCAGAGCATCAGCCACAGCGGCTCGCCCTGCGCTCAGCCGCGCGCGGACATGTGCCCTCAGCGACGGCAGGTCGGTCAGCAGCTCTGCCGCGATGCACTGCTCCAGCAACGCGGTGCCGAGGTCGTAGGAGGAGCGCACGGCCAGGAGGCGGGCGACGAGGCGTCGATCTGCGCGGATCCAGCCGATGCGCATACCGCCCCACGCCAGCTTCGACATCGATCCGATCGTGATGATGTCGGGGCTGAACGAGGCCATCGGCTTCGGGGACCAACCCCGATCGATGTCGAGTTCCGCTGTCGTCTCGTCGACGATCAGGAGCGTTCCCGCGCTGCGTGCGGTCGTCGCGATGACCTCTCTCGCAGCATCCGTCATCGTGGCCCCAGTGGGGTTGTGGAAGTCGGGGATCAGGTACGCCGCCTGAGGCCTGGCGCTGAGGAGGATGTCCGTGACGTGCCCCGCGTCCCACCCATCGACCTCCACGGGTGTGGCCTGCATGCGATATCCGTGGCGACGGAGGGCCTCGATCGCGTGGGGGAACGTCGGCTGTTCGATGAGCGCACGGTCGCCGCGCCGCCCGATCGTCGTCAGTACGAGGTTGAGAGCGTGCATGGCGCCGGCCGTGATGACGATCTCGTCCGTTGAGGTGGGCGCGCCGCGTTCCGTGAAGCGCCGTGCCACGGCCTCGCGCAGTTCGGGTAGCCCCTGCAGGAGATATCCGCTCGATCCCCGGAGCGCCGCCAGTTGAGGCAGGGAGCGGACGGTCGCATCGTAGAGACCCGGAGTCGAATCCATCGAGGCGATGGACATGTCGATCGCCTCGTCGCCGACGGCCGGGCCCGGTGAGAGATGGCTGCCAGGAAGGGTGACCCGCGTGCCACCGCCATGAACGCGGTCCACGTAGCGTTCGACGTCGAGCGTGTCGTACGCGCGGGTGATCGTGGATCGAGATCGGCGCAGTTCCAGGGCGAGAGCGCGCTCACTGGGCAGGCGTTCTCCCACGGTCAGGCGCCCGTCGAGGATCAGCGCGCGGATCTGATCCGACAGACGCGACGCGCTGGACCCTGCCACGTGCTGCGCACCCAGCAGTTCGACCAATCGTGATCCCATGCCTACAGTCTGCCGGAAAGTGGCACGAGATGATCAGACCACTTTGCATCGAGTGGTCCGGGAATCGTCACCCCCAAGAGCGGCACGATAGGAGAATGCTCTTGCGTACCGTCTTCCTTCCTGTCGTCGCCAGCAGCCGGCGCGACCTCGTCGAGAGGATCCTCCAGCTCCTGGTAGGACTCTTCCTCTATGGAGTCGCGCTCGGACTGATGCTCCGCGGTGGCATCGGCGTCGCGCCGTGGGACGTGCTCTCCTTGGGCATCTCCGGTCAGACCGGACTCGGGTACGGACTCATCACGAATCTCGTCGCCGTCGCAGTTCTTCTGCTGTGGATCCCGCTGCGCCAACGCCTCGGTCTGGGAACGGTGCTCAACGCCCTTCTCGTCGGCCCGAGCGCCGATCTCACGCTGTGGCTGCTCCCGCCGGTGCCCTCGGTGTGGGTCGGGGCGCCGCTCTTCGTTCTCGGACTCGTGCTGCTCGCGTTCGCCACCGGGCTCTACATCGCCGCGAGCTTCGGTCCCGGCCCGCGTGACGGGTTGATGACCGGACTCGTCCGGGTCACCGGGTGGAAGGTGTGGATCGTGCGCACGTTTATCGAAGGCAGCGTCCTCCTCGTCGGCTTCCTGCTGGGCGGCCCCGTGGGCGTCGGCACGGTGCTCTTCGCCCTGGGCGTCGGGCCGCTCATCGGATGGTTCCTGCCGAGGATCACCCGGCTCGGCGAGCAACGATCGCGTCGGCTCGTTCCCGCTGATTCGTACTGAGACCGACGACGGCAAGAACGACGAAGGCCCCGGGAGCGATTCCCGGGGCCTTCGTCGTATGCACGTCGGTCAGTCGGCGCTCGCGAACGCGACGACGGCGTTGTGGCCGCCGAAGCCGAACGAGTTGCTGATGGCGAGCTGCGGGCCGTCGCCCAGAGGCTGCGCTTCTCCGGACAGACGGAACGGAACGGCAGGGTCCTGTTCGGTCATGTTGATCGTCGGCGGTGCGACACGATCGCGAAGAGCGAGGATCGTGAAGATGGCCTCCAGCGCGCCTGTTCCGCCGAGGAGGTGGCCGGTGGAGGCCTTGGTCGCCGAGACCGGGATCTCGTCGATCCGGTCGCCGAACACGCGCTTCAGCGCGACGTACTCGTTCGGGTCACCGACGGGCGTCGAGGTCGCGTGGGCGTTGATGTGAGTCACCTGGTCGGCGCTGGCTCCGGCCTCTTCCAGAGCCTGCGTGACGGCGCGCGCCGCGCCCCAGCCCTCGGGGTCGTTGCCGGTGATGTGGTACGAATCGGCCGTGATGCCGCCGCCGACGAGGTAGGCGTAGATCTTCGCGCCGCGCGCCTTGGCGTGCTCTTCGGTCTCGAGGATCAGCACGGCGGCGCCTTCGCCCATGACGAAGCCGTCACGGTCGATCGCACCGGGGCGCGAGGCGGTCGCGGGGTCATCATTGCGGCGCGAGAGGGCCTGCGCCGAAGCGAAGGACGCCATCGTGATCGGGTGGATCGCCGACTCGGCGCCACCGGCGATCACGACGTCCGCGAGACCGTCCTGAAGATGGTGGAAAGCATGGATGAGCGACTCGGTGCTGGAGGCGCAGGCGCTGACCACGGTCTGCGCGTACGCGCGGGCATGGAACTGCAGCGACAGGTTGCCGGCTGCGGCGTTCGCCATCAGCATCGGGACCGTCAGCGGCATCACGCGTCGGGGGCCCTTCTCCCTGAGCGTGTCCCAGGCGTCCAGCAGCGTCCACAGTCCGCCGATGCCGGTGGCGAAGTCGACGCCGAGACGCTCTGGCGCGACTTCGGGGGATCCGGCGTCTTCCCACGCCTCGCGGGCGGCGATCAGCGCGAACTGGGAAGACGGGTCCAGGCGCTTGGCCTCGTGGCGGGGGAGGATCTCCTCCGGACGCACCATCGCCTCGGCCGCGAAGGTGACCGGAAGCTCATACTTCTGCACCCAGTCGTGCTCGAGGGTGCGGGTGCCGGACATCCCGGCGAGCAGGTTGGTCCAGTTCTCCGGTGCCGTACCGCCGATGGCGGAGGTGGCGCCGATGCCGGTGACGACGATGCGCTTGGTCATGGGGGTGTGGTTCCTTGTCGAACGGGTGTCGAGCGGATGTCGAGGGGAGGCAGGAAGGATGCCACCCCGCGCAGGGCGGAGGTGGCATCCTGCAGTATTACTCCTGGCCCGCGACGATGAAGTTCACAGCATCGCCGACGGTCTTGAGGTTCTTGACCTCGTCGTCGGGGATGGTGACGCCGAACTTCTCCTCGGCATTGACGACGATCGTCATCATCGAGATCGAGTCGATGTCGAGGTCGTCGGTGAACGACTTCTCGAGTGCGACCTCGTCTGCGGAGATGCCGGTCTCGTCGGTGATGAGCTCTGCGAGGCCAGCGAGGACCTCATCGTTGGTGAAAGCCATGTGGTCTTCCTCTTTCTTGCGGGTTGTATTCGGAACCGTGGAACAGTCTAGAGAAGGTCGGGCGTTCTCAGGGGAGGACGACGACCTGTGCGGCGAACACGAGTCCGGCGCCGAAGCCGATCTGCAGCGCCAACCCGCCGGACAGCTCGGGGTGCTCGGCCATCAGGCGGTGGCTCGCCAACGGGATGGAGGCCGCCGAGGTGTTGCCCGTCGTCTCGATGTCGCGCGCGATGACCGTGGTCTCCGGCAGCTTCAGCTGCTTGGCGAACTCGTCGATGATGCGCAGGTTGGCCTGATGCGGGATGAAGGCTGCAAGGTCGGATGCCTCGATCCCTGCCTTCTCCAGCGCCTGGCGGGCGACCTTCGCCATCTCCCACACCGCCCAGCGGAACACCGTTGGTCCTTCTTGACGCAGGGTGGGCCATGGCGCGACGCCGTCGCGGAAGTCCGTGAGGGTGTGGTTCATGCCGACGGCATCCGCCTTGGAGCCGTCGGACCCCCATACGGCCGGGGCGATTCCCGGTGTGTCGCTGGGGCCGATGAGGGCGGCGCCGGCGCCGTCGCCGAGGAGGAACGAAATGCTGCGATCGGTCGGGTCAACCACGTCGGACAGCTTCTCGGTGCCGATGACCAGGGCATAGCGAGCGGCCCCGGCCCGGATGAGCGCGTCGGCCTGCGTCACTGCGTAGGCGTAACCGGCGCACGCGGCGTTGATGTCATAGGCGGCCGCCGGGTTCGATCCGACGCGATCGGCGACGATGGCGGACACCGAGGGAGTCTGCTTGGGGTTGCTGATGGTGGCGACGATCACCAGGTCGATCTGGTCGGCGGGAACTCCGGCCTTCTCGATCGCCTCCGTCGCAGCGGCGGTCGCGAGATCGATCGCATCGGTCTCCTTGACCGCACGGGTGCGCGTGATGATGCCGGTGCGCTGCTGGATCCACTCGTCGCTGGAATCGATCGGGCCGACGAGGTCGTCGTTCGGCACGGCGATCTCGCCGCGAGCCGCGCCGAAGGAGTAGATCCGCGTGAACGCGGGACCCGTGATCTGAGTCAGCGTCGGGCTCATGCGGCTTCTCCATTCAGCAGCGCGACGGCCGCATCGAGGTCTTCGGGGGTCTTCACGGCGACCGTCGGCACACCGCGCAGGCCGCGCTTGGCGAGGCCCGTCAGGGCGCCGGCGGGCGCGAGTTCGATGAGTCCGGTGATGCCCTGCTCGGCGAACGACGCCATGCACAGATCCCAGCGCACCGGCGAGGAGACCTGATCGACGAGGTAGTCGAGAGCCTGGACGCCGCTGTTGACCACGGAACCGTCACGATTCGTCCAGAGAGTGATCTGGGGATCGGCGGGCGTGACCGTGTCGACGGCATCGCGGAGGGCGGCGACGGCCGATGCCATGTACGCGGTGTGGAACGCCCCGGCGACCTGCAGCGCAATGACGCGGGTTCCCTTAACCGGCTCCGCGGCGAGAGCGGCGAGCGCGGGGAGGGCGCCGGCGACGACCAGCTGGCCACCGCCGTTGTAGTTCGCGGGGGAGAGGTCCAGTTCGGCGAGTCGTTCCAGCACAGCCTGCTCGTCGCCACCGAGGACGGCGCTCATGCCGGTCGGGGTCTGGGCGGCGGCATCCGCCATCGCACGGCCGCGGATGCCGACCAGACGCATTCCGGTCTCGGCGTCGAGAACCCCGCTGCCGACGAGTGCGGCGATCTCTCCGACCGAGTGGCCGGCGATGCCGTCGGCCGAGCGTCCGGCGCGGGCGGCCAGGGCGTCTGCGGCGATCAGTGATGCCGCGACGATGAGCGGCTGTGCGACGCGCGTGTCACGAATCGTGTCGGCATCCGAGACGGTGCCGTGCTCGTGCAGATCGACGCCGGCGGCTTCGGAATAGCCGGCGAGGCGCTCGGCCGCACCGTCCAACTCAAGCCACGGAGAGAGGAAACCGGGGGTCTGCGAACCCTGACCTGGGCATACGACGACAATCACACCCCCAGTCTGCCAATGATCGGGGGCGAGCGGTGGATGATCCATCACAAGATTGCGAGAAACCCTTGTGTGTGGCGCACAGTACCCGCGGGTCTCAGCGCGGGGTGCGGCGCAACCCGGGACGGCGCCGTACCTGATCGGCGGCGCCGATGGAACCGAGGATCAGCGCGGTCTGCAGGATCAACGCCTCGCGGGGCCCCGTGGCGTCCCAGCCAATGACCTCGCTGACGCGCTTGAGACGGTATCGGACCGTGTTCGGATGCACGAACAGCTCGCGGGCCGTCGCCTCGAGGGAGCGGCCGTTGTCGAGGTAGCTCCACAGGGTGGTCACGAGGTCGGTCGAATGTGCCTGCAGCGGGCGGAAGATGCGTTCGATCAAGGTCTGCTTCGCGAGAGGGTCGCCGGCGAGGGCGCGCTCGGGGAGCAGATCGTCGGCCTCGACCGGGCGCGGGGCGCTCCGCCAGGCACGGGCCACCGCGAAACCGGCGAGTGCGGCGCGAGCGCTCTGGCTGGCATCCACGAGAGCGGCGACAGCGGGGCCGAGCACGACGTAGCCAGGGCCGAACAACGGCTCCAGGCGGGCGGCGATCTCCAGGAACGCCAGCTCGTCGTCTTCTTCCTCGTTCTCGTGACCCGCGATGCGCGCGCGACCGAGCACGAGGACGAGACGGGAACCCTGCACCCCGATCAGCACGTCGACGGCGAGCTTCCTGGCGGTTCGGCGCACCTGGTCGACGTCGAACTGCGGAGGAGTCGTGCCCACGAGGACGGCGACCTCTCCGTGACCGTGCCAGCCGAGAGCGGCGATCCGGCTGGGCAGCTCCTCATCGGCTTCACCGGTGAGGATCGAGTCGACGACCAGCGCTTCGAGGCGTGCGTCCCAGAGTCCGCGGGCTTCCGCGGCGCGGGCGTACACGTCGGCGGCGGCGAAAGCGACGTCGCGTGAATACAGCAGGATCGCCTCACGGATGCTGTCGCCCCTGCCGGCGACGCGCTCCTCGGTGACTTCGACCGTCACGCGGATCAGTTGCAGCGTCTGCTGAAGGCTGACGCTGCGCAACAGCTCCCGCGGCGCCGCGGCGAAGATGTCCGCCGCGATCCAGGGGGTCGAGGTCGGGTCGTCGTACCACTGGATGAACGACGTGATGCCGGCCTGAGCCACCAGCCCGACCGCAGAGCGGCGGGCCGGTGGCATATCGGCGTACCACGGGAGGGTGTCCTCGAGCCGCTTGATCGTCACCGAGGCGATGTCGCCGGAGATCCGGCGCAGCCAGGTGAGAGTTGCGGCCTTGTCCATGGCCGTGCGGGACGAACCTGTCACCGAGAGCTCAGCTCTCGCCGCCCGCGTTGCCGCTGGTCCCGGCGTTCACGTCGTGCAGTCGATACTTCTCGATGGCCTGAGCGGCGAGCGAACGATCGACGACGCCGTCGTCGGCAAGCGACTGCAGCGTGCGCACCACGATCGACGGGCCGTCGATCTTGAAGAAGCGACGCGCTGCCGCGCGCGTGTCGGAGAAGCCGAACGTGTCGGCTCCGAGCGTCGCGTACCGCTGCGGCACCCACGGGCGGATCTGATCCTGCACGGCGTGCATGAAGTCACTGACCGCGACGACCGGTCCCTGAGCATCCCGCAGCTTCTCGGTGAGGTAGGCCGTCCGCGGCTGCTCGTTCGGGTACAGGAAGTTGTGCTCGTCGGCGGCGAGGCCGTCGCGGCGCAGCTCGGTCCACGACGTGACCGACCAGACATCTGCGACGACACCCCAGTCGTTCTTCAACAGCTCCTGGGCCTCGAGCGCCCAGGGCAGACCGACGCCGGAGGCGAACAGCTGCGCGCGGTGTCCTTCGCCGGTGCCCTCGGAGACGCGGTGGATGCCACGGACGATGCCATCGACATCGACGTTCTCCGGCTCGACCGGCTGAACGATCGGCTCGTTGTACAGAGTGATGTAGTACATCACGTTCGGGTCGGGGTGGTTCCCGCCGTACATGCGCTCGAGTCCGGTACGCACGATGTGCGCGATCTCGTAGCCGTATGCCGGGTCGTAGGAGACCGTGGCGGGGTTCGTCGAGGCGAGCAGGTGTGAGTGCCCGTCCGCGTGCTGCAGCCCCTCACCGGTGAGCGTCGTGCGACCGGCTGTGGCGCCCATGATGAATCCGCGGGCCATCTGGTCGGCAGCAGCCCACTGGGCGTCTCCGGTGCGCTGGAAGCCGAACATCGAGTAGAAGATGTAGATCGGGATCAGCGGCTCGCCGTGCGTGGCGTACGACGTTCCGGTCGCGGTGAAGGCGGCGAGAGCGCCCGCTTCGTTGATGCCGACGTGGATGATCTGGCCCTGCGGGCTCTCCTTGTAGGCGAGGAGCAGCTCACGGTCGACCGACGTGTAGTGCTGGCCGTTCGGGTTGTAGATCTTCGCCGTCGGGAAGTACGCGTCCATGCCGAAGGTGCGTGCCTCGTCCGGGATGATCGGCACGATGCGGTGACCGAAGTCCTTGGACCGCAGGAGGTCCTTCAGCAGTCGGACGAACGCCATCGTCGTGGCGATCTCCTGCGAGCCGGAGCCCTTCTTGGGGAGGGCGTACGCGGAGTCATCCGGAAGCGACAGCCCGACATGCGTGGAGCGGCGCTCCGGCAGGTATCCGCCGAGGTTCTTGCGTCGTTCCAGCATGTACTGGATGGTCTCGTCCTGAGCGCCCGGGTTGTAGTACGGGGGCAGGTACGGGTTCTCCTCGAGCTGCGCATCCGTGATCGGGATGTGCATCGTGTCGCGGAACGTCTTGAGGTTGTCCAGCGTCATCTTCTTCATCTGATGGGTCGCGTTGCGGCCCTCGAAGTGCGGACCCAGGCCGTAGCCCTTGACCGTCTTCGCCAGGATGACGGTCGGCTGGCCCTTGTGCTCGACGGCGGCCTTGTACGCGGCGTACACCTTGCGGTAGTCGTGGCCACCGCGCTTGAGCTGCCAGATCTGGTCATCGGTGTAGTCCTTGACCAGGGCGGCTGCGCGCTCGTCACGGCCGAAGAAGTGCTCGCGGATGTAGGCGCCGGACTCCGTCTTGAAGGTCTGGTAGTCGCCGTCCGGAGTGACGTTCATGATGTTCAGCAGCGCACCCTCGGTGTCGCGTGCGAGCAGGTCATCCCATTCGCGGCCCCAGACCACCTTGATGACGTTCCAGCCGGCGCCGCGGAAGAACGACTCCAGCTCTTGGACGATCTTGCCGTTGCCGCGGACCGGGCCGTCGAGGCGCTGCAGGTTGCAGTTGATCACGAAGTTCAGGTTGTCCAGGCCCTCGTTCGCGGCGACCTGGAGCTGACCACGGCTCTCGACCTCGTCCATCTCGCCGTCGCCGAGGAACGCCCACACCTGAGATGCGGAGGTGTCCTTGATGCCGCGGTTCTCCAGGTACTTGTTCGACATGGCCTGGTAGATCGCGTTGATCGGGCCGAGGCCCATCGACACGGTCGGGAACTGCCAGTAGTCCGACATCTGGCGCGGGTGCGGGTAGGACGGGATGCCGAACGGCGCACGGGACTGCTCCTGACGGAAACCGTCGAGGTTGTCCTCGCTCAGCCGGCCCTCGAGGAAGGAACGGGCGTAGATCCCGGGGGAGGCGTGACCCTGGACGAAGATCTGGTCTGCGCCGCCGGGGTTGTCCGCACCGCGGAAGAAGTGGTTGAAGCCGACCTCGTAGAGCGCGGCCGACGATGCGTAGGTGGAGATGTGGCCGCCGACGCCGATGCCGGGACGCTGCGCGCGGTGCACCATGACAGCGGCGTTCCAGCGCATCCAGGCGCGGTAGCGGCGCTCGACGTCTTCATCGCCGGGGAAGTCGGGCTCGTTCTCCGAGGCGATGGTGTTGATGTAGTCCGTGGTCGGGACCATCGGCACGTTGAGGTGCAGCTCCTTCGAGCGCTTGAGAAGGCTGAGCATGATCTCGCGGCCACGTCCGTGGCCCTTCGAGTCCACCAGCTCGTCGAGCGACTGCTGCCACTCACCGGTCTCTTCCGGATCGCTGTCGAGGGGGCCCTGGGAGTACGGATCCTGGTCGTGGACGGTCACGGTGGAGCCTTTCGTCAAGCTGGCGGTTCTCGCCGGGAAACGGGAAGCGACGCGGGGGAGTCTTGTCGACTCGACACAACGCACGCCGGAATCAGCCTAGCCCTCTTCTACGACGACGCGGATCACTGTGGCATGGATAGACTGATCGGGTCAGGGCCTTTAGCTCAGCTGGTAGAGCGCCACGTTTACACCGTGGATGTCGTCGGTTCGATCCCGGCAGGGCCCACCACAGTTCCTCGTTGCACTGAGATCGCCTGCTCCGCCGGGAGTGCGGACAGAGCTGCACCTGCGAGGATCGAACGGTGACTGAAATCCCGCTCTGGCTCCGACCGACTTCCGCAGGCTGGCGTGTCGTCGTGGACGACGACCGTACGCATATGGACGTGCTGGACCCCGCCGGTGCTCGACAGGCTCGCGTGCCGATCAAACCGACGGAGACCTTCACCGGACCCTTCGCCGACAGGATGAACTCCACGACGAACAAGGCGTTCGAAGACAACGGGCCGCAGCTCACGTTCGCCCGAAGACCTGTTCCGTTCGAACTGCCCGGCAGCGGTGACACCGGAACTCTGACGCCGGGTGCGGCGGACGGGAAGCGTTCGACCAAGAGCATCGTGATCGAGCTCCGAGGCCGGCACTACGTCTTGCGCCACACCTCGAGCAGCAAGGCCGACGTGCTCCGCGACGGCTCCCTGATCGTCACGTTCTCGAAGGGACGTCAGAACGGCGTGCTTCAGTACCTTCGCACCGACCTTGTCGGACTGGATGCGACGGACGAGATCGCCCTCACCATCTTCGAGAAGCTGGGTCGCCCAGGCCGCGCCGGGGCGATATCCGACTTCTTCACTGCCCTGTCGAACCTGTCCTGACGTACCGGGAGGAAGCACCATGAAACGTCGCATTGTCATCAGCGGAGCATCCGGTCTGATCGGCTCCGCGCTCTCAGACTCGTTGCGCGCCGACGGCGCGGAAGTGACGACACTCGTGCGTCGCCCACCGCGCGATGGTTCTGAGATCCAGTGGGCGCCGGGGGAGCATCCGCTCCACGCCGATATCCTCGCCGGGGCTGACGCCGTCGTCGCGCTCGGCGGTGCCAGCGTCGGCCGGCTGCCGTGGACGCGGGCTTACCGGCGAGAACTCGTCCGCTCCCGCCTGCAGGCCACTGGCTCGCTCGCCACCGCGTTGCGCGCCCTGGGAGCCGATGCTCCGGCTTTCGTCTCCGCGTCTGCCGTGGGCTACTACGGCTCGGCGCCGAGCGCCGTTCTCGACGAGAGCTCGGCGGCCGGCGACACATTCCTCGCGAAGCTCTGCGTCCGCTGGGAGGATGAGGCACGGCGCGCGGGCGACGACGTCAGGGTCGCCCTGTTGCGCACCGCACCCGTCATCCACCCACGCGGCGTGCTCAAGCCCCTGATCACTCTCACCAGGCTCGGCATCTCCGGCCCGCTTGGGACGGGCACCCAGGTCTGGCCGTGGATCTCGCTCGATGACGAGGTGCGGGCGATCCGGCACGTCATCGACGAGCAGCTGGACGGACCGGTCAACCTAACGGGACCCACAGCAGCCACCGCGAACGACATCGGACGCGCCCTGGCCCGAAAGATGAATCGGCCGTTCTGGCTACCCGCTCCCGCGTGGGCGCTACGTTTCGGACTCGGAGCGGCCGCGGATTCCCTGCTCCTCTCCGACGCCGACGTGCGACCGGCCGCTCTGGAGAAGTCGGGCTTCCGCTTCACGCACGTGACAGCGCAGGAGGCCGTCGACGCCGCGGTCTGACGAGGGTCGACGGCCTGCTACGACTCCTCGTGCGTCGCCGGATCCCCGTTGAACAGTCGTCCGTCAGGCCTGCCCAGCGCCGTGATCGCCGCGACCTCGGCATCGTCGAGGACGACGGCTGCCGCGGCGAGGTTTGCGACCTGGTGCTCCACCGACGAAGCCTTCGGAATCGCCACCGTGCCCCGGGCGACGTGCCACGCGAGCACGGCCTGAGCAGGGCTGATGCCGTGCGCCGAGGCGATCTCCCCGATGATCGGCTCGGCGAGTACGTCTTGACCTCGCCCGATCGGACTCCATGCCTCGGTGAGGATTCCGCGTTCCCGGTGGTACGCGAGCTGCTCCTCCTGTGGGAAGTACGGATGCACCTCGATCTGATTCACAACGGGGCGGACCCCTGTCTCGTTCTCGATGCGCTCCAGGTGCTCCGGCAGGAAGTTGGACACGCCGATCTGGCGCACGGTGCCGCGTTCCTGAGCCTCCACGAGGGCCGTCCAGGCCTGCAGGTACTCGTCCTGCGCAGGATTCGGCCAGTGGATGAGATGCAGATCGGTGACGCCGACGCCGAGCCGGAAGCGGCTCTCTTCGACACTCGTGCGGGCACGCGCTACGGGGTGGTGCCGACCGGGGAGTTTCGTGGTGACGATGATCTCGCCTCGGTCCACTCCGGAATCCCTGACACCCTGACCGACGGCGCCTTCGTTCTCGTAGTTGAAGGCGGAGTCGACGAGTCGGTAACCGGCGTCGAGGGCGCCGGCCACTGCGGCCGCACCGGCTTCGCCGTTCAAGCGATATGTCCCGAGGCCGATCGCGGGGAGAGCGAAGCCGTTGTGGGCGGCAAACAGGGGGACGGTGACGGGCTGAGTGCTCACGGTGCTCCTTCGAGGCGGACTGGCTTCAGCGTACGCTGGGGCGATGGTCTCAGCAGGTGACGTTGCCCCAGATGACCGCTGCCCCTGCTTCTCGGGAGATCTCTACCGCGGATGCTGCGGTCCACTGCTGGAAGGCGCATCCGCCCCGACGGCTGTCCGCCTGATGCGCTCGCGATATACGGCCTTCGCGGTCGGCGATGCCGAGTACCTCCTGGCGACCTGGCATCCGTCCACGAGACCGCTACGCGTCGAGATCGACGACGAACTGGTCTGGCGCCGGCTCGTCGTCCTGGAAACGGTCGCGGGCGGACCGTTCGACCGGGAAGGCGTCGTCGAGTTCGAGGCGCTCTGGCGACAGGGCGACGAACGCGGCGTGATGCACGAGCGCAGCCGGTTCGTGCGGGAAGACCGTCGCTGGCTGTACGTCGACGGCGGTGTCGCGCCAGCGACTAGGTTGGAAGGGTGAACGCAGCCCCGGAACACCAGCGCATCCTGCTCGACGTCGCCGACCTCGATCGGCGCATCGCGCAGGCCGAGCGTGCGCGTACCCAGCCGACGCAGTCCGGGCGGATCAGTGAACTCGCCGCGCTCCGTCAGGAGCAGCTGCGAGACCTCACGGCCCTCACCGGAACACGCGAAGATGCACGTACCGAACTCGTCCGGCTGGAGGCCGACGTCAAGGTGGCCGAGCAGCGTCGCGCACGCGATGCGGATCGGCTCGCCGCCTCTGCGAACTCCAAGGAGGCGCAGGCTCTCGAGCATGAGCTCGCCAGCCTGGCCAAGCGGCTCAGCGACCTCGAAGACGCCGAGCTCGACGTGATGGGCCGCGTCGAGGATGCAGATGCCGCCGTCGCGGCGCAGCAGGCACTCATCGATGCGACCACCGCCGAGGGCACTGAGCTCACGGTGCAGGCAAAGGCCGACATCGCGGCGGCGACCGAGCTGATCGCCCAGCTCGGACGCGATCGCGCTGCCGTCACGGCGCCGCTCCCGGCTGACCTCCTCGCCGAGTACACGCGGCGCTCCGCGAAGACCGCCGGAGCGGGACTGCTCACTCGAGGCACCTGCGAAGGATGCCGCATGGTGCTCTCCAGCACCGATCTGAACGACATCCGCCGTGCCGCGCCCGACGCCGTGATCTCCTGCCCCGAGTGCGGCTGCATCCTGGTGCGTACCGAAGAATCCGGCCTGTGATCTTCCGCCGGGGCGCTCGACGGCGGTGACCGCCACGCCTCGACCAGCTCCAGAACGCCGGATCGCTCTCGTGGAGACCGCACCGAACGCGTTCCTGGCGATCGAGGTCGACGAGCTCGGCGTCGAGACGAGCCGTGTGCCGCTGGACGCGACCGGTCTCATCGACTGGGTGCGAGAGGTCGAGGCTGCGCAGACGCCGCGCTGGATTCTGCGCAGCGCCAGACAGATCTATCCGCGACTCCTCGAGGCCGGTGTACGCCTCGCCCGCACGCACGATCTGATGCTGTGCCACGCCATCCTCCGGGACACGGCCTCGGTGGAGCATCCGCTGCCGCCGTCCCCGGATTGGGTGCCCCGCGAACTCGTCGTCGAGGCGCCGGCGCTGTTCGACGTGGACGAGCGCTCGGCTGGCGACCCGGTCACCGAACTCCTCGACCAGTACCGTGCGCACCGTCGAGTCATCGGTGAGGCAGCCGACGGCCGGTTGACCCTCCTGTGCGCCGCGGAGTCGGCGGGCGGACTCGTCGCCGAGGAGATGCGCGCTGCGGGGCTGCCCTGGGACGTGGCCGCCCACGAGGCGATCCTCACCGAGACGCTCGGAGCCCGCCCGATCGCTGGCGGTCTGCCCAGCGGGATGGTCGCACTCGGCGAGAAGGTGCGGGCGATCCTCGACGACCAGACGCTGCATCTGGACAGTCAGCCCAAGCTGCTCAGGGCGCTGCACCGGGTGGGCGTGCACGTGGAATCGACAGGCCGGTGGGAACTGGCCGAGCATGATCACCCCGTCATCGAACCCCTGCTGGCGTACAAGAAGCTCTCGCGCCTGCTCAGCGCCAACGGTTGGTCGTGGCTGGCCGAGTGGGTGCACGACGGACGCTTTCGCCCCGTCTACATCACCGGCGGTGTCGTCACCGGCCGCTGGGCATCATCGGGTGGCGGAGCGCTCCAGGTGCCGCGGAGTCTCCGGCCGGCGGTCAGGGCTGATCCCGGATGGATCCTGGTCGTCGCGGACGTCGCCCAGCTGGAGCCGCGGATGCTGGCGGCGATGGCGCACGATGAGGCGATGGCCAGAGCGGCGCGGGGGACCGACCTGTATGCCGGTGTCGTCGAATCCGGTGCCGTCAGCACGCGCGAAGAGGCGAAGTACGCGGTGCTCGGGGCGATGTACGGTGCGACGACCGGAGACAGCGGTCGCCTCGTTCCGCGGTTGCGCAAGGTCTACCCGCGGGCGATGGGGCTCGTCGACGAGGCAGCGCGTGTCGGGGAAGACGGCGGCGTCGTGTCGACCTGGCTGGGCCGCTCGTCGCCGCGTCCGTCCGCCGAGTGGGCGACGCTGCAGTCGCGTGCCACCGCCGCGGATGCCGATGCAGCGGAGGTGAACGTGGCCCGACGGCGTGCGAGGGACTGGGGGCGGTTCACCAGGAACTTCGTCGTGCAGGGCACGGCCGCGGAGTGGTCGCTGATCTGGCTCGCCGAGCTGCGCCACCGGCTGCAGCGCCTTCCCGCTGCGCGGACGCCGGCACCGGCATCCGGGCCCTTCGCCCACGAGGCTCATCTGGCGTTCTTCCTGCACGACGAGGTGATCCTGCATGTTCCCGAGGAGTGCGCGGATGCCGCCGCCGAGGCCGTCCGTGAGGCCGCGGCCGCTGCGACCCGCCGTCTGTTCGGAGCGTTCCCGATCGATGTTCCGCTTGATCTGCGGATCGCGCGCTCGGCCGAGAAGTAGACTGGGCCTGCGAATGGGTCGACTGGACGGTCGCGTGGCGGGAAACCGCACCGAGGAACGTCCGGGCTCCACAGGGCAGGGCGGTGGGTAACACCCACCCGGAGCAATCCGCGAGAAAGTGCCACAGAGAGTAGACCGCCGGAACCTCGCTCGTCGAGGATCCGGTAAGGGTGAAAGGGTGGTGTAAGAGACCACCGGGGGCCGTGGTGACACGGCCCGCCAGGTAAACCTCGCCCGGAGCAAGGTCAGACAGAGGATGTTGACGCGGCTCGCCGAGTCCTCGGGTAGACCGCTGGAGCGGCACGGCAACGTGTCGCCGAGAGAGATGGCCGTCGAAGGGGCGAAGAACCCCGGAACAGAACCCGGCGTACAGGTCGGCCCATTCGCCTACACACGCAGAAGGCCCCGCTGGATCAGCGGGGCCTTCGTGCGTTCGGATTCGTCTGAGGTCAGTCGCCGGCCAGGGATGCCGCGCCGATGATGCCCGAGTTGTTGCGGTGGATCGCGGGAACGATCGGGGTCTTGAGCTCGAGCAGCGGGAGGAAGTCGCCGGCGTTCTTCGATACGCCGCCGCCGACGACGAACAGGTCGGGGCTGAAGAGGAACTCGATGTGCGAGTAGAACGCCTGCAGGCGCTCGGCCCATACGGCCCAGCTGAGGCCCTCGCGTTCGCGTGCCGAGGTCGCTGCCCACTTCTCCACGGAGTCGAAGGTGCCGAAATTCAGGTGCCCGAGTTCGGTGTTGGGGATCAGGACGCCGTCATAGAGGAACGCCGAGCCGATGCCGGTGCCGAGCGTCGTCATCAGGGTCAGACCGCGAACGTCCCTGGCGGCGCCATGACGAGCTTCAGCGACGCCGGCGGCGTCGGCGTCGTTCACGAAGACGATGTTGCGTCCGAGACCGTCGCGGAAGAACCGCTCGGCGTCGAAGTCCACCCATTCCTTGGAGACGTTCGCTGCCGACAGCGTCTTCCCGCGCTTGACGATCGCCGGGAAGGCGACGCCGAGAGGAAGAGTCGAGTCGTGCACGTCAAGGGTCTTGAGGACCGTCTGCACCGCCACGAGGACATCCTGCGGTGATGCGCCTTCGGGGGTGGGGACGCGCACCCTGTCGGATGCCATGGTCCCGTGGTCGAGATTGACGATTCCTGCCTTGATGCCAGTGCCGCCGATGTCGACGCCGATTGCTTGAGCCATGGCCGATAGCTTAGCGAGCGGTGGTACTCCCAGTAGGATCGATGACAGTTGATGAAGGGACTTGGACCATGTCAGACGGCGATCAGAAGTACTGGTACAACCTCAAGACCGCGCAGGTCGAGTTCGGGATGATCTCGCCGGCGGTTGACCGCGTCGGCCCGTTCGACACCGAGGCTGAGGCGGCTCGCGCACCGGAGACGCTGGAGGAGCGTTCGCGCGCCTGGGCCGAAGACGACGCAGCAGACGACGGCTGGGCTCCCGGCAAGGGCGCTGGCGGAAAGTAACCATGGACAAGCAGAGGGATTTCGTGCTCCGCACGATCGAAGAGCGCGGCGTGAAGTTCGTCCGGCTGTGGTTCACGGACGTCATCGGCACGCTCAAGTCGGTCGCCATCGCGCCGGCCGAGGTCGAAGGCGCGTTCGCGGAGGGCATTGGTTTCGACGGCTCCGCCATCGAAGGCCTGACCCGCAGCTTCGAGTCCGATCTGCTTGCGCAGCCGGATCCGACCACTTTCCAGACCCTGCCGTGGCGCGGTGAGATCGACCCGACCGCGCGGATGTTCTGCGACCTCACGACTCCCGACGGCCAGCCGGCAGTGGCCGATCCGCGTCACGTGCTCAAGCGTGCGCTGGCGAAGGCTGCGGACGCCGGTTTCACGTTCTACACGCATCCGGAGATCGAGTTCTACCTGCTCAAGTCTTCCTCGTTCGGTCCTGAGGGTCCGGTCCCCGTCGATTCCGCCGGCTACTTCGACAACGTTCCAGGCGGTACGGCGCACGACTTCCGCCGCCGCTCCGTGCGGATGCTCGAAGACCTCGGCATCTCTGTGGAATTCAGCCACCATGAGGGCGGACCGGGTCAGAACGAGATCGATCTGCGCTACGCCGACGCGCTCACGACTGCAGACAACGTGATGACCTTCCGTACCGTCATCAAGGAGGTCGCGATCGAGCAGGGCGTGTACGCGACGTTCATGCCGAAGCCGCTCGGCGGCCAGCCGGGCAGCGGTATGCACACGCACATGTCGCTGTTCGAGGGCGACCAGAACGCCTTCTACGAAGAGGGCGCGAAGTACCAGCTCTCCAAGACCGGTCGACACTTCATCGCGGGACTCCTCAAGCACGCCAATGAGATGGCTGCGGTCACGAACCAGTTCGTGAACTCGTACAAGCGTCTCTGGGGCGGAGATGAAGCGCCGAGCTTCGTCACCTGGGGGCACAACAACCGCTCGGCTCTGGTGCGCGTGCCGATGTACAAGCCGAACAAGGGCCAGTCATCCCGCGTCGAGTATCGCGGACTGGACTCCGCGGCCAACCCGTATCTCGCATACGCGCTCATGCTCGCTGCGGGCCTCAAGGGCATCGAGGAGGGCTACGAGCTGCCGCCGGAGGCCGAGAACAACGTCTGGTCGCTCAGCGAATCGGAGCGACGGGCCCTGGGTTACTCGGCGCTGCCGACCAGCCTGGACCACGCCCTGGAATTCATGGAGGGGTCGGAACTCGTCGCCGAGACGCTGGGGGAGCAGGTGTTCAACTACGTGCTGCTCAACAAGCGCAAAGAGGTCGAGGCCTACCGCAGCCAAGTGACGCCGTTCGAGCTGAAGAGCAACCTCGAGCTGCTCTGAGCCCGTATGGCACGCCTGGACGATTCCGTCTCGCTCTCCGCGCTCGCACGCCTCGGATTCGCGGAACTCAGCGCAGCTGCAGAATCCCTCGCCGAACTGGCGACGCTGCTCGGCCGTGAGCGCGCGCTGCTGCTCGAAGACGTCGGAGCCGCCGATCCCGACGCCGCGGTTCTCGGGATGCTGCGGGTCGCTCGCCGCGACCCTGCGCCGCTGCGGGCGCTGAGCGACGACCCGGCTGCCCGGCGCAGAATCTGGCGCGTGTTCGGAGCGTCGCAGGGGCTTGCGGACTTCTTCCTGCGTCATCCCGGGGAGATCTCCGTCCTCGGTGAGGCGACGGACGAGCTGCCGACGGCGGAGCAGCTGCGCGACGACCTGCTCGCCTCGGTCGGGGCCCGCGACGGGTTCGCTGAAACCGGCGACGATGCGGCTCTCGTCGCGTTGCGAGTCGCCTACCGCCGCAGCATCGCGGCGATCGCGGCCGTCGACCTCGCGCATCCGGATCCGACCGCCTTGGTGGCGGCGGTGTCGGCCGCCCTGGCCGATGCGGCCGGTGCAGCACTGGAGGCGTCACTCGCCGTCGCCCGTACGCGCCTGCTGGACACGACCGGCCGCGAAGAGATCGCGGCGACGCAGCTCGCGATCATCGGGATGGGCAAGGCCGGTGCGCGGGAGCTGAACTACGTCAGCGACGTCGATGTGATCTTCGTCGGAGGAACCGCGGACGAAGATGTCGTCGCGGAGCCCAAGGCCATCGACATCGCGACCCGCCTCGCCCGGGAGACGATGCGCGGACTCAGCGGCATCGAGGTCGAGCCCCCGCTCTGGGAGGTCGACGCGGCGCTGCGCCCCGAGGGCAAGCAGGGCGCGCTCGTGCGGTCGCTGGCCTCGCATCTGGCGTACTACGACCGCTGGGCGAAGAGCTGGGAGTTCCAGGCGCTGCTGAAGGCTCGGCCTCTTGCGGGGGACCAGGCGCTCGGCATCGAGTACATCGCCGCCGTGCAGCCGAAGATCTGGTCCAGCGCCGCCCGTGAGGACTTCGTCGACAGCGTGCAGCGGATGCGCGAGCGCGTCATGGAGCACATCGACCCGGAGGACGCGCCGTACCAGCTCAAGCTCGGCTCCGGTGGCCTGCGTGACATCGAGTTCACGGTGCAGCTGCTGCAGCTCGTGCACGGGCTCACCGACGCCACTCTGCGAACGCGCGGGACCCTGGAGAGTCTCGACGCGCTCGTCGAGGGCGGGTACATCGGTCGAGCCGAGGCGGCGACGTTCGCCGACGACTACTGCATCCTTCGGCTCATGGAGCACCGGCTGCAGTTGCGAGAACTCAGCAGAACGCACCTCATGCCGCGCACGCCGGCCGGGCTGCGCATCCTTGCCCGGGGCAGCGGCCTCGCCGAAACGGGCGACGGCATCTGGGAGCGTTGGGAACATGTCCGCCGCGAGGTCCGAGACATCCATACGCGCCTCTTCTACCGGCCGCTGCTGAGCGCTGTGGCTTCACTGCCGGAGGAGGAGCGCACTCTCTCCACGGAGCAGGCGCGCGATCGACTCGCCGCCATCGGATTCCGCGACCCGGCAGGCGCTCTCCGCCACATCGGCGCCCTCACGACCGGTCTCAGCCGCAAGGCGACGATCCAGCGCCATCTGATGCCGATCATGGTGCGCTGGTTCGCGGACGGCAGCGACCCCGACTACGGCTTGTTGGCGTTCCGCCGGATCAGCGAGCGTCTGGGCGACACCCCGTGGTTCCTCCGGATGCTGAGGGACTCATCCGGAGCGGCCGAGAGCCTGACACGACTGCTGTCGTCGTCGCGCTACGTCGGCGAGCTCATGGACGGGTTCCCGGAGTCCGTCGCCTGGCTCGACAGCGCAGAGCTCCTCACGCCGCGCGGACAGTCGGCCCTCGACGAGGAAGCCAGGGCCATCCAGACCCGGCATGGCACGACCGGGGATGCGCTGCGCGCGGTGCGTGCGCTGCGCCGCCGCGAGCTGCTGCGCACTGCGATGGGCGGCGTGCTCGACGTCCTCTCGATCGAGCAGATCGCCACCGCGCTCACCGAGATCACGGACGCGACGATTCAGTCCGCCTTGCGCGCCGTTCGTCGTGAGATCGTCCCGCCCGAAGACGATGCGCTGGACTTCGCCGTGATCGGGATGGGTCGATTCGGCGGTGCCGAGCTCGGGTTCGGCTCGGATGCGGACATCCTGTACGTCTATGACGCGAACGGGGTCGATCCCCAGCGGGCGCAGACCCTCGCCGCTCGTCTCGTCGCAGCACTCCGCGAGCACCTCACCGATCATCGTGTGCCTCTCGATCTCGATGCCGACCTCCGACCCGAGGGTCGAAATGGGCCTGTCGTGCGTTCGATCGAGGCGTACGCGGAGTACTACCGCCGCTGGTCGCTCTCCTGGGAGGCGCAGGCGCTCCTCCGGGCGCGCGGCGTCGCCGGAAGCCTCAAGCTGATCGCGAAGTTCACCGCGATGGCCGACGCGATCCGATACCCGGCGACGGTCGATCTCCAGGGCCTCCGCGAGATCAAGCGCATCAAAGCCCGCGTCGAGGGGGAGCGGCTGCCGCAGGGCGCCGATCCTCGACGGCATCTGAAGCTCGGACCAGGGTCGCTCAGCGACGTCGAGTGGCTGGTGCAACTCGTGCAGCTGCAGCACGCCCACGACGTGCCAGGGCTGCGGACGACCTCGACGCTCGGTGCGCTCGATGCCGCTGTCGCATCAGATCTGATCCCGGAGCAGGCCGCGGAGCTTCTTCGGGAAGCTTGGCGCCTCTCCAGTCGGCTGCGTTCCGCGATCACGCTGCTCACCGGGCAGACCAGCGACGTGCTCCCCACGGACCGCAGGCAGCTCGACGCCATCGGCCGTCTGCTCGGATATCCCGATCGCTCGGCCACCGAGGTGGAGGAGGACTACCTCGCCGTCACTCGTCGCGCACGGCGTGCCTTCGAGCAGCTGTTCTACGGCTGATACGGCCGAGTTGCACGGATCGTCATCGTCGCGCAGAGTGGCCTCATGACGAACTCCACCATCGGCGTGATCTGGAATCCCTCGAAGATCGAGGAGGAGAAGCTGCGCGCGGCTGTAGCGGATGCCTTCGCCGCAGACGCCGACGTGCAGTGGTGGGAGACGAGCGTCGATGATCCCGGGCGGGGAATGGCGCAGGAGGCCGTGGATGCCGGATGCGACACCGTGCTCGCCGTCGGCGGCGACGGCACCGTCAGGGCGGTCGCCGAGACACTCGCCGGCACGGATGTCGCTCTCGGCATCGTTCCTCAGGGCACCGGGAATCTCCTCGCCCGCAACCTCGAGCTTCCGCTCGACGACATCCCCGCAGCGCTCGCCCGCGTCAGGTCGGGCAAGACCCGGACCATCGATCTCGGCTGGGTGGAGGTCAACGGTGAGGAACACGCCTTCGCCGTCATGGTGGGCTTCGGCATCGATGCGCAGATGCTGGTCGAGACCAATGATGACCTGAAGGATCGTGCAGGCTGGCTCGCTTACGTCGAGGCGATGGGCCGCGCTCTCGCCGGTACGGAGATGACGCCGATCACGTTGACTCTCGATGACCAGGAACCGCAGACGGTCAAGGGTCATACGCTGCTGATCGGGAACTGCGGGATGGTTCAGGGCGGAATCCGCCTGCTGCCGGATGCGACCCTCGATGACGGGCTGCTCGATCTCCTCCTGATCAGCTCGGACGGAGCCCTGCAGTGGCTCGACACGGTGCGCTCGGTCGTCTGGGACAACGGCATCCGTCGGTTGTTCACCCCTGGCCAGGAGGCGGTGAGCACGGACTCGACCCGCCATCTCTCCGCGAAGCGGATCGTGGTCGAACTGGAGAAGCCTCAGGCGTTCGAAGTCGACGGGGAAGAGCTCGGCGAAGTGTCGGCGTTCACCGTGCGCGTGCAGCCCGCTGCCGTCAGGGTGTACTGACGATCAGATCGCCGTCCGGCGGCACGGTCTTGCTGTCCTGAGCGGGGAACGTCACCTTCTGGATGATGATGATGACGCTCGCGGCGATGGGAATCGCCACGAGCGCGCCGAGGATTCCTCCCAGCGCGCCGCCGCCCACGGCGGCGATCACCACGACAGCACCGGGCACCGCGACAGCCTTGCTCATGATTCTCGGGCTGAGGAAGTATGCCTCGATCTGCATGTAGACGAGGTAGTAGATCGCAGCGATCAGCGCCATCTGCGGGTCGGTGATCAGGCAGACGAGCGAGATGATGACGGATGCGGTGAGCGTGCCCACGAGCGGGATCAGCGAGCCGATGAAGGCCAGGAGGGCGAGCAACGCCGGAACCGGGGCTCCGATGATGCTGAGGAAGAACAGGCTGAGGACGCCGTTGATCAGAGCGAGACTCGCCTGGCCGATGACGTAACGACCGACAGCGCCGGACACGTCCTCGAGGAGTCCGCTGAACCGCTCCCGCTGGTAGGCGGGGACGAAGCGGACCGCTGTGCGCTTGATGCTGCGAAGAGACGCCATGAAGTACAGGGTGAGGATCAGGACGATCGTGACGGCGGTGAAACCACCGGCGATGCCTGCGCCGACAGCGAAGACGCCCCCACTGATGTTCGCGAAGTTGCCCGGATCCTTGAAGAAGTCGAGGATGCCGTCCGCGGCGTCCTGGAACACCGAGCCGAACTGGGCGCTCATGTCCTTAAACCAGGCGCTGGCCGTGATGTCGGCGACCATCTGGGGCCCGTCATCGATCAGGTTCGTGATCTGCTCGACGACGATGGGAACGATGGCGACGATGATTCCCGCGAACACGAGCAGCACGGACGCGACGACGATCGTGACGGCGGCCGGGCGGGGCAGCTTGGCTTCGATGAGGGTGACGATCGGGTCGAGACCCAAGGCGAGGAAGAGCGCAACGCCGATGTAGACGAGCACGGTCGCGAGCTGGCCGACCATGCTCCCGATGAGCAGCGCGACGAGGACGCCGAGAGCTCCGAGCAGACCGAACAGGAACGGGTTGATCTTCCACGCCCCCGAAGGACTGGTCTTTCCGGGCGCGTGAAGGTGATGTTCGACCGTCGTGACGGCAGCCTTGCGTCGACGCATGATTATCCCCCTGGTGTTTCCGATCCCGATGCAACAGTTGAACTCTATGTCGATCCGCGGTCAAACCCCTTGACGAAGCGCCGGGTGCAACGGCGAGAGCCCGCCTCAGCAGACGCTGGGGCGGGCTCTCTCGGTGCTGCTGTGGATCAGACCCCGAAGTACAGCTCGTACTCGAACGGGTGCGGGCGCTGGGCCATCGGCAGGATCTCGTTCTCGTACTTGTAGGAGATCCAGGTCTCGATGAGCTCCTTGGTGAACACGCCGCCCTCGAGCAGGAAGTCGTGGTCCTCCTCGAGCGCCGTCAGCGAGTCCAGCAGCGAGTTCGGCACCTGGGGGATGTTCTTCGCCTCCTCGGGGGGAAGCTCGTACAGGTCCTTGTCGATCGGCTCGAGCGGCTCGATGCGGTTCTTGATGCCGTCGAGGCCGGCCATCAGCTGTGCGGCGAATGCCAGGTACGGGTTGCCAGAGGCATCCGGCACGCGGAACTCGATGCGCTTCGCCTTCGGGTTGGAGCCCGTCAGCGGGATGCGGATCGCTGCCGAGCGGTTTCCGGCGGAGTACGCCAGGTTGACCGGAGCCTCGAAGTGCTTCACCAGGCGGTGGTAGCTGTTCAGCGAGGGGTTGGTGAACGCGAGCACAGCGTGAGCGTGCTTCAGCAGACCGCCGATGTACCAGCGCGCGACGTCGCTGAGCTGGCCGTAGCCGGTCTCGTCGTAGAACAGCGGCTTGCCTTCGCTCCACAGCGACTGGTGCGTGTGCATGCCCGAGCCGTTGTCGCCGTACAGCGGCTTCGGCATGAAGGTGGCAGCCTTGCCCCACAGCTCAGCGGTGTTCTTGACGATGTACTTGAACTTCAGGATGTCGTCTGCCGCGTGCACCATGGTGTCGAAGCGGTAGTTGATCTCCTGCTGCCCGGCGGTGCCCACCTCGTGGTGCGAGCGCTCGAGGATGAAGCCGGCGTCGATCAGCTTCAGGGTGATGTCGTCGCGCAGGTCGGCGGTCTTGTCGACCGGCGAGACGGGGAAGTAGCCGCCCTTGTACGGGGTCTTGTTGGCGAGGTTTCCGCCCTCTTCCTCACGACCGGTGTTCCACGCGGCCTCCTCGGAGTCGACCTGGTAGAAGCTCTTGCCTGCCGAGACCTCGTAGCGGACGTCGTCGAAGAGGTAGAACTCGGCCTCGGGGGCGAAGTACGCGGTGTCGGCGATTCCGGTGGAGGCGAGGTACTTCTCGGCCTTCTTGGCGACCTGACGCGGGTCCTTCGAGTAGATCTCGCCGGTGCGCGGGTTGTAGATGTCGAAGAGCATCACGATGGTGCTCGCCTCGCGGAACGGGTCGACGTAGGCCGTGGAGACGTCCGGGATGAGCTGCATGTCGGACTCGTGGATGCTCGCGAAGCCGCGGATCGAGGAGCCGTCGAACAGCTGGCCGTTGACGAAGAAGTCCTCGTCGACCGTGCTCGCGGGAATGTTGAAGTGCTGCTGAACGCCAGGCAGATCGGTGAAACGGATGTCAAGGAACTTGACGTCGTTCTCCTTGATGTAGCTCAGCACCTCAGATGAATCTTTGAACATGTGTAACGACTCCTGAATAGCGGATCGGGGTTCACGGCCACTCTGCACAGTACGGCGAGGGGGTTACCTCCCAGTATCCACTTTGTTTCGGGCGTGTTACAGACGCTGGGTAGGCTGGGGAGGTGACGGATGCTGTGAACGCGTACCCCGGTGAACGACTCGGACTCCCGCGAACGGGCAGTGGCAGCGTCGCCCGCGTCGGTCGCCGGATCGGCGCCCTGCTGATCGACTACACAGCCGCGACCATTATCGCGACCGCGTTCCTCGGCTTCAATCAGTTCGCGCTGCCGTCAGAGGCCGGACTCACGCAGTTCACCCCGCTCGTGGTATTCGCGCTGCTGCAGGTCCTCTTCATCCCGACCGCGGGTGGCAGCCCGGGTCACCGCATCCTCGGGATGCGTCTGGTCAGTCTCGACGGCGGCTGGGTGGGCCTGTGGCGCCCGATCGTGCGGACACTCCTGCTGATCGTGGTGATCCCCGCCGTGATCTGGGACGAGGATCAGCGCGGCCTGCACGACAAGGCCGTGCGGACCGTACTCGTCCGGACCTGAGACTCAGTCCCGTCCGCGGTTGCGGCGACGCGCCTCGCGCGGCGCGCGGCCGCCGAGGAACGACCGAGCGGGGTCGACGATGTAGCCGCCGCGGAGTGCCTCCCGGCCGATGAGCATCCGGAATCCCATCTCGTCGCGGTTGCTGAGCGTCACTTCCGCGAGAACCTCGCGATCGACCAGACGGACCAGCAACTTCACGACGAGCCGTTGCTGTGCGTGGCCGGAGGAGCTGCGGATGGCGCGGCGGTCATGCACCGGGCACTCGACGACCACGGCATCCTCTTGGCTGTCCTGCCAGGGCTTGACCTTGAAGCGCACCCATGCGACATTGTCGCGTTCGAATTCGTGGATGTCGAAAGCGTGCAGCGACGAGGTGCGTGCGCCGGTGTCGATCTTCGCTTTGAGCCAGTCGACACGGAGATCGGGCAGGCTCACCCACTCGCGCCAGCCCGTAAGGGTGTTTGAATGGGTTGACCTACTCACCTGATACATCCTGGCAGGAAAACTTCGTGAAGATCGCCGTGCTCTCCCGTGCCCCGCAGGCATACTCGACCCAACGACTGCGAGCCGCCGCCTTGCAGCGCGGCCACACCGTCAAAGTCCTCAACACCCTGCGCTTCGCCATCGACCTCACCGCTGATGAACCCGACCTGCACTACCGGGGCCGCCAGCTCAGCGACTATGACGCGATCCTGCCCCGGATCGGCAACTCGATCACCTACTTCGGCACCGCTGTGGTCCGGCAATTCGAGCAGATGGACGTCTATACGCCCAATACGGCGAACGGCATCTCCAGCGCGCGCGACAAGCTGCGCGCCAATCAGATCCTGTCCCGCCACAACATCGCGATGCCGCCGACCGCCTTCGTGCGCAACCGCGCCGATGTGCGGCCGGCGATCGAACGCGTCGGGGGAGCGCCCGTCGTCATCAAGCTGCTCGAAGGCACCCAGGGGATCGGCGTCATCCTCGCCCCGCAGGTGAAGGTCGCCGAGGCGATCATCGAGACGCTGCATTCGACGAAGCAGAACGTGTTGATCCAGAAGTTCATCTCCGAGAGCCGCGGCCGCGACATCCGCGCCCTGGTCGTGGGCGACCGCGTCGTCGCCGCGATGCGCCGATCCGCCGCCGGTGACGAGTTCCGCTCGAACGTCCATCGCGGCGGATCCGTGGAGCGGGTCGAGCTCGACCCGGTGTACGAGCGCACCGCGGTGCGCTCAGCCCAGATCATGGGACTGCGCGTCGCCGGCGTCGACATGCTCGAGGGCGAAGACGGTCCGTTGGTGATGGAGGTCAACTCCTCGCCGGGCCTGCAGGGCATCGAGACCGCGACGAACCTCGACGTCGCCGGAGCGATCATCGACTACATCGCCGGGCAGGTGGCGTTCCCCGAGATCGACGTGCGTCAGCGGCTGACGGTGTCGACCGGATACGGCGTCGCCGAGCTGCTCGTGCACGGTGCGGCCGACCTCGTGGGCAAGACGCTGGGAGAGGCGGGGCTCTGGGAGAGGGACATCACCGTGCTGACTCTGCACCGTGGCGTATCGGTGATCCCGAACCCCCGAAAGCACGTCGTGCTGGAGGCAGAAGACCGGTTGTTCTGCTTCGGCAAGCTGGACGAGATGCGTTCGATGATTCCTGAGCGCCGTCGGCGCCGCGCGAAGGTGCGCCGGCTGCCGCGCGAGCCGCTCTCGGAGTGATGCCCTGAAACTGCAGAAGCGCGGCCGCCCTCGAAAGGGGCGGCCGCGCTTCTCTGTCTGCGGGTGAGCGTCAGCGCGGACGCTGCGCCCGGGCCTTGGTCGGGTCGATCCCCTTGGGGATGGGCAACGAAGACAGCGACTGCGAGACGGATTCGATCCGCCGGATGACCGCGGCCATCGTCGTCTTGTCGATCGCCTTGGGCAGCTTCTTGATGGTCTTGGCGAGTTGGCTGATCGGCACGTCGTCTTCGCCGTGACCGACGTAGAGCACGGTCACCGGGACGCCCTGCGCGACGCGCTGCACCTTCTGGCGCTCTTCGTTGATGAGGCGGGTGAGGCGTCCGCGGGAACCCTCGCCGACGACGACGACCCCGCCGCGCCCGACGGTGCGGTAGACCGCCTCCTGGGTCTTGGGGTTGATGCCGACGGGGGAGTCCGATGCCTGCCAGCTGCGACCGAGGCTGCTGCTGAGCACGTGACCGGTGGCACCGGGCATGCCGTCGATCTTCTTGTACATCGCGTTCGTGGAGAGACGCGTCATCAGGAAGAGCGCACCGAGCACACCGAGCATGAGGCCGGTGATGCCCCAGAGGACCAGCGTCCACACCTGGAAGGGCGGAATCACATAGCCGACCACCAGGCCGACGAGGATGCCTCCGAGGAGGATCGCGATCTGGGCCCAGGGCAGCCAGGCATAAGCCTCACGCGTGAACCGGAAGAGGGACTTGATCTGGGAGAAGAACCCAGGACGCTTCTCGGGGTCAGGAGCACGCTTTGCCATAGGTATCAGCCTACCGAGTCCGGGATGCTGCGGATGTCGGCGTTCGCGTCGGGCGGATTCGAATTTCTCTGCACGATCCCGGGACGATCTCTCCGGCACCACTTCTCCTGCACAATGGCGGGTTCGACGGAGTTCGTCCACATCGGGCTCCAGGGCCCCCATCGGATGCGTCGCTGCGCTCTCATGGATCCATGGCAGATCGTGAAACGGACGGCGGCGACCGGACGCTCGTGTCCGGCGCGCATCGCGTGATCCGGACGTTGGACGCGCAGGAGGGGCCCTATCCCGGTGCTCTCGTCACGCGCGGGGACGGCGTCGCGGTGCAGACCGATGCCGCCTCGCTCAGTGGATGGGACGGGTGGGCGTATGCCGGCGCAGAGCACGTGGCCGGCCCTTTGGACGTGGTGCGCCGTGTCGACGGCCAGGATGTCCTCCTGCCGTGGTGTTCCGAGCGGCTCGCGGCCTTCCTGGGGCGGCGTGCAGCCGCCGGCGTCGCCGTATCGGCCGGGGAGACGGCCACGCTCGTCGGCAGCCTTCTGCGCGGCCTCGACGAGCTCGGCGGCGGGGCGACTGTCGGCGGCAGCTGGTGGCTGACCGACGAAGGACGGCCGGTCTTCGTTCTCGGCGATGGTGAGAGTGCTCGGGAGTCCGCAGCGCGGATCGTCGGACGACTGCAGGAGAGCACCACGGATCGGGCGCTGGGGCGCACGCTCACCACCGTGCAGCAGGGACTTGTACAGCCGCGGGTGCCGCGACGCGTGCAGGACGATTGGGAGCGCGAGCTGTTCGAGAACGCGGCGCCCAAGCCGCTGCGCCCTGAAGTCTTCCCGCCGGAGCGGGCGCGTGACATCGCTCCGCAACACGCCGCTCTCGACGACTTCTCCGAACCGGTTCACGGCCGCGGACCGGCGGTGTTCGTCGAGGGGCTGCGCAGCCGCATTCTCGAGCGATGGCGGATGCTGATCGCTGAGCGTCCGCAGAAGGACCGGGGTCGGAGATCGACGGTTTCTGAGGGTGCGCCGCGACGACGCAGAACTCTGGTCGTGGCGGGTGCGGCTGCCGCTGCGGTGCTCGCAATCGGCCTGCTCTGGCCCACCGGCGGGTCGGACGAGGCCGGTGCGCAGACCGACGGGGCATCGGAAGCGGCGACGCGTGCGCAGGACGACGCGGTGCCGCCCGCCGAGAGCTCGACTCCGAGTTCGGAGACGGACGAGCCGACGGACGACACGGATGCTGCACCGACCGCGGAGACCAGCGACCCGCTGTACGCCGCCACAGCGCTTCTGGCGGTCATCCGAGCCTGCGCGGAGGCGGAGGACGGGACGTGTGACGCAGCGGTCGCTGAGGGAGCCGCCGGTGTCGTGGAGCGCCTGGGGGCGGTTGCGCAGGATCGGGAACTGGCGCTCGTCGACGAATACGGCGATGTCGCGGTGATCCGACTGACCCCGACGGCTTCGACTTCCGAGCCAGGGGGAGCGGGCGAAGAGGAGAAGCCGATGTCCGAGCTGATGATCGTGCTCGTGCGCCTCAACCAGAACTGGCTGGTCCGCGACGTGTACGACGTCGCGGACCAGCCAGGCTGATCGGTTCAGATGTCTGTCGGATCAGGCGCCGAGAGCGGCAGCGAAGTCCGCGGACTCCAGGCGAGCCTTGACTGCGCCGAGATAACGCGCGGCATCCGAGCCATCGATGATGCGGTGATCGTACGAGAGCGCGAGGTACACGTACGAGCGGATGGCGATCGCGTCGGCGCCGTCGACCTTGACCAGGCCGGGACGCTTCACGACCGTTCCGGTTCCGAGGATCGCCGACTGCGGCAGGAACACGACAGGCGTGTCGAACAGCGCGCCGCGGGAGCCGGTGTTGGTCAGCGTGAACGTGCCGCCGCCCAGCTCGTCGGGCTTCAGCTTGTTGTCGCGGGTGCGCGCGGCGAGGTCAGCGATCTCATGTGCGATCTGCGCGATGTTCTTCGACGCGGCATCCCGCAGCACCGGAGTCAGCAGGCCGCGCTCGGTGTCGACGGCGATCGAGAGGTTCTCGGTCGCCGGGTACACGATGTCGGTGCCGTCGACCGTCGCGTTGACGATCGGGAACGCCTGCAGCGCCTCGGCGGCCGCAAGAGCGAAGAACGGCAGGAACGACAGCTTGTCGCCGGTCTTCTGCAGGAAAGACGCCTTCACGCTGTCGCGGTACTCGGCGAGCTTCGTGACATCGACCTCGACGACCGTGGTCAGCTGAGCGGTCTGCTGCATCGAGGCGACGGCACGCTCGGCCAGCACCTTGCGCAGGCGCGACATCGGCTGCGTGGTTCCGCGCAGCGGCGAGACCTCGAGCGGCGCGGGAGCCGGAACGGCGGGAGCAGCGGCCGGGGCGGCGGATGCCGTCTCAGCTGCCTTCAGCACGTCTTCCTTGCGGATACGGCCACCGACACCCGTGCCGGTCACCGAGGCGAGGTCGACGCCCTGCTGAGAGGCCAGACGGCGCACCAGCGGGGTGACGTAGAGGCTGTCGCTCTCGGTCGGCAGCGTGAGCTTCGGAGCAGCAGGCTCGGCCGCGGCGGGAGCTGCCGGAGCGGGAGCCGAGGCAGCAGGGGCGGGAGTCGCAGGAGCAGCGGCTGCCGGTGCCGGCGCGGCAGGGGCAGCAGGAGCTTCAGCGGCCGGAGCGGCAGGAGCTTCAGCGGCCGGAGCTGCGGGCGCGGCTGCCGGAGCGGCACCCGATCCGACCCGGGCGAGGACAGCGCCGACGGCGACGGTCTCGTCTTCGCCGGCGACGATCTCCTGCAGGATGCCGGCGACCGGCGAAGGGATCTCCGTGTCGACCTTGTCGGTCGAGATCTCGAGCAGAGCCTCGTCGACGGCGATGGTGTCACCGACCTGCTTGAGCCAACGGGTGACCGTGCCCTCGGTGACGCTCTCGCCGAGCTCGGGGAGCACGATGTCGGTGGCGTCGCCGGCCGGAGCGGAGGGAGCGGCTTCTGCCGGAGCCGCGGGGGCCGGGGCTTCGGCGGCCGGCGCCGCGGGGGCGGCCGGTGCTGCTGCTTCGGCCGCAGGCGCTTCCTCTGCTGCCGGAGCGGCGGCTTCCGGAGCATCCGCTGCCGGTGCCGCATTCGAACCATCACCGATACGGGCGAGCAGAGCGCCCACCTCGACGGTCTCATCCTCGGCGACGAGGATCTCCTCGATCACACCGCTGACGGGGGAGGGGATCTCGGTGTCGACCTTGTCGGTCGAGATCTCGAGCAGGCCCTCGTCCGCCTGAACGGTGTCTCCCACCTGCTTGAGCCAACGGGTGACCGTACCCTCGGTGACGCTCTCACCGAGAGCGGGGAGGACCACGGATGTGCTCATGACGGAGTCTCCTTCAAGAAGTTGTATAACGCTTGTCTAGCTTAGTGACCTGGTTGGCCGATTGGTGTTCAGAGGGCGTGCAGCGGTTTGCCGGCGAGCGCGAGGAACGCCTCGCCTAGTGCCTCGCTCTGCGTGGGGTGGGCGTGGATCAGAGGAGCGATGTCCTCCGGGTGCGCCTCCCAGGCGACAGCGAGCTGGCCCTCGGTGATGAGCTCGCCGACGCGATCTCCGAGCAGGTGGACACCGAGCACCGGGCCGTCCTTGAGACGGACGACCTTCACCAGGCCGCCGGTGCCGATGATCTCGCTCTTGCCGTTTCCGGCCAGGTTGTACTCGTAGGCGACGATGCTGTCCGCGCCGTGCTCGGCGACGGCGGCTTCCTCGGTGACACCGACGGAGGCGACCTCCGGGCTGGAGTACGTGACCTTGGGGATCTGCACATCGGGGATGTTCGCGGGTGAGAGTCCGGCGATCCGCTCGGCGACGGCGATGCCCTGCTGGAAGCCGCGGTGGGCGAGCTGCAGGCCGGGAACGATGTCGCCGACGGCCCAGACGCCGGCTGCGGAGGTCCGGAGGTCCTGATCGACGGTGACGAAGCCACGGTCCAGGGTCACGCCTGCCTCTTCGAAGCCGAGATCCGCGGTCACCGGACCACGGCCGACGGCCACGAGCAGGTAGTCGGCGGTGAACTCGGTGCCGTCTTCGAGCGTGACCGTGACGGACGCGTCGTCCTGCGCGGCGGTCTGGAATCGCTTGCCCAGCGAGTACTGGATGCCGCGGCGGCGGAAGGCGCGCTCGAGGCCCTTGCTGAGCGCGATGTCCTCGTTCGGGACCAGGTGCGGCAGAGCCTCGATGATGGTGACCTCGGCGCCGAACGAGCGCCACACACTGGCGAACTCGACGCCGATGACACCGCCGCCGAGAATGAGGACGCGCTCGGGGATGACGTCGAGCGCCAGAGCCTGCTCGCTCGTGAGGATGCGTCCGCCGATCTCCAGACCGGGGAGGGTGCGGCTGTAAGAGCCGGTCGCGAGGATCACGTCGGCACCGACGTACACGTCGTCCCCGACAACGATGCTCCGGTCAGCCTGCAGTCGTCCGAGACCGGGGACCGTCGTGATGCCGCGTGCTTTGACCAGGCCTTCGAGGCCCTTGTACTTCTTGGCGACGATGCCCTCGCGGTACGCCCGGACGCCCGCAGGGTCGATGCCCTCGAGAGTGGCGGTGATGCCGACGTGCGCGGCGTCACGCACGTGCTCGGCGACCTCCGCCGCGTGCAGCAGCGCCTTGGTGGGGATGCATCCGCGGTGCAGGCAGGTCCCGCCGACTTTGTCCTTCTCGATGAGTGCGACGGACTTGCCGAGTTCGCTGGCGCGGATGGCTGCGGCGTACCCGCCGCTGCCGCCGCCGAGAATGACGACGTCGAAGTTGTGAGTGATCATGTGTCATGCCTCCGTGTGGGATGCTTCGGCGAAGGCGATGATCGATCGGACCATCGCCCCGGTGGGGCCCTTCTCAGTGAAACCGTACGGCGCGCCGTTGTGCTCGCTGGAGCCGGCGATGTCGAGATGCACCCAGGGGATGCGGGGTGCGTCATCCTCGGTCGATGTGCGTCCGACGAACCGGCGCAGGAACAGACCGGCGTACGAGGCTCCGCCCATGCGATCGCTCATGTTGACGTTCTGCAGGTCGGCGATCGGGGAATCCATCGCCTCCTCCATGTGCGCGGGCAGCGGCATGTGCCAGGCCGGCTCGTCCGCGGCGTCGGCCGCGGCGAGGAACCGGGCGACGGTCTCGTCGTCCCCGAAGACTCCGGTGAGGCGGTGTCCGAGCGCGGCGACGATGGCACCGGTGAGGGTTGCGACGTCGATGATGACGTCGGGGTTCTCACGGCTGGCGGCCACGAGCGCGTCGGCGAGGACCAGTCGGCCCTCGGCATCCGTGTTCAGCACCTCGACGGTCGTGCCGTCGAGGATCCGCACCACGTCGCCGGGGCGGAGGGCCCCGCCCGACGGCATGTTGTCGGTGATGCCCAGCCACGCGGTCACCCGCACCGGAAGCTGCAGGGTGGCGATCGCGCGCAGCGCGGCGAGACTGGTCGCGGCACCCGCCATGTCGAATTTCATGCCGACCATCGAGGCGGCGGGCTTCAGAGACAGGCCGCCGGTGTCGAAGGTGATGCCCTTGCCGACGAGCGCGATGTGCTGAACGGCGTCGGCGGGGGAGTAGTCGAGTCGGACCAGGCGCGGCGGGCGCTCCGAGCCCTGAGCGACGCCGAGGATGCCACCGAAGCCCTGCTTCGCGAGCGCCTTCTCGTCGAGGATCTCGACGGTCACGTCGAGATCAGCCACGCTGTCTGCGGCGCTCTGCGCCAACTGGGCCGGGCTCTGCCACTCGGCGGGGACGAAGACCAGATCCTTCACCAGCGACACAGCGTCGCCCACCGCGTTGGCGCGAGCGGTGGCCGCGTCGTCGAGATCGGCGTGCAGGATGACCGCTGTGGCCCGCGGCTTGCCCTTCTCGGCCTTGTAGTTCTCGAAGCGGTAGCCGCCGAGGACCGCGCCCTCAGCGGCGGCGCCCGCGAACTCATCCACACCGGGCGCAAGCGCCACGGAGACGGTCTCGAACCCGGTCAGAGTGCGAAGCGCTGCTCCGACGGCGTTCCGCACCGCAGCGGCGTTCGGCGTCTTGCCGGCGCCGACGACCGCGAACGGGAGAGCGGTCACCTCCGGGGCGTACACGCGTGCGAACGCGGATGCAGCGCCGGTGAAGCCGATGCCGTTCAAGGCCTCAGCGAGACCGCTGAACGCGCCGATCGACTCTGTCGAATCGGAGAGATCGGGAACGACGAGCACTGCGGCATCTGCGGTGCTTCCGGGAAACGGGTCAGTCGTGTGCGACAGCACGGGAAGCGTCATGCCTCCATCCTAGGTATTCGCGCACCCGTCGGCGCGCGAGCGGCACGAGCTGCGTGTTCGCTCTCAGCATGACCCGGCCAACCCCCGGATGGATGGTGCCTCGTAGCATGGTCATATGCCGTTTTCCGGAGACCTCTACGAACGTGTCGCCAACGCACCGACTGTGCCGCGCGGACTCCCGCTGGTGATGCTCCTGACCGGCTTCACAGATGCCGGGAGCGCTGTTTCCGGCCTGATCGACCACCTTCGCGAGACGACTTCACCGCAGCCGATCGTCGTGTTCGACAACGACGTACTGCTCGATTACCGCGCCCGGCGTCCGGTGATCGTCTTCGAGCAGGATCACCTCACAGAGTTCCGTCCGGCGCGGCTCGAGCTCTCCCTCGCCACGGACGCGCTCGGACAGCCGTTCCTTCTGCTGGCCGGTTACGAGCCGGACTTCGCCTGGAATGCGTTCGCGCAGACGATCCTCCAATTGGCCGCAGACCTCGAGGTGTCCGGGCTCAACTGGGTGCACTCGATCGCGATGCCGGTGCCGCATACCCGTCCGATCGGGACCACAGTCAGCGGCAACCGTCGCGAGCTGACCGTCGCGCATTCGGTCTGGCGTCCGCGCACTCAGGTTCCTGCGACAGCGGGCCACCTGCTGGAGTTCCGCTTCGCCGAGCGCGGCGACCGGGCCGTCGGTTTCGTGCTGCTGGTGCCGCATTACCTCGCCGAGACCGAGAACCCGGATGCGGTGATCACGGCGGCCGAACGCCTGATGGCCGCGACCGGGCTCGTGCTGGTGATGGATGACGTGCAGGAGCGGCGAGACGACTACCTGGCGCGCGTCGACGAGCAGGTCCTCGGCAACGAGGAACTGCAGCAGATGGTGCACACCCTCGAACGGCGCTACGACGCATACATGGCCGGTCGGAACCCCGACGACGACTCATATGACGATGGTGGCTTCAGCGAGCGCGATCTCCCGAGCGCGGACGAACTCGCCGCTGAACTCGAGCGCTACCTCGCGTCACGGCCCTCCAGTGATGACGAGAAACCGGGCCGGGGCTGACCCGATCTCGACGAACTTCGACGGAATGCGCTCGCTCGGTCTCCCGTGTGCGATACTAGGACTCTGACCCGTTGTCAATCGTTCTTTCCGGAGAACGGACTTGACAAGGGTCTTACTAGTGTCCGAAATGTCCCGGGGCGTATCTGTGGCCCCGTGAAAGGCGAAACGTGACTCCTGCCACGACCAACAGTTCCCGGACGAAGAAGACCGCTGACGAGCCCGCGCTCGACGCGCAGCCCGAGGTTGCAGCGGAGAAGGCTCCGGCGGCGAAGGCTGCTGCCGAGAAGCCCGTCGCCCAGACCGCCGCGAAGCGCGCGGCGGCGAAGCGAGCGCCCGTCAAGAAGAAGAAGGCCGACGACATCGTCGAAGACGATGAGGTTCCCCCTGCTGCAGCCACCGACGTCGATGATGACGACGAGGACAGCAAGCCGAAGTTCACCGAGCCGCTGCCCACGGGCGCGATCGTCATCTCGTCGAACGACGATGAAGACGTCCCGGTCTACTCGACGCAGATCACCGGGGCCACTGCCGACCCCGTCAAGGACTACCTGAAGCAGATCGGTAAGGTCGCACTGCTGAACGCGGCCGAAGAGGTCGAGCTCGCGATGCGCATCGAGGCGGGTCTCTTCGCCGAGGAGAAGCTGTCGACGATGTCCGGCGCAGAACGGACCGGCCAGCTCGGACTCGACCTCCAGTGGGTCGCCCGCGACGGCCAGCGCGCGAAGAGCCACCTGCTGGGTGCCAACCTGCGCCTCGTGGTCTCGCTCGCGAAGCGTTACACCGGTCGCGGCATGCAGTTCCTCGACCTCATCCAGGAGGGCAACCTGGGCCTGATCCGTGCTGTCGAGAAGTTCGACTACACCAAGGGCTTCAAGTTCTCCACGTACGCCACCTGGTGGATCCGTCAGGCGATCACCCGGGCCATGGCCGACCAGGCCCGCACCATCCGCATTCCTGTGCACATGGTCGAGGTCATCAACAAGCTGGCGCGTGTGCAGCGTCAGATGCTGCAGGACCTCGGTCGCGAACCCACTCCGGAAGAGCTCAGCCGCGAGCTGGACATGACGCCGGAGAAGGTCGTCGAGGTGCAGAAGTACGGCCGCGAGCCGATCTCGCTGCACACCCCGCTCGGCGAGGACGGCGACAGCGAGTTCGGTGACCTCATCGAGGACACCGAAGCCGTGGTTCCGGCTGACGCCGTGGGCTTCACGATGCTGCAGCGTCAGCTCGAGCAGCTGCTGGATTCCCTCTCCGAGCGCGAGGCCGGCGTGATCCGCATGCGCTTCGGACTGGGCGACGGTCAGCCCAAGACGCTCGACCAGATCGGCGACACGTTCGGTGTGACGCGTGAGCGCATCCGCCAGATCGAGTCCAAGACCATGGCGAAGCTGCGTCACCCGAGCCGCTCGCAGTCGCTCCGGGACTACCTCGAATGATGACGGGCGCACCTCAGGCGCGCTCCGCAGGCATCCGCTACGTCTTCCCGGTTCTGGCTGGGAAGCTGGCTCGATTCGCGACGCGTCTGCGGGGCGGCGGTTCGGCGTTTCCCGGGTACCTGACGAACAAGCTCTCTCCGTCACTGCTGCCCACTCTGGCTGATCAGTTCCGGTACGGGGTCGTGTTCGTGCTGGGCTCGAACGGCAAGACGACGACGACGCACATGATCAGTGAGGTGCTGCGCGCACACGGGCTGACCGTGTTCACGAACCCCACCGGGGCGAACCTGCCTCAGGGGGTCACGAGCGCGCTGCTGGCCGACGCGACGCTCACCGGTCGCATCCGCGCCGATGTCGCAGTGCTCGAGGTCGACGAGGGCTACGCCGCCGATCTCGCGGATCAGCTGTCGCCCGCGGTGATCCTGTCGTTGAACGTGCAGGTGGACCAGCTGTACCGGTTCTACGAGACCGAGCGCGTCGCCGACATGATGCTCGACGCCTCGACTCGCGCCTCGGGGCATGTCGTCGTCAACCGCGACGATCCCTATCTGAGCAAGATCGACACTGACGCGATGCGCGGCGAGGTCTCGTTCTTCGGCGTCTCGCCGGAACTCGTCGCCGCATCCGCGCACGGTCTCGCCAACGCGGCGGACACCCGCAGCGGCAACACGGGCACGCGTGCCCGCGACGCGTACTCCGAGGTGCTCAGAGCGCAGGGACGCGAGATCGCGGTGCGCGTCGGCGACGTGGAGGCGGAGATCACGCTTCCGGCCCGCGGCCTGCACTACGCCGCCGACGCCGCAGCCGCGCTCACGGTCGCAGCCCGTGTGCTCGGCACTGACTTCTCCGCCGCAAAGGCAGCGACCGGATTCGCCAGGATGGCTCCGGCCTATGGCCGTGGCGAAGTCATTCCGCTGCGCCGGGATCCGGCGGGCGAACAGGTCGAATTCGTGATGTTCAAGAACGCGCCGAGCCTGCAGATGAATCTCGACGCACTGGACGGAGCGCCCGAGCGCGCGCTCATGGCGATCGACGAGGGAACTCCTGACGTCTCCTGGCTCTACGATGTCGATTTCGATGCGCTCCCGCGGGTGGATGTCGTCACCGGCGAGAAGGCCAGTCAACTCGCGTTGAGCCTCGAGCACGCCGGCGTCGAGATCGGCGTCGTCGAACCGGACATGGAGAAGGCTGTCGCGCTGATGCGCGCGCTGGACCCGGCGGCGTCCGGACGTCAGACCTGGTTCGTCAACTACGAGCTGATGATGATCGGCCGCAAGCTGCTCGGTCACGGAGACCAGGAGGTTGCACGCCGATGAGCGAGTCAGTGCGAATCGTCCAGCTGTATCCGGTGGAGCTCGGCATCACCGGAGATCGCGGGAACGTGCGCGCCCTGCAGGTGCGCCTGGAGCGCGGCGGCGTCGCCACGGACGTGCAGACGGTGGGCATCGGAGAGGCGATTCCTGCCGACACCGACGTCCTGGTTCTCGGAAACGGTCCGCTGTCGGCGATGCGCGGCGTGATCGACGACCTGCGCGGTCGTGCCGCAGAGCTGGAGACCTTCGTCGATGGCGGCGGTACGCTGCTCGCCGTCGGCGGCTCGGCCGAACTTCTGAGCGAGGGTGTGGAACCGCTCGAGGGCGCGCCCCTCACGGGACTCGGCATCTTCCCCTTCCGCGTCGTGCGCACGCGCGAGCGCAAGGTGGGATACATCATCGTCGATACGCCGGACGGCCGGGTCATCGGGTTCGAGGATCACGCGTCCCAGTGGTCGCTGGACAACGGCGCACTCCCGTACGGAACGGTGGCCGCCGGCCGCGGCAGCTTCGAGCATGCCGGTTCGCGCGGCGAGATCGTCCGTCGTGGCCAGGCCTTCGCGACCAACGTGCAGGGTCCGGTGCTGCCGTTGAATCCACGCTGGACCGATGCGATGCTCACCGCCGTGACGAACCGTCGCGGCATCGATTGGGCTCCTGGCACGGCGCATGCGCCGCTGGACGAGCACGCGGACGGCGCCCGCGCCGCGATCGAGCGGCTCGTGCACGGCAAGGACATCAGCTCGATCGGACTCTGAGGTGACGGGCAGCAGTGCGCTTCCGCGGGCGGTGATCTCACGCTCCGCTCTCACCGCTGCAGCCGCGGCGGCCGTTGCCGCCGGCGGGAGCATCGCGGATCTCCGGCGTGACGCCTGGGGCCACGGGATCCTGTCGGTCGCACACGTCGCCCTGGCGGCGGGCGCAGAGGCCGTTCTCGTCGACTCGTCGGACGAGGTGGACGCTCTCGGAGCCGAGGGGATCACGGCGACCGCGGATGCGGAGGCAGACATCGACTCGCGCATCCTGTACGGCCTGCCGGATGCGGACGGGCAGCTGAGCACGGCTCCGGTGCTGCGTCTGGTCGGACGGGTGCTCTCCACCAAGCGCCTCCTCGCGGGTGAGGCCGTCTCCTACGGGTACACGCACCGCGCCACGACCGACACGACCGTCGCACTGGTCTCGGGCGGGTACGCGCAGGGGATCGTGCGCGCGCTGGGCAATCAGGTCCATGTCGCGGTCGATGGGGAGCAGCGGCCGATCGTCGGGCGGGTCGCAATGGATGTCTGCGTCGTCGACCTCGGGGGCCGCGATGTGCCGGTCGGCGCCGAGGTGACCTACTTCGGCGGATCCGGATCCGCCGCGCCTGCCCTGGCCCGATGGGCCGCAGTGACCGGGTTCACCGTCGCTGAGCTCGTGGCCGTGACGGGGATGCACGCCGAGCGGGAGTGGGAAGCATGATTCGACCGACCCTGCAGATCTCGCGTGACCAGTTCCGTACGAACATCGCGGCAGTGGAACGGCGGATCGCCCCCTCCGCGCTGATGCTCGTCATGAAGGACGACGCCTATGGCCACGGTCTGGGCTGGGCAGTGGAGGAAGCCGCCGACGCAGGCGTGACCTGGTTCGGCGGCTACGACATCCGCACGGCGCTGCGTATCCGCCGGCTGTTGGTCGGCTCGCAACGGGTTCTGGCGTGGGCGACGTCCACCGACGAGGAGATCGCCGAAGCGCTTCTGCACGATATCGACCTCGGCATCGGCACGTCCGAGTACCTTCGCCGAGTGATCGCCCAGGCGCAATCGCTGGGTCGACGGGCGCACGTGCATCTGAAGATCGACACCGGGCTGCGCCGCAACGGCGTGCTCCCCACGGAGTGGGACGGCTTCGTCGCCGAAGCCCGCGCGGCGGAGGGCGCCGGCACGCTGGAGGTCGTCGGCGTGTGGAGCCATCTCGCCGAGGCGAGTGACCCGGAGGACGATGAGGCGCAGCAGGTGTTCCTCGCCGCGGTCGACGCGGTTCGTCGCGCCGGGAGTTCACCGGAGCTGTTGCATCTGACGGCGTCAGCCGCGTCGTGGTGGCGGCCGGAGCTGCGCGGCTCACTGTCTCGGGTCGGCGCGTTCTGCTATGGCATCCGATCTGCAGACGGCCCGGAGCTCGACGGCATCCGTCCGATCGCCACCCTGAGCGTGCCGGTGGTTCACGTCGACGACGGCGACGCCGTGATCGCGATCGGCAGTTTCGACGGCCTGCCCTCAACGCTCGCCGGCATCGAGGTCGGAACCCCTGCCGGTCTCCGGCTTCTGCGCGAAGTCGATGCGACGACGTCCATCGTCGCGGGGTGGCCGGGAATGCAGCCGGGTGATCAGGTCCGAGTGTTGGGACCGGGGGACCAGGGGGAGCAGAGTGCGACGACGCTCGCCGAGCGCATCGGCACGGTCGGCGAGGAGATCCTCACCCGACTCACGCCGCGCGTACGGCGAACGATCGTCTGAGCGGTCAGACCGCGTCGATCAGGCGAGCGGTCTCGTCGTGCCAGCTGGTCGCGATGCTGCGCAGCTTCTCTTCGTACTTGCGGCCGTGGTGGGCGCAGAAGAGCAGTTCGGAACCGTTGACCTCGGCAGCGATGTAGGCCTGAGCGCCGCATGAATCGCATCGATCCATCGCGGTCAGTCGGAACTCGATAACGGAGGCCTCACGTTCGGTCGTAGCGTTCATCTCGGTGCCTCCTCGGGTGTCAGGCTCATTGCTTGAGTGTGCTCAATACAACCACGCCACAGCTGTATGCATGCCCGGATCACGGCGTGTTTCGCTCAGCGCGTACGGCGATGGGCTCGGCCGCATCACGATGGGGAGTGTCTGCGGGGCTGCGGGGCGCCCCGGGAATAGAATTGTCGATTGTGACCGCCGAGTATTCCGCCCATCATCTCCAGGTGCTCGAAGGGCTCGAAGCGGTCCGCAAGCGCCCCGGTATGTACATCGGGTCGAACGGCTCGCCCGGGCTCATGCACTGCCTCTGGGAGATCATCGACAACGCCGTCGACGAGGCCGTCGACGGCAACGGCAATCGGATCGACATCATCCTGCATGCGGACGGCAGCGTCGAGGTGCACGACCGCGGCCGCGGCATCCCGGTCGATGTCGAACCGCGCACCGGTCTCAGCGGTGTCGAGGTCGTCTTCACCAAGCTGCATGCCGGCGGCAAATTCGGCGGTGGCTCGTATGCGGCATCCGGAGGACTGCACGGTGTCGGCGCCTCCGTCGTGAACGCGCTCTCGGAGCGTCTGGACGTCGAGGTCGATCGCGGCGGCAAGACCTATGCGATGTCCTTCCATCGCGGCGAGCCCGGCAACTTCAAGGACACCGGCGAGAAGCGTCCGGATGCTCCTTTCTCGCCGTTCGAGGAGAAGAGCGAGTTGCGGATCGCCGGCAAGGCGCCGCGCGGTGTCACCGGCACGCGTGTGCGCTACTGGGCGGATCGCCAGATCTTCACGAAGGATGCCGCGTTCCAGCTCGCCGATCTCGAGACTCGCGCCCGTCAGACGGCGTTCCTCGTTCCCGGTCTCGAAATCGTCATCAAGGACGAGCGCGGCGAGGGATCGAACGAGACCTCGTACCGCTACGACGGCGGCATCGCGGAGTTCGTCGAGTACCTGGCCACGGATGCGCCGGTGACCGACACCTGGCGGATCCAAGGTGAGGGCTCCTTCAAAGAGACCGTGCCGGTACTGCAGGCCGATGGTCACATGATCGCCACCGAGGTCGAGCGCGCATGCGTCGTCGACATCGCGCTGCGCTGGGGAACCGGCTACGACACCACGTTCCGCTCGTTCGTCAACATCATCGCCACGCCCAAGGGCGGCACTCATCAGCAGGGCTTCGAGCAGGAGATGCTCAAGGTGCTTCGCGCGCAGGTCGAGCAGAACGCGCGCCGGCTCAAGGTCGGCAACGACAAGCTGGAGAAGGACGACGTCCTCGCCGGTCTCACGGCGGTGCTGACGGTGAACGTGCCTGAGCCGCAGTTCGAGGGGCAGACCAAGGAGATCCTCGGAACTCCGGCCGTGCGCCAGATCGTCGCGCAGGTGGTGCGCAAGGAGCTGGGCGAGCGTTTCAGCTCGACCAAGCGCGATGACAAGAGCCAGGCGACGCAGCTGCTCGACAAGATCGTCGCCGAGATGAAGGCCCGCGTCTCTGCGCGGGCCCATAAGGAGACGCAGCGCCGCAAGAACGCGCTCGAATCGTCGACGCTGCCCACCAAGCTCGTCGACTGCCGTACGAACGAGGTCGATCGCAGCGAACTCTTCATCGTCGAGGGCGACTCGGCGCTCGGCACGGCGAAGAATGCCCGCAACAGCGAGTTCCAGGCACTGCTTCCGATCCGGGGCAAGATCCTCAACGTGCAGAAGGCCTCTGTCGGCGACATGCTCAACAACACCGAGTGTGCGTCGATCATCCAGGTGATCGGCGCGGGCTCAGGGCGCAGCTTCGACATCAGCGCCGCGCGCTACGGCAAAGTCATCCTGATGAGCGACGCCGATGTCGACGGCGCGCACATCCGCACGCTGCTGCTCACCCTGTTCTTCCGCTACATGCGGCCCCTCATCGAGGACGGCCGCGTCTATGCCGCGGTTCCGCCGCTGCATCGTGTGATCGTGATGAATCCCGGCTCGAAGCCGAACGAGACGATCTACACGTACAGCGAGCAGGAGATGCACGCGCTGCTGGCGAAGCTCCGCAAGGCGGGCAAGCGGTGGCACGAGCCGCTTCAGCGCTACAAGGGCCTCGGCGAGATGGATGCCGAGCAGCTGGCGAACACGACCATGGACCGCGGCGGGCGTCTGCTCCGCCGGGTGCGCATGGAGGACGCCGAGGCGGCAGGGCGGGTCTTCGAACTGCTGATGGGCAACGAGGTCGCCCCGCGCCGTGAGTTCATCATCGAGTCATCCGATCGGCTCTCCCGCGAGGCGATCGACGCCTGACCCGTCCGACGGCCCGGGGCGAGCCGCTGCCTCGTAGACCGCGAGCAGGGCCTCGAGATGCGTGTTCTGGGTGACCAGCGCGCGGTGCGCGATCGCAGCGGCGCTCATCTCTCGGATGCGGGCGGGGGAGTCTCGCAGCTGCGACAGGGCGGACGCCACACCGGCGGCATCCGGGGTGTCAGTGACGATGCATCCGTGTTCCGGGAGCGTCTCGGCCAGATCGGGGTCCGTGACCACCACAGGGAGCCCGGACGCGATCGCCTCGAGCAGCACCATCGGCTGGTTGTCGAAATCGAGCGAACTCGAGACCAGGACATGCGCGTCGCGCATCGCCTGCAGGACCGCGGACTGCGGCACGGCGCCGTGCACGGTGAGCCGCTCACGGGGCAGCGCATCGACGCGTTTCGCGATCGCCGCGCGTGCGATGCCGTCGCCGAACATGCCGGCGACGATTCCCGGCACCTCTGCCACGGCGTCGACGAACACGTCGGGCCTCTTCTCGGGCGACACTCGACCGCACCACATGACGCGCAGCGCCTCTCCCGGTGTGACGGATCGGGGCATCGGATCGCCGACCGCATCCAGCACGGAATCCTCCAGCCCGTTCGAGATCACGGTGACGGGTGTGGTCACGCCTTGTGCGAGCAGTTTCGCGGCGAAGTGCCCCGAGGGCACGATCACCTGATCCGCGTAGTTGGCCTGACTGACCATCAACCGCCAGATCCGGCGAGCCATCCGGGTCTGGGTGTACGAGGTGTCCGCACCGATCCGCACCTCGCCGTGGCTCAGCTGTCGTCGGTGCAGAGCGGCCAGCAGCGCCGTCGTCACCGCCGGCACCGGGAGCACGGAGCGCGTGTAGACGTCGACGCGGCCGTGCATGGTCTGCACGATCGGGATGCCGAGATCCTTGGCCGCGCGGAATCCGGCGAGCGCAGCGAACATCTCGGAGTGCACGTGCACCAGCTCGATGCCGCGCACTCTCAGCTCGGTCCGGAGGGTCGTCGCCGCCGCGGACGGGGTCCACGTGAACGGGTATCCATCGGGTGCGAAGCCGCGCGCGGTCGGCAATCCCACCACGGTGGGGTCGCTGCTCGGCGATGTCAGCGGTGAGAACACGGTCACCTCGTGGCCGGCGTGTTCCAGAGCCTCCTTGTGGGCCTTGATCACCGTCTGCACGCCGCCCAGAGTCGGCAGGTAGTAGTCGGTGACCATTGCAATGCGCACCCCACCACATTAGGGGGAGAGGCTCGTGCTGCCCGGCCGACGCCGAACCGTGCCCTAGCATCGGGGATATGTCGATGGCCGCCTCCCGCGTGCTCGTGACGGGGGCCAGCGGGTTCCTCGGCGGGTATGTCGTGCGCGATCTCCGCGCCAACGGACACGAGGTCTTCGCCGCGGGGCGCAACGCGAAGGCCCTCGCCGCAGTGGCCGATTCCGAGCACCGTGTGATCGGCGACCTCGCGTCGTTCGCCGATCTGCGTCTGGACGTGGATGCCGTGATCCATTGCGCCGCGCTCTCCACGCCCTGGGGACGGTGGCGGGCCTTTCAGGAGGCGAACATCGACGGTACCGGGCACGTGGTGAAGTTCGCGCGCCGCAACGGCGTGCGACGGATCGTGCACGTCTCGTCGCCGAGCATCTATTCGGCTGCACGGGATCGGCTGAAGATCAGCGAGGACGACGTCGACTCGAAGAACCGGCTCAACGGATACATCCGCTCGAAGATCGCCGCCGAGGAGCTGTTGCAGCGCGCCCGGCGTGAAGGAGCCGTCGACGAGCTGATCATCATCCGTCCGCGCGGTCTGATCGGAGTCGGCGACCCGAGTCTGATGCCGCGGCTGCTGGACGTGCACCGCCGTGTCGGCGTGCCGCTGTTCGACGGTGGCGAGAACGTCATCGACGTCACCGCGGTCGAGAACGTGGCGACGGCGCTGCGGCTCGCGCTGACAGCGGGGGATCCCGCCGGCGGCGTCTACAACATCACCAATGACGACCCTCGACCGTTCCGGGAGTTGCTCGGCACCTTGCTGCAGCTGCTGGGGGAGACCCCGCGGCTGCGGCCGATGAACCGGCGCGCGGCATGGGTTCTGGCGGCTGCGCTCGAAGGCGCGTGCAAAGCCATTCCCGGACAACCGGAGCCCCCGTTCACCCGCTACACCCTCAGCACCATCGCCTACTCGCAGACGCTCGACGTGACGCGGGCGAAGGCGGAGCTCGGTTACCGCCCCGAGGTCGCCCTGGATGATGCCCTCCGCCGTGTCGCCGAGCATCTGCGGGTGGCCGCGTGAGCGGGCGGCTCCGCCACTACGGGTGCGGCAGCACGACGCACGACGCCGCCCGGATGTTCCGCGGTGCGCAGCCGGGTGTCCGCACCTTTCCGTCAGGAGCCTTCCTCTACGACGGCGGCGAGGGGCGACGCGTGCTGTTCGATACCGGATACGCGACCGGGCACTGGGACACCGGCTGGCGAGGCGCCGCGTACCGGCGCTTGCTCCCGCCACACGTGTCCGACGAGGATGACATTGCTGCGCGCCTTCGCGAAGACGGTGTGGATCCGGCATCCGTCACCCATGTCGTCCTCTCGCACCTGCATCCGGACCACGTCGGCGGAGTCCGCCGCTTTCCTGGCGCAACCCTCGTCCTCACCGCCGGACACCTGCGCACGCTCGCCGCACCGCGTCTGAGCGCTGGCGTCCTGACCGGGCTGCTGCCCGCGTGGTTCCCGGGGGCGGCGCGCATCATCCGCGATGACGATTTCGAACAGGTGGCGCATGCGGGCACCGTGCTGCGCACGGTCGACCTCTTCGACGACGGCTCCTACCTCGTGATCGATCTGCCCGGTCACGCCGACGGTCATATCGGGGCCCTCGTCGAGGGCCAGGTGCTGCTGGCCGGCGACGGGGCGTGGGGGCGCGACCTCCTCGACGCCGCACCGCGCATGAAGGCGCTGCCGCGGGCCGTGCAGTACGACTTCGATGCGTACCGACGCACGGGCGAGGTCCTGTCTCGGCTGGCGGCCGCCGGCATCCGCGTCGTCTGCAGCCACGATGCGGTCGGAGAGACGGAGCTGCTGACCTGATGTCGAAGATTCGAATCATCGGCGAGTTCGCCGCCGTGCGGTGGTTCCGGCCGTTGCGCAACCGCCGCGCCGTCGAGCGGCGTCAGCGCCGCCTGTTGAGGCGGCACCTCCGATTCCTGCGCAGGCATTCCGGGTACTTCCGCGATCTCCTCGCGGCGCACGGCGGCTTCGCGGACCTCCCGCTCATGGACAAGAGCGTCATGATGGGGCGATTCGACGAGATCAACACCGTCGGCGCGCACCGTGACGAGGCCCTGGCATTGGCGATCGCGAACGAACGTTCACGGGAGTTCGACGCCGATCTCGGGACGAACTCGGTCGGACTCTCCAGCGGCACCAGTGGTCATCGCGGACTGTTCGTCGTCAGCGCTGAAGAACGGGACGCCTGGGTCGGCACGGTCCTCGCCCGCACCCTTCCCAAGGGCCGCCTCTTCGGCCACCGCATCGCGCTGTTCCTGCGCGCCGACAACACTCTCTACGAGTCGGTCGGCTCGAAAGCGGTGTCGTTCTCATATTTCGATGTGCACGCCGACATGGCCGCGAACATCGCCCGCCTGCAGCAATATCGGCCGACGATCCTGGTGGCCCCGCCGTCAGTGCTGCGCCTGATCGCACGCGCCGCGGATGACGGACACTACGACGCGCTGCCGGAGAAGGTCTACGGAGTCGCCGAGGTGCTGGAGATCTCGGACTCCCAGCGCATCCAGGCGTCGCTGCGCCAGCCGCTGCTGCATCAGCTCTACCAGTGCACCGAGGGGTTCCTCGCGCACACCTGCGAGCGCGGCACCTTGCACCTGAATGAGGACAACATCCTCGTCGAGCGCGAGCCGCTCGGCGACGGACGATTCACCCCGATCATCACCGACCTTCGGCGCCGTGCGCAGCCGATCGTGCGGTATCGACTGGGGGATGTCCTTCTCGAACGTGCCGAGCCGTGCCCTTGCGGGAGCGCCCTCGCCGCCATCGAGCGGATCGAGGGCCGGGAAGGGGACACACTCGTCTTCCGTACGGCCGAGGGCCTCCCGGTGCCGGTGTTCGCCGACGTCGTCACCCGTGCGCTGCTGTACGCGGACGGTTTCGACGAGTACCGCGTCGCGCAGACGGGCCCGATGAGACTCGAGGTGTCGCTCGATGTCCTCGATGCGCACACCAAGCAGAGCGTGACCGAGGAACTGCACACGCTGGCGGATCGGGTGGGGAGTCTGCGGCCGGAGGTCTTCTTCACGGCCTATCGGCACGACGGAACGGTGAAGCTGCGCCGCGTGACGCGGACCTGGAGGGGACCTGATGACGAGAAGCTGTGAGATCGCGGGCTGGGGCACGGTGCTGTCGGCGCAGGTCGTGCGTTTCGGTGATGAGGTGCGTTACCGAATCGAGGATGGCGTCTCTCACCTCGACATGCTCACGGGAGCGTGCGAACGGGCGCTGGCGCACGCGGGTCTCACTGCTGACGACGTGGATCTCGTGCTCGGTGCCTCTGCGGCCGGCATCCAGCCCATTCCGTGCACGGCAGCCCTCGTGCTCGAACGGCTGACTCTGACCGGACACGCCGCGGCCTTCGACGTGAACTCCACCTGCACGAGCTTCATCACCGCCGTCGACGTCGCTTCCCGCTATCTCGACGCCGGAGATTACGAGACGATCCTGGTGTTCTCCGGCGATGTCGGCACCCGGTTCCTGAACTCGGAGCAGCGTGAGAGCTACGAGCTTTTCAGCGATGCCGCGGCGGCCGTCGTTCTTCGCCGTTCGAAGGACCCGGACCGCGGCGTGATCGGCAGCCTGCAGCAGACCTGGCCGGCGTACGCGCACGACACCGAGATCCGCGGCGGGCTGTCGCGCTCTCCCGCGCAGGTATATGCCGCATCCGACCCCGCCGACTACCTCTTCGACATGAACGGGCGGCGCGCGCTGCTCGGAATGATGCGGGTGCTCCCCGACTTCTTCGACCGCTTCCACCGGCGTTTCGGGCTCTCTCGTGACGATGTCGCGCTGTGGATCCCGCACCAGGCGTCCGCCGCCCTCGGCCCGATGCTCGACCGACTCGGGATCCCCGCCGACCGGCGCATCGATGAGGTCGCCGCCTTCGGGAACATGGTGTCGGCATCCGTACCGTTCATGCTCGCCAGGGCGCTGGATTCCGGCAGGGTGGCTCGCGGTGACACGGTCGTCCTGTGCGGCACGGCGGCCGGACTCACGGCGAACGTGCTGGCGCTCCGGCTCTGAGCACGCCCGACTGCGATGATGGATCGATGATCGCGCTCGTTTCCGCACCGTCGAACCTGGGTCTGCAACCACCGATCGCCGGGGCGGTTCCCGGCACGGCCAAGGCGCCGGAGGCGCTTCGTGAAGCCGGCCTCTACGAGGCCTTCCATGCGCGTGGGGCCGTCGACGGCGGAGTGGTCCTCCCCGGGCGATACATCGATGACGTTCGCCGTCGCGAGGGTAGGGTGCGCAACCAGGACGCGATCATCGCCCACGCCAGGCGTCTGGCGCACCGCTTGGTCGCGCTCCGCACTGCGGGTGATTCACCGCTTGTTCTCGGCGGAGACTGCAGCCTCGTGATCGCCGCGGGCCTGGCCACCAGGGTCACCGGCGGTGGCGGCCTCGTGCACGTGGACGGCCACACCGACTTCCGGCATCCCGGCAACAGTGCGTCCATCGGTGCACTGGCAGGCGAGGACCTCGCCGCCGCGATCGGCCGTCACATCCCCGAGGTCGCTGACATCGACGGGCTCGGTCCGTACTTCGACGCCGCCGCGACTGCGCACGTCGGCTGCCGCTACGACGACCCGCATCTGGCGGAGGTCGATCAGGCGATCGCTCTCGCCGTCCCGGCAGATCAGATCATCCTGCACGGAGCGTCTCGCGCTGCCGCCCGGGTGCTCGCCACTGCCGGCCTCGATCGAGGATTCTGGCTCCAGGTGGACGTGGATGTGCTCGATCCGGCACACATGCCCGCTGTCGACAGCCCGCATTCGGGTGGATTGTCGCCGGAGGAGCTGACGGTGTTCCTCGAGATCGTCGCGCCGCGCGCCTGGGGCGCGTCGATCACGGTCTTCGATCCGGACCTCGATCCGGACGGGACCCACGCTCGGACCGTCTCGGACATCGTTTCACAGGGTCTGGTTCGCCTCGGGGAGGATGCCTCGGACCCGGCTGCTGACTAAGCGGATGCCTGGTCGGTCGGAAGGAGAGCGTCCGACCAGCCTTCCCAGATGGCGGACAGCGTCTCGTCCAGGGACAAGGTGCTGGTATCGAGGCGCAGTCCTGGGGAATCCCAGGAATCCTGATCGGCACGCAGATGCGACCAGGATTCCGCGACGTGCTTGTCACGGTCGCCGTCGCGGGAGGCGATCGTCTCTGGCGACGCGGTGAGAAGGACGAATCGCAGCCCGGTCGCCAGGCCCGCGGCGTAGCGGTCCAGCAGGTCCGCCCAGAGCACGACGTCGGAGATCACGACGTCGAAATCCGCCGCGACGAAGTTCCGCGCGAGGGCGATGATGTTGTCGCGCCGGAGGACGAGCTGCCGTTCGGACTCGTGCTCTGGCTTCCCGCCGGGGAGCACGAGCCCCGAGACGATGAAGTTCTCGCCGATATCGTCCGTGTCGAGGTGCACTCCGCGGGGGAACGTCGAGGCCAGCGCTCTGGCCACCGTCGTCTTCCCCACCCCGGGGAGCCCGGAGACGAGCGTGACAGACCCGGTCATCAGATCAGGGTTCGGCCGATGGAGCCGATCACCGCGTCGACCGGCTGACCGGAAGCGTCACGGCGCGCGCCGGGTTCCGGCAGCTTGCGTACCGCTCCGGTCGGATCGACGGCCTGTGCGGGAGCGGGGCCGACCCAGGCGACGGTGAGACGATCCTCGCCCTTCAGGAACGAGTGGGCGCGCACGCCGCCGGTCGCGCGGCCCTTGGCCGGGTACTCGGAGAAGGCGCTGATCTTGGCCCGGCCAGCGTCGGTTCCCGGCAGGATGCTCTCGGCGCCCGACACTGTGGCGACCACCGCATCCGAGTCGGCGGGCACCGCACTGAAGAACAGCACGGATGCTCCGGCGCCGAGCTTGATACCCGCCATACCGCCGGCCGCCGCACCCTGCGGACGCACGGAAGAGGCCGAGAACCGCAGCAGCTGGGCGTCGGTCGTCACGAAGACGAGCTCGGCGTCGTCGGCTGCCTCGGCGGCGCCGATGACCGCATCGCCCGGCTTCATGCCGATGACCTCGAGGTCGGGTCGGACGGGGAGAGCCGTGGGGATGATGCGCTTCACGGTGCCCTGAGCGGTGCCGAGCGCGATCGGGATCTCACTGTCGAAGCGGACGAACGCGACGATCCGTTCGCCGCGGGTCGTGATGCCGAGGTAGTCGCGCAGCGGCGTGCCCGCGGCGAGCTGCACCGAGCTCGCCGGCACCGAGGGGAGATCGACAGGGGAGAAGCGCACGACGCGGCCGGTGCTGGTGAGGGCGCCGATCTCGGCGCGCACCGTCGCCTCGATAGTCGTGAGGATCGCATCGTGCTTGCTGCGCCGGGCCGGAACAGTCAGTTCCTGCCCTTCGGCGAGGTCCACGCGCACGGCGCGTCCCGTCGTCGACAGCACCAGCACGGTCGGCGCGTCCGCGATCTGCAGGTCGACGGCGCCCTTCGTGGCGCGCGGCTTCGGGGGAGCAGCGTTCATCAGCAGCGTGCGCCGCGGCGTGCCGTAGGCGTCTGCTGCGGCGTCCAGCTCCTTTGCGACGACGGCTCGCAGCAGCACCGGGCTGCCGAGCAGTTCGCGGAGGGCAGCGATCTCGGCCTTCAACGCATCGCGCTCGGTCTCGAGCTCGATGCGGGAGAACCGCGTCAGGCGGCGCAGGCGCAGTTCGAGGATGTACTCGGCCTGCAGCTCGCTGAGATCGAACACCTCGCGCAGGCGCATGCGCGCCTGCTCCGAGTCGTCGGAGGAGCGGATGACCTGGATGACCTCGTCGATGTCGAGGATCGCGATGAGCAGTCCCTCGACGAGGTGCAGTCTCTCCTCACGACGGGCCAGGCGGTACCGGCTACGGCGCGTGATGACCTCGAGGCGGTGCGCGACGTACACGCGCAGCATCTCCTTGAGGCCGAGGGTGCGCGGCTGGCCATCGACGAGGGCGACGTTGTTGATGCTGAAGGAATCCTCCAGCGGAGTCAGCCGGTACAGCTGCTCCAGCACCGCGTTCGGGTCGAATCCGGTCTTGATGCCGATCGCGACGCGCAGCCCGTGGTTGCGGTCGGTGAGGTCGGTGACGTCGCTGATGCCCTGCAGCTTCTTGGCCTGCACGGCGTCGCGGATCTTCTCGATGAGCCGCTCAGGACCGACCATGTACGGGAGCTCGGAGACGATGATGCCGGTGCGGCGGGGGCCGAGCGGTTCGACCGAGACCTTGCCGCGCACCTTGAAGGCTCCGCGCCCGGTCGTGTACGCGTCCTTGACGCCGTCCAGCCCCATGATCACGGCACCGGAAGGGAAGTCCGGACCAGGGACGAACTCCATGAGCTCTTCGGTGGTGGCATCCGGGTTCTCAAGGAGATGCGTCGCGGCGGCGACGACCTCGATGAGGTTGTGCGGCGCCATGTTCGTCGCCATGCCGACGGCGATGCCGCTGGCACCGTTCACCAGGAGGTTCGGGAACGCGGCTGGCAGCACGGACGGCTGCTGGAATTGGCCGTCGTAGTTCGGGACGAAGTCCACGACGTCCTCGTCGAGGTTCTCGGTCAGCGCGAGCGCGGCCGGCGCGAGTCGTACCTCGGTGTAACGCGCGGCGGCCGGGCCGTCGTCGAGCGAGCCGAAGTTTCCGTGGCCGTCGATCAGCGGGACGCGCAGTGCGAAGTCCTGCGACAGTCGCACCAGGGCGTCGTAGATCGCAGTGTCGCCGTGGGGGTGCAGTTTACCCATCACCTCGCCGACGACGCGGGCGCTCTTCACATGTCCGCGGTCGGGGCGCAGCCCCATCTCGGCCATCTGGTAGAGGATGCGTCGTTGTACGGGCTTGAGCCCGTCGCGCGCGTCGGGAAGCGCGCGCGAGTAGATGACCGAGTACGCGTACTCGAGGAACGAGCCCTGCATCTCATGGGACAGGTCTATGTCCTGGATGCGCTCCTCGACGGGCTCGGGCGGCGGGGTTTTCGGCATGTACTTCCTGAGGGCGTGCTGGTGGCCTGTGTCAGACTGGCTCGGATGTCCCTCATGTTACCGTCCGGCTCCGCGACAGCCCGGAGCGTCGTCGGGGTGGCGGATGACCTGTTCTCCTCACTTCGCGGTGAATCGCTCACGCTGCCTCGCGCGGAATCCGTCGTGCTCGTCCTCGTCGACGGACTGGGCACCATCAATCTGCGCGCTCACGCCGGTCATGCCCGCACGCTCACCGGGAGCATGGCGAAGAAGGATGTCGCTCGCTCCGTCTTCCCGTCGACCACGGCCGCGGCGCTGACCAGCATCCTCACCGGCGTCTGGCCGGGGGAGCACGGACTCGTCGGATATCGAGTGCTCGACCCGACGCGGGATATGCTCGTGAACCAGCTGACCGGATGGGAATCCGAAGGAGTCGACCCGGAGAGCTGGCAGGCGTCGCCCACCATCTTCGAGCAGGCCAGCGCCGCGAGCAGGGAGAGCTTCGCCATCGGCGTCGCCGCCTACGCGAACAGCGGGTTCACCAGGGCAACCCTGCGCGGAGCGCAGTTCGTCGCTGCAGCCACGCCTGCCGAAAGGGTCGCCGCCGCGTACGAGCTCGCCGTACGGCATCCGGGATCATTCGTGTACTGCTACCTGCCCGAAGCGGACAAGGCCGGCCACAAGCACGGCGTCGCGTCCGGGGAATGGGTTTCTGCGCTGGAGGACATCGACGCCGCACTGTCGGTGCGGGTGCCGCCAGGCGTCGGCGTGCTGGTGACGTCGGATCATGGGATGGTCGATGTGCCGCCGCACCGGCAGGTCGTGCTGGACGACACCGGCGGGCGCTACGCGGGGGTCCGGCATATCGGCGGGGAGCCGCGGATGCTGCACGTCTATCTGGAGTCGGATGCCGATGCCGCCGGTGTTCTCGCCCGCTGGCGGAGCGAACTGGAGGGCACGGCAGACGTCGTGTCGAAGGCGGAGGCGATGGCTGCCGGGTTGTTCGGGCCGTCTGTGACGGATGCCGCTGCCGCTCGCATCGGCGATCTGATGGTGATCGCCCGCGGCGTCTGGGCAGTGTACGACGGCACGGCCGCCGATCAGCGGGGCCGCACGATGGTCGGCCAGCACGGTGCGCTCACGCCGGAGGAGCAGAACGTGCCGCTGATCAGACTCGGAACGTTCGCGCGCTGAGTGGCACAGCGCGCGCTCACTCGTCCGTACGCGCTCCGAATACGATCTCGTCCCAGGAGGGCATCGCGTTGCGACGTCGTCGGCGCGCCGGGCTGTCAGCGGGCGGTTCGACTGCCGGGGGTGTGTCCGAGCCCTGTTCGCGCGCTTCGGTGTCCTGCTCGAACGCGTCGAACAGCGCGATCGGACTCGAGCCGCGTTCCTGTGCGTCGATAACGACGTCGTCGGCATCGATGAGGGGTGCGGTCTCACGCTGACCGCGACGGCGGCGCAGCGCCTCGAGCAGGTCGGCGGTCTCGGGATTGGTCGTCGACGTCTCCGGTGCACGATTGATGGCGGCAGCCTGCGCCGCGGCATTCGAGCGCTGGGGAGCCGTGTGGTCGGTGTCGGCGTCGGCATCCGCAGCCGGTGCCGGCAGCAGCCGAGGCCCGAATGCTCCCGAGTCGAAGCGACTCTCGTCCTTGTACGGCGATGCGGGACGATCCGCCTCCACAGCACGCAGTCGGGGGATCAGGCCCTCGGGCAGCGAGCCCTGGCGGGAGAGCTGGGTGGCGTCGGCATTGAGCGGCGACAGCGCACTGCGACGCGGGTCGAAGCTCCATCGCGCGTCGTGCTCGACATCGCTGGCGGAGAACTCCAGCTTCACGATCCAGCCGGACTCGTCCTTCCAGCTCGCCCAGCGCTCCGCCGTGGCGGACACCTCGGCCAGCTTCGCGCGGATGGCGACGCCGAAGGTCGGCTGCGCGTCCGGCTCCACCTCGCTGCCGATGAGCACGGGCACGGCGAGGGCCTGGTCGATGATGTGCTCGCGTTCGGCGAGTACAGGACTTTCGAAGCGTGCGACGTCTTCGAGGCTGATGCCGAGGAGCTCGGCGACCTCTGCGGCGGTGAGACCGGCGCGGATCTGCGCCTGGATGTCGCGGGGACTGGCCGCGAGGCGCTGCGCGGCGGGTTCGCTCTGCCGGGTGGCACGACGGATCTCCCGCTGCAGCACGTCGTCGATGGAGAGCGCGAAGCGCTCGCCCGACTCGGTCGCGAGCACGAGGACTCCTGCTTCGGTGCCGACGATGGTGACGTTTTCCATGCGAATGCCCCTCTGATGGGTGTGGATTCATGGTGTCACGCGTCACCCCTCAGAGCCGGGAATACCCTGGGCGTGCCGTGAGTTTGCTCTGTCGCACGCCACGGCATTTGCTTATTGCTCCCACGTCGTGCAAACTATGGCCGCCGATCCCTGCGGCACACCACCCACTCGCACCATGAAAGTGGAGATCTACAGCATGGCCACCGATTACGACGCTCCGCGCAAGAGTGAAGACGACTCCGAGTCGATCGAAGCCCTCAAGGAGCGTGTGCCGGACAAGCTCTCCGGCTCCACCGGGGACGAGGACGCCGACAACCCGTCGAGCTTCGACCTCCCGGGTGCCGACCTTTCCGACCTCGACCTCGACGTCGTCGTGCTGCCAGCGCAGCAGGACGAGTTCACCTGCATGAGCTGCTTCCTGGTGAAGCACCGCTCGCAGTTGGACCACGAGGACGCTTCGGGTCCGATCTGCAAGGAGTGCGCTGCCTGAGCGCAGCTTCGCGATACAACGCGCCCCCGACCGCATGGTCGGGGGCGCGTTGTCGTCAAGGCCGGCGTCGGCGTCGAACGTCGGCGTCGAATCGTCGTCAGGGGCGGGCGGCGCGGATGGCGGCGGCCAGACGGTCGGGCGTGCGTGAAGAGATCGTCCAGGTTTCGACCGGATCATCCGGGTCGATGTTCGGAACCACGACGATGCCGTCGATTCCTCCGCGGATGAGGTGCCAGCCGTTCGCCGGAAGTCCTGGCCCGCGCGCGTGTCTCGCCTCTTCGCCCGTCAACGCGACCGGCTCGCCCAGGTGGTGGGCATCGATGTGCGCGCGGCCGGCGCGGAGCACGGTTCCCTCCACGAGGACGACGGGTGTCATCGCGATGAAACCCAGGACGAGGATGGCCGAGACGGCGCCGCCGATCACGAGTGCGACGGTCGATCCGACCGGAACGAAGATCAGCGAGACCATGGGGCCGGCGAGGGCCACCGTGGCGAGCAGCCGCAGACTCGGCGCCAGGCGTTCGCGGTAGAGCGGACGTGCGTCTGTGCGGGGGTTCTGCATTAGCCTCATGGGGTGACCGATTCCGTTGATGTCCCCATTATCGCTCCTGTCTTGGCCGGCGACGTCGTGATGCCCGGATACGCCCACCCGGGAGACGCCGGTGCGGATCTCGTCGCGGCCGAGGCTGTTCACCTCGCCCCGGGCGAGCGGGCGCTGGTCGGCACCGGCCTGCGGATCGCCCTCCCCGAGGGTTTCGCAGCATTCGTCGTCCCGCGCAGCGGACTCGCCGCGAAGCACGGAATCTCGATCGTGAACTCGCCGGGGACCGTCGATGCCGGCTACCGCGGTGAGATCAAGGTGAGTCTGATCAACACCGATATCCACAGCGCGTACGATGTGGCCGTCGGAGACCGCATCGCACAATTGATCGTCATGCCGGTGACGCGCGCCGTCTTCCTTCCGGTCGAAGAGCTGTCGGACAGCGTCCGCGGCGATGGCGGATTCGGATCCACCGGCTACCAGGCAGAACAAAACCAAACCCCAGCAGGGCAGGGCAATGACTGACAACACCCCCCACACTCAGAAGTCGGCACCGCTGAACCGGGCCACCGACGGCCCCTTCGACGGCTCCGAGGCGAACCCGGTTCGCCCGTACATCGATCTCGGCGGCATCAAGATCCTCCCGAGGGAGGGCCTGAACCTGCGCCTCGAGGTCGAGGAGCAGACCAAGCGGATCGTCGCGGTCGGACTCGACTACGCCGACTCGTCGCTCCAGGTGCAGCCGTTCGCCGCTCCCCGCTCCGGGGGGCTCTGGGACGAGACCCGCGTGCAGCTGCGCGACCAGGTCCGCACGCAGGGTGGCCGTGTCGAGGAGCGCGACGGCCCACTGGGCAAGGAGCTTCTCGCTGAGGTCCCCGCCCCGGCGAGCGAGGGCTCCGGACTCCGGCTCGCCCGATTCATTGGCATCGACGGTCCGCGCTGGTTCCTCCGCGGCGTCATCGGCGGAGCCGCCGCATCCGACCCGGAAGCGGCGGAGAAGGTCGAGGACCTCTTCCGTTCGATCGTCGTCGTCCGCGGCGGTTCGCCGATGCCTCCGCGCGACCTGATTCCCCTGAAGATGCCGGCCACGCCGGGTTCCGCGTGAGCGTGAGCGCACCCGATCCCGACGCCGAGCGCGAGCAGAGCGCGACGGAGATCTTCGGCGCGGCGCTCGGCGGTGCTGCACGTCGCGCGGGGCTCGATCCCGCAGACAGCTCGTCGACCCACAAGGTCGTGTGGTCAGCGATGGGCGGATGGCGCGGCATCCTGGAATCCGTCCTGCCCAGCCTCGCCTTCGTCGTCCTCTTCACGGTGAAGCCGGATCCACTGATCCTGGCGCTCGGCGTCTCCGTCGGCATCGCTGCGGTGTTCACGATCGTGCGGCTGCTGCAGAAGTCGCCGCCGGCTGCCGCACTGGGCGGGCTCGTCGCAGCCGGCGCCGCGGCTGCCCTCGCGCTGTGGACGGGGCGTGGCGAGGACAACTTCGTTCCCGGATTCATCACGAACTCGTTGTACGGCTCGGTTCTCCTCATCTCCGCGCTCGTCGGGTGGTCGCTGATCGGGCTCGCCGTCGGCTTCCTGATGGGGGAGGGCACGGCGTGGCGCAGCGATCGGCGCAAGCGTCGGGCGTTCTTCTGGCTGGGCATCGCATGGGCCGCGCTGTTCTTCGCGCGTCTCGGCGTGCAGCTGCCGTTGTACTTCGCCGGTGACGTCACCGCGCTCGGCACGTTGAAGTTGATCATGGGATTGCCGCTGTTCGCGCCGATGATCGCTGTCACCTGGCTCGTGGTGCGGGCACTCTATCCCCGCACGCCGTCGGAGGACGTCGCCGTCGAATCGTGATAGATTTATCTTGACGTCAAGATAAATTGAAAGCTTCTGCCGAGAGGCCGAAACGCGCAGACTGGTTAGGTCCGCCTTGCTAGCCGCCGGACCTCAGAGGCGAGCAAGATGGAGACGCCTGCCGCTCCCATCCGATCAGAAGGAGACGCACTCGTGTCGACGGTGAACAGCTTCGGTGCCAAGAGCACCCTGACGGTCGGCAGCACCGACTACGAGATCTTCCGCATCGACACGGTGCCCGGTTTCGACAACCTCCCCTTCAGTCTCAAGGTCCTCCTGGAGAACCTGCTTCGCACCGAAGACGGCGCGAACGTGACGAAGGCGCAGATCGAGGCGCTCGGATCGTGGGATGCCGCCGCTGAGCCGAACACCGAGATCCAGTTCACGCCGGCGCGCGTGGTCATGCAGGACTTCACCGGCGTGCCGTGCATCGTCGACCTCGCCACCATGCGTGAGGCTGTCACGGCTCTCGGCGGCGACGCGAACAAGATCAACCCGCTCTCTCCCGCCGAGATGGTCATCGACCACTCGGTGATCGCCGACCTCTTCGGCAGCGAGAACGCGCTCGAGCGCAACGTCGAGATCGAGTACGAGCGCAACGGTGAGCGTTACCAGTTCCTGCGCTGGGGCCAGACGGCGTTCAGCGACTTCAAGGTCGTCCCCCCTGGCACCGGCATCGTGCACCAGGTCAACATCGAGCACCTGGCCAAGGTCATCTACGACCGCGATGTCAACGGTGTCCTCCGTGCCTACCCGGACACCTGCGTCGGCACCGACTCGCACACGACGATGGTCAACGGCCTCGGCGTGCTCGGCTGGGGCGTCGGCGGCATCGAAGCCGAGGCTGCGATGCTCGGCCAGCCCGTGTCGATGCTCATCCCGCGCGTCGTCGGCTTCAAGCTCTCCGGTGAGATCCCGGCCGGTGTGACGGCGACCGACGTCGTCCTCACGATCACCGACCTGCTGCGCAAGCACGGGGTCGTCGGAAAGTTCGTCGAGTTCTACGGCGCCGGCGTGGCATCGGTCCCGCTCGCGAACCGCGCCACCATCGGCAACATGAGCCCGGAGTTCGGCTCCACGGCAGCGATCTTCCCGATCGACGACGTCACGCTCGACTACCTTCGCCTCACCGGCCGCAGCGACGAGGCCGTCGCGCTCGTCGAGGCTTACGCCAAGGAGCAGAAGCTCTGGCACGACGCCTCGCACGAGCCGACCTTCAGCGAGTACCTCGAGCTCGATCTCGGAACCGTCGTGCCATCGATCGCCGGACCGAAGCGCCCGCAGGACCGCATTCTCCTCTCCGAGGCGAAGGCGCAGTTCGAGCAGGACATCCTCAGCTATGCGTCGGCATCGACGTCGGATGACATCGTCGATCTCGACTCGAAGCACTCGTTCCCGGCATCCGACCCCGGCTCCGTCCCCGGTGAGGAGGAGACGACCACCCGTCCCGTGCACATCAACAGCGGTGCACCGGCGAATGCCTCGAAGCCGGTGCCGGTGACCACGCCGTCGGGGGAGAAGTACATCCTCGACAACGGCGCTGTCACGCTTGCCGCGATCACGTCGTGCACGAACACCTCGAACCCGTCGGTGATGATCGCCGCCGGACTCGTCGCGCGGAAGGCCCTCCAGAAGGGTCTGAAGCAGAAGCCGTGGGTGAAGACCACGCTCGGCCCGGGGTCGAAGGTCGTCACCGACTACTACGAGAAGTCCGGTCTCGACAAGGATCTCGAAGGCCTCGGCTTCTACACCGTCGGCTACGGCTGCACGATCTGCATCGGCAACTCCGGTCCGCTGATCGAGGAGGTGTCCGAGGCGATCAACTCTCACGATCTCGCCGTCACCGCAGTCCTCTCCGGTAACCGCAACTTCGAGGGTCGCATCAGCCCCGACGTGAAGATGAACTACCTTGCCAGCCCGCCGCTGGTCATCGCGTACGCGCTGGCAGGTTCGATGCACTTCGACTTCGAGAACGATGCGCTCGGCAAGGGCACCGACGGCGAAGACGTCTTCCTGCGGGACATCTGGCCGACGCCCGACGAGGTGCAGAACCTCGTCGACTCGTCGATCTCCCGTGAGCAGTTCATCAAGCAGTACTCGACCGTCTTCGAGGGCGACGAGCGCTGGAAGAGCCTGCCGACTCCGGATGACGCGATCTTCCAGTGGGATGAGAACTCGACGTACGTCCGCAAGGCTCCGTACTTCGACGGTATGACGATGGAGCTCACCCCGGTGCGCGACATCCAGGGCGCGCGCGTGATGGCGACGCTCGGCGATTCGGTCACCACCGACCACATCTCGCCGGCCGGAAACATCAAGACGGGCACGCCGGCCGCGGAGTACCTCACCGCGCACGGTGTGGACCGCAAGGACTTCAACTCCTTCGGCTCGCGCCGCGGCAACCACGAGGTGATGATCCGCGGCACGTTCGCGAACATCCGTCTGAAGAACGTCATGGTCTCGGCCGTCAATGACGGTCAGGTCGTCGAAGGCGGCTTCACGCGCGACTTCACGAAGCAGGGCGGACCGCAGTCGTACATCTACGACGCCTGCATGAATTACGCCGAGCAGGGCACCCCGCTCGTCGTGTTCGGCGGCAAGGAGTACGGTTCCGGGTCGTCGCGTGACTGGGCGGCCAAGGGCACCAGCCTGCTGGGCGTCAAGGCGGTCATCACCGAGAGCTTCGAGCGCATCCACCGCTCCAACCTGATCGGCATGGGCGTCGTTCCCCTGCAGTTCCCGGCTGGGGAGAGCTGGGAGTCGCTCGGACTCGACGGCACCGAGATCGTGTCGATCGCAGGCCTCGAAGAGCTGAACTCGGGCGTGACCCCCAAGACGGTGCGCGTCACGGCGACCCCGAGCGAGAACTCGGCCGAGGGCAAGCAGCCGATCGAGTTCGACGCGGTCGTGCGCATCGACACCCCCGGTGAGGCGGACTACTACCGCAACGGCGGCATTCTGCAGTACGTGCTGCGTTCGCTGGTGTAGTTCTGAAGTGAGTAGCGCCCCGTCCGGCATCAGCCGGGCGGGGCGCTTTGCGTTGAAGAACGCGCCATAGAAATGACGGCGTGAGCCGCTGCCAACGCTAGCCCCGCTCCGGGGCCGCGACCGACGAGGGGACACCTCCATGCGCAGCGCGCTCTGCAACGCTGTCTACCAGTTCACCGGACGCCGCATCTGCTGCGGCCGCATCGCCTCCTGGACCGCCCGCATGGGGCAGCGGCGGGACACATGCGACGTTGCGCCATGGAACCTGTAGAACGTCATCTGGCGGGCGCAGGACTGGGTGCACGGCGGGATGAGCTGACACTCTGGCAGCATCCAACGAACAGCGAAGGCCCGCGCTCCCCGGACGGGAAGCGGAGCCTTCGGAGGATCGAGTGCTACGGGCGCAGGCGCAGCACGTCGCCCGGCTGGATGGTGCCCTGCAGGTGAACGTCGTTGAAGTAGAACAGGCCCGTCCCGAACACGCAGAAGCGGGCACCGATTCCCTGGATCGCATCGCCCGGCGCGACGGTGTACGTCGTCGGGATACCGTCAACGAGGCCGACCTCGCCGACCGCGAATTCGCGCGGACCGTTGTCGACGGGTGCGTCGAGCCGCGGAGTGATCGACGGATCGTTCGGGTAATACAGGAGAGCGCAGTCGCCGTGCATGCCATCCAGGGTCGGCGCATGAGACGCGACCGGCTCATCAGCCGGAGCAGTAGCGGCATCAGTCGGAGCAGCAGCTGCGGGCTGGTTGAACAGCGCCCAGCCGCCTATATCCGACGCGACCGACGCGACAGCGGGAGCAGCCACAGCGGCGAGGCCCGCGACGACGAGCACCGACACGGTAGCGGCGACCTTCTGAGAGCGGTTCATCCGTCTCACCTTGGCACCGAACGCCAGTAAATGCCACAGGCAGGAAGCAAAGAGCACCGCCGCCCCGTGAAAGGACTTTGGTGAGCCATGGGCGACGTGCCAGTGCTGACTTCACCGCCGCGATGGACGTGTCACGGTTGGCGCTGACGAGCACGAACGAGAACTCGTGTACGTCGAGGTCGCGCAGCTCGTATGCCGTCCGGCCGTCCCTGAGCCTGACCTTGGCAGCGTCGAGGACCTCGTAGGCGAATGACAGCTGGCGGATGCGGCCGCCCTGCAGAAGCGGCTTCGCTCTCCGGGGATTCCCGGAGAGCCGCGATAGGATCGAGGGGTTCTCGTCCGTCCGATCGGACGAGCCGCACAACGCCTGTGAGGAGGTGCAGATGCCCATTCTTCCGAGCATCTCAGGACCCCGGGATCTGGACGCGCTGTCTACCGAGCAGTTGGTGGAACTGGCTGAGGAGATCCGCGCTTTCCTTGTCGAGAACGTTTCGCGGACGGGCGGCCATCTCGGCCCGAACCTGGGTGTCGTCGAGCTGACCATCGCCCTTCACCGGGTCTTCTCCTCGCCGGACGACCCCTTCATCTTCGACACCGGGCATCAGTCGTATGTGCACAAGCTGCTCACCGGGCGTCAGGACTTCTCTGATCTGCGTGTGCGCGGGGGCCTCGCCGGTTACCCGCAGCGCAGCGAGAGCCCGCACGACGTGGTCGAGTCTTCGCACGCCTCGAGCTCGCTCAGCTGGGCGGACGGGATCTCACGTGCGCTGACTGCGACCGGCCGTTCGGACCGTCATGTCGTGGCCGTCGTCGGCGATGGGGCGCTCACCGGCGGGATGACGTGGGAGGCGTTGAACAACATCTCCGATGACAATGACCGCAACCTCGTCATCATCGTGAATGACAACGGCCGATCCTACGCGCCGACGATCGGCGGCATGTCGCGGTACCTGAACAGGGTGCGCACCGCCGCCGCGTACAAGGATCTGCACCGCAAGTCGGATCGCCTGTTCCGAGCATTCGGACCCGTCGGACGTGCCGTTTTCCGGGGCGTGCGTGGCGGAACGCATGGGTTCCTCTCGCGCTTCACGAACAACGAGGCGCTGTACTCGAATCTCGACATCAAGTATCTCGGGCCGGTCGACGGGCATGACCTGGGCGCGCTCCTGGAGACACTTGAGCTCGCGAAGTCCTACGGCGCTCCGGTGATCGTTCACGCGATCACCGAGAAGGGGCGCGGGTACCAGCCGGCGCGCGACGATGAGGCCGACCAGTTCCATGCTGTCGGGCGCATCGACCCGACCACAGGCGAAACCCTGTCCAGCGGTGGCCAGGGGTGGACGGATGTCTTCTCCGATGCGCTCGTCGACGCAGGTCAGCGTGATCCGAAGATCATCGCGATGACGGCAGCCATGCTCCGCCCGACCGGACTCGCGCCGTTCGCCGAACGCTTCCCGGACCGGGTCTACGACGTGGGGATCGCCGAGCAGCACGCGGTGGCCTCTGCTGCCGGTCTCGCCTATGGCGGCTTGCACCCGGTTGTCGCCGTCTACGCCACGTTCATGGGTCGAGCTTTCGACCAGGTGCTGATGGATGTCGCCCTGCACCGCGCAGGCGTCACGTTCGTTCTTGATCGGGCCGGCGTCACCGGTCCCGACGGGCCGAGTCATCACGGCATGTGGGATCTGGCGATGCTGCAGATCGTCCCGAACATCCGCATCGCGGCTCCCCGTGACGGTGCCCGGCTGCGCGAGGCGCTGGACGAGGCCGTCACCATCGACGACGGTCCCACCGTCATCCGCTTCCCGAAGGGCGAGGTGGCCCCGGAACTTCCCGCGATAGAGCGTCTCGATGACGGCGTCGATGTGCTCGCCCGTGGCGAGTCCGAGGATGTGCTTCTGGTCGGGATCGGCCCCTTCGCCGCATTGGCGATGGACGTCGCTGCACGATTGCGCGCGCAGGGGATCGGGGCGACCGTGATCGATCCGCGCTGGGCGATTCCGGTGCAAGCATCCGTCGTGACCCTGGCCGCTCGGCATCGTCTGGTGATCACGCTCGAGGATGGCATTCGCGTCGGCGGAATCGGCACTCGCGTTCGGCAGGTGCTCCGGGAATCCGGCATCGATACGGCCGTCGATGAACTGGGCCTCCCGGATCAGTTCATCGACCACGCGTCGCGCGAGCAGATCCTCGCGGATGCCGGCCTCACAGCCTCGAAGATCGCGCAGGACGTCGTGTCTCAGGTCCTCGGCACCCGGATCCCGGTCGCGCGCAACGCCGGCGAGACCGGCGCGATCGACCTCCCGCTGCACGAACGGCGCTGAACTCAGCCAGTTGGGTACAGATCGCGGCTGGACCATCCGTCGAGACGGACATCGCAGACGCGCCTACGACTACGGCGGCCGACCGAGTGTCGATGCCGGATCCTGTTGAGGAATCGAGCACGATGACGACGATGCCGATGACGGCACCGAGCGCGCAGTGCGCTACGTGTGGATCAAGAACCGGTCGGTTCCGGCGAGCATGTGCCCGAGCGCCCAGCGACCCTTACCGAACTCCCTGCCCGGTGTAGTTAACTCCGATGCGCCGGAGTGGGGGTTTCTGTAGTGCGTCAGAACTCATCGGCTTGTGGGGATAGAGGCGTCCCCAGTCCAGGCACTTCTCGTCTGCGTATCAGTCCGGGATCCTCACGGAGCGCTCTGCGCGCCGTGAGCCACCACCCCAACGGTACGGATAGCGTCAGTGCGCCGACAGTGTGGATTCCGAACACCGCCGACCAGTACTGCGCTGCTGCTGGGAAGAGCACCATCAACACGAGTCCGATCCCTGCACCGAGTGCGGCATACGCGACGAAATGCACTGCGAACGAACGAATCGGAAGGAGCAGTCGACACAGAAGCCAGCCGAGGGGTGAGAGGAGGATGGCTCCTATGCCGGAGGCGATTGTCACAACGACCGTGACGACGGCGATTCGAAATACGAACAGCGAAGCGCCTGTCATTCCATTGACCTCTTCATAAACAAGGCCGGGCACGGGCTGGAGCCGTTGGACGATGAACGCGACGGTGACGAGGACGACGAACAGAACCCAGGTGGTGCGCACCGCGCGACCGAAATACGGCCTCGCGAAATCCATTGCCCCGCTGCGGCCATCAGCAGAATCGTCCTCACTCACGATCGCATCTCCACGACGAGCGTGAGGAGTTCGCGCGTCGTCTGATGCAGCCCCGGCATCCGCACGAACGGCAAAGAAACGGCAAGCAGGCGAAGTCCGGCATCGAGCATCCGCCTGGTCTTCTCCTGGCCGGCAGAACTGTCATAGGTCCAGCGGAGCACCAAGCCCAGGTAGGCGACGAACAGCGCTTCCGGTAGGAGGGCTGCCACGTCGGTCGGGAGCCGGTGCTGCGCACCGCTGACGGCCTCACGGAAGAGTGACACCGTCATCTCGCGCGCGGGGCCGGAATCGGCGGACAGAGGGTTGATAGGGGAGTCGGGCGCGATCATCGCGCTCAGGAATCCGGGAGCGCTGCGCTGATAGGGAACGAGAGTGTCGAGCCCCGACTCGAAGACGATGCGCAGTCGATCCACTAGTCCCCGTTCCTCTGCCAGGAGCGGAACCGCAGCCCCCGCGTGTTCGCGCTGCACGCGCTCGTAGAGGTCCTGAACGAGATGATTCTTCGACGGGAAGTAGTAGTACGCATTTCCAACCGAGACACCGGCACGATCGGCGATCAACCGCATCGTGGTGTCGGCGTACCCGCGCTCGATGAAGGAGGCGATTGCAGCCTCGCTGATTCGGGCTCGGGTACGGGCGCTCTTACTCTCCGGAATCTCAGTTTCGAACATGTTCAAAACACTACACCCGTGAAGGTGTGCCGGACAGCGCCGGTTCAGTTCAGGGCGTGCAGCGATGCGACCGCCTGGGCGCCGCGGTCGGTGTCGCGCAGGGCCGTCGACAGCAGGTAGCCGTCCGTCAGCGAGTCGCCGGTGACCATCACGCGGACGAGCTCCACGCCGCAGGCGCGGCGCACTTCCTCAGCGCTGGCGGCGATCACCCGGGTGTTGATCTCGTCGTTGTGCGGGAGCTCTGCGTCGTCGAATCCGCGGATCACGTCTCTCAGGGCTGCGCCGACGATGTTCGACGCGCGCTCTTTGACGTTGACGACATCGAGTTCGAAGACGCGCAGATCACGGCCGGTCGGAATGGGTCGCCACTCGAAGGAGGCATGCACCCGGAACTGTCGCCCGGTGGCGCCGCTCATCTCGCGTGCGGGGAGGTCAGTCGCCCGGCACCGCACGTCGATGAGCCGGTACCAGTAGAAGAGCGGGAAGGCGCCGTGCGACCCCGGATCGAGGACGACGACCTCTCCGACTGCGCCGCCGCGGTTCGTCGGACGTCGCTGCGGACGGTTACGGATGATCGGCTTGCCGTTTCGTGTGCGGATCGCCGCCCAGCCCTCGTCGACGGTCACGATGAAGATCTTCAGGAGAGCCGGAACGACCAGCAGAATCGTGAGGATCGCGGTGCCTGTCTTGAACAGACCCGATATTCCCTTGCCGCCCAGCATCGAGAGGAGCATGTCCATGACACCACTGTGCACGCTCCGCCGCCCGCGCGCGGCGTCTTGGGGCACCACAGCGGTGGTGTTCACACGCTGTTCCGTGGCTGTTCCCTGCTGAGTCGTGCGGTGGAAACGCAACGACAGGCGCCGGTGCTCGATCGTTCAGGATAGCTGCGCGAGAGTCTCGGCGAGCACGGCTTCCACCGTCGCAGTCGCGCGGACTCGATCAACGGCGACGAGACCCACACGGGAACGTCGATCGAGGATGTCATCGACCGTCATGGCGCCTTCGGCGCGGACGGCGAACTCGATCTCTGCACGTGTGAGTTCAGCTTGGGAGGCCGTGCCCGACGCCGGAATCACGGCGCTGTCGACGAGTCGGAGTGATGCCGTCCGGCTCGGAGGTGCGCCGAGTGCGCCGGTGCTCGAGGCGAGGTCGACGGCGTCCTCGGCCATCCGGCGGTATGTCGTCAGTTTGCCGCCCAGCACATTGACGAAGCCGGATTCCGAGACGGCGACGAGATGGCGGCGGGAGATGTCCGCTGTCGAGTCTGCGCCTGAGTCCACCAGCGGGCGGAGTCCGGCGAAAGCGCCGTGGACCTGATTCCTGCGGATGGGGACAGACAGCACCCGGTTGAGATTCGACAGCAGAAACGTGATCTCGCCCTCCGTCGGAACGGCGACCCGAGGCACTGGGCCCGGAGCGTCTTCGTCCGTGAGCCCGACGATGACGCGCCCATTCACCTGTGGCAAGGCGAAGACGTAGCGACTGATCGAGCCCTCGTGCGGGATGGTGAGCGCCGCGGACGGGTGACCGAGGTCGGCGGCATCGAGCACGATGTGGGTTCCCCGGCTGGGACGGACCGTGATCGACTCGTCCAGAGTGCCCGCCCAGACGCCGGTGGCATTGACGACGCTGCGCGCTCGGATCTCGAGGCGTTCGCCGGTCAGCGCATCCTCGGCCTTCGCCCCGCCACCGTGGAGCTCGAGTGCCCTCACCCGAGTGAGGATGCGGGCACCGAGACCTGCGGCGGTGCGCGCCACCGTCACGACCAGCCTGGCGTCATCCACGAGCTGACCGTCGTACGACAGCATCCCTCCTCGAAGACCGCGCGGGTTGAGGGCGGGAACGAGAGCGTTGGCGGTGCGGGCCGAGACGAGACGTGGCGCAGGCAGTGCCTTTCGTGGGGTGCGTGCCCGCATCCGAAGCAGGTCGCCCATGCCCATGCCCGCTATGCCCGCCGCGCGCTGTCGCGCCGTTACACCGGGAGCGAAGGGGAGAAGCTGACCGAGGGGCCGGATGAGATGCGGTGCGATGACCGTCATCAGCAGGTGGCGTTCGAACGCGCTCTCCTTCGCGGTGGCGATGTCGCCAGTCGCGAGGTAGCGAAGACCGCCGTGCACGAGCTTGGAGCTGAATCTGCTGGTGCCGAACGCCAGGTCGTCCGCTTCGAGAAGAGTGACGCTCAGTCCACGTGACGCGGCGTCGAGCGCGACTCCGACGCCCGTGATGCCGCCTCCGATCACGAGCACGTCGACCGTCTCCTGAGCCGAGCGGCGGAGTTCTTCGGCCCGACGCGCGACATTGAGGTCGGGGGAGGGAGAGGTCATGGTCGGAGCAGCCCATCGAGCGCGGCGCGAAGCTCGCGCTCCCACGCCTCCGGGGAGATCAGCTCGGACACGGTGCCGTGCGACAGCACTGCCGATTGCGCGATGAGAAGCAGCATCACTGCGATCTCGTTCGGCTCGCCATCACGAACGGTGCCACCCTGTTGCGCCTCGCGGATGGCGATCGTCAGCCACTGCAGGATCATCCGCTGACTCGATCCGACGCGCTGCAACGTGTAGCGGGTGAAGACCTCGGGCTCGTCCTCGAGCAGTCGCCCGTAGACGGCATCGTTGCGAAAGAGCGAAGAGAACCGAAGCACGTCGTCGACCAGGTTCTGACGCGACCCGGCCTGGGTGGGGAACTGCTCGACGATTCCCGCCACGCGCCGGAGCAGAGCCGCGCGGACCACGTCGTCGGCATCGCTCCAGCTTCGATAGATGGTCGGTCGGCTATGGCCTGCTCGCCGTGCCAACTCTGCGATGGTGACGCCGTGGACCCCGCGGCGGCTGATCAGCGCGTCGGCCGCGTCGAGGATGCGCGATTGCGTGGCATCCCATTGCGGCGACGGCACGATCGGCGGATCGGCGATGACTTGACGTTCTTCCATGATGTGTCACACTGTAACGCATGACGCAGGAGAACGGCAGCGACGCCGCACAGTCGGAGATGCGGTGGAACGGTTGGGGCGACCCGGTCAAGGCGCAGGAACTCCCGCGAGCGGTGCGCGCTCTTCTTCCGTTGCTGCTCGGGCGGATCCGCAAGCCGGATGCACCGGTCGTCCTGGGCGATGTGCACCTCGAACCCTCGGCGCTTCAGTCGGACGATCTCGAGGCGTTCGTCGCGGTCGTCGGGATCGCGCACGTGGATGACTCCGCAGAGGCGCGGATCCGTCACGCCGGGGGGCGCTCGACTCCCGACCTGCTGAGGCGACGCAGACAGCACCAGGCCGCGCCGGATGCCGTGATCCTCCCGGGCAGTCACACCGAGGTCGCTGCCGTGCTCGGCGTCGCGGCCGAGCGTGGCGTCGCAGTGATCCCGTTCGGTGGCGGAACGAGCGTCGTGGGAGCTCTCGCACCTGAGCGCGGCGCGCATCGGGGCGTCATCAGCCTCGATCTGCGGCGGCTCACTGGTCTCATCCATCTCGATGAGGTCAGCGGAGAGGCGCTCCTGGCCGCCGGTACGACGGGCCCGGACGCCGAGGCTCTGCTGACCGCACGCGGATACGAACTGGGTCACTACCCCCAGAGTTTCCGCTATGCCACGATCGGCGGATTCGCGGCTGCGCGCTCATCGGGGCAGAACTCTGCGGGCCTCGGGCGATTCGACGCGATGGTCACGGGGATCCGCGTGGCCACCCCGACCGGCGACATCGAACTCGGTCGTTCACCGGGGTCGGCAGCAGGCCCGGATCTCATCCGCGTGTTCCTCGGGTCGGAGGGCATCTTCGGGGTGATCACGGAAGTCCGCGTGCGCGTGCATCCGGTACCTCGTGATCGTATTCTCGAGTCCTGGAGCTTTCCGGACTTCGCCCGAGGCGCCGACGGACTGAGGCAGGTCGCACAGCACGGCGGAGGACCGACGGTCATCCGCCTGTCCGACGAAGCGGAGACCGCTGTCAGTCTCGCGCAGGTGGGCAGGATCGGGAAGGCGCTCGCGAAGGGCGCCAGCATCGTCACGGTATACGAGGGGGAGGGCATCTCCGATCGTCGCGCTCGTACGTCAGCACTGCTCACCGCCGCAGGAGGAACGTCATCCGGTGAGGGGGCGGCCGAGGAGTGGCTGGATGGACGCTTCGACGGTCCCTACCTGCGTGACGCGCTGCTGGACGCGGGCGTCTTCTGCGAGACGCTGGAAACGGCGACCACGTGGTCGAACCTGCACGCGTTGCGGTCGGCGGTGACCGCCTCCCTGCACGAAGGAATCACGGATGCAGGTGCGAGGCCGTACGTGATGTGCCACGTCTCGCACATCTACCCGACGGGCGCGTCGCTGTACTTCACGGTCCTGGCCAGCATCCGATCGGATCCTCTCGAAGCCTGGGAGGTGATCAAGGGGCGTGTGAACGATGCGATCATCGCGACGGGCGGCACCATAAGCCACCATCACGCCGTCGGACGCGATCACGCGCCGTGGCTCGAACAGGAGATCGGTGAGACGGGGGTGCGGATCCTCGCCGCGATCAAGCGCGAACTCGACCCCTCTGGGATCCTCAACCCCGGTGCCGTTATCTCGATGGATCGAGCGCGCTGACGTGGCCGAGCACATCGCGGTGCTGTCGAATCCGTTCGCGGGCAAGGGGCGAGGGCGCAGAGAGGCCGACGCCGCCGTTGCCCACCTTCGAGCTGGTGGCGCCGAAGTGAAGGTCTACACGGGGGATTCGGCGGCGTCGAGCCTGGTGCTGGCGGCGCAGGCGCTCGGCGCGAATCCCCGGGTGCTCGTGGTCGTGGGCGGCGACGGAACCCTGTCCGGCATCCTCGACCTCGTCTGCGCCGCTTCCGTCCCCGTCGCGCTGGTGCCGGCCGGGACCGGCAACGACCTGGCGCGGGCTCTCGGCCTGCCACGACACGACCCGATCGCCGCGGCGGAACTTGCGCGGACCGGTGTGCGCAGAGCTGTCGACGTCGGCACGATCCGCACGGCGGAGCGCACTGCCTCTTTCCTCACAATCGCGGCTCTCGGGTTCGACGCGAAGGTCAGCGACCGCACGAATCGGCTCCGTTGGCCGCATGGCGCGCTGCGGTACTACGTGGCGTTGCTCATCGAGCTCGCGCGGCTGCGTCCGATGGAGTTCTCGGTCGGATTCGACGGCTCCGCTCCCACGAACGCCGCCGGGACACTGATCGCCGTCGGCAACACCGCCAGTTACGGAGGTGGGATGCCTGTCTGCGCCGGGGCAGCACCCGATGACGGAATGCTCGACGTCGTCAGGGTCGCGCCGCTCTCGCGCATCCGTCTCCTGACTCTCTTCCCCCTGCTCCTGCGCGGGACGCACTTCACACGCCCGGAGGTACGACACGACCGCGTGCGCGAGGTCACCGTGAGCGCCCCCGGACTCGTCGTCTACGCCGACGGCGAGCGCATCGGCGAGGATGCATGCACCATCAGTGTGCGTCCGGCCGCGCTGACCGTGATGGTGCCGGCGGCACCGGAGGTTTCCGCATGATCGAGTACGACGAAGACGTCGTTGTCATCGGATCGGGTTTCGGCGGCTCGGTCGCGGCTCTCCGACTCGTCGAGAAGGGCTACCGCGTCCTGGTGTACGAGGCGGGGCGGCGCTTCGAGGACGACGACTTCGCCAAGACCAATTGGAACGTACGTCGCTACCTGTGGGCGCCTGCGCTCGGCTGCTTCGGGATCCAGCGCATCCATCGCCTCCCGCACGTGATGATCCTCGCGGGCGCCGGCGTGGGCGGCGGATCGTTGAACTACGCCAACACCCTGTACCAGCCCGGCCGCGCGTTCTTCGCGGATCCGCAGTGGGGCTCGCTGGCGGATTGGGAGACGGAACTCGCCCCGCACTACGCGACGGCGAAGAGGATGCTCGGCGTGGTCGAGCGCTACCCGCACACGGGTCCTGTCGAGCGCATCATGGCCGGTGCCGCCGAGGATCTCGGTGTGGGGAGCACTTTCCGCCACGCACCGGTCGGCGTGTGGTTCGGCAGGCCGGGAGAACTCACGGCTGATCCGTACTTCGGCGGTGAGGGCCCGGCGCGCACCGGCTGCACGCTCTGCGGCAACTGCATGGTCGGATGCCGGGTGGGCGCGAAGAACACGCTCATGAAGAACTACCTCGCTCTCGCCGAGCGCCGAGGTGCGGTCATCGAGCCGTTGCGAACGGTGACGGACGTTTGCGAGCTCGCGGACGGCGGATTCGCCGTCACGACGCAGCGCAGCGGTGCCTGGCTGCGCCGCGGGCGGCGGACAGTGCACGCCCGCCAGGTGGTGCTGGCAGCGGGCACGTGGGGTACCCAGCAGCTTCTGCACCGGATGAAGCAATCCGGTGCTCTCCCGGGAGTCTCGGATGCCGTCGGACGTCTGACGAGGACGAACTCCGAGGCCCTCGATGGAGCGGTCGCGGTCGCCGTACCGGAATCCCTCGAGCTCGCTCGCGGTGTGGCGATCACGACATCGTTCCACGTCGACGAACGCACCCATGTCGAGAACGTGCGGTATGGCCCCGGATCGAACCTGATGGGCGCGCTCGCATCGGTCATGGTGCCTGGTGACCGGCGACTCGGACGACGTCTTCTCAGCCTCGCCGGGCGGGTTCTTCGTGCGCCGATCCGTCAGTTCCGGCTGGGATCACTTCACCGCTGGAGTGAACGCGGGATCATCGCGCTGGTCATGCAGACTGCAGACAATTCGCTCACGTTGTCGCTGCGGCGACGGTTCGGGCGGTTGGTGATGACGAGTGCGCAGGGACACGGCGAGCCGAACCCGAGCTATCTGCCGCAAGCGCATCGCGCCGCAGCAGCGATCGCCGCGCGGGTGCAGCAGGAAGGTGGCGTGCCCACGGAGGCCAGAGGGTCATGGCCGGAGGTCTTCGGCATCCCGATGACCGCCCATTTTCTGGGTGGTGCGGTGATCTCGGAGACGCCGGAGACCGGGGTCGTCGACCGCTACCACCGCGTGTGGGGTCATCCGAGGCTGCACGTCGTCGACGGTGCCGCTGTGCCGGCGAACCCGGGAGTGAATCCTTCGTTGACGATCACCGCGCTCGCGGAGACGGCGATGTCCTTCTGGCCGCGCTCCGGTGTAGAGGACGAGCGCCCCGCGCAGTAGACGCACAGAAGGGGGCCGCGCTCAGCGCGGCCCCCTTCTTCTCAAGCGATCAGCGGTGATCGATCCCGCGGATCTGCGGAGTGTGGAAGGAGCCGCCGAAGGCCCTCTCCGACGCGCCCTCGCGGTCCAGGTACGGCGATGCACCACCGTCGATGAACGGCCAGCCTGCTCCGAGGATCAGGCAGAGGTCGATGTCTTCGACCTCGGGTACGACGCCCTCGTCCAGCATCAGCTTGATCTCCTGCGCGAGCCCATCCTGCACGCGGCCGAGGATCGTCGCGGCGGATGCGGGGGTGGAGCCCACAGCCGGCTTGATGACCTTCTCGGCCTGCTTGGTCCAACCGGTCACTCGACCGCCCTTGTCCTTCTCGACGACCGCATCGAGCTGGGCGAGGGCATGGAAGTTCTCGTTGGCGTAGAAGCGATCCGGGAACGCGTGCACCATGGTGTCCTGCACGTGAGCGGCGACCTTCCAGCCGACGAGGTCGATGAGCTGGAACGGACCCATCGGCAGGCCGAGCGGCGCGAACGCCTTCTCGACGTCGGCCACCGGCGTGCCCTCGTAGACGGCGCGCGCAGCCTCGCCCATGACCTTGGCCAGCAGGCGGTTCACGACGAATCCGGGAGCGTCGGCCGTGAGCACGGCGTTCTTTCCGAGGTTCTTCGCGACGACGAACGCAGTGGCGAGCGCGGCCTCCGAGGTCGCCGGCGTCTTCACGATCTCGATCAACGGCATCACCGCGACCGGGTTGAAGAAATGGAACCCGACCAGACGCTCGGGGTGAGCGAGCTTCGAGCCGATCTCCTCGACGGACAGCGACGAGGTGTTGGTCGCGAGGATGGCGTCCTCCGCGATGATCTTCTCGATCTCACCGAACACCTGCTGCTTGACGCCCACCTCTTCGAACACGGCTTCGATGACGAAGTCGCAGTCCGCGTAGAGGCTCTTGTCGGTCGTGCCGGTGACCAGCGCACGCAGCTTGTTCGCGGCGTCGGCGTCCAGACGACCCTTCGCCTCGAGCTTGCCGATCTCCTCGTGGATGTATGCCACCCCCTTGTCGACGCGGGCCTGATCCAGGTCAGTGATCAGAACCGGCACCTGCAGCTTGCGCACGAACAGCAGAGCGAACTGGCTCGCCATGAGACCGGCGCCGATGATGCCGACCTTGGCGACCTTCTTCGCCAGTTCCTTCGGCGGAGCACCGACAGGGCGCTTCGCCCGCTTCTGCACGAGATCGAAGGCGTACATGGATGCCGCGAACTGATCGCCGGCGACGAGATCGGCGAGCGCTTCGTCTTCACGTGCGAACCCGTCCGCCTTCGTTCCGCTCTTCGCCTTGTCCAGAAGGTCGAGGGCGACGTAGGGGGACTTCGGCACGGTGCCGATCTTCGACTCCAGCATGCCGCGTGCCATCTTGATCGCGATCGGCCACTTCGTCAGCCGCTCGATCTTGCCTGGCTCGTTCTTGCGATCGACCTTCTTGCCGCCGAGGACGGCGTCCGCCCAGGCGAGCGAGTTCTCGAGGTAGTTCGCCGCGGGGAAGATCGCGTCGACGATCCCGAGGTCGAATGCCTGCTGCGGCTTGAGCATCCGGTTCTGCTTGAGAGGGTTCGAGATGACGACCTCGAGAGCGTTCTCGATGCCGATCAGGTTCGGCAGCAGGTACGCGCCGCCCCATCCGGGGATGATGCCGAGGAAGACCTCGGGCAGCGCGATTGCGGCCGCCGAGGAATCGACCGTGCGGTAGGTCGAGTTCAGCGCGATCTCCAAACCTCCGCCGAGGGCCAGCCCGTTGACGAAGGCGAAGGAGGGAATACCCAGATCCGACAGCTTGCCGAGAACCTTGTGACCGAGCTGCGCGATCAGGCGTGCGTTGTCGCGCGAGCCGACCTTGCTGATGTCGGACAGATCGGCGCCGGCGGCGAGGATGTACTGCTTTCCGGTGACGCCGACCGCCTGGATCTCGCCAGCGGCGGCGCGCACCTTGAGAGCGTCCAGCGTCTCGCCGAGCTCGGTAAGGGTCGCCGGGCCGAGGGTGTTCGGGCGGTTGTGATCGCGGCCGTTGTCGAGCGTGACCAGTGCAAGAACCTTGCCGGAGGCGAGACGGACGTCGCGCACGGGAGAGTGCGTGACGACCTCGCCCTCGGTGAGGGCCTGGATGGGGGAGAAGTCGATCTCTTCGTAATTCGTCATCGCGACTACTTCCTCTTCTTGCCGTTGTAGTGCGGGTTCTCCCAGATGACCGAGCCGCCCTGGCCGAGTCCGACGCACATCGCGGTCAGGCCGTACCGGACGTCCGGACGCTCGGCGAACTGCGCGGCGAGCTGGATCATCAGACGCACGCCGGACGCGGCGAGCGGATGTCCGAGCGCGATCGCCCCACCCCACTGGTTCACGCGGGGGTCATCGTCTGCGATCCCGAAGTGGTCGAGGAGCGAGATGACCTGAATCGCGAAAGCCTCGTTCAGTTCGAAGAGGCCGATGTCGGAGATGTCGAGGCCGGCCTTCTTCAGAGCCTTCTCTGTGGAGGGGATCGGGCCTATGCCCATGATCTCCGGCTGAACGCCCGCGAATGCGAACGAGACCATGCGCATCTTCGGTGCCAGGCCGAACTCCTTGACGGCGCCGCCGCCGGCCAGCAGCGACATCGTCGCGCCGTCCGTGAGCGGCGAGGAGGTACCGGCGGTGACGCGTCCATGCGGACGGAACGGTGTCTTCAGCGCGGCGAGGTCGTCCATCGTGGTCTGCGGGCGGCGGCCCTCGTCCTCGGTGGCGAGGCCCCAGGCGCCGTCGGCTGTCTTCGTCGCGACCGAGACGAGATCCGGCTGGATCTTCCCGGCGTCGTATGCGGCCTGCACCTTGTGCTGGCTGAGCATTCCGAAGCGGTCGGAACGCTCCTTGGTGAGGTGCGGGAAGCGGTCGAAGATGCGCTCAGCGGTGACTCCCATGTTGAGGGCGCCGGGGTCGACCATCTTCTCCGCGACGAAGCGGGGGTTGGGGTCGGCATTGCCGCCGATCGGGTGGTGTCCCATGTGCTCGACACCGCCGGCGAGGGCGAAGTCGTACATGCCGATGCCGATCGATGCGCCCATCGTCGTGACGCTGGTCATCGCGCCGGCGCACATGCGCTCGACGGCGAGGCCGGGAACGGTCTGCGGGAGCCCGGCGAGCAGTGCCACCGAGCGCCCGAGCGTGAGGCCCTGGTCTCCGGTCTGCGAGGTCGCGGCGATCGCCACATCATCGATGCGGTCGGTCGGAACCGCCGCGTTCCGCTCCAACAGGCCGATGGTCGCCTTGACGGCGAGGTCATCAGCGCGGGTGTTCCAGTACATGCCTTTTTCGCCGGCGCGCCCGAAGGGCGTGCGCATTCCATCGACGAAGAAGACGTCCGAGATCTCGGCCACTCTGCCTCCAAGTTTGTGCGGAGCCCTCAGTCTATGGAGGCCCGAAAAACCGGGAGGAATCGCTTGGATCGAACCTACGAAGCGGGTGCGTCGGGTTCGGGGGCCGGTTGCGCAGCTTCTACAAAGGCAGCCGCGATCTTCTGTGCAGTCTGTGCAATCTGCCAGGGGCGAGCGCCGAGCGCTGTGAGCGCTTCGCCGATCTCCTCGGCGCTGGATCCCGGCGGCTCCCATGCCACCCGACGGAGGAACTCCGGGGTCAACAGGTTCTCGGTGGGCATTCCGAGTTCCTCGGCGACGGCCTCGACGACGGGTCGTGCAGCCTTCAGCCGAGCATCGGCTTCCGGATTGCGATCCGACCACGCGCGAGGCGGGGGCAGGGCATCGCTGGGCACGCGCTCACGGGGGATCTCGGTCGTCTCCCGCCCCGTCGTGATGGCTTGCCACCAGCGATCGAGCTGAGAGCGGCTTGCGCGCCCCTGGAAATCCTTGAGCGCGGCGAGTGCCTGTTTGCTCTGCGGGTTCGCCATCACGGCTGCGACGAGGGAACGGTCAGGAACGAGGCGGCCAGGGGAGACATCCTGATCCTGCGCGAACGTCTCGCGCGCGACCCAGAGCTCCCGCGCGACGGCGAGGTTGCGCGCTCCACGGACCTGGTGCAGACCGCTCAGCCGGCGCCACGGATCTTCCCGCGGCGGCTTCGGAAGGCGGGTGAGCGTCGCCGCGAACTCCTCGGCAGCGAACTCCGTCTTGCTCTGCTCCGCGAGTTCGGCAGCGAGGGCATCACGCACATCGACCAGGTGCAGGACATCGAGTGCGGCGTACTCGAGCCACGAAGCGGGGAGCGGCCTCGTCGACCAGTCCGCGGCCGAATGCTCCTTCTTCAGCGTGATGCCGAGCGTGGATTCGACGACAGCGGCGAGTCCTACCCGCTCGTGGCCGAGCAGGCGAGCGGCGAGCTCCGTATCGAAGATCGAGGCGGGGGAGAGTTCGAGTTCCCGGAGGGAGGGGAGATCCTGACTGGCAGCGTGGAAGACCCACTCCTCCTCGCCGATCGCCTCTTGCAGCGGCGCGAAGTCGCCGAGCGGCGGCGGGTCGAAGAGGAACACACCCGCATCTCGGCGGAAGACCTGAACCAGGTAGGCGCGCTGAGAGTAACGGAAGCCGGAGGCGCGCTCCACGTCGACTGCAACCGGTCCGGTGCCTGCGGCGAGTGCGGAACAGGCCGCACGGAACTCCCCGGCATCCGTGATCACGGAGTAATCAGTCACGTGCAGCCTTTCGCGCGCCGATCACGGCGATGTCCTCGGAACCGGGCGGAAGTCCCGCCAGCATCCCGACCAACTCGGCCCATGCTTCGACGTGCGGTCGGAACGGGCCATCCGGTGTCCAGGACGCCCGCAATTCTATCTGTGCACCGTCTCCTTCGACCGCGAGGCCGCCGAAACCCTTAGAGAGGGTCTTGGTGGACGTGCCGGATGCCGAATGGTAGATCGCATCCCTCGAGTCGAGCGCATCGACCAGCCACGACCAGGTGACGTCGGCCAACAGCGGGTCTGTGCCGATCTCCGTCTCCAGCGGAGCCTGCGCGAACGTGACGATGCGCCAGGCGCCGCCCCACGCATCTGGAGCGTCAGGGTCGTGCAGCAGCACGAAGCGGCCGGTGCCGTACACCGATTCACCATCGCTGCCCGGTCGCACGTCCGCGGCGAGCGCGATCGCGAACGGCGCGAGTCCTTGCGGAGTGGGAATCTCGCGCACGGTGATGTCGGCACGGAAGACGGTCTCACGCAGTTCGGTCGTCGCCGCTTCGAAAAGGGCCCCGGCATCGGGATGTGCGGTCACAGCGACAGGCTAGAGTCAGGAAGCGATGAAGAGTCTCAGGCACGCCGTTGCGCTCCTTGTCCCCGCTCTCCTTGCGCTCGGGGCGGCGCTGGCGTTCATCGTGTTCGGTGTGGCCCGACGTGTCGTCACGCCCACTCGCCGCGCTCCCGACACCGCGATCCTCGCCGTCGACACCGGAGCGCAGACGATCGAACTCACCCGCACCCCCGACACCGAGCTCCCCGGCCGCTACGGCCTGTTCACGACCGGCACCTACGGCTATGTGAAACTCGGCGCGGTCCTCAGTGCCGACGCGACCACTGTGCGTCGCAAGTTGCTCACGCAGATCGAGTCCGGCGCGCGGGTCGACCGCGATGCAGGGTTCAGCGGGTGGTACTACTCGTCGCCGAGCGAACTGCACCTGCGCTGGGAGAGCGTGCTCATCGGTTCACCGGCCGGTCCGTGCCCTGCGTGGTTCTTCCCCGCGACGTCGTCGACCTGGGTGATCCAGGTGCACGGTCGCGGCGTCACCCGTGCCGAATGCCTGCGCGCCGTTCCGGTGCTGCACGCTCTCGGGCTGCCGAATCTCGTCGTCTCCTACCGGAACGACGGCGAGGCTCCGCGCAGCCGCGGAGGAGCCTATGCCCTGGGCGCCGCTGAATGGCGTGACGTCGACGCGGCAATCGGCTACGCACTGCGTCACGGCGCTGACCGCGTGCTGCTGATGGGCTGGTCGATGGGCGGCGCGGTTTCTCTTCAGGCAGCGGTGAACTCCGGCAATCGCGATCGCATCGCCGGCCTCATCCTGGATTCCCCGGTGATCGACTGGCGCACCGTGCTGCGATTCCAGGCACGAGAGGCGGGGATGCGTGCGCCGCTGCCCGACCTCGCGATGAGTGCGCTGTCGCTTCCGCTGACGGCGCGCCTGAGCGGTGCGGAGGAGGCGATTCCCTTCGACCGCCTCGACATGGTGGCCCGTGCCGATGAGCTCACCATGCCGATCCTGATCCTGCACAGCGATGACGACGGTTTCGTGCCCTCCGACGCTTCCCACGCCCTGCAGGAGGCGCGGCCGGACCTCGTCACGATGCCGCACTTCTCCGTCGCCAGGCACACGAAGCTGTGGAACTACGACCAGGTGAGCTGGACCAGGGCGATCACCGACTGGGTGACCGAGCAGGGCTTCAGCGCTTCTGCCTGACCTGCTTCTTCGCCCGCATGAGCATCCCGGTCATGCCGCCGATCCGAAGCGGGGACACGGCCTTGGTCAGGCCGATGGACTGCGGGTAGTCGTCGGGGATCGCGAGCACCTCGTCGGCTGTCAGACCGGTGAGGCCCTGCACGAGGATGCTGGCGAAGCCCCGTGTCGTCGGCGCCTCTGGCGGTGCGGTCGCGTGCATGGTCACGACGTCGTCAGTGACCTCCACGTAGATATACACGGGGGACTGGCATTCGGCCACGCGCTCGTACATCTCGGGATGCTGCGCGACCTCGTCCGAGACCGGTGGGAGCTCGTCGGAGAACTCCAGCAGGAGCAGCAGGCGATCGGTCTCCGGGGTCTCCAGGAACGCGTCGCGGATCTCCGCGAGAGAGTCAGGAACGGCGGTGGTACTCATCCCTGACATTCTCCCACGGCCAGCGACTCACGTGCTCAGAGTGCGCCCGGCTCCGTGCCAGTGACGATCGGCACGCGCACGGCACTGCCCCACTCCGTCCAGGAGCCGTCGTAGTTGCGGACGTTCTCGAAGCCGAGGAGGTGCGTGAGTACGAACCACGTGTGGCTCGAGCGCTCACCGATACGGCAGTACGCCACCACGTCGTCCCCATCGCGGAGGCCGGCACCGTCGCGGTAGATGGCGTCGAGTTCGGCGCGGTTCTTGAAACCGCCGTCCTCGGCCACTGCCTTCGCCCAGGGGACGCTCTGCGCGGTGGGGATGTGACCGGCACGCAGTGCTCCCTCGTCGGGGTAGGCGGGAGCCGTGGTGCGCTCACCGCTGTACTCCTCGGGCGAGCGCACATCGATCAGGGGATTGCCGATGTGCGCGAGAACGTCTTCCTTGTAGGCGCGGATGATCGAATCGTCGCGTTCGACCACCGGGTAGACGGTCGCCGGCGGGGTCGGGTTGTCGCGCGTGATCTCCCGTCCCTCCGAGATCCAGCGGTCGCGGCCACCGTCGAGCAGTCGCACATCCTCGTGTCCGAAGAGGGAGAAGACCCAGAGCGCGTATGCCGCCCACCAATTGTTCTTGTCGCCGTAGATCACGACCGTGTCGTCGCGTGAGATGCCCTTGCGGCTGAGGAGGGCGGCAAAGCCCTCGCCGTCGACGTAGTCGCGCACGACGGGGTCGTTGAGTTCGGTGTGCCAGTCGACCTTCACCGCACCGGGAATGTGGCCGGTCTCATAGAGAAGGACGTCTTCATCGGACTCGACCACGACGAGGCCGGGTGTTCCGAGGCGCTCCGCGAGCCACTCGGTGGTCACGAGTCGGCCGGGTTCGGCGTATTCGGCGAACTTGGCGGAAGTCGTATCGAACTCGATGGCCACGGGGGTCTCCTCAAAGGGTGGGCGAGCGATGGTGCGGATGCCGACGGCGTAAGGTTGGAGCCGTCCCTTCGACGATAGATCCCCGCTGTGTGCGCTGCACCCGATTCGTAAGACTTCGACACAGCCAGCCCCCGATTCAGGAACCGAATGACTGAGACGACGAGCCGCCCAGGCATCGTGCACCTGACCGAGCGCCAGCCCAATGTGACGGGTCCCGAGATGCTGGCGAGCCTCGTGCCGCCCCCGCAGTTCGATACCGCGACGTTCGACAGCTACCGTGTCGATGCTGCCTACCCCTCCCAGGAAGAGGCGAAGGAAACCCTGGCCCGCTTCGCGGGGCGTGGAACGCCTGCGAAGCGAGGCGGCTTCTTCAGCCGGGCGAAGAAGGAACCGGAACTGAAGCCCGGCGTCTACCTGGACGGCGGGTTCGGGGTCGGAAAGACTCACCTCCTCGCATCGATCTATCACGCGATGCCGGCCCGCCGGAAGTATTTCGGATCCTTCATCGAGTACACCGCGCTGGTCGGAGCTCTCGGCTACAAGAACACCGTCGACCTCCTCAAGGGCGCAGACCTGATCTGCATCGACGAATTCGAGCTCGACGATCCGGGCGACACGATGGTGATGACCCGGCTGCTCGGCGAGCTCGTTCCGACCGGCACCCGGCTCGCGGCGACCTCGAACACCCCGCCCAATGCCCTCGGTGAAGGGCGCTTCGCCGCACAGGACTTCCTCCGCGAGATCCATGCGATGTCGGACAGCTTCCAGACGCTGCGCATCGACGGCGTGGACTTCCGCCAGCGCGCCCTCGACGGACATGCCGTAGTCAGCGATCAGGAGCAGTACGCCCGCGCGGTGACGGATGCCGGCAGCGCGGGGACCGCATCCGACGACGTGTTCGGTGATGTCATCCGCCACCTCGCTCGCGTGCACCCGTCGCGGTACCTGCGGGTGATCGACGGGCTCGACCTCGTCGGGCTGCGTGACGTGCATGTGCTCACCGATCAGTCCGAGGCGCTGCGTTTCGTGGCCTTCGTGGACCGCGTATACGACGCGCAGATCCCGATCGTCGCGACGGGGGTCAGCCTGGAGCAGGTGTTCGCGGACGAGATGCTCGGTGGTGGTTACCGCAAGAAGTACCTGCGCGCTATCTCCCGCCTCAACGCGTTGACGCATTCTGCGCAGGACAGCAGCCCCGCGTAACACGAAGTTCACACGCCGCCGCACGGCGTAACGTCCCCGAAACACACCTCGCTCACATCGGTAACCGGGCATCTCCACACTGAAGCTCTCAGTTACCCGAATGTGAGGTTTGACATGGATTCACCCGGCAACATCTCCTGGGCGATCACCGCGACCGCCCTTGTCCTGCTGATGACGCCCGGCGTCGCGTTCTTCTACGGCGGCCTGGTCAAGGCGAAGAGTGTCGTCAGCATGATGATGATGAGCTTCGGCTCGATCGGGCTGGTGGCCGTGCTCTGGGTGCTCTTCGGATTCTCGATGAGCGCGGTCGAGAGCCCCGGCCAGTTCGCGGGCAATCCCTTCGCCGACTTCGGGCTGAACGGCCTCGCCAGCGGTGAAGGCTCCAACGTCGCACTCATCGGCGTCGCGTACGGCGCGACCTTCGCGATCATCACGGTCGCCCTGATCTCGGGCGCCATCGCGGACCGCGCACGCTTCGGCCCGTGGCTCATCTTCGCCGGCGTGTTCGCCACTGTCGGCTACTTCCCGGTCGCCGCATGGGTCTGGGGCGGCGGCTGGATCATGAACCTCGGCACCACCCTGTTCGGTGAGGACAGCGGCATCGCCGTGATCGACTACGCCGGTGGCACCGCGGTGCACATCAATGCCGGTGCCGCCGCTCTGGCGCTCGCGCTCGTGCTCGGCAAGCGCATCGGGTTCCAGAAGGGCATCCTCAAGCCGCACAACGTCCCGCTGACGCTGCTCGGTGCCGCGCTCCTCTGGTTCGGCTGGTTCGGGTTCAATGCGGGCGCCGAATGGCTCTCCGAGGACATGGGCAAGGTCGGGCTGATCGGGATCAACACCCTGGGTGCCACGGCGGCCGCGATCCTCGGCTGGATCCTGGTCGAGCGCATCAAGGACGGCAAGGCCACCTCGGTCGGTGCCGCCTCCGGTGCGGTCGCGGGTCTGGTCGCGATCACGCCTGCCTGCGCGAACCTCAGCCCCGGCTGGGCGCTGCTGCTCGGCGCGCTCTCCGGTATCGCCTGCGCTCTGGCGGTCGAACTGAAGTTCCGTCTCGGCTTCGACGACTCGCTCGACGTCGTCGGCATCCACCTCGTCGGCGGTCTTCTCGGGACGCTCTACCTGGGATTCTTCGCCACGGAGCAAGGCCTGTTCACCGGCGGTGATCTGCGGCTGCTCACGGTGCAGGCGATCGCAGCCGGCGGAGTACTGCTCTACTCGTTCATCGTCTCCTTCATCATCGGCTTCGCCATCGAGAAGACGATCGGCTTCCGCGTCACGAACGAGGACGAGATCGCGGGCGTCGACCTGGTCGTGCACGGCGAAGAGGGCTACGCCCTCGCCGAGCAGTGACGTGCGGCTAGGGTGGCCGGGTGACTTCCTCGAAGAGCATCCTGGCCACCCTCGCCGAGATCCTGCTCAAGGCACTCGGATCTGAGCGGCCGTCTCGGACGCCTGTGCGTCCGAGACGGCCGGATGCGCGTCTGCGGCCGGTCGGCGAGGAGGGCGCTGATCGCGGACGTGACGGCGACACCGCGACGGCACGCGTCGACCCCGACGGCGTCCGTGATCTGCGGATCGCCTATGCGCCGGACCAGGACGGCGCCCCGGATGCCGGAGAGATCGTCTGGACCTGGGTGCCCTACGAGGAGAATGACGGTCGCGGCAAGGACCGGCCTGTGCTGGTGATCGCTCGTGCGTCAGCGGACCGCGTGTACGCCGTCCGCATGACCAGCCGCTCGCATGACGGCGACCGCGACTACCTGTCCATCGGTTCAGGTTCCTGGGACGCGCAGGGTCGCGAATCCTGGATCGACATCGAGCAGCTGTACAGCGTGCACGAGGACGGGTTGCGCCGAGAGGCCGCCGTGCTCAACCCCCAGCGCTACGGTCGTGTGACCGCAGCGCTCAGGGATCGCTACGGGTGGCGAGAGGGGGAGTAGGGGCCTCGCCCCTGGCGCCGGCGCTCAGCCGCGCGTCGCAAGCGGCGCGTGCGCGAGCTGCGGGAAGGCCTGCAGCACCATCTCGACGAGATCGTTCAGGGGCCTGGTCAGCGGATCGGTGGCCGGAAGGCCGAGTTCGAGTTCGATGGCGTCGATGGCCTCGCCGATCTCGTCGGCGGCCATCCCCTCGTGATTGACGGTGATGCCGATGACCTTCGTGTCGGCGAACGCCTCGATCAATGCGACCTCGCTGGCGACTGTGGGCATCTTGACCATGGGGAAGTCGCCGAGCATGCGCCGTTTCGGGGCGTGCTGAACGATGACGCCTGCGGGCTGGCTGCCGCGGAGGATGTGTGCCGAAGTGATGTAAGCGGGGTGGCTGAGCGCGCCCTGGCCCTCGACGATGATGATGTCGGGATTCTCGCCTTCGAACGCGGCGACGACCTGGTTCTCCACCTCACCCGAGCAGTACTGCGGCACGAGTGCGTCGAGGGCCACGCCGTACTTGCCGCCCTGGATGATCGTCGTCTGCCCGGTGCCGACCATCACGGCGTGGATGCCGCGCGCATTCAGCGCCTGCACCAGGAGAGTCGAGGTCGTGCGCTTGCCGATCGCGCCGTCTGTGCCGAGCACCGCGATGCGCGGGCAGGTGACATCGAAGATTCGACCGGAGAACAGGTGGAGTTCGTGCATGCTGCGCGGTCGACGGACGTCGGTGATGGTGACGCCGGCCAGCAATGCGGCGGCAGCGAACTCGGCGTCATCGTTCAGGAACTCATGCAGCCCGTTGATGATGTGCATGCCGCGGGCGATCCCGTCGAGCAGGACGACGCGCTGCGCGGGCGAGAGGAGACCGTCGGCCGGGGCAACGCCGCAGATCAGGTAGTCCGGGACGCGGTCGGCGTGAACGACGGACTGTGCGAGGTTCGCGAGGATCGGGATGCCGTTGGGGGTGCCGTCGAGGAACATCCCGGCGTCGGCGCCTGCCCGCGTGCTGTCGATCACGCTGAGGATGTCGTACTTCTCGGAGTGGCGGATGAGACCGTTCGCGGTCTTGCCGTCCTGCTCGCCGAACTGGCCTTCGCAGTAGACCACTGCGGTGGCGCCGACGGGAAGGATTGCCGCGTCACTGAGCACGGTCGTATGGACTGGGGACGACGAATTCATCGGGTTCCTCAACGGTCGCACAGAGGAGGCGACAAGAAACGGAGGGCCGTTGAAAGCTGTCGGTCGACGAGAAGTCTTCCCTGATGATCGGCAAAATGCCGACTACTGCACCGTAGCAGGCGCGTATCCGCAGCGGCTGTGAATCACGGACGCACGATCGCGATCCAATCCGATGGGCCTCGCACGCCGAACTCTCTGTGAGTCGCTTCCGCGGCCGCATCCCAAGGAGGAATCATGCGTTTCATCCCGACCAAGGTCCACGGCATTCTCGACTACATCGTCGGCGTCGCTCTCATCGCCGCCCCCTGGGTCTTCGGATTCGCGTCCGTCGGCGGCGCGGCCGTCGTCATCCCGATCGTCCTCGGCGTCGGCCTCATCGTCTACAGCCTGTTCACGAAGTACGAGTGGGGACCGTTCGGGTTCATCCCGATGCCGGTGCACCTCGTCTTCGACGTCGCTGCCAGTCTGTTTCTCGCTCTTTCGCCGTGGATCTTCGGGTTCGCCGGCGAAGCATTGAACGTCTGGCTGCCGCACGTGGTCGTCGGCGCCGCCGTCATCGTCGTCGTGCTGTTCTCACAGCCGCAGCCGGCAGGTGCTCGCGCGCGCGTCGCTACCGCCTGAGGGTGGCTTCCCCGGGGCCTCACGGCCCTGGGGAGCCGTCCTTTCACGTGATCTCTGGGCGGTGAGGATCACGATCGCAGCGCTTCGCTCAACCACCGTGCGTAGAGCGACCAGGGGTCGCCGTGTTTCCGAAGGGTACGGATGTGGGCACGGAGGTCGGCGGTGAGCGTGAACCACTCGCCGCCTTCGCGAGCCGCCGCGAACTCCCGATGCCGCCGCTGTTCGACAGGACGACCCCCGCGCTCGAACGCGAGCAGCTCTTCATGCCGGATGCTCGCCAGTCGCTGACGGGGACGTCGACTCGTTCCGATCTTCACTCTGCGGTCGTAGCGGATGTAGTAGACGACCTCGATCACGGGTCGGGGGAGATCGTGGTCGGGAACGTCGCCGTATCGCCAGCCGCATACTGCGCATATCCAGGCCCCGCCGATCCGCGCCCCGTACTCGTTGGCGCAGAGATTGCAGGGACCGGGTAGTCGGCTGTTCGTCACCACGGGGTCGACGGTACGCGCGGGTTGCGACGCTGCGTTGGCCAGACAGGGTCCTGGACAGCGAAAACCCCCGAAGATCGATGATCTCGGGGGTAATGGTGGGCGATACCGGACTCGAACTACCGTGCGTGGGATTCTCTCTCACCGCTCATGGCGCGCCAGGCGGGTGGCACGGGCGATGGTGTCGCGGTGGTTCCGCCGTACCCGTTCGCCGTCAATCACGACGGCGACGCCCGTGCCCGCGAACTCACGTCTGGTCCGCTGCCGACACGCTCGACGAAGATTGGCGATGGTCTCGAGTTCCCGCCGACCCTGCCGCACCAGTACGGCGAACAGGCCGGGTCGGAGCGGCGCAACAGCGACCCCGCTTCCTCGCCACTGGGCGTAATTACAGCGGGCGGTGCGCACCACAACCTCCTGATCCCGCCGTACATCGCTGAGCTCTACAGCACTGGCACCGTCCGAGGTGTAGAGAACGCGGCGTTGTCGGCGATCACTGCCGCGGGAAGCCATCACGGGCTGACAGTCCCTCCGGGCGCGTTCCTGTCGCGAATGTACGGTTCGCGTGGCAGCCAGGAGCACCTCAACACGCCCGTATCGGAGCCGACGCATCCGATCACCGCGACGGGCGAAGATCACGCGCTGGTCACGCCGGAGCGCACTCGACCGAAGGGGATGCTCGAGGGTGGCGTGGGCAATCGACCGGGCTGAGAAGGTCCACTGGCTCAGCCTCCGCGACTCCGAAGATCACCTGTTCTCGCTGATGCGGAAGCTGCAAGCCCGAAACATCGTGCCACCGATCGAACGCCCCTCACGCGGGCGCCCCTGCACCGGCTGCGGAGAGACAGCCGTAGCAACTGCATGGGGGCCGGGAGATGCAGGGGAAGCGGAATGCCGACTCTGCGGCGCAACGTATGCGCCCGAGGGAATGGGAGAGACCGATGACCGATGATCCTGACTGGCTCTGCGATCAGGTCACCCCAGAGCCCGGAGATGCGATCGTGCGTCGCCGGAAGGCTGGCCAGTGGGTGCCGGTGAAGCAGGAAGGAAGCGATTGACGCCTGTTGAGGCAGGCCTAGTCGGTCGCCGACTCCTCAGCCACACGCTGGGTGATGCGAGAGAGTATCCCCGCCACGAGAGCAGCGCCCCCGTACCCCGCAACCCACATCCACGTGTCCTGCGAACCCGTCCCCTGAATCAGGGCGAAGACTCCGAACAGAGCGGCGAACCCCGAGAGTGCGGCCACAGCCGCGAGGGTGAGGCTCACAACGGACAGGAATCGGACCATGCGGACATGCTAGCGACCCGCACCCCCGCCCAAACAGATCGACCACCCGATGGCTAAGTACCTCACCTACCGAGAAGCGGCCACCCGCACCCGACGCAGCATCCGCACCATTAACCGGTGGCGCAGAGGTGGCATGCCGATGGAGTGGCAGAAGCGAGACGGCCAGAGATTCCGGGTCGTCCGCGAAGACATCCTCCTGAAGTGGTGGCGAGAACGACTCACCGCCTGGCCCACCCACCAGTACCGGCTACGCAAGGTGAGAATCGAAGCCGACACGCGACACGCCGAATGATCAATGCTTGGCGGCAAGTGCTGTCATACCGCATCGTAAGAGTAAGCAGAACTGATGGAAGGCCCCGACCTCAATGGTCCGGGGCCTTCGTCGTGTCGTGCCGCATCCCCAGCAGGGCGGTCGGTGCTGTCCCGACCGACCGCCCGCACGGGATCAGCCGAGCTTGTCGAACGTCGCTTGCAGATCATCCAGGGCGTCGTCGAGAGGCTTCATCCCCTCGGCGAGCTGCTGCTCAGTCTCGGCATCGAGCGGCTCGTCCTCATCGCGTCCAATGGTCATGTGCGTCCCCTTTCATCCCCTAAGCCCAGCGCTTCGGGGTCGCCAGTATGCATTCACACTCCGACATGGACTGGTCTCGACACGCGAAGGAGAAGGCATCATGGCAACGACGCTCCGCGACCCTGACACGCATCGCACGAGCACCGTGCCCGACGCTGTCGCAGAGTCGTATCTCTCGCAGGGGTGGGTGTACCCCGGTACGTCTGCCCCTGCAGAGCCATCTCCGCCCGCCATCGCAGAAATGACAGTCGCCGAGCTCAAGGCACACGCGGAGGAGCGAGGCATCGATCTCGCACGAGCGAAGCTGAAAGCCGACATCCGCGCCGTCATCGACCGCGCATGAGTAGTCACCGCGTATCAACCCGTGCCTGGTCCGTCTTCCGCCTCGAGTACTTCGAGGAAGGCAAGCGACTCGACGCCTACCCCGACACACGGCACCAGGCGAACTGCTGGCTCTTCGGCATGCGCATCAACTACACCGTCCCCGCGAACAGCACACCAGACTCCCACAACCTCGACCACTTCTACCCTGTCAGGGACTACCCCGAACTGCAGCACGACCCCGCGAACTCCCGCCACTCCCACGCGGAGTGCAACACCGGGCGAGGGGCAGACGCACCGCTCCCAGGGCTCGGCATCCTCAGCCGCAACTGGTGATCAGGCGGGCATGCGAACAGCTCCTGTAGAAAACCAACCCACAAGTGTAGACGCGAGCAAGACGTGCGCGGTGGCCTCGTCAGCACCCGGCGCTGCACCACCGTGCCTGTTTTGCTGTGCGAAGGCTAGGGTTTCGAGCATCCCTATGAGCACTTCCTGATGATTCGGCTCGCCGTCATCCCTTTGCTGAAGGGCCAGCGACCACCCTTGCTTCTCCCGGAGTGCCGCGACGATCTTGCCAAGCCGAGCCTGCTTGTCCTTCGGGGTCACAACCGCGCGCGCGGCTTGCTCAACAGCGCGAATAGCCTCAGCCATCGCCTCGCTGGTGTTCGGTTCCAGAGATTGGATCTGGCGCACTGCATTGGCCAAATGCACGGCCGGCAAGGAAAGCGCCGCATCTACGGCGATCTGCATTGACTCCTCGACCCCCTCGACCATGCGTCGCCTTAGCCTGTTAACTCCTGAAGAGTTGTCGACCTTAAGCGCGGATGCATTCAGTCTCATGTGAGCTTCGAGCACCAACGCGTCCCGGACATCCTCTGTCGAGGTCCCATTCGCGAGGAGTAGATCTACGACCTGCAAGAGGAAGCGGTCTCCCTGCTCCTCAATTGCGTGCGTGACTGCATCCACATGCAGGCTGCTAGCGTCAAGTCTTCTTCTCAGGCTCGATTGAATGAAGTGGTATCGCGCCTCGCTCACCCAGCGGTCGCTAGTCAGGGCTCCTGCAAGCCATGCCATCAGGGGTTCCCGCAGTGTGGGCGGGATCAACTCCCGGACAACGAGCAGATCCTCGTACTCATCATCGGACGCGTCCCAAGGTCTCCACGGTTCCATGACGATGAGCGTACCGAACCCTCTTACACCCATGGACGAGGGGAGGGGCGTCACCCCCTCCAGGCATCCGATCCTGAGGCACGCCTCCCGCTGAGTGAGGGTGACGCGACTGCTTCAATCCCACGTGTAGTCGTCTCGCGTCTCGCCTGCAAGGATCTCGCGGATGACGGAGCGTCGCCAGACCCGGCCGAGATCCGATTGGTCGTTGATACGTCCTGAGTAGATGCCGAGTAGTTCGGTTTCGGGATCTGATGCCGCGGGGCTGAGCTTGTGGCGCGCGGTCTTGGGCTTGTGTGGCATCCAGTGAAGTATTACTGGAGAGCCAGATTGGCCGGGACGAGCCCGAGCATCGACCAGGAAACAAGGATCGGATTCGAAGTCGGTTTCTGGATCTGTGGCGATCGTTCCACGTGTCCAGACTGCGAAGGGCATGCGTTCGCCGAGATCGTACGGGTAGCCAACGATGCTCACGTCAGATGTCACTGAAAGCGTCGCTGGGTCGTCGGGTTCGTTGGCCGAGTACCCAAAGAAAACGGCATCTGAAGGGGCTTTGATGGGCAGTAGAGCGACGTCGTACGCGCGTCCCTTCTGCGGGTGAACCCACCATAGCGACTTGCCGTGCTCGTCGTAGAGGTCGAGCGGGATCTGTGCCGAAGCCACCATCCCCGGCACTGATGCTTGAATCAGCACATTCGCGACGACATGATCGGGTTTTGCCGAACATTCGCCAGTTGGCTCGTCGGTCAGCGGCTCTCGGCCAGTGAGTACGTGCCAGTTGGTTGCCAAGATCGCTTTGCCGTGGTGATTGAGCATGAAGCCTGTCCCAGTGCCTAGCGAAGCACGCTCGTCGCTCTCGAACAGGAGACGGCTGGTATGCAGGTATGCAGACATGGCTGACGGCAACTCAAAGTGCTTCATGACGTCAAAGTAGCGCAACGACAAAGCCCCCCACCTAGCCTTCGGGCCGGGTGGGGGTCTTGGTCGTTCCCGCTACTCGTTGATGTCCCTGAGGTCGGAGCGTCGAGCCCAGTTGGGGTAGGAACCGTTGAGGTCGTCGATGAGCTCTTGCCGATCGGCGTCTGAGAGTCGGTGCTCGAATAGTTCGTTGACCGCGTCTTCAGCGCTGATGCGGTCGCCGATCCATGCGTAACCCGAATCTGATTCGCGATCGATCATAAAGGCGGCGTTGTCCGGGTCGATGAACTCCCGCTGGAACTCTTCGAGGTAGGGGTCGAGATCGGTCATAGGATCTTCCTTCGTCGGCTAGTGCCAGCCGTAGGCTTTCCCGGTGCGGGCAGCGGGAACACAACTGTAGCGACCAGGCAGCGAGGCGCGGACTAGGCGACACGCCGAGAGATCGTTACGAGCCGGTGAACGTCATGTCGCGCGCACGGAGAGCATCTGCTACCCGCCGGGCCCCCTCGCCTCGAGCACGGTAGTGTCCTCGGCTTCGATCTCTTGGATGCCGTCGCGTCGCTCGTATCGTCCCTCAACGGTACGGATGCCGCCGGCCTTCATCGTCGCGTGAGCCGAGACGAGTTCCCATCCAGCGGGCACCTGCGCGGCGAGCTCCGCACGCAACTCGGTGACGTTCGTGCCCTGCACGGTGACGTTGTGGGATTCGCGGGGGCGGATGAGTGCGACGAGCATCAGACCTGCCTAGGCCGCGGGTTCGATCAGCGACGCGTCGGCGGCGTCGGCGGTGCGGGAGTTGTTGACCTTCCGGTCGACGATGTGCCCTGTGATCGTGGTGGCGACGTCGGCGGAGGTGTGGTCAAGCATCGCGAGCAACTCTGTCTTCGCGTCTCCGGTGACCTTCTCCGGGCTCAGCCACGCGTCGAGGGTGTCGCGGGTGAGGAACGCGGGCATCCGGTCGTGGACTTCTCCACTGGCGTCGCGCGCCTCCCGGGTGATGACAACGAAGCAGCGGGACCGTTCCCCGTGTGGGAGCTCCATCGACCAGGTGAGTCCGGCGGCGGAGAGCAGCCGGTCACCGTGAAGGAGATGCGGGGTCTTGTCACCCTTCTCGCCTGTTCATTCGAAGTAGCCACGCATCGGGACCACGCACCGGGCCGCAGAGAACGCCGGCGCCCAGAACCCAGTAGCGAGCTTCTCCATCCGTGCGTTGATGATCGGCGCACCCTTGGGCCGATTCGCGGGCTTCTGCCAGTCCCAGTGCACGAGTTCGAGGATGCGACCCTCACCGCGATCGCGCACGATCGGCGCATCCATCGTCGGCGCGATCGAGTAGGCACCGGCCCAGGACTTCCACCACTCCTCAGGCTTGCCGCCCTCGGCGACGTACTCCCGGATCCGCTCGTCCGTCTTGGCATCGTTCGCGAATCGACCGCACATGAAAGCGACCATACTCCGAACGCGAAGCGCCCTCACCGAGAGACGTGTTCTGGGTGAGGGCGCTTCAGGCTTCGGCTACTGCCCCTTGTAGAAGCCCTTCCACTGGTTGAAGGATCCAGGGGTGAGGTAGGCCGCGTTGCCATGCTGAGCGGCGAGCTGATTAGCCAAGGCCTGGTCGGTAGTTTCGAGCCAAGCAGCGTTTCCTACGCCGTCGCCAGCGAGCGCGAAGGTGGTGACGCCATTGATCGTCGAGTAGTACAGAGATGCCATGTTGTTGTTCCTTTGGTGAATTCGAGAGTTGTCAAGTGGTGGTTCGAGTCCGCTGACGCGGTTGGTTAGAAATGGGACCGGGTCGATCTGGACGCCGTTGACGACGACCTCGAGGTGGAGATGGACGCCGTAGCCGTACTCGGGGGGAGTGTTCCCCATCACTCCGATCTGTTGACCAGCGGCGACGCGCTGTTCGTTCCCGATCGAGTACGACGCGAGGTGCAGGGATCGCGTGAGATAGCCGTCGTCGTGCTCAATCCAGACTTGAATTCCGCCCGCGCCCCAACCTGAAGGCGTTCCGGTGACTTTCACCGTTCCCGCTGACACGGCCCTCACCTGGCTGAAACCGACGAAGTCGGTGCCGCGGTGCACGCGCCCGTCGGGGCGGGGTGTGCCGTAGTCGTCTGAGATGGTTGGTCGGGTTGTCGTGCCGTTCGGCCACACGGTGGCCGAGGCGGCAGCGGCAGGTGCTGCGTTGAGGATTGTGCTTTCGACGCCTACGGCGACTGCGACACCTGCCAGGCCTAGTCCGCGAAACAGGCCGCGTCGATCGAAATGTATGGCGGAACCGCCGTCTGGTTCTGGTGGGAGAGGTGGACTCATACGCACACCATATGGACAAATTCCTCTTCACCGCTGTCCCCTCTTTGGCCTACAGACAACGCGCTGAGACAGCCAATACGTTGGGACGGCGTGTGCCTTGTAGGGGCTGCCTACGCCCGACCGTCGACCTCGTCGAGGGTGACGGCGTTACCCCACACCCAGCACCGGAAGATCTGCTCCTCGGCGTGGAACTCGATCCCGGCCGCGAGGGGCGCCGACCGCATCAGCTTCGCGTCCACACGGACCGACTCGGGGCCGAACCGCACGCACGCTTTCACGGGGCGCTGCAGCGCATGCGGGTAGACGGTGACCGGCTGCTTGTCCAGCGCGAGTTCGCGGTCCGTGAGGGACTGCAACGGGCCGTGCTTCGCCGCTGCGAGGATCGACTGCGCCTGGGACCTTAGGTCGTACGCGATCTGCAGTCGTTCGCTCGGTCTTCCCATCGCCCGGCATGTCCTTCCTCCGGCCGAGAGGAACGATTCTACGTCGCGACGCCGACGTCAGTGAGAACGGCAGGTTGGCCCGTTGGAGGGGGAGGAATCAGACGCGGCCTCGAGCGATCAACCTGTGACGCCGATGCCTGCAAGAGCCGCTCGGATAGCGTCCACGGCCGTCTTCAAGGAGGCGGGGTCTGTGCTGGGGGAAGCTACCGCTGGTGCGCGTGTGACTGGAGCTACCCCGTAGAGCCCGACTTTCTTGGCGTAGTTGCGTGATTCGCTGGTCAGCGCGTCTCCGGCCGTCGCGAGCGTAGTCGCTGCAGCCCAGTCGTTGCCTCCGCCGTCTCGGACCAAGTTGGTCGTTGAGGCGCTGATGTTGAGTCCGCGGTCGTTGACCTTCGTGGCAGTTTTCGACATCCGCACGATTGTGGTGCCCGAGATCGATACTCGGTTGTAAAACGATCTTAGTTGGATGGCGTAACACGAGCTCGCCGTGTCGGTCCACACATCCACGATCGTGTTACCCGAAGCCTTTGCACCGTAGTTGTCGTGGTAGAAGTCGATACCGCTGAAGCCGGAGTTGATGATCGTGTTGTCTGTGATGGAGACACCCGCGCTGGCATACACCTGGATACTGGAACTGGTCGCTGTGCCCTGAGTGCCGTAGTTGCTGATGATATTTCCAGCGACGCACCCAGTCGCCAGTTCGTCGGGGGCGCCGAGGTCATCCGCCGCGCCAGCGAAGATGATGCCGATCCCGGCGGTGCCGTCGGTCTTCCCGGAGTTAATGACGTTGCCGAGCACTTTGCACCCGATCGGACCGTAAGCGGTACCGCTCCCAGACTCGTCCTTGGACCCGATGACTGCGATGCCGACGCGAGCGTTGTAGATGGTGTTGTTTTGGAAGGTGATGTTCTCGCCCGCGTGCGTGTCGAGGGCTTCCCAGTTGGGCACACCGTCGATCGTGACATTCTCCACCGTGATGTTTCTTGATCGTGGCCCGTCGCCCGTGATGCTTTCGGGGGATTTGCGGCTGACGGCGACTCCATATGAGTTGTTGCCGGAGGGCTGGAGGATGTCTTTGATCAAGCCGCCGTGGACACGACCGTTGACGGCGGACAGGAGCATGATTCCCGCGTAGGCGCATCGGCGAATGTCGACGTCTGAGATAGCGAACCCGTGGACATGCTCCAGGACCACTCCGTACCTGGAGAACTCGCTGATTCGGGGTCGCTCGACGTAAAGGCCCAGGACCGGTGCTGCCAGTGTGCCCGTCGAGCGGATCCCGTCTCCCGAGCTCATGGTGCTCCCACCGGTGCCGATGAGTAGAGCGTCGGTGATGCGCACGTTCGATGCCTGGACGGTGATAGCGGCGATGGTGGCCGACGTCGTTGTGATCGATCCCGCTTCGATGAAGTGGATTGTGGCCGGCTTGTCGATCAACAACGTGTCACCTCTGGAATGGGCACTCCGCACTTCAAGAACACCGCCGGCGGGCGTAGCTGCGAAGGCGGCTTCAAGAGACACATAGTCGGTGTCGACGACGACTGATTGAACGGTTGAGGCGGCCGCGGGAGACGCCCCGCCTGCGGCGAGGAGTGGTGCAGAAACCGCGGCACCGATCAAGACACGACGGGAGACAAGGCGACGACCGCCGGAATTCGGATTCACGGGCAAACCATACCGATAAGCCAAGCCAAGGGCCACGATCTTCGTCCCCGATACGACTTCGGTCTCATCCGCCCTGGATATGTGGTCCATCGAACTCGGGCGGGAGCACCACGGCATCGAGCTCGGCCAGGTAGTCCTCGAGGTGCCCGCAACCTCCGCACCGAAACCCGGCCGGGTCGTCGCGCATCACCGTCCCGCAGTGAGGGCAGCGGGGTTGGGCGCCTTCGAGGAGGACCATTGCTACTCGCAGCATCCAGCGAACGTCAGCGCTTCGTCGATGTACCCCATGAGGTCGGCATTTCCGTCGCCCGTGCGATCGCGCTGGTCGTCATCCTGAGTGTCGGCAACGTCGAACATGTCTTGGAGCGCGGTGCAGTCCTTCTCCACGGTCTCCTCGTCAACGATGCGCTGATACTAGGAGCTGTAGTTCTTCCAGTCCACTTCGGTGCGCGAGGGCGTAGAGACCTCTGACGTAGGCGCCGACGTCGATGCGGCGGCGCTTGGCGCGCGGGTGGATGGGAAGCATCCGGTGAGTCCCACGGCCATCAGGAGGGCGATGGTGCCCGCTGCTGCTCTACGCATGCGCTCATCGTATTCACGCGTTGTGGCGGCAATGTCGGTGGCGGCGGAGAGGATGCAATTGACTCGACGTGCACCTGAACGAGAGAGGAGATCCGCATGAAGCGCAAGGATGGCCGTGAGCTGGGACCGAGCACCCGGCGACGGGGATGGACATGATCGACCACATTCCGGCCGGCGAACTCGTACTCCCGGAGGACGCCATCGCGTGCCGCATGGGGGAGAGGATCGGCTTCTCGGCGGGGCCGGACGAAGACCCTTCGTCGGACGACTTCGACTAAGGGGGAGCGTGACCGAGAATCCGCAGTCTGCTCCACGTTTGCCCCACGCGGCGCAGAGAGAACGACGAAGCCCCATCAGGATTTAGTTCCTGATGGGGCTTCTTTTTGGTGGGCGATACCGGACTCGAACCGATGACCTCTTCCGTGTGAAGGAAGCGCGCTACCAACTGCGCCAATCGCCCATGACCCAGGGGGTCGACAACCGATATTACCTGACTCGAACTCGTCTCGCTGACCACTCTGGGAGACACGCGCGAGATACGCGGCCGGTTTGGCCATGCGGCGATCTTCGGCTAATGTTTCATAAGTGCCCGGGACAACCGGGAACGAAATGCGGATGTAGCGCAGTGGTAGCGCATCACCTTGCCAAGGTGAGGGTCGCGAGTTCGAATCTCGTCATCCGCTCGAGTGCAGTGAGTTTCTCTTGGAGACTCGAAGCACGTGGGGTCAATCCACACGGTGGCGTGGCCGAGCGGCTAGGCACCGGCCTGCAAAGCCGTTTACACGGGTTCGAATCCCGTCGCCACCTCGTCGCAAAAATGAATAGCCCAAACGGGCGCGATTGGCGCAGCGGTAGCGCGCTTCCCTGACACGGAAGAGGTCACTGGTTCGATCCCAGTATCGCGCACAGACAAAACCCCCGGTTTTCCGGGGGTTTTTGCGTTTCCGGCGAGAGACCACCTTCGAGTCCTAGCGGTTCGCGCGGCGCGCCCGATGAGATGCGATGAGACCCGAGATCACCGCGCCGATCAACGAGTTGATGGCGAACACAAGGCCGAATGCGAGGCCAAACACCGCGACCACTGCGCCGGCGGCCAGGCCGAGCCAGAACGGCACGGCGATGAACGCGAAGAGAAACGACCCGTTGTCCATGCGCCCAGAGTAAACCCGCGACTGAACGATGCACGCCGCGCCGGTCACCCGCTGTCGCGCGCCACCCGTTTCACGACGTCGTAGGCGTCGAGCGCCGCATTTCGCGTCTCGCGCAGATCCACGATCGCCTCAGCGCCGGAGTCCGGAGCCCATCGGGAGACATACAGGCCCTGGGCGTCGAACTTCTTGGCCTGCAGCTCGGGGTTGAAGATGCGGAAGTACGGTGCGGCATCCGCGCCGGAACCGGCCACCCACTGCCAATTGAACGGGTTGTTCGCGCCATCGGCGTCGACCAAGGTGTCCCAGAACCACTCTTCGCCGCGTCGCCAATCGACGAGAAGGTTCTTCACGAGGAACGACGCGGTGACCATGCGCACGCGGTTGTGCATGTAGCCGGTGCGCCAGAGCTCTCTCATTCCGGCGTCGACGAGGGGGGCGCCGGTGCGACCGCGCTGCCAGGACTCCAGATGCGCCTGGTCGAGGCGCGGCCACGGAAACGCATCGAACTCCCGACGCAGATTCTCCGTGGCAAGGCCCGGGAAGTGGTACAGCGTGTGCCAGGCGAACTCACGCCACCCGAGCTCCGACAGGAAGCCTCCAGCCCCGTCGACGGCGGTCGCCTCATGCCAGACCGTGAAGGGGCTCAGCTCGCCCCACCTCAGCCGTGGGGACAGCAGCGATGTCGCACCTGCCGACGGCTCGTCCCGAGCGCGGTCGTACGCGGGGAGGTCCTCCTCGAGGAACTCGCGAAGTCGTCGTCGAGCGGCTGGCTCGCCGGGCTCCCACGTCTCCCGAAGCCCTTCTGCCCAGTCGGGTCGTGCGGGCAGCAGGTCCCAGTCGTCAAGCGCGTCGGATGACGCATCCGATCGCCGTCCGCCGATCTCGCGCGGCTCCGCAAGGGGCATACGGGGCGTCGGCAGGGCGAGGCACGCGCGCCAGAAGGGGGTGAACACCGAATAGTGCGTCCCGCCGCCGGTCGTCACGGTCCACGGCTCGTGGAGCAGGGAGGCGGCGAACGACGCGACCTCGATCCCATCCGCCCGTAGCGACGACTTCAGGTGCGCATCGACGGCACGTTCGGCGCCCCCGTAGCGTCGGTTCCAGAACACCGCAGCGGCGCCGACGTCGCTCACGACTTCACGCAGGATGCGGTCTGCCGGTCCCCGACGCAGGATCAGCTGTGCGCCGCGTTCGCGCAGCCGCTCCGCGAGGGATGCGAGCGAGTGATGAAGCCACCATCGCGCGGCGCCGCCCAGCGGCCGCATTCCCGGCGACTGCTCGTCGAGGACGTAGAGCGCCACGACAGGCTCGCCGCGCTCGATCGCTGCGTGCAGCGCGGGGTTGTCGGTGATCCGCAGATCATCGCGGAACCAGACGAGCGACGGGGAGGTCACCGCGGACTCCTCATCCGGCGACGCCTCGCGGTCGAGGTCGTCTGTTCGCCGGTGGCCCAGAGGGCCCAGAGCACGAGCAGCGGCTGCAGGAACAGCCGGCCGAGTCGCTTGGCATCGGTGTCGAGCCCGGGCGTTGAGCGCTGGGTGCGCCACTGATGGACGTTGCCGGGGAACACGGCCACGAAGAAGGCGGCGGTCGCCCATCCGATTCGTCGTCGTTCCTTCGGCAGAGCGAGCAGGCCAGCGGCCAGTGCGACCTCCGCGGCACCCGAGGCGATGACGATCGCATCCTTGTCGAGCCGAGACATCCGCGTCGCCCAGTCGGGCACGACGACGCGGAACCCGCGAGTGGAGACGAAATGCCCGATCCCGTTCGCTCCCAGCGCGATCGCCAGCGCCCATCGTGCGATTGCTCTGCTCATCTCTTCACGCTACATGTGACACCTGGAGCCACTCCTTCACTTCATGAGCGGTGTTGCCTAGCATCGTCACAACGGAGCGAAGTTCGCCGCGCATCAGCGGGGCGAACATCGAGGAGGCTGCATCATGACGACATTCCTGCTCATTCACGGGGGAGGCGACACCGGGTGGGCATGGCATCGCGTGCAAGCCGCTCTCGAGGCACGAGGGCACCGGGTCTTCGCCCCTGACCTGCCGGGCGACGATGACGCGCTGACGCTGGATGACTACGCCGAGGCAGCCGTCGCCGACATCGAAGAAGGAACGAGCCTGGTTGTCGTGGGGCACTCGTTCGGAGGCTTCACCGCTCCGCTGGTGGCCGCACTGCGCCCGGTGGAGCAGATCGTCTTCCTCGCGGGCATGGTGCCGCGGCCCGGCGAATCGCCGGAGGAGTGGTGGGGGAACACCGGCTCCGCCGAGGCGGTGACCGCGCAAGCCGCCGTCGATGGCGGGCTCACGGGCAACAGCGATCCGTTCATCAGCTTCTATCACGACGTTCCTCGTGTGCTTGCCGAAGAGGCGATGTCGCGCGAGCGGGCGCATCCTTCGGTGGCGGCCATGTCGACGCCGTGGCCACGGGATGCGCTACCGGACCTGCCGACGGCCTTTCTCCTCTGTCGCGATGACCGGTTCTTCCCTGCCGCTTTCATGGGTCGCATGGTGCGGGACCGATTGGGTATCGAGCCGGAGGAGATTCCTGGAAGCCATTGCGCTCCGCTGAGCAACCCTGAAGACGTGGCCGACGCACTGGAGCGGGTATCGGAACGACGAGAGTAGGCGTCGGAGTTCCCGGCGGGCATCGTCGCTGCGCAGTCGCCCCCATACCCGGGTAGGACGGAGATTTGATACCCGCGTAGCTGTCGAGGCATCGGAGCGCGAGCCTAGGCTGACGCCCATGCGATCACGTCTTCTCGTCCTCTCTGCTGCCGCCCTTCTCATCGGTTCGGCGCTCACCGGATGCACGTCGTTCGGCGCAGGCCCCAGAGTCACCGAGAGCCTGACGATCGACGATGTGTCCGCTGTCGAGCTGGATACGGGCGGCAGCCTTCACATCACGCTGGGGAACGCACCATCGCTGACGGTGACTGCCGGAGCGAAGGTGATCGATCTGCTCACCGCGGAAGTGTCCGCCGGTGTGCTGCGCCTCGGCACGCACGGGGAGTTCTTCGAGTACCTCGGCGAGATCCGTTACGACCTCACCGTGACCTCGCTGACCTCACTCTCCGTGCTGGGCTCGGGCGACGCCACGGCCGACTTCGCCGGGGCATCCGACCCGATCATCCTCGTCAAAGGATCAGGGAGCGTCGATGCCACCGGAATCGACGGACAGACTGCCTCGCTCACCGTCGACGGTTCGGGTTCGATAACCGCGGATGCGGCGGTCAGAGCACTCACCGCGCGGATCGACGGCTCCGGCGGCATCAGCATCAACGGCAGCACCACGGATCAGATCGTCGAGATCCGCGGGTCAGGCGGTTACGAGGCCCTCGAGCTGCAGAGCGCCAATACGCGGATCGTCACGCGCGGCGCCGGCGATGCCGAGCTCCTCGTCTCCGACACGCTCGACGTGATCATCGACGGGAGCGGCGACGTCGAGTACTCCGGCGATCCGCGCGTGACGAAGAGCATCTCCGGCTCGGGCGACCTCGTGCAGCGCTGAGGCGGGTTCGCGAGGCGAGCCGGCACCGCGCGGGCGAGTAACCTGGAGATGACCCTCTAGATGGAGATTCTCTGTGCCTGAAGATGCCCAGCCGAAAGACGGCTTCGCCCTGTTCTCTGATCGATCCGTCGTCGCCATGCGCGTCAACGGCACTCTCAAGGACCTCGCGACGACACTGACCGACGGCGACGAAGTCGAGCCGGTCACGATCGACAGCCCAGACGGACTGAACATCCTCCGTCACTCGGCGGCGCACGTGCTCGCGCAGGCGGTGCAGCGGATCAACCCGCAGGCGAATCTCGGCATCGGCCCGCCCATCACCGACGGCTTCTACTACGACTTCGGCGTCGAGCATCCGTTCACCCCGGAAGATCTCAAGGCCGTCACCAAGGAGATGCAGCGCATCGTCCGCGAGGGACAGCGGTTCGTCCGTCGCGTCGTCACGGACGACGAGGCCCGCGCGGAACTCGCCGATGAGCCCTTCAAGCTCGAGTTGATCGGACTCAAGGGCGGTAAGGAAGCGGCAGAAGGCGCCTCCGTCGAGGTCGGCGAGGGCGAACTCACGATCTACGACAACACCACCCGCGATGGCGAGGTCGTCTGGAAGGATCTCTGCCGCGGCCCGCACCTGCCGAACACCCGCATGATCGGCAACGGTTGGGACCTCACCCGCATCGCCGCCGCCTACTGGCGCGGCAGCGAGAAGAACCCGCAGCTGCAGCGCATCTACGGCACGGCCTGGCCGTCGAAGGACGAGCTGCGCGCCTACCAGCACCGGCTGGAGGAGGCCGCCAAGCGCGATCACCGTCGCCTGGGCAAGGAACTCGACCTGTTCTCCTTCCCCGAGGAGATCGGTTCCGGCCTGAGCGTCTGGCATCCGCGTGGCGGCATGATCCGCGGCGAGATGGAGCAGCACGCACGGAAGCGCCACATCGAGGGCGGCTACACCTACGTCTACACGCCGCACATCTCGAAGGAAGACCTCTTCCTGACCTCGAACCACCTCGTCACGTACAAGGAGGGCATGTTCCCGCCGATCGTCATGGACGAGGAACGCGACGAGAACGGTGAGATCACCAAGCAGGGCCAGGACTACTACCTGAAGCCGATGAACTGCCCGATGCACATCCTGATCTACAAGGAGCGCGCGCGCAGCTACCGTGACCTGCCCCTGCGTTTCGCGGAGAACGGCACCGTCTACCGCAACGAGCTCTCCGGGGCGCTGCACGGTCTGACCCGCGTGCGCGGTTTCACCCAGGACGACTCGCACCTCTTCGTCACCCCGGATCAGCTGGAGGACGAGGTCGCCAAGGTTCTCGAGTTCATCCTCTCGATGCTGCGCGACTTCGGCCTCACCGATTTCGAGCTCGAGCTGTCCATGAAGGACGACGAGAAGTCGAAGTGGATCGGCTCCGACGAGTTCTGGGAGAGCTCGACGGATGCACTGCGACGCGTCGCCGTGGCATCCGGGCTGAAGCTGACAGAAGTTCCCGGTGAGGCCGCCTTCTACGGCCCGAAGATCGACCTGAAGACGCGCGACGCCATCGGTCGTGTGTGGCAGCTCTCGACGGTTCAGGTCGACCCGAACCTGCCGGAGCGCTTCGACCTCGAGTTCATGGACAAGGACGGGCAGAGGAAGCGCCCGATCATGATCCACCGTGCGCTGTTCGGCTCGATCGAGCGATTCTTCGCCATCCTGCTCGAGCACTACGCCGGTGACTTCCCGGTGTGGCTCTCGCCGCTGCAGGTGGTCGGCATCCCGATCGCAGACGACTACGCCGACTACCTCGGCGAGGTCATCGATACCCTGCGATCCCACGGCGTCCGTGCGGAACTCGACGTCTCCGACGACCGGATGCAGAAGAAGATCCGCACGCACACCACCGGCAAGGTCCCGCTGCTGCTGATCGCGGGGGAGCAGGACCGGAACGCGGGGACCGTCTCGTTCCGCTACCGTGACGGCACCCAGGAGAACGGCGTGCCCATCGCGGACGCCGTGGCTCGCATCCGTGCCGCCATCGACGCGCACACGCTCGTGCAGACAGTAGGGGATCTGGCGTGACAGATACGCCGGAGCAGCCGCTGGAGGCGTCCGGGCACCTCGCCGGTGTCCCGGACGAGTTCCAGCGGCTGTGGACCCCGCACCGGATGGCGTACATCCAGGCGGGGCCCGAGCCGTTGCGCGAGGAGTGCCCGTTCTGCGAGGCCCCGAAGCACGACGATGTCGACCGGCTCATCGTGGCCCGCGGAGAGACGGCGTACGTGCTGCTGAACCTCTTCCCGTACAACTCAGGTCATCTGCTGGTGTGCCCGTACCGGCACATCGCGACGTACGACCAGGCCACGGCGGAAGAGGTCGCCGAGATTGGCGCGCTGACGCAGACGGCGATGCGGGTCCTCCGCGAGGTCTCGCGTTGCGATGGATTCAACCTCGGCATGAATCAGGGCGCGGTCGCCGGCGCCGGAGTCGACGGTCATCTGCACCAGCACGTGGTGCCGCGGTGGACATCCGATGCCAATTTCTTCCCGATCATCGCGAAGACCAAGGCGCTGCCCCAGCTGCTCGGCGAAGTGCGGCACGCGGTGGCTGCGGCCTGGCCGCAGTAGCCTCAGCGCACCTGGCGGGCGGTGAACTGCATCTGCGGGTTCGCGTAGAACTCCTGCGCTTCGATGAGCTGGAGTTCCCGTTCGCCGGATTCGAGGGTCGCCTTGAGCAGATCGTAGACGCTGGATGCCGTGCGCTCAAGCGCTGTCTGGGCACTGCCGGTCTGCACGTAGTGCGCTGTGAACAGCGCTGCGGTGACGTCACCTGACCCATTCGCCTTCATCGGCAGATGCGGTGTCTGCACGATCCAGGCGCCCTCATCGTCGACCGCGAGCATCTCGATGGTGCCCTCTTCTCGATCGGGACGCTCGACGCTCGTCACGAGGACGGTCCGCGGCCCCATCGCCCGCGCGACGTCCACCGAGGCAAGGGTGGATTCGAGCGTGTCCGGCTCGGTGCCGGTGAGGAAGCCGAGTTCGAACTGGTTCGGCGTGATGATGTCGGCGACCGGCACGACGCGCTCACGGAGCAGAACGGGGATCGCCGGTGCCACGAAGCACCCCGACTTCGCGTTCCCCATCACCGGATCGCACGCGTAGACGGCCTTCGGATTCGCGGACTTCACGCGAGACACGGCGTCGATGATCACGTCTCCGATGCCCTCGCCGCCCTGATACCCGGAAAGCACCGCATCGATCTCGCCGAAGACGCCGCGCTCCTCGATGCCGGTGATGACCTCACGAACGTCATCCGGCGCGATCAGAGGACCCCGCCAGGCGCCGTAGCCGGTGTGGTTCGAGAAGTTCACCGTGTAGACCGGCAGCACCTCCACGCCGATGCGCTGCAGCGGGAAGACCGCGGCCGAGTTGCCGACGTGGCCGTAGGCGACGGCCGACTGGATGGAGAGGATCTTCATCCTTCGATCCTGCCATCAGACGGTGCCGGATGACGTCAGCGGATCGCCGCTGCCAGATCGGACACGAGCGTGGCCGTGTCGTCGTCCGACAGGTCATGCACGGTCAGACGAATATGGTGAGACGGTTCTGCCCGGTCGTCGAGAGCGAAGTCGTCGCCGGTGCGCACCAGCCACCCACGGCGCATCAGCCGTTCCGACACGAGCCGGGCCGGCTGGGGAAGCTCCACCCAGAGACTCAGCCCGTCCGTCGACGGGACGCGGAGGCCGAGCTCACGCAGCCGCGCCGCGAATGCTTCGTTGCGCTCGGCGTAGTGGCGTCCGGCAACGGCGATGCGGGCCATCACCTCCGGATCGGTCACCTGAGCCAGAGTCAGCCGCTGCAGCAGATGACTCACCCACGTGGTGCCGGGGCTCAGCCGCATGGCCAGCCGTTCGGCCGTCTCGGGGTCGGTCGCGGCGACGGCGAGGCACATGTCGGGGCCGAGGAACTTCGATACCGACCGCACCAGTGCATATCGACGGTGACCGGGGCCGATCAAGGATTCATGCGGGCGCTGCGACAGCATCGAGAAATGATCGTCCTCGATGATCAGGACGTAGGGGTGATCCGCCAGCACGGCGCGCAGGTCGGCCGCACGCTGCGCGGACATGCTCGCCCCGGTCGGATTCTGCGCGCGTGGCGTGCAGATCACCGCACGGATTCCGGCATCCAGTGCCGCGCGCAGACCGTCGACCGTCATCCCCTCATCGTCCACCGGCACGGCGATCGCCCGGTAGCCGCCGAGGCGCACGGTGTGGATGCTGGCCAGGAAGCAGGGATCCTCCAGTGCCACGGCGTCGTCGCGCATCAACGCCTGCGCGAGAAGTCGTTCGACGGCATCCACCGCCCCGCTGGTGATCGTGATGCGGAAGTCGGACTCGCCGAGGTCGGACGCCACCCAGTTCCGCGCCCACGTCTCGAGCGCGCCGTCGATGACCGGTTCACCGTAGAGCACGGGGCGGCCGGTGACGGTGGCCAGGGCGGGGGAGGGATCGGGGATGAGCCGGGCATCCGGGTTGCCGGTGCCGACATCGCGCAGCACGTTGTCCGCGGCGTAGCCCTCCTGGGCGACGGCGTCGACGCCGGCGATCACGGTGCCTGCGCGTCCGCGCGAGATGACCAGCCCGGCTTGCGCCAGCTGTCGATACGCGGCGACGGCGGTGTTGCGATTGACTCCGAGCGTGGCGGCGAGCTCCCGAACCGGCGGCAGCGGGCTCCCCGGACGCAGCGCCCCGCGCTCCCTGAGCCCGCGCACGCTGGCGGCGATATCGGCCGCAGTCGAGCCTGTGATCTCGTGGTTCATGTCACCCCTCGTCATCCGATTCTAGATTGTCCGGACCGGTGCTATCTTTTGACATAGATCAAACACCATCATTGGTTCACCCGAGAGGACCGCAATGACTGACACTGCCCCCACCACCGGTTCCGCACGCGTGAAGCGCGGCCTTGCAGAGATGCTCAAGGGCGGCGTCATCATGGACGTCGTCACCGCGGATCAGGCCAAGATCGCCGAGGATGCCGGCGCTGTCGCCGTCATGGCCCTCGAGCGTGTGCCCGCAGACATCCGCGCCCAGGGCGGCGTCTCGCGGATGAGCGACCCCGACATGATCGACAGCATCATCGCCTCGGTCTCCATCCCGGTGATGGCCAAGGCCCGCATCGGACACTTCGTCGAGGCGCAGGTGCTGCAGGAGCTCGGTGTCGACTACATCGACGAGTCCGAGGTGCTGTCGCCGGCCGACTACGTCAACCACATCGACAAGTTCGGCTTCACCGTGCCTTTCGTCTGCGGTGCCACCAACCTGGGCGAGGCGCTGCGTCGCATCAACGAGGGCGCGGCGATGATCCGTTCGAAGGGCGAGGCCGGCACCGGTGACGTCTCCGAGGCCACGAAGCACATCCGCAAGATCAAGAGCGAGATCAACGTGCTCCGCTCGATGACGAAGGACGAACTGTTCGTCGCGGCCAAGGAACTGCAGGCGCCGTACGAGCTCGTCGCCGAGATCGCCGAGACCGGCAAGCTCCCCGTCGTCCTGTTCGTCGCCGGCGGAGTCGCCACCCCGGCGGATGCCGCGATGATGATGCAGCTGGGCGCGGACGGCGTGTTCGTCGGTTCCGGCATCTTCAAGTCGGGTAACCCCGCGGAGCGGGCGAAGGCGATCGTCAAGGCCACGACGTTCTTCGACGACGCCAAGATCGTCGCCGAGGTCTCCCGTGGACTCGGTGAGGCGATGGTCGGCATCAACGTGACCGATCTCCCGGCGCCGCACCGCCTGTCCGAGCGTGGCTGGTGACCCGCTGAGCGCGTCGAAAGGCCTGAGGGCCGGCGTTCTGGCATTGCAGGGTGACGTGCGCGAGCACGCCACCCTGCTCACCCGGCTCGGTGCCGAGGTGCGTCTGGTTCGCCGACCCGAAGAACTCGCGCTCGTCGACGGCCTCGTGATCCCCGGCGGGGAATCGAGCGTCATCGACAAGCTCTCCCGGATCTTCGGGATGCAGGAGCCGATCCGCGCTGCGATCGCGGAGGGGATGCCGATGCTCGGCACCTGCGCCGGGCTCATCATGCTCGCCGATCGACTCGTCGACGCGATCGACGGTCAGGAATCCTTCGGGGGACTGGACGTCACCGTGCGCCGGAACGCGTTCGGGCGGCAGACGGAGTCGTTCGAGGCTCAGCTCGACGTTCCTGCGCTGGGCGCGGAGCCGGTGCGAGCCGCGTTCATCCGGGGTCCGGTCGTCGAAGCCGTCGGCGACGCCGCCTCGGTTCTGGCGAGTCTCGACGACGGCCGGGTGGTCGCGGTCGAACAGGGAAACCTGCTCGGCATCAGCTTTCACCCGGAGATCACCGGCGAGACCCGTTTCCATGAGCGGTTCCTCGCACGCGTTCGCGCGGCCGCCTAGTCCGTCACGAGCCTGCGGATCGCGGCGACGGTGCGATCGACGTCCTCTGCGGTGGTCACCCACGATGACATCGAGCAGCGCAGCGCCGCGCGTCCGCGCCATTCCGCACCGGTGACGACCGCCGTGCCGTCGCGGAGAATCGCCGCGCCCAGATCACGGGTCGCCTCATCCGATCCGAGGCCGAACATCACCTGCGTGTAGTCGACGTCGTTGCGCACCTCCACGCCCTCGATGGCCGCGAGGCCGGCGGCCATCGACACGGCGTTGGCGTGCAGCCTTTCGATGAGCTCTGCGATTCCCGTGCGACCGAGGCTGCGCATCGCCGCCCAGGCGGGTACCCCGCGGGCGCGGCGCGAGAGCTCCGGCGTGACGTCCCACGGATCCAACCCGGAGTAGATCAGGTAGTCGCCGCCGGTACGGAACGCGGCGATCGAGTGGGCCGGATCGCGGACGATCGCCATGCCGCAGTCATAGGGGACGTTGAGCGTCTTGTGCGCATCCGTCGCCCAGGAGTCCGCCTGTTCGATACCGGCAGTCAGCGATCGAAGAGACGGGGATGCCGCTGCCCAGAGCCCGAAAGCGCCGTCGACGTGCACCCATGCGCCATGGTCCCGCGCGATCGGGATCAGGGTCGCGAAGTCATCGAACGCGCCGGTGTGCACCTCGCCCGCCTGCAGGCAGACGATCAGCGGACCCTCGCCGCCGTGGAGCATCCGCTCCAGCGCATCCGCCCGCATTCGGCCTTGGGCGTCGGAATCGACGACGATCATCTCGGCGCGTCCGATCCCGAGGAAGCGTGCCGCGCGGTCCACCGAGCCATGTCGATGGGCCCCGACGACGAAGCGCAACGGTGGGGCGGAGCGCAGACCGTCCTCGGCGAGGTCCCACCCTGCGCGACGCAGGACTTCGTTGCGCGCAGCCGCGAGGCCGGTGAAGTTGGCCACCTGTCCGCCGGTCACGAACCCGACGCTGGCCGATTCCGGAAGTCCGAAGAGAGCGAGCATCCACTGTCCGGCGACGCGCTCCATCGCGACGGTCGCCGGCGTCAGCGTGGACGAGCCGGAATTCTGATCCCACGCCGACACGAGCCAGTCGGCCGCAAGAGCAGCCGGAAGGGTCGATCCGATCACGAAACCGAAGAAGCGCCCACCGGGAATCGCGACCAGTCCCGGGTCGGCGCGTCGAGCGATCTCCTCGATCACCGCAGCAGGGTCGGCGCCCTGCGCTGCCAAGGGGCCGCCGAACGCCTCCAGCATGTCGTCGAGGCTCGCGCGCGGCCAGACGGGCCTGTCATCGAGCGTGCGGAAGAACTCCGTCGCGCGATCGTGGGCGGCATCGAGAGCACGCTCTCGTTCATCCATGGGCGCAAGTCTTCCACCGGGCGAACGGCCCGACAAGACCGATCCATGCGAGGCGGGCGGACGGGTTCGTTAGAATGGACGACGCCCTGGGCACTGCTCCCGGGCGTGACGACGAGCGGAGAACTATGTCCGGGCATTCCAAGTGGGCGACGACCAAGCACAAGAAGGCGATCATCGACTCTCGCCGTGCGAAGTCGTGGGCCAAGCTCATCAAGAACATCGAAGTCGCGGCGAAGCTGGGCGGTGCCGATCTTCAGGGCAACCCGACGCTGTTCGACGCCATCCTCAAGGCGAAGAAGACCTCCGTCCCGAAGGACAACATCGACCGTGCAGTCAAGCGCGGTGCCGGAATCGGCGGCGAATCCGTCGAGTATCTGTCGATCATGTACGAGGGCTACGGGCCGAACGGCGTCGCCCTCATGATCGAGTGTCTGACCGACAACAAGAACCGTGCCGCCGCCGAGGTGCGCACCGCACTCAGCCGCAACGGCGGCAATCTCGCCGACCCCGGCAGCGTCGCGTACAACTTCACCCGCAAGGGCGTCATCGTGGTCGGCTCCGAGGGCACCACGGAAGACGACATCATGATGGCGGTCCTCGAGGCGGGTGCCGAGGAAGTCGAGCCGCACGGCGACGGCTTCGCCGTCATCACCGAGGCATCCGACCTGGTCGCGGTGCGCACCGCGCTGCAGGACGCGGGCATCGAGTACGAATCGGCCGATGTCGAGTTCGTGCCGAACCTCAAGGTCGAGGTCGACGCCGACACCGCGCGCAAGATCTTCCGGCTCATCGACGCCCTCGAAGACAGCGACGACGTGCAGAACGTGTTCAGCAATTTCGATCTGACCGCCGAGGTGCAGGCCGAGCTCGAGAACGACGAGTAAGGCGAGCCGCACGCTCGATGTCCGCCGTCGCACCTAGCCTGGGGGAGTGACCTCCTCCTCGCTGCGGGTGCTCGGCATCGACCCCGGCCTCACCCGGTGCGGTGTCGGCGTCGTCGACGTCGACCCGGCGCGCCGCGGCACGCTCGTGCACGTCGGCGTGATCCGCTCCTCGCCGGATGCGCCGATCGGTGAGCGTCTCGCGATCATCGCGGCCGGCATCCGCGAGGTCATCGCAGCGCATGAGCCGGATGCGGTGGCGGTGGAGCGCGTCTTCGCGCAGCAGAACAGCCACACCGTGATGGGCACGGCGCAGGCGAGCGGCGTGGCGCTCCTCCTCGCCGCCGAAGCGGGTCTCCCCGCCGCCACGCACACGCCGAGCGAGGTCAAGGCCGCTGTGACCGGCTACGGCTCCGCCGACAAGCGACAGGTGCAGTCGATGATCGCCCGCATCCTTCGTCTCGATGCCCCACCGCAGCCTGCTGACGCCGCCGATGCCCTGGCGATCGCCCTCTGCCACGCCTGGCGGCGGGGGAGCGGTGCCGGCTCGACGCAGGGGGTGCTCACGCCTGCGCAGCGCGCCTGGGCCGACGCGGAGCGTGTCGCTCGAACATATCTACGATCCGCGCCATAGGCTGAAGCAATGATCTCCTCGCTGCACGGTGTCGTCCTGCACACGACGCCCGATCAGGTCGTCCTCGATGTCGGTGGCGTCGGATTCGCCGTCGCCGTGCCCGGCGATGTCGCGCACACCGCGACGGTCGGGGAGCGACTTCTCCTGCACACCAGCCTCATCGTCCGCGAGGATGCGCTGTCGCTTTTCGGATTCGCCGACCGGAGCGAACTCGAGGTCTTCGGACTCCTCATCAGCGTCACCGGCGTCGGACCGAAATCGGCACTCGGCGTGCTCTCCCACCTCACCGTCGACCAGATCGCCGAGGCGGTGACCGCCGAAGACGACGCCCCGTTCCGCCGTGTCTCCGGCATCGGGCCGAAGACGGCGAAGCTCATCGTGCTGCAGCTCGCGGGCAAGGTGAGAGCGGTGGGATTCACCTCGAAGCCGGCTGCCGCCGCAGGTGCAGACGTGGTCACCCAGGTGGCTGCGGCTCTTGTCGGCCTCGGCTGGTCGGAGAGAGTGGCCGCCGAGGCGGCAGCGCAGACGGCCGCAGACTCCACGGATGCCGAGCGCGGCTCTGTCGCGGCTCTGCTCCGACGCACGCTGGCGCTGCTCGGGCCCGCACAGGGCGGTCAGACGCGTGGCTGACGGCCGCGAGGCCGCGGAGCCGGTCGACGACGTCGAGCTCGCGATCGAAGGCGCTCTGCGCCCGACCAGCCTCAGTGAATTCGTCGGACAGCAGAAGGTGCGCGGCCAGCTCGAACTGCTGCTCGAGGCCGCGCGCATCCAGAACCGCACGGCCGATCACATCCTGCTCGCGGGCCCGCCCGGTCTCGGGAAGACCACGCTCGCGATGATCGTCGCGCATGAGAGCCAGCGACCGTTGCGGCTCTCCAGCGGCCCGGCGATCCAGCACGCAGGTGATCTTGCCGCGCTGCTGTCCAGCCTGATCCCGGGCGAGGTTCTCTTCATCGACGAGATCCATCGGATGGCCCGCTCCGCCGAAGAGATGCTCTATCTCGCGATGGAGGACTTCCGTATCGACATCATGGTCGGAAAGGGCGCCGGGGCGACCAGCATCCCCCTGGAGCTGTCGCCGTTCACCCTCGTCGGTGCGACCACGCGGTCCGGTCTGCTGCCGAACCCGTTGCGTGACCGTTTCGGTTTCACCGGCCACCTCGAGTTCTACGACGAGTCGGAGCTCGAGCGGGTGATCGCGCGCTCGGCGCTCGTGCTCGGGGTCGATCTGCCGTCGGATTCGCTGTCCGAGATCGCCCGTCGCTCGCGCGGAACGCCCCGCATCGCCAATCGCCTGCTGCGCCGCGTGCGCGACTACGCCCTCGTGCACGGCAAAGGCGCATCGGCCTCGCTCGGCGACGTGCGTGCGGCACTCGAGCTCTACGACGTCGACTCGATCGGTCTGGACCGCCTCGACCGGGCGGTGCTCGAAGCCCTGGTGCGTCGCTTCCGAGGGGGGCCGGTCGGGCTCAGCACGCTCGCGGTCGCCGTCGGCGAGGAAGGCGAGACGGTCGAAAGCGTCGTCGAACCCTACCTCGTCCGGATCGGTTTTCTCGGGAGGACTCCGCGCGGGCGAATCGCGATGCCGGAGGCATACGCGCACCTCGGGGTGTCTCACCCGGACGGGGCGCTTCGCCTCGATGACCTATAATCGCTGAAGACTTCCCCCCGATACCCCTTGTGCGCCCAAAGGCTGGCGCGTGCACCTGAGAAAGGCGCTTCTCCATGCCCATGGAATTCCTCCTCTTCGGCCTTCTTGCCGTCCTCCTGGTCTTCATGATCTTCAACACGCGCAAGCGCACGAAGCAGATGAAGGCAGAGCAGGAAGAGAAGGCCACCAAGACGGTTCCCGGCGTGAAGGTGCTCCTTCAGGGCGGCATCTTCGGCACGATCGTCGCGTACGACGCTGAGGACCTCGATGCTCCGGCGCTGGTCGAGATCGCTCCCGGAACGGTCATCGAGGTGCACAGCCAGGCGATCCTCCGGATCGTCGAGCCGAAGGACGTCGTCGTCGAAGACGTCGAGGCCGAGCTCGATGGCGATGCCGTCGTCGCGGATGCAGCGGCATCGGACGTCGAGACCGTCGAAGAGACTCGCGCCCGCCTGGACAACGACTCCGACGACAAGAAGTAGTCGCGGCGCCGCGCCCGGCCAATTCTTGCACCGCACAACCGGCTACTCAGAAAGCTGAACTCACGTGGCTTCATCCTCTCCGGTCCGCCATGCGTGGCGGGTCCTCCTCGGCCTGCTTCTCGTGACGGCGGCCCTCTTCGGTGTCAACGCGCTCGGCGTGTACGGATTCCAGAAGAGCTCCTGGACACCTGAACTGGCACTCGACCTGCAGGGCGGCACGCAGATCGTTCTGGGAGCAGCCACCGGAGACGGCTCGGCTCCGACCCAGGAGCAGATGGACCAGGCGGCATCCATCATCCGGCAGCGCGTCGACGCCGCCGGTGTCGCCGAGGCCGACATCACCACCGAGGGCGGACGCAACATCGTCGTCCAGATCCCCGGGGTGGCCGACGAGCAGACGCGTGCCCGGATCCAGGCCAGCGCCCAGCTCGAGTTCCGTGCGGTGATCGCCACGAACGCAGGCACGAACGAGTTCGTCGGCGAGGACGGCAAGAACACGCCGTATCCGACACCGGACCCCTCGCTCAACGCCGTTCCGACGCCGGAGCCCACGGACGCGAGCGACATGGCCTGGGCCACGCCGAAGCTGACGGCTGAGTTCCTCGCCTACGACTGCGCCAACCCCACCGGAGACCCGGCCAATGCGCCGGAGGATCAGCCGCTGATCACCTGCGACGAGACCAAGCAGTTCAAGTACCTCCTCGGCCCGGTCGAACTCACCGGTGATGTGATCGAGGACGCGACCAACGGTCGTGACCCGAAGACCGGGGCATGGCTCGTGCAGTTGACGATGGACGACAAGGGCACCGAGGCCTTCGGCAAGGTCAGCCAGCGTCTGAACGAGAACCGGATCGCCGGTCTCTCGCCTCGTGACCAGTTCGCTTTCGTGCTCGACGGCGATGTGATCTCCGCACCGCGGATGAACGGCCTCATCCAGGACGGCCGCCCCAGCATCTCGGGCAGTTTCACCCTGGAGACCTCCAAGACGCTCGCCGACCAGCTCAAGTACGGTGCACTGCCGCTGAGCTTCACCGTGGAGAGCTCCGACACGATCTCGGCGACCCTCGGCACCCAGCAGCTGCAGATCGGTCTCATTGCCGGTCTCATCGGACTCGCGCTGGTCGCGGTGTACTCGCTGATCAGCTATCGAGCACTCGGCACCGTGATCATCGCCTCGATCGCCGTGATGGCCGTGCTCACCTATGTGATCATCTGCATCCTCGCGTGGCGTCTCGGCTTCCGGCTCTCGCTCGCTGGCGTCGCGGGACTTATCGTGTCGATCGGATTCACGGCCGACTCGTTCATCGTCTACTTCGAGCGCATCCGTGATGAGCTCCGCGACGGCAAGTCGATCACGTCGGCGGTCGAAGACGGATGGGGGCGTGCCAAGCGCACGATCTACATCTCGAAGTCGATCAACATCCTCGCCGCCGTCGTTCTGTACATCCTCGCCGATGCCACGGTGAAGGGCTTCGCGTTCACGCTCGGCCTCACCACCCTGATCGACGTCTTCATCTTCGTGATCTTCACGCACCCGGTGATGCAGCTGCTCGCGCGCACCCGCTTCTTCGGAGGTGGCCATCGCCTGTCTGGTCTCGATCCGGAGGCGCTCGGCTCTGTGTACCGCACTCGCTCGCAGTACCGCGAGGTGGCCACGTCGACCGCCGGTCGCGCCGCCAAGAACGCCCGCTCACGCGGGGAGGCGGATCGTCGGCAGACCATCGCCGAGCGCAAACGCGCCGACGCCCTCGCCGGCGATAGAACCACGAGCTCCGGAAATGAGGGAGACGCCTGATGGCTTCCATGAGTGAGTTCGGCAACAACCTGTACTCGGGAAAGACCTCTTTCCCGTTCGTCGGCAAGCGGCGGTTGTGGTTCATCATCGCGATCGCTCTCGTCGTCGGCGCGGCCCTCGTGCCGGTGTTCCGCCCGATCCAGTTCTCGATCGAGTTCACCGGCGGATCGCAGTTCACGATCGTCGCTCCGGAGAGCACCGACCAGGCGCGCGCCACCGATGCGGTCCGTTCCGTGGCACCCGAGGCCACGACCAAGGTCGTCATCGTCGGCGGAGCCGACGTGCGCGTGCAGACCGACCAGATGAGCGCGGAAGAGACGCAGCAGGTCGCGAGCGCTCTCGCCGACGCCTACAAGGTGGAGGCCGAGAGCGTCACCTCCTCGTTCATCGGCCCGGCCTGGGGTGAGAACGTCACGAAGCAGTCGCTGTGGGGCCTGGCGATCTTCCTCGCCCTGACGTTCCTGATCCTCGCGATCTACTTCCGCACCTGGAAGATGTCGGCTGCGGCCATCATCGGCCTGCTCGATGTGCTGGTCATCACCGTGGGCGTGTACGCGCTGGCAGGCTTCGAGATCTCGCCGGCCGCCGTGATCGGATTCCTGACGATCCTCGCGTACTCGCTCTACGACACCACCGTGGTCTTCGACAAGATCCGCGAGAACACGCTGGAGGACGGCGAGCGTACGTCGCGTCTGTTCGGCGAGTCCGTGAACCTGGCCGTCAACCAGACGCTGATCCGCTCGATCAACACGTCTGTCGTCGCGGCCCTTCCGGTCGGCGCGATCCTCTTCATCGGCGCGTTCTGGCTGGGGGCCGAGACCCTCACCGACATCTCGCTGTCGATCTTCGTCGGCATCATCGTCGCGACCTACTCGACGCTGTTCGTCGCGGCCCCGTTGTACTCGCTGTTCCGCGAGAAGGAACCGCAGATCGCCGAGCGCGACGCGAGGATCCTCGACGCGCGGAGCCGTGCCACGGTCGACGCCTAGACAGTGCTTTCGCTGGCGGGGCTGAGTCCCCGCCAGCGCGCGTAGGATGATCTGACCCGGAGGTGATGGATGGCGGAGGCGAACCCGTCGGCGCAGGGCTCGAGTCTGCGACGGCTCGTGCCCCGTATCTTCTCGCGCGCTCCGCGGATCAATGATCTCGACAATCTGATCAGGACGGTCAGGGCGAACCATCCGCGCGGTGACTTCTCGGTCATCGAACGGGCCTACGCGGTCGCGAAGGACAAGCACTCCGGGCAACTGCGCCAGAGCGGCGAACCGTACATCACTCATCCGCTCGCCGTGGCCCAGATCCTCGCCGAACTCGGCCTCGGTCCGCGTGCGATCGCTGCTGCCCTGCTGCATGACACGGTCGAGGACACCGGCTACGCACTCACCGATCTGACGGCGGAGTTCGGCGACGAGGTCGCGATGCTGGTCGACGGCGTCACCAAGCTCGACAAGGTCAAGTACGGCGAGAGCGCACAGGCCGAGACGGTCCGCAAGATGATCGTGGCGATGTCCAAGGACATCAGAGTGCTGCTGATCAAGCTCGCCGACCGTCTGCACAACGCTCGGACCTGGGGCTTCGTCCCCCCGGAGAAAGCCGCCAAGAAGGCCAAGGAGACGCTGGAGATCTATGCGCCCCTGGCGAATCGACTCGGCATCCAGGCCATCAAATCGGAGCTCGAGGATCTCTCCTTCGCGGTTCTGCATCCGAAGATCTACAACGAGATCCACAGCCTCATCGCGCAGCGCACGCCGCAACGAGAGCAGTACCTGCAGAAGGTCGTGGAGGAGATCGACGAGGATCTTCGTGACCTGCGCATCCGCGGCAAGGTCGTAGGCCGGCCCAAGCAGCTGTATTCGGTGTACCAGAAGATGGTCGTGCGCGGTCGCGAGTTCGACGACATCTACGACCTCATCGGCATCCGGGTCCTGGTCGGCTCCGTGCGCGACTGCTACGCCGTGCTCGGTGCGATCCACGCCCGCTGGACGCCTCTGCCGGGGCGGTTCAAGGATTACATCGCCACCCCGAAGTTCAACCTCTACCAGTCGCTGCACACCACGGTGATCGGCCCAGGTGGCCGGACGGTCGAGATCCAGATCCGCACCAACGAGATGCATCACCAGGCCGAGTACGGCGTCGCCGCTCACTGGATGTACAAGGAACGGATGAACGGCGGCAAGACCGAGGTCCGCGCCTCCGATGCGGACATGGCGTGGCTTGCGCACATCTCGGACTGGCAGGCGGAGACGGCGGATCCCGGCGAGTTCCTCGATTCGCTGCGCTTCGAGATCGGGGCGAAAGAGGTCTACGTCTTCACGCCGAAGGGGCGTGTCGTCGGCCTGCCCGCCAGCGCGACTCCGGTCGATTTCGCGTATGCCGTGCACACCGAGATCGGCCATCGCACCATGGGCGCGAAGGTCAACGGACGGCTGGTGCCGCTGGAGTCGGAGCTGAAGAGCGGCGATGTCGTCGAAGTCTTCACGTCGAAGAACCCCGATGCCGGACCGAGCCAGGACTGGCTGGGATTCGTGCGCAGCACACGTGCGCGCAACAAGATCCGCGGCTGGTTCACCAAGGAGCGTCGCGAAGAGGCGATCGAGCAGGGCAAGGAAGCCATCGCCAGGGCGATGCGCCGGCAGAATCTGCCGCTGCAGCGTCTGATGAACCAGGACTCCTTCGCGGAGGTCGCCCACCAGCTGCGCTACGAAGACGTCTCGGCGTTGTACGCGGCCGTCGGCGAAGGCCATGTCTCCACCCAATCGGTGCTCGAGAAGGTCACCGCCCTCGTGGCCGACAACGACACCACCACGGGCGCGATCGACCTTCCGGGCAGCGTACCGACCAGGGAGCCGCGCAGCGGCGACTCCGGCATTCTGGTCCGCGGTGCCGCCGACATCCTGGTCAAGCTCGCGAAGTGCTGCACCCCGGTACCCGGCGACCCGATCGTCGGCTTCGTCACCCGCGGCAGCGGAGTATCAGTGCACCGCGCCGACTGCGTCAACGTGAAGGCGCTGAGCGGGGAGCAGGATCGATTCGTCGAGGTCTCCTGGGCGCCGACGACGAAGAGCGTGTTCCGGGTCCACATCCAGGTCGAAGCGCTGGATCGCTCCGGTCTTCTCTCGGATGTCACTCGTGTTCTGAGCGAGCACCACGTGAACATCCTCTCGGCAACCGTCTCGACGACCGACGAGCGTCTCGCGATCAGCCGTTTCGTGTTCGAGATGGGCGATGCCGTGCATCTGGACCGGGTGCTCAACGCGGTGCGAAGGATCGATGCGGTCTACGACGTCTACCGGGTCACCACCTCGTAGCCGCTTCTTCATTCCCGCTGTTCGATCCACGTCAGGGCGGCGCGGGTTCCGGGCACCCGGTGCAGAGTCCGCACCTCGTGCGCGGCGGCCGCAACGAGCCCGGGGGTGAGCTCTGCGAGGGCCGCCGCCCAGGTCGCCGAGGCAGGATCCCGGTGGATGCCGAGGATCAGATCGATCATGGTGCGCAGTGGCGTCGATACCGACAGCCCGGCGATCTGCGTGAGATCACCGGGCGCGAGAAGCACATCATGGAAGATCAGTCGTGCGCTGACAGCAGGGCGCAGGCGTCTGGCGACGGCACGTCGTGCGTGATGGGGCGACGGCGGACCGTCACCCGCTCCGTGGATCCAGGCCGCGGAAGGGCCGGACGCCGCCATGCCCGGCATGATCAGCGAGCGGAGGCCCGCAGCCCGCACCTCGGGTCCCTCGACAAGATCCGCCGGGATGTAGCCCTCTCCGAGTTCGACGACGTGGCCGTCCAGTCGCGCCGCACTCAGCTCCGGCTGTGCGAGCCGGTCACCGGGCAGATAGAAGAGCGCGGGGTGCATCACGCCAGTGTGGCGCAGCGCACCCCGCGCTCAGATCCTCCGCAGAGGATCTGTGGATAACGTCAGGAACCGAGGGCGTTCAGCCAGGCGCGACGCGCCTCCAGGGCATCCGCCGCGGCCTTCGCCGCCTTCTTATCGCCGGCCTTCTCCGCCGCAGCCAGTTCGGCCTCGAGCTTCTCGATGGCCTCGAGCAGCTGCGAACTCATGTCGTTCGCCCTGGCCGTGGTCGTCGGGTTGTTCTTCTTCCAGTCGACGTCCTCGCGGGCCTTGAGCGCCTGCTCGATGACGCGCAGTCGGTCGTCGAGGGCACGTTCCTTCTCGCGCGGGAAGATCCGTCCGCCGTCGTCCCACTGGCGCTGGATACGAGTGAGCAGGGCGCGGGCGCGCTTGATGTTCGACTCGTCGGCAACCGCCTTCGCCTCCTCGAGAAGCGCTTCGCGCTCCTCGATCCGGGGAGCGGATTCGGCTTCCTCGGCTGCTGCCTGCTCGCTGCGCGCGGCGTAGAGGGCGTCGCCGGCGGCCTTGAACTTCGCCCACAGTGCGTCATCGACCTTGCGGCCGGCCCGTCCTGCTGCCTTCCACTCGTCGAGGAGCGTGCGGTAGGAGGGGATGCCGTCGACACCACGAGGGGCCAGAGCCTCTGCGCGCTCGACGAGACGTGCCTTCACATCGCGTGCGGCCTTGTGCGTGTCGTCGAGTTCCGAGTAGAACGCGCGGCGCTGCTTGTCGACCACGGCGCGAGCATCACGGAAACGCTTCCAGAGCTGCTGGGAGATGCCCTTGGACAGTCGCGGGCCATTCTGCTGCTGGGCCTGCCAGGTGTCGAAGAGCTCGCCGAGCTCAGCGGTGACCTGCTTCCACTGCACCTTGGTGAGGTCTCGCGCGGCGATCTCCTCGGCGCGCTCGACCAGAGCGGTGCGCTCGGCCACGGCCTGGTCGACGAGTTCCTTCGCCTGCTGCGCCTCCTGAGCGGTCGCCTCCGAGAGAGAGGAAGTCAGAGCGTTGAGGCGCTCGCGCAGCGAGGCGAGGTCGCCGACAGCGGCCGCATCCGTCGCCTCGTCGAGGAGGTGACCGGCCTGCTTCACCAGGTCGCTGGCGGTTGCGCCGCCGGCCTTGTGGCGCTGCTCGAGCGTGTGCACCTTGAACGCGATGTCATCGAACTTGCGCACGAAGTAGGCGAGAGCCTCGTCGGATGTGCCGTCCGGGTACTGTCCGACGACCCGCCACTCGTCGCCCTCGCGCACTTCGACCGTGCCGTCCTCCGCGACTCTGCCCCACTGGGCTGCGCCGCTGGTCGCGGGCGCGGTCGGCGTCACCGGGGCGACGGCCGCCGGTGTCGGGATCTTCCGCGGCAGAGGAGCAGCCGGGGGAGCAGGAACGGGTGGAGTCGGCTTCGAAGGCTCGTTGGCAGACACAGTGAATTCTCCTTGCGCGGTCAGCCCGCGGGAGGCGGAAAGGACGAGGTTCAGCCTAGTACGTGACGACTCCACGAACAGGGCACGCGTGTTCACACGACCGTCACTGGATTGTGAGGAGATCGTTCGACGGGTGAAACACAGATCGTCACGTCCGGGAAACACCGCGCTCCTATCGTCGCCAGCACGACATATCCATCCCGGTCGACAGGAGCGATGATGAACGACACCGCGAGCACGCAGCAGGAGATCCTGGTCGTCGGAGCCGGAATGGTGGCGCACCGCTTCGTGGAGAGCCTGCTCACCCGCACCGATGCGGCACTGCGGGTCACCGTGGTGGGCGACGAAGGACGACACCCCTATGACCGGGTGGGACTGACCGGCTTCTTCTCGGGGGCATCCGCCGACGATCTGGTCCTGGATCGCGCCGTGTTCGACGATCCTCGGGTCCGTCTCATCCCGGACGACCGGGTGCTGCGCATCGATCGGGCCGCGAAGACGGTCTCCACCAGGGCCCGGCGCACGCTGAGTTACGACTCGCTGGTGCTCGCGACCGGGTCGTACGCGGCCAGGGTGGCTGTGGACGGTGCCGACCTCCCCGGATGCTTCGTGTACCGGACGTTGGACGACGTGCAGGCGCTGCGCGACTTCGTTCAGAAGCGCGAGCGGATGCTGGGGCGCCCGCTGCGTGGCGCGGTGATCGGCGGCGGCCTGCTCGGCCTCGAGGCTGCGGGTGCCCTTCAGGGGATGGACGTCGACGCCACGGTCGTGCAGTACTCGGACCGGCTGATGTCCAACCAGCTGGATGCCGCCGGGGCCGGCATGCTGCGCCGCCTGCTCGAGGCGCGCGGTATCTCGGTACGTACCGAGGCGCGCACCACGCGACTCGATCCTGACGACTCCGGTGCGGTCACGGCGCTCGAGTTCCAGGACGGATCTTTCCATCGCGCGGACGTGGTCGTGTTCACGGTCGGCGTGCGGCCACGCGATGAGCTCGCCCGTGGCGCGGAGCTCGCCGTGCACCCGCGCGGCGGCGTCGTCATCGACGAGCGCTGCTCGACCTCCGATGCGCACATCCTCGCGATCGGCGAGGTCGCGAACTACGAGGGGCGCTGCGTCGGTCTCGTCGCTCCCGGCTATGCGATGGCCGAGGTCGCGGCGACCAGGCTGCTCGGCGGTGAGGCGACTTTCCCCGGCTACGACGAGTCGGCGAAGCTCAAGCTCTCGGGTGTCGACGTGGCGAGCTTCGGCGATGCGATGGCCACCACCCCCAACGCGCTCGACGTCGTCTACGCCGATCCGGTCGCCGGCGTCTACAAGAAGCTCGTGCTCTCCGATGATGCGCAGACGCTGCTCGGCGGCATCCTGGTTGGTGATGCTGCGGCCTACGGCTCTCTGCGTCCGCTCGTCGGGGCCCGGTTGGGCGCGGATCCGGCCGCCTATCTGCTGCCCGAGGGCGGCGTCGAGGCACCCGGCGGCGAACTGCCCGACGAGGCCGTCGTCTGCTCCTGCTCCAATGTGACGGCTGGTCGCATCCGCCAGGCCGTGCACGAGGAGGGCTGCGCCGACGCGGCAGCGGTCAAGGGGTGCACGAAGGCGGGCGCCACCTGCGGCTCCTGCGTGCTGATGGTGAAGAAGGTCGTCGGCCAGGAACTCACCAAGCTCGGTCAGACCGTGTCGAACGCGCTGTGCGAGCACTTCGAGATGTCGCGGCGTCAGCTGTTCGACGCCGTGCGGGTCGCTCAGCTCACGACCTTCAGCTCGATCGTCGAGCGATTCGGCCGCGGCCGGGGCTGCGACATCTGCAAACCGGCCATCGCCAGCATCCTCGCGGTCCTCGTCGGCGCCCACGTGCTCGACGGCGAGAATGCCACGCTTCAGGACACCAACGACCACGTGATGGCCAACATGCAGAAGGACGGCACCTACTCGGTCGTGCCGCGGATGCCCGGCGGCGAAGTGACCCCGGACGGCCTGCTCGTGATCGGTCAGATCGCCAAGGACTTCGCGCTGTACACGAAGATCACCGGCGGGCAGCGGATCGACATGTTCGGTGCGCGGATCGAGCAGCTTCCGGCGATCTGGGGCCGGCTCGTCGACGCAGGCTTCGAATCCGGGCACGCCTACGGGAAGTCGCTGCGCACGGTGAAATCGTGCGTCGGCTCGACGTGGTGCCGGTTCGGTGTGTTGGACTCGGTGGGGATGGCCGTGCGCCTGGAGCTGAGGTATCGCGGACTGCGCGCTCCGCACAAGCTGAAGGTCGGCGTATCGGGCTGCGCCAGGGAATGCGCCGAGGCGCGCTCGAAGGACGTCGGGGTGATCGCAACCGAGACCGGGTGGAACATGTACGTCGGCGGCAACGGCGGCTTCTCACCACGGCATGCCGAGCTGCTCGCCACCGATCTCGACGACGAAGGGCTGATCCGCGCGATCGATCGCTTCTTCATGTACTACATCCGCACCGCCGACCGGCTGCAGCGCACCGCTCCCTGGTGCGAAGAGCTCGAGGGCGGACTCGACGGCCTGAAAGCGGTGATCTTCGACGACAGTCTCGGCATCTGCGCGGATCTCGACGAGGCGATGGCCGGGCACGTCGACCGCTACGAGGACGAGTGGGCGGCCACACTTCGCGACCCCGCGAAGCTGGCGCGCTTCCGCTCGTTCGTCAATGCGGGGGACACCCCGGATCCCTCGCTCGCCTATGTGGCCGAGCGCGGGCAGATCCGCCCGGCGACGACCGAGGAGCGCCGCACCGGTGGCGTCCTGATCGCGGGCACGGCATTGGAGGTCAGACGAGGATGAGCACGGTGATCGATGTGACGATGGTACGGGTCTGCACGCTCGACGATCTCGAGGTGGAGCGCGGCAGGGCTGCCCTGATCGATGGCGACCAGGTCGCGCTCTTCCTGCTGGCAGACGGCACGGTGCATGCGGTCGACAACCTCGACCCGTACAGCGGTGCGCAGGTGATCTCGCGGGGAATCGTCGGCAGCAGGGGTGAGGCGCCGACGGTCGCCTCACCCCTGCACAAGCAGGTGTTCGATCTCCGCACCGGGAAATGCCTCGACACCCAGGGCAAGGCGAACGCCGAGCTGCGGGTGTGGGGCGTCCAGGTGATCGACGGCGCCGTGCACCTGGAGATCGGACGGGAGCGGTCATGACGACGATGCTCGGCCTTTCGCTGCGCGGCCGCGAGGTGCTGATGGTCGGCGGAGGTGCGGTGACGGCCCGCCGGCTGCGCCGTTTCCTCGCGGACGGTGCACGGGTGCGCGTCATCGCACCGGAACTTTCGGACGAGACCCGCGATCTCATCGCGGAGAACGCCGTCACCTGGTATCCGCGGCGCTTCCGCCGTGGGGACATCGCCGGCGCCTGGATCGTGCACACCGCCACCGGCGACAGGAAGGTCGATCGAGCCGTCGCCGCTCAGTGCGAGCGTCGACGTGTGATCTGCATCGACGCCTCGGACGGCACCATCGGCTCGGCACGGCTGACGGCTCAGACGTCGTCCGGTGACGTCGTGATCGGAGTGACCGGCGAGCTCGGCGTCGACCCCCGGCGTTCCGTCGAGGTCCGCGACGCTGTCGCCGGGTTGCTCACCTCGGGTCGACTGCCCGTTCGACGTCATCGGCCGGGACTGCTCGGACGCGTCGATCTGATCGGCGGTGGCCCCGGCCCCGCTGACCTGATGACGGTGCGGGCGCGGAGACTGCTCGCCGAAGCCGATGTCGTCATCGCCGATCGGCTGGGCCCGGCGGCGGAACTGCGCTCCGAACTGGCCCCCGGCGTGCTCGTGATCGACGTCGGCAAGCGTCCGGGGCACCACCCTGTGCCCCAGCACGAGATCAACGCCCTGCTTGTCGAGCACGCGCGAGCCGGGAAGCGGGTGGTCCGTCTGAAGGGCGGCGATCCCTTCGTCCTCGGTCGCGGTGGCGAGGAGGTCGTCGCCTGCGTCACGGCCGGAGTGCCGGTGGACGTGACGCCCGGCGTGAGCAGTGCGATCTCCGTGCCGCAGTCGGCCGGAATCCCGGTCACTCACCGGGGTGTGGCATCCGCCGTGCATGTCGTGAACGGCCAGGGCGACGTCACCGATGCCACCTTCGCCGCGATGAAGGATGACTCGGTCACCACTGTCGTCCTGATGGGGGTCGCGGCGTTGCCGCGGATCGTCGCGGCAGCGCTCGCGTACGGCATCCCCGAGCAGCAGCCTGTGGCTATTGTGGAGAACGGCCATACCCCCATCCAGCGGACGATCCGGAGCACACTGATGAACGTCGTCGCCGAAGCGGATGCAGCGCAGGTGCAGAACCCGTCCGTGATCGTCTTCGGCGGCGTTGCCGCGGCCGGCCTGCTGCTGCCGATCACCGGACAGCTCGCCGAGAGCACCGCGTGACGAAGCCGCGAGCCACAGGGCCGCGCGTGCTCGATGCCGCACTCGCCGGTTGTACCATCATCGTCGCGGCGGATCGCCGCTCGGTGGACCTCGCCACGGCGCTGGAACGACGTGGCGCGCAGGTGCACCGCGCCCCGGCGCTGAGTATCGTCCCCAACGCGGACGATGCTGAGCTGCTGCGCCGAACCGAGCAGCTGGTGGCGTCTCCTCCCGACATCGTCGTCGTCACCACGGGTGTGGGCTTCCGCGGCTGGATGGATGCCGCTCATGAGCACGGCCTCGACGCACGTCTGGACGCCGCTCTCGCGGATGCGCAGTTCGTCGCGAGGGGGCCGAAGGCGCACGGGGCGATCCAGCAGGCCGGATTCACCGCCGACTGGGTCGCGGAATCGGAGACCTCCGCCGAAGTGGGCGAGTATCTGCTCGCCTCGCGTATCGCCGGCAAACGGATCGCCATCCAGCACCACGGCGCGGGCGCCGACGGTCTCGATGAGCTACTCGCCGCCGAGGGCGCCGACGTCGTCAGCATCACGGTGTATCGCTGGGGACCGCCGCCCGACCCCGAGATCGTGCGGCGATCCGCGCTGCAGGCGGGCTCCGGCGAAGCGGATGCGGTGCTGTTCACCTCGGCGCCGGGCGCGGCATCATGGCTGCGCGTCGCCGAGGAAGTCGGCGCTCTTGACGAGATCAGAGTCCGCGCGAGCACGGGCCGCCTGCTGCTCGCGGCGGTCGGACCGATCACGGTGCAGCCCCTGCTCGACGCCGATCTGCGCGCGACGGTCGCCGAGCGCGGGCGCCTCGGCTCGTTGGCGCGATGCGTCATCGGTCATTTCGGCGGTGGTCGGGCCCCGTCCCGACACACGGCGGCAGGACGCGTGGAGGTGCGCAGCGGCGGCATCCTGGTCGACGAGACGTTCATTCCCTTGTCGCGCACGGCGGCCCGGCTCATCGAGGCGCTCTTCCTCGCGGGCGGGAACGTTCTCTCGCGGCAGGAACTCGGCCGGATCCTTCCCGGTGCCGAGCGCAACCCGCACGCGGTAGAGGTCGCGATCGCGCGCCTGCGTGACGCTCTCGGCGATCTCGATCTGGTCCGCACCGTCGTCAAGCGCGGCTATCGCCTCGCCGTCGAAGACTGACCGCAGACGCGACGGTGCCCGGTGAGCGAACGCTCACCGGGCACCGTCATGCGTCAGATCAGCCGACGTTCGCCGGCTCCGCATTCACCGGCTCGACGATACGATCCGCCGGTGCGACCTGCTTCGGCGTCCGGACCCGGGGAGCGGAGCCGTCCACCCGCGCAGCGCGAGCCCTGCGCGCCGACGGGCGACCGTGGGTCAGGTAGAGCGGGAGCCCGACGAACAGCAGGCCGCCGACGAGGTTGCCGACCACGGTGGGGATCTCGTTCCAGATCAGGTAGTCCATGATCGTGAAGTCGGCGCCGAGGAGCAGCCCGGACGGGAACAGGAACATGTTCACGATCGAATGCTCGAAGCCCATGTAGAAGAACAGCATGATCGGCATCCACATCGCGACGATCTTCCCGAGCACGTTGTCGGAGATCATCGCCATGACGACGCCGGTGGATACCAGCCAGTTGCACAGCACGCCTCGGATGAACAGGGTGAGCATTCCGGCAGCACCGTGATCGGCGTAGCCGACGGTCCGTCCGTGGCCGATCTCGCCGATCGCGAGTCCGACGGCACCGGGCTCGGTGGAGAACCCGTAGGTGAAGTACACCGCCATGAGGACGGCGACCATGAACGCGCCGCCGAAGTTGCCCAGGAAGACCAGGCCCCAGTTGCGGAGCATTCCGCCCACGGTCGCCCCTGGGCGCTTGTCGAGGAGCGCGAGCGGAGTGAGCGTGAAGACTCCGGTGAGCAGGTCGTATCCGAGCAGGTAGAGCATCACGAAGCCGACGGGGAAGAGCAGCGCACCCAGGAGTGGCTGGCCGGTATTGACTGAGACCGTGACCGCGAACGCGGCGGCGATCGTGAGGAGAGCTGCGCCCATGAATGAGCGGATCAACGTGTCCCGGGTCGACATCTGCAGCTTGTAGGCGCCGGCGTCGACCATGCGGGTCACGAGTTCCGCGGGCTTGACGTAGGACATGAGAGACCTCCAGAGGGACAGGGAGCCACGAGTTCGGCTGTGGTCAGCATGACTCAGCGGCGTTTCCCGGAGGGACCAGGCACGTTACGCCCGTGCACCGGGTGGCTCACAAACGCCTGCGAGGCGGTGTGAGCGTCGCTGCGGCTACGGAGCCGGCGTCTCCGCGGGAGTATCGGACGGAATCGGAGCGGGTGTCTCCACCGGAGTCTCGCTCGGGGTCGGGGCGATGCTCTGGGTGGGCTCCGGCTCGGGGGCGGTGACCTGGGCGTGCACGACCTGGCTGGCGATCACGCCGGCGATGAGGAGCCCGCCGGCGACACCGGCGACGATGTTGTCCCGTACGCGTCGGCGTTCCTGGCCCTGGTGCCACTCGCTGCGAGCCGTGTACAGACGGGCGCGTTCCGCTGCGGCGCGTGCCCGCTGATCGTTCTTCGAACCACGTCCGGCCATGCCGCTCACACCTCTCCCTGCACCCCCGCTGGGCGCCGCCTGCGAGCCTACCGCCGCGAACGTCGGAGACCCGCATTAGCCTGGGGGGATGACCTCCGCCGCCGCGCTGCTCTCCGGGCAGACACCTCTCGCCGTGCGGATGCGGCCGGTCGCACTCGCAGAGGTCGCCGGACAGCAGCATCTCCTGCGCGCCGGGTCTCCGATCGTGGCCCTCGCCGACCCGGACGCGACGTCGCCCGGTGCTGTCTCGATCATCCTCTGGGGGCCGCCCGGTACTGGCAAGACGACCCTGGCGCAGGCGATCGCCCGGTCCTCGGGCCGCCGCTTCGTAGAACTCTCCGCCATCACAGCCGGGGTGAAGGACGTCCGTGAGGTGATGCAGGAGGCGATCACCCAGCGCGACCTCTACGGGCAGACGACGATCCTCTTCCTCGACGAGATCCACCGGTTCACGAAGGCTCAGCAGGACGCACTGCTGCCGGGCGTCGAGAACGGCTGGGTCATCCTGATCGCTGCCACCACCGAGAATCCGTCGTTCTCGGTGATCTCGCCGCTGCTGTCGCGTTCCCTGCTGCTCACTCTGCATGCACTCACCGACGACGATATCGGCATGCTCGTCGATCGCGCCGTCACCGACCCGCGAGGTCTGAACGGCACTGTCGCGCTCTCCGACGAGGCACGCGGAGCGCTCATCCGACTCGCATCCGGCGACGCGCGACGCGCGCTCACGGGGCTCGAAGCGGGAGCGGCCGTGGCACTGTCACACGGCGTGGACGACGCCGCTGACGCCGGGTCCGCGCCAGAAGTCACCGCCGACGACGTTGCGCAGGCGGTCGATCGCGCACTGCTGCGCTACGACCGGCAGGGCGACGAGCACTACGACGTCATCAGCGCGTTCATCAAGTCGATCCGGGGTTCCGATCCGGATGCCGCTCTGCACTACCTCGCCCGGATGATCGAGGCCGGTGAGGACCCTCGTTTCATCGCCCGCCGCCTCGTCATCTCGGCCTCAGAGGACGTCGGGCTCGCAGACCCGCAGGGACTCGTGATCGCTGTGGCAGCCGCCGATGCGGTGGCGTTCATCGGAATGCCGGAGGGGCGGATACCTCTGGCCGAGGCGACGGTGTATCTCGCGACGACGGCGAAGTCGAACGCCGCGTACAAGGGAATCGATGCGGCGATCGCCGACATCCGATCCGGAGGCTTCGGCCGAGTACCGCTGCACCTGCGCGATGCGCACTATCCGGGCGCGAAGAGGCTCGGACACGGCAAGGGCTATGTCTACTCGCACGACAGCGAATACGGCGTCGTGCCCCAGCAGTACCTTCCGGATGAGCTCGACGGACGCCGGTACTACGAGCCCAAAGAGCTCGGCGCCGAACGCGACATCTCCGCTCGACTCGAGAAGATCCGCCGGATCCTCGGCGACCGCTGACCCGCTGCTGAGGAGCGGTTCCCCGATCTGTTAGACTTGATCGGCTCGAAACACAGTTTTCGGGCATCCCCTCGCTCTCACTCACCTTCCTCCGTGCCCCGGCGTGCACCTGGAAGGGCCGGCGGGGGAGATACGTCCGTGAGTCGTGAAAGACGCGACCACGTCATCGGAAGGAAAACTTCGTGACCACGAAGTCCCAGGACCGCCGCAAGGTCCGCCTGTCCCGCGCGCTCGGTATCGCGCTCACCCCGAAGGCAGCCCGCTACCTCGAGAAGCGTCCCTACGCTCCGGGCGAGCACGGCCGCACCAAGCGCAAGGCTGACAGCGACTACGCCGTCCGTCTGCGCGAGAAGCAGCGTCTCCGCGAGCAGTACGGCATCCGCGAGAAGCAGATGCGCAACACGTTCAACGAGGCCCGCCGTCAGGACGGCCTGACCGGTGAGAACCTGGTCGAGCTGCTCGAGATGCGTCTCGACGCTCTCGTCGTGCGTTCGGGCTTCGCCCGCACCACCGCGCAGGCTCGCCAGCTCGTCGTGCACCGTCACATCCTCGTCGACGGCCAGCTCGTCGACCGCCCGTCCTTCCGCGTGAAGCCGGGTCAGCTCATCCACGTCAAGGCCAAGAGCGAGGGCACCGAGCCCTTCCAGGTGGCAGCAGCCGGCGGTCACGCCGAGGTCCTGCCCCCGGTTCCGGGCTACCTCGAGGTCGAGCTCGACAAGCTCCAGGCTCGCCTGCTGCGTCGTCCGAAGCGCGTCGAGGTCCCCGTGACCTGCGAAGTGCAGCTCGTCGTCGAGTACTACGCAGCTCGCTGATCGAGTTCATTCACCAAGAGGCGTCGGGGCAACCCGACGCCTCTTGGCGTTTCCGCTTACGATGGAGGCACCGCGTCTCCGCGGACCAAGGGCAAGGATGACGACATGAAGACTGTGCTGTGGTTCCTCATCGGTGTGATCGGCGGGTTCGTCGCCGCACACTTCATGGACAAGGACCCCCGCGGCCACGACATCCTGGCCGATGTGGACGCGAGGATCAACGAGTTCACCGGCATCCTCGGCGACGCATATCGCGAGCAGCAGGCGCGGCTCACCGAGCCCGGCAACAACTGATCCAGCGCGCGCACGCGCGGCTTCTTCACCCTTCACGCAAGGACACTCACTACCCCTATGAATACTGCGGAGATCGCGCAGCGCTATCTCGATTTCTTCGAGAAGAACGACCACGTCATCGTCCCCTCGGCCTCTCTTGTCAGCGACGATCCGTCACTGCTGTTCACGGTTGCGGGAATGGTGCCGTTCATCCCGTATCTCACCGGCGTGGTGCCGGCGCCGCATCCGCGGATCGCCGATGTGCAGAAGTGCATCCGCACCAACGACATCGAAGAGGTCGGCAAGACGGCCCGTCACGGGACGTTCTTCCAGATGATGGGCAACTGGTCGTTCGGCGACTACTTCAAAGAGGGCGCGATCCGCTATGCCTGGGAGCTGCTCACCAGTGCCGAATCCGACGGCGGCTACGGCTTCGAGGAGAAGGATCTCTGGGTCACGGTCTACGAGACCGACGACGAGGCCGAGGCGATCTGGCGGGACATCATCGGTCTGAAGCCGGAGCGCATCCAGCGTCTCGGCCGCGCCGATAACTACTGGAACACCGGACAGCCCGGGCCGGGCGGTCCCGATTCGGAGATCTTCTTCGATCGCGGCCCCGCCTATGGCAAGGACGGCGGCCCCGCCGTCGATGACTCGCGGTTCCTGGAGATCTGGAACCTCGTCTTCATGCAGGACTTCATCGAGAACGTCCGCGGCAAGACAGAGTTCGACATCGTGGGGGAGCTGCCCCAGAAGAACATCGACACCGGTATGGGCCTGGAGCGCGTCGCGTTCCTCAAGCAGGGCGTCGAGAACATGTACGAGACGGATCAGGTGCGCCCGGTTCTCGACCGTGCCGTCGAACTCTCCGGTCGCCGCTATGGCGCGGTGCACGAAGACGACGTGCGCTTCCGCGTGATCGCCGACCACGTCCGCTCGTCGCTGATGCTGCTCTCCGACGGCGTACGGCCGTCCAACGAGGGCCGCGGCTACATCCTGCGGCGTCTGATGCGCCGCACCGTCCGCGCGATGAAGCTGCTCGGCGTGGACGAGCCCACCTTCCCCGAGCTGTTCACCGCATCGCGCGACGCGATGCAGACGGCGTACCCCGTCCTCGCGAAGGAGTGGTCGACGCTGTCGGCTTCCGCCTTCGCCGAGGAGGAGACGTTCCGCCGCACGCTCGCACAGGGGTCGACGATCCTCGACCTCGCGCTGGACGAGACGAAGAAGGGCGGCGGCGCCACGCTCAGCGGCCCTGAGGCGTTCCTGCTGCACGACACCTACGGGTTCCCGATCGATCTCACACTCGAGGTCGCCGAAGAAGCCGGTCTGTCCGTCGACCGTGCCGCGTTCGACTCGCTCATGCTGGAGCAGCGCACCCGCGCGAAGGAAGACGCGCGCAACCGCAAGCGCCAGCTGGCCGATGTCTCGGTCTACCGGGAGCTCCGCGGACTCGGCGAGACCGGGTTCGATGGCTACACCGAGCTCGAGGTCGAGTCACGTATCCTCGGCATCCTCGTCGACGGCCAGCCGGTCCGCACCGCGAGTGAGGGGCAGATCGCTGAGGTGGTGCTGTCCGAGACCACGCTCTACGCGGAGTCCGGCGGCCAGGTCGCCGACAAGGGCACCATCGTGGGTGCGGGCTTCGTGCTCGAGGTCCTCGACGTGCAGCGACCCGTCGCCGGCCTGATCAGCCACACGATCGAGGTGGCCAGCGGCAGCGTCTCGGTCGATGACGCCGCCACAACCGTGGTGGACGCCGCGAACCGTCGTGCCGCCCGTCAGGCGCACTCCGCGACGCACCTCGTGCACGCGGCGCTCCGCGACACGCTCGGGCCGACGGCGACCCAGTCCGGCTCCTTGAACCGTGCCGGGTACATGCGGTTCGACTTCGCGTGGTCCCAGGCGCTGTCGGCAGACACGCGCACCGAGATCGAGGAGATCACGAACCGCGCTGTGCAGGACGCGCTCGAGGTCACCACACGCATCATGTCGCTCGACGAGGCGAAGGAAGCCGGCGCCATGGCGCTGTTCGGCGAGAAGTACGGCGACCGCGTGCGGATGGTCGACATCGGCGGTCCCTGGTCGCGCGAACTGTGCGCGGGCACCCACGTGAACACCAGCGCCGAGATCGGCATCGTCAGCGTCGTCGGAGAATCCTCGGTGGGCGCATCCAACCGCCGCATCGAGGCTCTGGTCGGTCAGGACGCGTTCCGCGAACTGGCCGCGGAACGCGCTCTCGTCTCGCAGCTCACCAGCGCCCTGAAGACGCCGCGTGACCAGCTCTCCGAGCGCATCGCCGATCTCGCGGCGAACCTGAAGGCAGCGGAGAAGCGCATCGCGCAGTTCGAGGCCAAGGAACGCGCAGGACAGATTCCGGCGATCGCCGAGGCCGCCGTGCGCGTCGGTGCACATCGGGTGGCGGCGTTGTCGCTGGGCGAGATCGCCTCGGCAGATGACGTCCGCGAGCTCGCGCTCGGCGTGCGAGAGCGCCTCGGCGCGGATGCTGCTGTCGTCGCGCTCGGCGGGATCGTGGCCGGACGCCCGGTCGTCGTCGTTGCGACGAACGACGCGGCACGCGCTGCCGGTGCGAAGGCTGGCGCGCTCGCGAAGCGTGCTGCCGGTGTGCTCGGCGGTGGCGGTGGCGGTCGCGACGACGTCGCGCAGGGCGGCGGCACGGATGCTTCGGCACTGGCATCGGCGCTGGAGGCCATCAGCCAGGAGCTTCGCGGCGCGTGAGTGGTTTCCGACGGGGCGTGCGGCTCGGCATCGATGTCGGCAAGGCCCGAATCGGCGTCGCCCGCTGCGATCCGGACGGGATGCTCGCCTTTCCGATCGAGACGGTGCCCCGTGCCGAGACATCGCTCGGCCGGATCGCAGAGCTCGCAGAGGAGTACGAGCCCATCGAGTTCGTCGTCGGTCTGCCCGTGAATATGCAGGGTACTGACACACCGTCGACGGCAGATGCACGGACGTTCGCTGCCGACCTGCAAGCCCGCACGAAGATCCCGGTGCGCCTGGTCGACGAACGGCTCAGCACTGTTACCGCACACGCGGCTCTGCGTTCTTCGGGGAGAACCCAGAAGAACTCTCGTAGCATTGTGGATCAGGTCGCTGCCGTGGTGCTTCTGCAGCAGGCGATCGACACGGAGAAGAGCACCGGAAACCCGGCCGGTGTGGCCGTCCCGCTTGACGAGGAGTCCGCCTGAACATGGCTGAACGCGAGAATCATCCCCCCCAGCATGATTCGGATGCCCGTCTGGGCGCCCTGTTCGGGAACCTTCCGGAGCCGACCGCGCAGCTGCCGACGGTCGACACCAGCGCCCCTGTGCCCGGTTCTCGCCGGGCGGCCAGAGAGGCCGCAGAACCGCGACCGGCATCGCCGACCCCGCCGGTCGTCTCCGAAGACCCGTTCGTGACGCCCACCGCCCCGGCGCCGGTGGCCGTGTCGGAGAAGCAGGGAGGGCGTCTCGAAGACCTTTTCGATGCCCATCACGACGACGTCGATTCTCACGTACCTCCCAAGAAGCGACGCCGCGGATGTCTGATCGCGTTGATCATCGTCCTCGTGATCGTGGGCGGCATCGCGGGCGCGGGCGTCTGGGCCTGGAACACTTACGGCGACAAGATCAGCGACGCCATGGGCTGGGGTGAGCCCAAGGACTGGGAGCCGGGCCTCGCGACCGGTGAGGTCTTCGTGACGATTCGCGACGGGGACACCGGTCGCCCGGTGTCCACCGCTCTGCACGAGGCCGGCGTGACCAAGACGGAGGACGTCTTCTACGACTACCTCATCGAAGAAGCGATCGCCGTCACCTTCTACCCGGGAGTGTACCGCCTTCAGGAGAAGATGACCGCCGAGGCCGCTCTGGCAGCGCTCCGCGACGACGCCAACAAGCTGGAGAATTCGGCAAGCGTGATCGAGGGCAGCACGATCAAGGCGATGCTGCCGGGGATCGCGGAGAGCATCGGCATCCCGCTCGCAGATTTCGAAGCCGCCGTCGCCGACCCCTCGGCCTACGGAGTGACCGCAGAGTCTCTCGAAGGCTGGCTGTTCCCAGCCGTCTACACGTTCGACCCGGAGGTCACCGCCACCCAGGTGATCCAGCGGATGGTCGACCGCACCCGGGAATCGCTCACGAAGGCAGGGGTCCAGGCCGGAGACGAGCAGCGCGTGCTCACGATCGCCTCGATCATCCAGCGCGAGGGCAGCACCGCCGACTTCGACAAGGTGTCTCGGGTGATCGAGAATCGCCTCGAGGAAGGCAATCAGGAGACCCACGGGCTGCTGCAGATGGACTCGACCGCCCAGTACGGATACGGGCTCGCACACGAGGGCCCCGTTTCCAGCTGGGACTGGAACGCCGTCGTCGGCGATCAGAACCCGTGGAACACGTACAAGCACGCGGGACTGCCCACCGGTCCGATCTCGGCCCCCAGCGATGCCGCCATCGACGCGGCTCAGAATCCCGCGGATGGGCCCTGGTTCTATTTCGTCACCGTCAATCTGGATACCGGCGAGACGGTCTTCTCCGCGACGTACGCGGAGCAGCAGCAGGCCGAGGCCCGGTACAAGCAGTGGTGCCAGGACAACCCTGACGGCGGCTGCTACTGATGCACGGCGCCTGACATGGTGAATCAGCGCCGTCTCGCCGTCTGGGGTGACCCGATCGCGCACTCGAAGTCGCCGGCGCTGCACGCCGCCGCTTATGCGGTGCTCGGCCTGGACTGGGAGTACGGGCGTCTGCAGGTGACCGGAGACGGTTTCGCGGATGAGCTCGGCTCGCTGGATGAGTCGTGGCTCGGCCTTTCGTTGACGATGCCTCTCAAGGAGCATGCGTTCCGCGCGGCGGCGACGCACGACCGGCACGCCGAGATGACGGGAGCCGTGAACACGCTGCTTCTGGGCGAAGAGCTTGCGGGGTTCAACACCGATGTCGGGGGCATCATCGATGCCCTGGCTGAGCGCGGCATCACTGAAGTCCGCACGGCGCGCATCCTCGGCGCCGGCGCGACCGCGGCCTCGGCGCTGGTCGCCGTCGCCGAGATCGGCGCCATTCGGGTGGACGTGCGCGCCCGCAGGCCCGAGCGCGCGGCCGGTCTCGTCGAGCTCGGAGCGCGGCTGGGCATCGATGTCCAGGTCGCGCCGCTCGATGACGCAGCGGAAGCGGTCGACATCACCGTCGCCACCCTCCCCAGCGGGACGGTGCTCGCGGAGGAGTCGGCCGCGCGTCTCGCTCATGCCGGTGGTGCGCTGTTCGACGCCGCGTACGCACCGTGGCCGTCGGCGCTGGCGACAACGTGGGGGGAGGGCGTCGTCGTCTCCGGCCTCGGGATGCTGCTGCACCAGGCGGTGCGGCAGATTCGCATCTTCCTGAATGGCGACCCCGCGCACGTGCTGCCGGATGAGACGGCCGTCGTGGCCGCGATGCGCGCGGCACTCGAGCACCCGAAGCCGTAACCCCGGCTGCGCAACGACACGCGGACAGCATCCGGTCGGATCGCATGGGAGACTAGAGCAATGCTCCGCGTGCTCACGGCCGGCGAATCCCACGGCCCAGAACTCATTGCCGTCATGGAGGGTCTGCCCTCCGGCGTTCCGGTGTCTTCCGAGGCCATCCAGGCAGATCTCGAGCGTCGCAAGCTCGGCTACGGCCGCGGCTCGCGCATGAAGTTCGAGCAGGACGAGCTCACGATCTCCGGCGGTGTCCGCCACGGGAAGACGCTCGGCAGCCCGATCGCCCTGCGCATCGGCAACACGGAGTGGCCGAAGTGGGTGGAGGTCATGAGCCCCGAGCCGGTGGAGCTCACCGACAAGTCCCGTGGTCGTGGCGCTCCGCTGACGCGCCCGCGTCCCGGCCATGCCGACCTCGTCGGCATGCAGAAGTACGACTTCGATGAGGCACGTCCGATCCTCGAGCGCGCGAGCGCCAGAGAGACCGCCGCACGCGTCGCACTCGGCGCCATCGCCCGATCCTTCCTGGGCGAACTCGGCATCCGCCTCGTCAGCCACACGCTCTCCATCGGTCCCGTCCAGGTGCCGGCCGGATCGCCGCTCCCCACGCCGGACGACGTCGATGCCCTGGACGCCGATCCGCTGCGCTGCTTCGACGCGGCCACCTCGGCACTGATGGTCGCCGAGGTCGACGATGCCAAGAAGGAGGGCGACACACTCGGCGGCATCGTCGAGGTGCTCGCCTACGGTCTTCCGCCGGGACTCGGTTCGCACGTGCACTGGGACCGTCGCCTCGACGCGCGGCTCGCGCAGGCTCTGATGAGCATTCAGGCGATCAAGGGCGTCGAGGTCGGTGACGGCTTCGAGACCACCCGCCGCCGCGGCTCGGCAGCGCATGATGAACTCTTCGCGACGACCGACGGGATCACGCGCGGCTCTGACCGTGCCGGCGGCACCGAGGGCGGCATGTCGACCGGTACCGTGCTGCGCGTGCGCGCAGGCATGAAGCCGATCGCCACCGTTCCGCATTCGCTGCGCACCATCGACGTCGCAACCGGAGACGTCGCCACGGCGCACCACCAGCGCTCGGACGTGTGCGCAGTGCCCGCCGCCGGAGTCGTCGCCGAGGCGATGGTCGCGGTCGAGCTGGCCAACGCCGTCCTGGAGAAGTTCGGCGGCGACAGCATCCGCGAGACGCGGCGCAACTTCGACGGCTATCTCGCCGGCATCCCGGCAGAACTGCGCACTGCGCCGGCCTCCGAGGCAGCGCTCATCGCGTCTGATGTCGGAGACTGAGCCGCTCACGCTGGTCCTCGTCGGCCCGATGGCCGCGGGTAAGACCAGCATCGGCAGGCGGGTCGCTCGTCGGCTCGCGGTGCCGTTCATCGACACCGACAAGCGGATCGTGGCCGCGCACGGGCCGATCCCGGTGCTCTTCGCCGAACAGGGTGAAGCGCATTTCCGGGAGCTCGAGCGCGCCGCGGTGTCGGCGGCGCTCGATGAGGGTGGAGTGATCTCGCTGGGCGGCGGAGCGGTGACGGATGCCGGGACGAGGGAGCTTCTGCGCCCGCATCCCGTCGTCTTCCTCACCGTGTCGGCTGAGGCCGTCGCCGACCGGATCCGCGGCGGAAGCAGGCCGTTGCTCGCGGGAGACGACCCGCTTGAGCGCTGGACGAGGATCTTCGAGGAGCGCCGCGATTGGTACGACGAGGTGGCGAGCACAGTGTTCGACACCTCTCGTCGCCCGATGCAGCGCATTGCCGACGAGATCGTGACATGGAGAAGAGAGCAGCGATGACCACGACGACCATCAGCGTCACCGGGAACGATCCCTACGACATCACCATCGGACGCGGCATCCTCGATCGCGTATCGGCGGCGCTCGCGCCGACCGTGCGGAAGATCCTCGTCGTGCACCCGCCGACGCTGGCCGCCCGAGCCGCGGAACTCAGGGACCGATTGCTCGCCGATGACGAGAACGGCCCCCGTGAGGTGCTGCTGGCCGAGATCCCGGACGCCGAACAGGGCAAGCGCATCGAGGTCGCCGCGTTCTGCTGGCAGGTCATGGGACAGTCCGACTTCACCCGCACCGACGCCGTCGTCGGTTTCGGCGGGGGAGCAGTGACCGACCTCGCCGGTTTCGTCGCCGCGACCTGGCTCCGCGGCGTGCAGCTCATCCAGGTGCCCACCACGGTGCTCGGACTCGTCGACGCATCGATCGGCGGCAAGACCGGTGTCAACACCGCTGAGGGGAAGAATCTCGTCGGCGCGTTCTGGGCACCGCGTGCAGTGATCGGCGATCTCGACGAACTCGCCAGCCTCAGCGAGAACGAGGCGACAGCAGGCTTCGCCGAGGTGGTCAAGGCCGGTTTCATCTGGGCTCCCGAGATCCTCGACATCGTCGAGGCCGATCCTCGGCGCGCGGTCGACACGAAGACCGAGGAGTTCCGGCGGGCGATCGAGCTGGCGGTCGACATGAAGGCGCGCGTCGTCTCCGAGGACTTCCGAGAGGCGGGCCAGCGCGAGATCCTCAACTACGGTCACACGCTCGGCCACGCCATCGAGCACGCCGAGCGCTACCGGTGGCGCCACGGCGCAGCGATCTCGGTCGGGATGCTGTACGCCGCCGAACTCTCCCGGCTCGCGGGGCGTCTCTCCGATGACGCCGCGAACCGGCACCGCACCGTGCTCGAGTCGCTCGGTCTGCCGACGTCGTACCGGGCCGGTGCCTGGAAGCAGCTCCTCGCCACGATGCAGCGCGACAAGAAGAGCCGTGGCGGGATGCTCCGCTTCGTCCTGCTCGACGACATCGCAAAGCCCACGATCCTGCAGGCGCCGGATGAATCCCTGATGTTCGCGGCCTACCAGGAGGTCGGTGCGTGAGCTTCACCGTTCGTCGCGTCCGCGCTGACGAATGGGAGAAGGTGCGCGACCTGCGCCTGGATGCCGTGCGGGATCCGGCCGCCGCGATCGCGTTCCTGCATTCGTATGCCGACGAGGCTGCGCATCCGGACGAGTTCTGGCAGGAGCGTACCGCTGGCAACGCGGCCGGTGACTCGGTCGCCCAGTTCGTCGCGGAGGCGGAGGGGGAGTGGATCGGCACCGTCACGGTTCTCCGTTGGCGCCCGGGAGCGACCGACCATCATGCGCGTGCGGTGCTCGAAGCGCGTGGTGATGTGGTGGGCGTGTACGTGCGCCGCGGGCATCGCGGAGCCGGAACGGTCGATGCACTGCTCGATGCGGCGGCCGAGTGGGTGCGCGCCTTCGGCGACCGCGCGCTGACCCTCGACGTGCACGTGGACAATGCCCGCGCTCAGGGAGCGTATCGGCGCGCCGGATTCGTCGATACGGGTCTGCGTTTCACGGGTGTGATCGGCCCGGAGTTGGAGATGCGACGCGCTCTCGTGTGATCCGGACGGAGAAGCCTCGCGGCATGAATGCGTTGCGCCTCTCGTGCAGATCATCTACTGTGAGTGCGTCTTCGATCGTGTGACGACAGGCCCGGAGGCCGATCATGCTCGATGCTCGGATAGCGGAATGGCTCCTTGACGCCGACCCGGCATTGCGATGGCAGGTGGAGCGCGACCTTCTCGGCGCTCCCGAGGACATCTGGCAGGCGACGCGAGCCCGTGTGACCACCGAAGGCTTCGGAGCTGAGCTGCTTCGTCACCAGGATGCCGATGGCCAGTGGGCCGGCGGCCCATTCTTCCCGGCAGGGTGGGAATGGGGAAGCGGGGAACCGCAGCCATGGACAGCGACGACCTGGGCCCTCAAGGACCTCCGGGAATGGGGCATGCCCGCGTCGGCGCTGACAGGGACGGCGGAGAAGCTCTCGGCAACACGATGGGAGTACGACGACCTTCCGTATTGGGGCGGCGAGGTCGACTGCTGCATCAATTCCTGGACTCTGTCGAATGGGCTGTGGCTCGGGGCGGACGTCGACGCGATCGCCGACTGGTTTCTCGAGCATCAGCTGGGGGATGGCGGGTGGAACTGCGAATGGGTCGAGGGATCGCAGGTTTCGTCTTTCCATTCCACCCTCAATGCGTTGATCGCGCTGCTCGACTTTCAATGCAGCACGGGGGATACCGAGCGGATCAGGGCCGCACGAAGAGCTGGCGAGGAGTATCTGTTGACGAGGGCCCTGTCTCGTCGCCGATCGACGGGTGAGCCGTTCAACGAGTGGGTGTACAGCCTCGCGCATCCGCGTCGCGCCTACTACAGCGTGCTGGCTGCGGCCGATTACTTCCGCGCGGCGTGCATTGCAGATGGGATACAACCCGACCCCCGGATGGCCGAGGCCATCGAGAACATCCGTTCTCAGCGGCAGGCTGACGGGACCTGGGTCCAAGGTCATCGCCTGCAGGGCGAGGTCTGGTTCCATGTCGACGTTCCGGCCGGAGAACCGTCCAAGTGGGTGACGTTCCAAGCGACGCGGGTACTCGGGTGGTGGGATTCGGCGACTAAGGAATGATCCAGCCCTCGTAGATCGAGGCGGTGCCCGCCTGGCTGGCGGCGTCGTTCCAACGGATCAGCCACTGGCGGCGCACCTCGGTCGGTGGCCATGGCGTGTCTCTGAGCTCTGGCGGAATGAGCGGGTCGTCCCGGAGGGCGCGGTCGAGAGCGTCGGCGAGCCGGAGCTGCCGGACGAGCGCCGGCAACGAGTCGTCATCACCCTCGATCGCATGGGCGAGTGCCCCGTATGCGTCGAGGGTCGGCGCCGCATGCCAGAGGGACGAAGCGATCTCTTTTGATTCGGTCAGGCCCCGAATCGCCAGCTGCTCGGCAACGGCGGTGACGAGGTACGGCATGGCATCGGACGACAGGAGCCCTGTCAGGTCGTGCGGGCTGGCGTAGAGCCCAGTCGAGATCGGGGCGGCTCCCAGCCCGAGAAGGTCTCGACGCAGCGAATCTCGAATCGCCCGCTCGCTCTCCGGCGCACTGATCGCCACGAGGCGCCAGCATCCGTCCCACGGCGCCCGCCCTGCGTCCTGCTCGAAGGCGAGGTTGAGTCCGACTCGGTCGCGATGCATGCGCCGTTGTCCCTCATCGGTCAAGAAGATCGCCCCTGAGCGTCCGCGTCCCCGCTGCTCGATGTCGCCGCTGCCGATGAGGCGTCGAAGTGCGAGGCGGACGGGCTGGTCATCGACCCCCAGCTGGTTGGCGGTGTCGTAGATGACGGCCAGGCTCACGTCGCCGTCGAGGGGGAGGAACGCCTCGATGATCGTACGAGGTGCGATCTGCGAGTTCACGCGAGTACCGCCTTCTCCATGACGGTGTACCGTTCGAACCCGTAGACGTAACCGAGCAGTCCCAGGGAACCGGTATCGGTGGGCGAGAACCCTTGACGCCGGTACAGTTCCTCGGCGCGGACATTCGAGTCGATCACGGACAGCTGCACTGATCGCAACCGGCGCTGGCGTGCAGCCTCGACGGCTGCCGCGAGCAGCGCTGTTCCCGTCCCCTCACCGCGGCGCGCCGAATCGACGCAGATCCCGTCGAGAACCAGCGTGTGGTCTTTGCTGTTTCGTGCCAGCACGCTCAGGACGAGGGACGCCCGAATGGCTTGCCAGGTCGGCAACAGGTGGCGAAGCAGCGCCCAGGACAGATTCGCGGCGCCGAGCCCCGTCTCGAAGAAGCCGCACACCCCGGTGATGACGCCCTCGGTGCGCGCAACGAGCATGCGGTCCGGACGCATTGCGGCCTGCACCACGCGTCTACCGGTGTCGTTGCTCGTGAATGCCGGACGGAGCTTCCGATGAAACGCCTCCCAGTAGAGAGCGCCGACTTCAGCACGTTCGGATTCTTGGAAGCCGAGGGCGATCTGGTGTGCCTGCATGTCATCAATCTATCATGTACGCTACGATCGTGCACAGAATGACCCTTAAGCGACTCGCCTTTTCCATCGCCGTCGTCGCTGCGATCATCGTCGCGGCTGTCGGAGTTGCCGCCGTGGGGAATGACTATCGCTTCACACAGACCGCGGTGCAGATTCCGATGGGTGTCGGGCACCTCGAAGGGGTACTGACGACGCCGCGACAAGGCGACGCGAATGGCGTCGTCGTCGTCGTCCACGGCGACGCTGCAGTGGAGGCGACACAGGACGGCCTCTACTTCCCGTGGTTCGAAGGTGCAGCGGATGCGGGATGGGCCACGTTGTCGTGGAGCAAACCCGGGGTCGGAGGATCCAGCGGAAACTGGCTGGACCAATCCATGGATGACCGTGCGGCGGAAGTCAGCGCAGCGATCGACTGGGCGCTGGGAGAGCAGCAGGTGCCCACCGACCGCATAATTCTCTGGGGCGCGAGCCAAGCAGGCTGGGTGGTTCCGAAGGTCGTCGCCGAACGCGACGACGTCGATGGCGTTGTCGCCGTGGGCACGGCGATCAACTGGCTGTCGCAGGGACGCTACAACCTCCTCGCCGAGCTTGATCGCCGAGGAGCGACGACGGCGGAGCGCGACCAGGCGATCGCAGACAGCGATCGGGTGCGCGAACTGCTCGCAAGAGGCGCGAGCTACGACGAGTATCTGGCGGTCACGACGGAGCAGTCGCCGATGTCGGCCGATCGGTGGGCATTCGTCGGACGCAACGCGAAGGCCGATGCCACGGACGATCTTCGCGCGGCAGCCACGCGCGAGATCCCCGTTCTCCTCATGGTCGGCCTGCATGATCGGAACGTCGACGTCGGCGAGACCGAAAAGGTCTATCGTGACGTTTTCGGCACAGCGCTGACAGTGAAATCCTTCGACTCCGCGCATTCCATGGCGAGGCCCATCGTCGAAGACAACGCCGTCGTGGGCACGACCGTCGGGCTCCTCTGGCCTCGCGCGCTCCTCGCGGCGGACGTCATCGACGGGTACCGCGACTTCCTGCGAGAGATCGGCTGATAGTGTGCCGGACGTGACGATGCCCCACCGCCTGCTCCTGGTCAATGGCCCGAACCTCAACCTGCTCGGCACGCGTGAGCCCGAGGTCTACGGCACGGCCACCCTCGCCGATGTCGAACGACTCACCACGGATGCGGCGGCCGCGCTCGGATTCGAGGTGCGTGCCATCCAGAGCAACCACGAGGGCGTGCTCATCGACGCTATCCACGCGGCGCGCGAGGATTGCGCCGGAATCATCATCAATCCGGGCGGCCTCACGCACACGTCTGTTGCGCTGCGCGATGCGCTCACGGGTATCGGGCGCCCATTCGCAGAGGTGCACATCTCCGACGTGTACAAGCGCGAGGAGTTCCGGCATCACTCCTACCTGCATGACGTTGCGGCGGTGCGCGTGATCGGTCGGGGCGTCGACGGCTACGCGGATGCCGTGCGCGAACTGGTCGCTCAGCTGTAGAACCGCGGAACGCCAGGTCAGAACGGCGGGGGAGCGTTGCGCACCGACACAGAAGCGGCTCCGGCACCCCAGCGAACCTCTGAACTCAGCGCGGAAACCCCGGATGACATCGAAAGAAGTCGGCCCCCGTACAGCCATCCCGTAGAATCGACTGTCGGTCCTTCCTGACCCGGTTGCAGGGCGGCCCGCGGACAACCACACACGAACGGAACTCTCAGCGCATGGCATCTACCGCAGACATCAAGAACGGCGTCGTCCTCAGCATCGATGGACAGCTGTGGAACGTCATCGAGTTCCAGCACGTCAAGCCCGGAAAGGGCGGCGCGTTCGTCCGCACGAAGCTCAAGAACGTCATCTCCGGCAAGGTCGTCGACCGCACCTACAACGCCGGCGCGAAGATCGAGATCGAGAACGTCGACCGCCGCGACTTCACGTACCTGTACGCCGACGGCGACGGCTTCGTATTCATGGACACGTCGGACTACGACCAGATCACGGTCCCCGGGCCGACAGTCGGCGACGCGAAGAACTTCCTGCTCGAGAACCAGCAGGTGACCATCGCGCTCAACAACGGCAACCCGCTCTACATCGACCTGCCGGCATCCGTCATCCTCGAGGTGACGTACACCGAGCCGGGCCTCCAGGGAGACCGCTCCTCGGCCGGCACCAAGCCCGCCACGGTCGAGACCGGCTACGAGATGCAGGTTCCGCTGTTCGTCGAGACCGGAACGAAGATCAAGGTCGACACCCGCACCGGTGACTACCTCGGTCGCGAGAAGTAAGGCGTGGGCGCTCGTACGAAGGCGCGCAAGCGCGCACTCGACATCCTCTTCTCCGCAGATGTCCGAGGCGACGACGTCGCCGTGGCTCTCGCCGCCGAAGCCAAGCGCGCTGTCAGCGAACCCGCCCGCGAGGGGTCGTGGCTGTACGCCCGCGAGGTCGTCGACGGCATCATCGACCACAGCGACGAGATCGACGAGCTGATCACCACGCACAGCCGTGACTGGAAGCTCGAGCGGATGCCCGCGGTCGACCGCGCGCTGCTGCGGATCGGCACCTGGGAGATCATCTACAACGCCGAGGTGCCCACCGCGGTCGCCATCGACGAGGCCGTCGAGCTCGCCAAAGAGTTCTCCACCGACGATTCCGGCGCCTTCGTGCACGGTGTGCTCGCCCGGGTGGCTCGCGCCGCCTGAGCGGACACCGCAATCCGGATGTCGGATGCGGTGGGGAGGATGAAACCATGTCCGCACCCCACGTCGATCTCCGAGATCTCCTGCGGATCACGGATGCCGGCGGCTACAAGCGCGGGCTCGCGTACTTCCGCGAGGGGAACGTGCTCCGGGTCGTCTGGGATGAAGAGACCCAGCAACTCGGTGCTCAGGTGCGCGGAAGCCACGACACTCCGTACCGCACAGAGGTGCGTTTCTCACCGACCGGCGGCAAGCGGGCGATCCGATCGACGTCGTGCACCTGCCCGCTGCGCTCCGGGTGCAAGCACGTCGTGGCGACGCTGCTGTCGTCGAACACGGGCGCCGACGCGGACCGCGCTGCGGCGCTGACGGTACCGCCGTCGCAGCCTCCGCAGCCCTCCGCACCCGCCTGGAAGTCGCTCCTCGGCCGCACGGCGGTCGATCGAACGGTGCCGCTCGCCCTCGGCGTCGAGCTGCGTCACCGCGCGGCCAAAGGCGACAACCACTGGGCACCGCGTCCGGTGAGGTCCGCCACCGCGCGAGACGTCGCGAAGGCGGAAGGGGAGCTCCTCCTCGGCATCCGTCCGCTGATGCGGAGCAGTTCGACCGGCGCCTGGATCCAAGGCCATGCCGCGTGGGACGTCGTGCGTCGTGATGCGATCCAGTTCGGTCGGACTCAGACCCGCTGGTTCGCCGACCTCCTCAGCATCGCCCGCGATTCGCTGCTCTCCGGAAACGCCGGCGAATGGCTGATCGTGGATCAGATCGAATCGAATCTGCTCTGGGCGCACCTTCGCGCAGGATCGGCCGCCGGTATCCCGCTGGTACCGAGCCTGAAGAGCACGACGGTGGCCCTCGCCGATTCCGGGTCGATCTCCGCCCGCGTCACCCGCGCAGATGATGGCGGTCTCGCTGTCGACGCGGACATCGTCATCGACGGCAGTGAAGTTCCGTCAGCGACCGTGCACGCCATCGGGCACTCCGGCGTCTATGTGGCGACTGTGCGGGGGAGTCGCATCGAGGTCACTCTCGCCGAGGTCCCGCTCAGCGATCCGGTGCGTGCCCTGCTCGACGCAGCTGGGTCCATTCCCGTCCCGGCCGCCGACGAGGCGGCTTTCCTGCACGACGTGTACCCGGCGTTGGCGCGAAGGGTGCGGGTTGAGGCGGTCGGAGCCGTGCAGTTGCCGGTCATGCCGCTCCCGCAGCCGACGCTGGTCCTCTCGTTCCATCGCGGCGATGTGGTGAAGTTCTCCTTCGAGTGGACCTATGAGGGGCACGGCCGCGTACCGTTCGCTCCGTCGGCGGATGCGGTGCGCGACCAGACCCTCGAGATCGAACGCCGTCGCGTGCTCGAGACGCTCTGGCAGGAGCAGTACGGCGAGCCGTTCGCGGAATCAGGGTCCTTCGCAGACGTCGACGCTGCCGAATTCGTCACACACGTCGTACCGGGGCTCGAGGCGCACGGGGTTCTCGTCGTCGCAGACAAGCGCAAGACCTATCAGGAACTCACCGGTGATCCGGAGATCACCGTCTCGACGGTCGAGAGCACCGATCCGGACTGGTTCGACCTCGGTGTCATCGTCAAGATCGACGGACGCAATATTCCCTTCGGGCCGTTGTTCACCGCGCTCAGCAAAGGGAAGAAGAAGCTCCTGCTCGTCGACGGCAGCTATTTCTCGCTGAACCATCGAGCCCTCGACCAGCTGCGCGAACTGATCGACGAGGCAGCCGAGCTGAACGAGTGGGAGACCGGACCGCGGATCAGCCGCTATCAGACCGATCTCTGGGAGGAGTTCGAGGATCTCGCCGACGAGGCTCTTCCTGCCGTCAGCTGGCGTGCGACGGCGGACGGACTGCGGGCGGCGACCGAGGTACCCCCGAGTCCACTCCCGAGCGGACTCCAGGCCGAACTGCGGCCGTACCAGAAGGCCGGGTTCGACTGGCTCGCCTTCCTCTGGCAGCACCGGCTCGGCGGTATTCTCGCCGACGACATGGGGCTCGGCAAGACGCTGCAGCTGCTGACACTCGTGCTGCATGCGCGCGAGTCGGGGGAGCGTCGCCCCTTCCTGGTCCTTGCTCCCACGTCGGTGCTCGCGACCTGGTACGCAGAGGCCGAACGATTCGCGCCGTCGTTGCGGGTGCGCATCCTGGAGAGCACCTCAGGCAAGCGCGACGACTCTCTCCGCGAGGCTGCGGCCGAAGCCGACCTCGTCGTGACGTCGTACACGCTCGCGCGGCTCGACGAGAGGGAGTTCGCCGACATCGAATGGGCCGGGCTCATTCTCGACGAGGCGCAGTTCGTGAAGAATCCGAAGACGAAGCTGCATCGCTCGATCGCCGGATTCCGAGCCGACGTGACCTATGCCGTCACCGGCACCCCGCTGGAGAACAGCCTCAGTGAGCTGTGGGCGCTGCTCAAGCTCGCGGCGCCCGGTCTTTTCGCGTCGGCGCGGAAGTTCCGCGAGGAGTACATCCAGCCGATCGAGAAGGGCAAGGTCCCGGAGAACGAAGAGGGCGGGGAGTACCGGCAGCGGAGGATCGAGCGGCTGCGCCGTCGCATCCGTCCGCTCATGCTGCGCCGCACCAAGGAACTCGTCGCACCCGATCTGCCGGAGAAGCAGGAGCAGCTGCTCGAGGTGGAATTGAGTCCAGCGCATCGCGCCCTCTACGACGTGGTGCTGCAGCGTGAGCGGCAGAAGGTGCTGGGGCTGCTGGCAGATCTCGATCGCAACCGCTTCATCGTCTTCCGCTCGCTCACGATGCTGCGGATGCTGAGTCTCGCGCCCGGTCTCGTCGACGAAGCCGACGCGAAACTGGGCTCGCAGAAACTGGACGTGCTCCTGGAACGGGTCATCGAGCTGCAGGCCGAGGGGCACCGCGCTCTGGTGTTCAGCCAATTCACCTCGTTCCTCGCTCTCGCCGCCGCACGTCTGGAGCAGGCCGGAATCCCTTACGCCTACCTCGACGGTTCCACGCGCAAACGACAGCAGGTCATCGACGGGTTCCGGTCGGGAGAGCAGCCAGTGTTCCTGATCAGCTTGAAGTCCGGCGGGTTCGGGCTGACGCTGACCGAGGCCGACTACGTGTTCATGCTGGACCCGTGGTGGAATCCGGCAGCCGAGGCTCAGGCGATCGACCGTACGCACCGGATCGGTCAGACCCGGCCGGTGATGGTCTACCGGATGATCTCGAGCGGAACCATCGAGGAGAAGGTGCTGGCCCTGCAGCAGCGCAAGGCGCGGCTGTTCACCGCCGTCATGGACGACGAAGCGCTTTTCGCGCAGGCGCTGACGGCAGACGACATCCGCGGTCTGTTCGACTCCTGATTCGTGCAGCCGACGTGTTTCCGGCATGTGACGGGACGCTAACGCCGCGGCGCTGACCGGCGTGACATGGAAGTGACACAGCGGTAACTCGCGGTGCGGGGTGCCGAAACACGCGCTCCCTAGCATCGGTCTCGAGCCCCCCGGATGCCCCGCATCCGGTCGACCCCCGCTCGATCGCACCGCTCGTCCAACACAGGGAGCCCGCATGGTCAGCACTGAAACCTCGCACCCCATCGACACCTCCGGCATCGCAACGGCCTCCTCGACCACGCTCACGCGTCGTCCAGGGCGCTGGATCGACGGATTCGACCCCGAGAACACCGACTTCTGGGAGTCGGAAGGGCGCTCGATCGCCCGTCGCAACCTCGGCTGGTCGATCTTCGCCGAGTTCCTCGGCTTCATCGTCTGGCAGCTGTGGAGCATCGTCGTCGTGATGCTCCCGGCAGCGGGCTTCGCCTTCACCAGCGCCGAGACGTTCTGGCTGATCTCGCTGCCGAGCCTCGTCGGCGCGACGCTCCGCTTCCCGTACACGTTCATGGTGCCGAAATTCGGCGGGCGCAACTGGACGATCGTGTCGGCCGCGCTGCTGCTCATCCCCGCCATTCTGCTGAGTTTCGCCGTCGGCAACCCGGAGACGCCGTTCTGGGCGATGCTCGCGATCGCGGCCCTCGCCGGCTTCGGCGGCGGCAACTTCGCGAGCTCGATGGCGAACATCACCTACTTCTTCCCGCAGAAGGAGAAGGGGTGGGCGCTCGGCCTCAACGCCGCCGGCGGAAACCTCGGCACCTCCGTCGCTCAATTCGTCGTGCCGATCGTCGTCACCGCCGTCGCCGGTGTGACTCTCCTCCCGCTGGCCGGCTGGATCTGGGTGCCGCTGATCCTGATCGCGATCTGGGGCGCCTGGCGGTACATGGACAACCTGTCGTCCGCCAAGGCCGACTTCGCCGGCTCCGCCGCTGCCCTTCGCGAACCGCACCTGTGGCTGCTCGCGCTGCTCTACATCGGCACGTTCGGCTCGTTCATCGGGTTCGCGAGCGTGTTCCCGAAGCTGATCGCCGATCAGTTCCCCGAGTTCTCCGCGATTCAGATCGGCGCGGCCGGAGTGTCGCTCGCCTTCCTCGGCGCGCTCGTCGGCTCGCTGTTCCGTCCGCTCGGTGGCCGGCTCTCTGATCGCTTCGGCGGAGCGCGGGTGACGATCGGAGCATTCGCGGTCATGGCGGCCGGTGCCTTCGGAATCATCGGCGTTCTCGCGCTCAACGAGTTCTCTCTGTTCCTCGCCTGCTTCCTCGTGCTGTTCGCGGCCACCGGGATCGGCAACGGCGCGACGTACCGGATGATCCCCAGCGTGTTCCTCGCCCGCGCCGCGGCCACCGGCATGACCGACATCGGAGCGACCCAGCGCAAGGCCGCAGCTGCCCTCGGACTGATCTCGGCGATTGGCGCCTACGGCGGGTTCGTGATCCCGCAGGTGCTGAACGCCTCGCAACAGGCATCCGGCGGCTACCAGCCCGCCTTCGTCGGCTTCGGCATCGCCTACCTCCTGCTGCTGACGCTCACGGTCGTCATGTACGTGGTGCCCCGCGCATCGCTCGCCCAGCGTCAGGTCTGACTGTGACGGCGCCGGATGCAGCGCTGCGGGTGGTCGTGGTCGGATTCGGCCCGGTCGGCGCACGGTTCTGCGAGGAGCTGCTGCCCGGCGTGCGATCGGGGAGCATCGAACTCACCGTCGTCGGTGCGGAGTCGGAGGCTCCGTACAACCGGGTCCTCATCGCCGAGGTGGCGGTCGGAAATGCCGAGTTCGACGACATCGTGCTGCACGACCCGGCCGAGATCGTCGAGGCGGGAGCCCGGGTCCTTTCCGGAACCCGAGTCGTCCGCATCGGCCGAGAGCAGCACGAGGTCGAACTCTCGACCGGTGAACTGCTGTCGTACGACCGGCTCGTCCTCGCGACAGGCGCGCGATCGAACATCCCGACGCTCGTCGGCGTCGAACGCCGGGCATACGACGCCGCAGCACTGGCACGTGCGGGGGCCGGCGTGATCGGAGCCGACCCCGCACTGCCGGAGGGCGTGACGGTGCTGCGCGACCTGGCGGATGCCGACCGGATCGGGTCGGCCATCCGGTCCGGCGCCCGCATCGTCGTCCTCGGCGCCGGCGTGCTCGGCCTGGAGTTCGCCCTCCTCGCCGCCCGCGCCGGGGCGCAGGTCTGCGTCGTGCATCACGGTCCCACCCCGATGCCGCGCAACCTCGACCGCGGTGCCGGTACGGTGCTCGCCAGAAGTCTGCGCGACGCGGGTGTCGCCGTGCTCGCGCACAGCGTCGCCGAGTCCGTCGCCTTCCATGCGGAGGAGGCCGGTGTCCGCCGCTTCGACGCACTCGTCACCGCCGATGGAAACTATGTGCGCGGCGATCTGCTCGTGATGTCGTGCGGCGTGGGCGCGAGGGCAGAACTCGCCACGGCGGCGGGGCTCCGCACCGCGGCCGGCGTCGTGGTCGACAGCTCACTGCGCTCGTGGACCGATCCCGACGTCTACGCCATCGGCGACTGCGCGCATGTCGTCGATCCCGAGCTCGTCCGCGATGCGGGGGACCGCCTGCCCGGCGCGCCGTCCGGACTCATCGGACCGGGCTGGCGCCAGGCCGAATGGCTGGCCGCGCAGCTCAGTGCGGAAGCCGACGGCGGATCCTTCCAGGACGGTCCGCCGGTGGAGCGCCCGGCGGTCGTCATGCTGAAGGGCGAAGGCGTCGACGTGGTCGCGGTCGGCGACGTCAGCATCGAACTCTGGGACACCCCGCCCTACGGGGAGTCCGGACCGCATCGGCACGTGGCGCAATGGGCTGATCCGCAGCATGGCCGCTACGTGAAGATGGTCTCGCGAGACGGAGTCCTCGAGGCGTTCGCCAGTGTGGGGATGCCGCGCACGGCCGCAGAGCTGACGGTGCTCTACGAGCGCGGGGGCGAGCTTCCCTCCGACCGCTCGCTCCTGCTGCGTCTCGACGGTCCCGATGACGACCCGAGCACAGGTGGCGACGCATTCGCGCCGACCGCGACCGTCTGCTGGTGCAACGGCGTCACCGTCGAGCGTGTGGAGGCCTCCGTCCAGGCAGGGAACGCCACGGTCGCGTGCGTCGGCAAGGACACCCGCGCCGGCACGGGATGCGGCGGCTGCAAGGGCCGTCTGGCCGAGCTCATCGAGCGCTTCGATTCGCCGCTTCTGGCGCCGTCCGCATGACCGCCGGCGTCGAGACCCACTGCCCGTACTGCGCCCTGCAGTGCGCGATGACGCTCCTGCCGAAGCTGCCGGGAACACCGGATCACGATCCTCGTCTGACCGTCGAAGGTCGCGCGTTCCCGACGAACAGGGGCGGGCTCTGCAAGAAGGGCTGGACGTCGTCGACCCTGCTCGACGCGGCCGACCGCGTCATGCATCCCCTCGTCCGCAACGACGACGGCGAGCTGCGGCCCGCGACCTGGGACGACGCCCTCGATCTCGTCGCCGAGACGCTCCGCCGCGTCCGCGCACAGCATGGCGCCGACGCCAACGGAGTGTTCGGCGGCGGTGGCCTCACCAATGAGAAGGCCTACCAGCTCGGCAAATTCGCCCGCATCGCACTCGGCACCTCGCGCATCGACTACAACGGCCGCTTCTGCATGTCCTCTGCGGCCGCGGCATCGAATCGCGCGTTCGGAGCCGATCGCGGGCTGCCGTTCCCGTTGACCGATCTCGACGCCGCGCACACCGTCCTGATGCTGGGGTCGAACGTGGCCGAGACGATGCCGCCGTTCCTGTCGCACATCGAGGGGGCGCGCGCGGCCGGCGGGCTGATCGTCGTGGATCCGCGCCGCAGTTCCACCGCACGTCTGACGGACGACGACCAGGGGATCCACGTCGCGCCGGCCCCCGGCACAGATCTCCCGCTGCTGCTCGGGCTGATCCACATCGTCATCTCCGAGCGGCTCCACGACGCCGAGTACATCCGCGAGCGGACGGTCGGCTTCGCCGCGCTCCGTCGCTCGGTCGCCGGCTGGTGGCCGGAGCGAGTGCAGCAGGTGACGGGCGTGCCGGTCCCCGTGCTGCGGCAGGTGGCGCGTCGGCTGAGTTCGGGACTGCCCACTTACATCCTGACCGGTCGCGGCGTGGAACAGCATGTCAACGGCACCGACACCGCCACCGCCGCCATCAACCTGGCGCTCATCCTGGGCCTGCCCGGTAAGCCGGACTCGGGATACGGCACGCTCACCGGACAGGGGAACGGTCAGGGCGGTCGCGAGCACGGCCAGAAGTCCGATCAGTTACCCGGCTACCGCAAGATCACAGACCCAGAGGCGCGGGCACACGTGGCGGCGGTGTGGGGTGTGCATCCGGACGACCTCCCAGGACCCGGGCTGCCGGCGGTGCAGCTGTTGGCCTCCATCGGCTCTCCTGAGGGCATCCGCACGCTCCTCGTGCACGGATCGAACCTGTCTGTCTCGGCACCGAACGCCGGAGACGTCCGTGAACGACTGCGCAGCCTCGAGCTGCTCGTCGTCTGCGACTTCTTCCTCTCCGAAACCGCCAGGCTCGCCGACGTCGTGCTCCCGGTGACGCAGTGGGCCGAGGAGGAAGGGACCATGACGAGCCTCGAGGGGCGCGTCATCCGGCGCCGGAGGGCGATCGATCCGCCCTCCGGCGCGCGCAGCGAACTGTGGATCATGGCCGAGCTCGCCAGACGGCTGGAGGCACCTGGACGCTTCGACCTGAACCCGGCGGATGTCTTCGACGAGCTCGCCCGCGCATCAGCCGGTGGCATCGCGGACTACTCCGGCCTGAGCCATGCACTGCTCGACGAGGGAATCGCGGCGTACTGGCCGTACCCGGTCGGCTCCGTCGGCACCCCGAGGCCGTTCGAGAACCGCTTCGCGCATCCCGACGGCCTGGCCAGGATCGTCGCCGTCTCGGTCGCGCGCCCTGCCGAGTCCGCAGCGACCGGAGACGAGCTCACGCTCATCACCGGCCGACTCCTCGAGCACTACCAGTCCGGCGCTCAGACGCGCCGCGTGCCGGAGCTGATGGCCGCGCGCCCACGGCTCGAGGCGACGCTGCACCCGGCGACGGCCGCCGATCGCGGTCTGGCGGACGGCGACGACATCGAGGTGTCCAATGCCCGCGGCGTGGTCCGCGCACGGGTGACGACGACCACCGGCATCCGCCCTGACACGGTGTTCCTGCCGTTCCACTTCCCTGACGAGCACAGCGCGAACCTCCTCACCAGCGACGCCACCGACCCGCTGTCGTCGATGCCGGAGTTCAAGAGGGCGGTCGTGCGGATTCACGCCGCCATCGACGGCGCACCCTGATCCCGGCTCGGTCTCCGCGGGCGCACAGAGAGGCCTGGGTAGAATCGAGCGGTCCACTTCAGAAGGAGCGCAATGCGGATCACGGGACTCGGCCACGCCGGGATGTTCATCGAGACGACCGGCGGAAACATCATCTGCGACCCCGTGCTCGGGCCCTCCTTCTTCGGCTCCTGGTTCCCGTTTCCCGACAACCGCGGCCTCGACTGGGAGCGCTTCGGACGCGAAGCGGACTTCCTCTACATCTCGCATCGTCACCGTGACCACTTCGACCCGAAGCTGCTGGAGCGGTACATCCGCAAGGACATCGAAGTGCTTCTTCCGGAGTACCCGATCGATGACCTGGAAAAGGACATCCGCGCGCTCGGCTACGAGAACATCACCTACGCGCCCGCTGGCGAGGTCATCCAGCGCGGTGACCTGAAGATCATGATCACCCCGTTGCGTGCGCCCAGCGACGGACCGATCGGCGACTCCTCGCTGAGCGTCGACGACGGCACCGGGTCCGTGCTGAACCAGAACGACTCGCACCCGCTCGACCTGGAGAAGCTGTTGGACTTCGGCACGCCGGACGCGTACTTCACGCAGGTGTCCGGTGCCATCTGGTGGCCGATGGTCTACGACCTGCCGCTGGACGCCAAGCAGAACTTCGCCCAGCTCAAGCGCGATGCGCAGAACAAACGCGCGATGTACTACATCGAGAAGGTCGACGCTCCGCACGTCTTCCCGATGGCGGGCCCGCCGATGTTCCTCCGTGACGAACTGTTCGACTTCAACGGGCTGGGCAGGAACGGCGAGTCGATCTTCACCGATCAGAAGCAGTTCCTCGCGCACATGAAGGAACTGACGCCGCAGTACGACGGACACCTGTTCGTCCCCGGCACTGTGGTGACCGTTGCGGACGGTGAGGTCTCGACGGAGCAGTCCCTCTACACGGATGCCGAGATCGCGCACGTCTTCGACGAGAAATGGGAGTACCTCGAAGCGCAGCGAGCGAGCCGCCAGCAGGAGATCCGCGACGAGGAGGCATCGCGCGCGGAGATCATCCCGCCCGCCGAGATGCTCGACGCCCTCAAGACCTGGTGGGAGCCGCTGCTGAAGAAGTCGCGCACCATCCGTCTCGGTGTCGGCGGATGCGTGCGGTTCCGCATCGGCGACCTCGACATGGTCGTCGACTTCCCCCGCGCGAAGGTCCGGGAATACGCGGGGGAGGAGTGCATCTACTGGTACACGATCCCCGCCGATCTCGTCTCGACGAACATCCGCGACCACGAGATCGACTGGTCGAACTCGATCTTCCTGTCCATGCAGTTCCAAGTGGGCCGCAGCGGCAAGTTCAACGAGTTCCTCACGACTTTCCTCAAGTGCCTCTCGGTCGACCGCATCGAGTACGTCGAGAACTGGTACTCCGAGCAGACCGATCAGACCGAGGACGCCGAGGTCGGCGACTGGATCGTGCAGCGCCGCTGCCCGCATCTGCGCGCTGACCTGACGAAGACCGGAAAGGTCGATGAGAACGGCATCCTCACCTGCAGCATGCACGACTGGAAGTGGGACCTGAAGACCGGTCGCTGCCTGTCGACGAGCGGTCACGCGATCCGCTCGACGAAGATCGACGACGTCACCGATGAGGCGCTGCGTCCGGCGGTCTGATCCGCAGGTTCGCGTTCCGGTAGACTCGACCACGCAAGCAACCTTTAACACCGTCCTGTGAGGCGGAGAAGGGAGCGGCCGATGAGCACGCGCACTGTGCTGCATGAAGCCGATATCTCGCGGGCATTGACCCGTATCGCACATGAGATCCTCGAATCCAATCGGGGGGCTTCCGACCTCGTCCTGCTGGGGATTCCGACCCGGGGCGTCACGCTGGCTCACCGCCTCGGCGCGCTGGTCAGCGACATCGCGCAGACCATCATCCCGGTCGGGTCGCTCGACATCACGCTCTTCCGCGATGATCTGTCCAAGCATCCGACGCGGTCCCCGCACCCGACGGACATCCCCGCCGGCGGCATCGACGGCAAGACGGTCGTCCTCGTCGACGACGTCCTCTTCTCCGGCCGCAGCATCCGCGCCGCCCTCGACGCGATCCAGTCGATCGGCCGACCCGCAGCGGTGCGACTGGCGATCCTCGTCGACCGCGGGCACCGCGAGCTGCCCATCCGACCCGACTTCGTCGGCAAGAACATCCCGTCCGCTCGGACCGAGCGGGTGAACGTGCGCCTGCGTGAGAACGACGGCGCCGAGGAGGTGACGATCGGCGAATGAGACACCTCCTCGACACCCGCACGCTCGACAAGGCGACCGCCCTGCAGATCCTCGATGTCGCCGAGGACATGGCAGACACCCAGTCCCGCGAGGTCAAGAAGCTGCCCACCCTGCGCGGCAAGACGGTCGTGAACCTCTTCTTCGAGGATTCCACCCGCACGCGCATCTCCTTCGAAGCCGCAGCGAAACGTCTCTCTGCAGATGTCATCAACTTCGCAGCCAAAGGCTCCAGTGTCTCCAAGGGCGAGAGCCTCAAGGACACGGCGCAGACCCTGGAGGCCATCGGAGCGGATGCCGTCGTCGTGCGCCATCCGGGTTCCGGCGCCCCGCAGACCCTCGCCACCAGCGGCTGGATCTCCGCCGGCGTGGTGAATGCCGGCGACGGCACGCACGAGCACCCGACCCAGGCGCTGCTCGACGCGTACACGATCCGCAAGCGTCGCTTCGGCGCTTCCAGCCGAGGGCGCGACCTCTCCGGGATCCGCGTCGTCATTGTCGGTGACGTGCTGCATTCCCGCGTCGCACGCTCCAACGTCTGGCTCCTCGCCACGCTCGGTGCCGAGGTGACGCTCGTCGCTCCTCCCACGCTGGTGCCACAGAACGTGTCGCTCTGGCCGGCGCGCGTCGTCTACGACCTCGACGAGGCTCTCGCCGAGGCGCCGGATGCCGTGATGATGCTGCGGATTCAGCTCGAGCGCATGAATGCCGCATATTTCCCGACTGAGCGGGAGTATTCCCGACGGTGGGGCTTGGACGCACTGCGTGTGGCCCGGCTTCCGGAAGGTAGCATTGTGATGCACCCCGGTCCGATGAACCGAGGACTGGAGATCTCCTCCGAAGCCGCTGATTCGCCCCGCTCGACGGTGCTGGAACAGGTGGCGAACGGAGTCTCCGTCCGGATGGCTGTGCTGTACCTGCTGCTGGCAGGAGAACGATACGACGAACGAGGGGGAGACCTGTGAACGAGACCCTCGTCATCACCGGCGCACGGCTTCTCGGCGCGGAGAGCGCCGACATCATCATCGAGAACGGAACGATCGCCGAGATCGGCGCAGGCCTCAGCAGGGCAGGTGCTCGCACCATCGATGCAGACGGGCTCGTGGCGCTGCCCGGCCTGGTCGACCTGCACACGCATCTGCGTGAACCCGGCTACGAAGCGTCCGAGACGATCCTCACCGGCACCAGAGCAGCTGCCGCCGGTGGGTTCACGGCCGTCTTCGCGATGCCGAACACCTCACCGGTCGCCGACACGGCCGGCGTCGTCGAGCAGGAACTCGCCCTCGGCGAGGCCGCAGGCTACGCCACCGTGCAGCCCATCGGCGCGGTCACCGTCGGGCAGAAGGGCGAGCGCCTCGCCGAACTCGGCGCCATGGCCTCCTCCCGTGCGAAGGTGCGCGTCTTCAGCGACGACGGCTTCTGCGTGTTCGACCCCCTCATCATGCGCCGGGCTCTCGAGTACGTGAAGTCCTTCGGCGGCGTCATCGCGCAGCACGCGCAGGACCCGCGCCTCACCGAAGGCGCGCAGATGAACGAGGGTACGGTCTCGGCAGAGCTCGGCCTCGCCGGCTGGCCCGCCGTCGCCGAAGAATCGATCATCGCCAGGGACGTTCTGCTCGCCGAACATGTGGGATCGCGTCTGCACGTCTGCCATCTCTCCACGGCGGGCTCCGTCGACATCATCCGCTGGGCCAAGAAGCGCGGCATCAACGTCACCGCCGAGGTCACGCCGCACCACCTGCTCCTCACGGACGAGCTGGTGCGGGGCTACGACGCCCGGTACAAGGTGAACCCGCCGCTTCGTCGGGAAGAGGACGTGCTCGCCGTGCGCGAGGGCCTCGCTGACGGCACGATCGACATCGTCGCGACCGACCACGCTCCGCACCCCAGTGAGCACAAGGCGTGCGAGTGGCAGGCGGCAGCCAACGGCATGGTGGGCCTGGAGAGCGCCCTGCGCGTGGTGCACCAGTCCATGGTGCAGACCGGCCTCATCGGCTGGGCGGACGTCGCGCGGGTGATGAGTGCTGCCCCGGCGCGTATCGGCATGCTCGCCGGACACGGCACACCGCTCGAGGTCGGCGCACCCGCGCAGATCACTCTGTACGACGCGTCGGTCGACGGCGTCTTCACCGAGGCCGACCTGCACGGGCGCAGCACCAATTCGCCCTACCTCGGCCGACCGCTGCCCGGTCGCGTGCAGTACACGGTGCACGCCGGCACCGTGACGGTGGATGCCGGCGCTGTCGTCGAGGAGCTGAACGGATGAGCGTACGCGACATCGCCATCGCGATCACGATCGCCGTGGCACTGCTCGTGCTGCTGACGATGTACTTCGCCTGGCGACGACGTCTGCGTCGCGATTCCGGCCTCACCGCCCCGCTGGGCGTCCCCGAGCACGCCGAGGTCGACAGCCGTCACGAAGTCCTCTACGTCTCGACCACCCAGCACGACAAGCCGCTGGAGCGTCTCACGATCTCGCCGCTGGCGTATCGGGCGCGGGGCGAGCTCGCGATCACCGACCGCGGAGTCGCGCTCTGCCTGGACGGCGCCCCGACGGTGTTCCTCGCCTCGCCGAAACTCCGCTCAGTCGATCGCGCGACCGTCACCATCGACCGTGTCGTCGAACCCGGCGGCCTCGTCCGCATCGCCTGGAATGTCGACGACGACACGATCGTCGACTCCTACCTTCGCCTCACCACCGGCGACCCGAAGAACCTGATTTCCGCACTGCAGCGACTCGTCGCCGCATCCGACGGCCCAGCCGCCCCCGACACAGGAGCCGCACAATGACCTCTCTGCCAGAACCCGCCGTCCTCGTCCTCGAAGACGGCACCCGCCACACCGGACGCGCCTACGGCGCGCTGGGCACCACGCTCGGCGAGGTGGTCTTCGCCACCGGCATGTCGGGCTACCAGGAGACGCTGACCGATCCGTCCTACGCCGGGCAGATCGTGCTGCAGACCGCACCGCATATCGGCAACACCGGCATGAACGACGAGGACCCCGAGTCCCGCCGCATCTGGGTGTCCGGCTACATCGTCCGCGACCCCTCACGTGTCGTCTCCAACTGGCGTGCCGACACCTCGCTCGATGCCGCGCTCATCGCAGACGGCATCGTCGGCATCAGCGGCATCGACACCCGGTCGATCACCCGGCACATCCGCGCGGCCGGATCCATGCGCGGCGGGATCTTCTCCGGCCCGGCCGCCGGGCTCGACCCGGAGGAGCAGCTGCGCTCCGTGCAGGAAGCCCCGCAGATGGCCGGCCGCAACCTCTCGGCCGAGGTCTCGGTCGACGTCGCGACGATCACCACGGCGCTGGGAGACCGGATCGGTGACCTCGCCGTCCTCGACCTCGGGGTCAAGCAGGCCACGATCGACAACCTCGCCGCTCGCGGTTTCGACGTGCACGTGCTGCCGCAGAACGTCACCATCGACGAGATCCGCGCGATCGATCCGGTCGCCGTGTTCTACTCCAACGGTCCCGGTGACCCGGCGGCATCCGACGGGCACGTCGACCTGCTGCGCGAGGTGCTGGATGCGGGCCTGCCGTTCTTCGGCATCTGCTTCGGAAACCAGCTGCTCGGCCGCGCTCTCGGCCTCGGCACCTACAAGCTGCCGTTCGGCCACCGCGGCATCAACCAGCCGGTGCTCGACAAGACCACCGGCAAGGTGGAGATCACCGCGCACAACCACGGCTTCGCCGTCGACGCTCCGCTTGACGGCCCCTTCGACAGCCCGAACGGCTACGGCAAGGTCGAAGTCAGCCACATCGGGCTGAACGACAACGTGGTCGAAGGACTGCGCGCCCTCGACATCCCCGCCTTCTCGGTGCAGTACCACCCCGAGGCCGCTGCCGGCCCGCACGACGCCAACTACCTCTTCGATCGCTTCGCGGCAATGGTCCGCGAGAACAAGGACGCCAAGTAATGCCCAAGCGCGACGACATCCGCTCCGTCCTCGTCATCGGCTCCGGCCCCATCGTCATCGGCCAGGCCTGCGAGTTCGACTATTCCGGCACCCAGGCGTGCCGTGTGCTCCGCGAGGAGGGCGTCCGCGTCATCCTCGTCAACTCCAACCCGGCGACGATCATGACCGATCCGGACTTCGCCGACGCGACCTACGTCGAGCCGATCACCTGGCAGGTCATCGAGACCATCATCGCCAAGGAGAAGCCCGACGCGATCCTCCCGACTCTCGGTGGCCAGACCGCGTTGAACGCGGCGATCGAGCTGCACAATCACGGCATCCTCGAGAAGTACGACGTCGAGCTGATCGGTGCCAGCTTCGAGGCGATCAACAAGGGTGAAGACCGCCAGATCTTCAAGCAGCTCGTGCTCGACGCCGGAGCCGATGTCGCGGACAGCCGCATCGCGCACACGATGGACGAGGTTCTCGCCGCTGCAGGCGAGCTCGGCTACCCGCTCGTCGTGCGCCCCTCGTTCACGATGGGCGGTCTGGGCTCGGGCTTCGCCTACGACGAGAACGACCTGCGCCGCATGGCCGGGGCAGGGCTTCACGACTCGCCGACCAACGAGGTGCTCCTGGAGGAGTCGATCCTCGGCTGGAAGGAGTACGAGCTCGAGCTCATGCGCGACACGGCCGACAACACCGTGGTCGTCTGCTCCATCGAGAACGTCGACCCGGTCGGCGTGCACACCGGCGACTCGATCACCGTCGCCCCCGCGCTGACGCTGACCGACCGCGAGTACCAGAAGCTGCGCGACATCGGCATCGACATCATCCGCGCCGTCGGCGTCGACACCGGCGGCTGCAACATCCAGTTCGCCGTAAACCCGGAGAACGGCCGGATCATCGTCATCGAGATGAACCCGCGCGTCTCGCGCTCGAGCGCCCTCGCCTCGAAGGCGACGGGGTTCCCGATCGCCAAGCTCGCCGCCAAGCTCGCGCTCGGCTACCGTCTCGACGAGATCCCGAACGACATCACCGGAGTGACTCCGGCGAGCTTCGAGCCGACACTCGACTACGTCGTCGTCAAGGTGCCGCGCTTCGCTTTCGAGAAGTTCCCGGCCGCCGATGTGACGCTGACCACCACCATGAAGTCCGTGGGCGAGGCGATGGCGATCGGCCGCAACTACGCCACAGCGCTGCAGAAGGCGCTCCGCTCGCTGGAGAAGCGCGGCTCGAGCTTCCACTGGGGCACCGAGGACCGTAGCGTCGAGGAGCTCCTGGAAATCTCGAAGACCCCGACGGACGGCCGCATCGTGGTGCTGCAGCAGGCGCTGCGCAAGGGCGCCACGATCGAGCAGGCATTCGACGCCACCGCCATCGATCCCTGGTTCATCGACCAGATCGTCCTCATCAACGAGGTCGCCGAGATCGTGCGCACGGCGGACGAACTCGATGCGGCCACGCTCCGCTACGCGAAGGAGCACGGCTTCTCCGATGCGCAGCTGGCCGAGCTCCGCGGCACCACCGAGGCCGAGGTGCGCGGGGTGCGCCACGGATTCGGCATCCGCCCGGTCTACAAGACGGTCGACACCTGCGCCGGCGAGTTCCCGGCACTCACGCCGTACCACTACTCGAGTTACGACTTCGAGACCGAGGTCGCGCCGTCCGATCGCACCAAGGTCGTCATCATCGGCTCGGGCCCGAACCGTATCGGACAGGGCGTCGAGTTCGACTACTCCTGCGTGCACGCCTCGTTCGCGCTCTCGGATGCCGGCTTCGAGACCGTCATGGTCAACTGCAACCCGGAGACCGTCTCCACCGACTACGACACCTCCGACCGGCTCTACTTCGAGCCGCTCACCCTGGAGGACGTTCTCGAGGTGCTCGACGCGGAAGCCGCCAGCGGCACCATCCTGGGTGTCGTCTGCCAGCTCGGCGGCCAGACCCCGCTGGGGTTGGCGAAGGGCATCGAAGCGGCCGGTTACGCCGTGCTCGGCACCAGCCCCGAGGCGATCGACCTCGCCGAGGAGCGTGCGCTGTTCAGCGGCATCCTGGATGCCGCAGGGCTCGTCGCCCCGCGTCATGGCACCGCAACCGATGTCGATGGCGCCGTCGCGGTCGCCGAGGACATCGGTTACCCGGTGCTGGTCCGCCCGAGCTTCGTGCTCGGCGGGCGCGGCATGGAGATCGTCTACGACACCGAGAGCCTGCGCGACTACTTCGTGCGCACGGCTGGCGAGGTCATCATCGAAGAGGGCAAGCCGCTCCTGGTGGACCGGTTCCTCGACGATGCGATCGAGATCGACGTCGACGCGCTGTACGACGGCGTGGATCTGTACATCGGCGGCGTCATGGAGCACCTCGAAGAGGCCGGCATCCACTCCGGAGACTCCAGCTGCACCCTGCCCCCGATCTCGCTCGGTCGATCCGACATCGACCGGGTGCGCACCGCCACGCTGGCGATCGCCGAGGGCGTCGGCGTCCGCGGCCTGCTGAACGTGCAGTTCGCGATCAGCGCCGGCGTGCTCTACGTCATCGAGGCGAACCCGCGCGCGAGCCGCACGGTGCCGTTCGTTTCGAAGGCTCTGGGTATCCCGCTCGCGAAGGCCGCCAGCCGGATCATGGTCGGCGCGACTGTCGCCGAGCTGATCGGCGAGGGGATGCTGCCGGAGCGCGATGGCTCGCGCGTGCCACTGGGCGCGCCGGTCGCCGTCAAGGAGGCCGTGCTGCCCTTCAAGCGCTTCCGCACCAAGGACGGCAAGATCGTCGACTCCGTGCTCGGCCCGGAGATGCGCTCCACCGGTGAGGTGATGGGCATCGACAAGGACTTCCCGACCGCGTTCGCGAAGAGCCAGGCCGCTGCCTACGGCGGCATGCCGACATCGGGAACCGTGTTCATCTCGGTCGCCGACTCCGACAAGCGCGCCGTGATCCTGCCGGCTCACCGGCTGCAGCAGCTGGGCTTCACGATCGTCGCGACCGAAGGAACGGCCGAGATCCTGTCGCGCAACGGCATCGCGGTGACGGTGGTCGAGAAGTACAGCGAGACGCAGACCAGCGGCGCGCAGAACATCGTCGACCTCATCAACGACGGACAGATCGACATCGTCGTGAACACGCCGTCCGGTGGCACGGCGCGTGCCGATGGCTACGAGATCCGGGCGGCCGCCGTCGCCGCGGACAAGGCCCTCTTCACGACGATGGCGGTGCTCGGTGCTGCGGTCAGCGGAATGGATGCCGCGCACAAGGGCTTCGACGTCCGCAGTCTTCAGGAATACGCGCTCGATCGTCAGGCGGCCCTGTGAGCGCACGTTTCGGGGAGCGGGTTCGCGCGGCGCTGCTCGCGCGCGGACCGCTCTGCGTCGGCATCGATCCGCACGCCGGCCTCCTCGACTCCTGGGGGCTGTCGTACGATGCGGCCGGCGCCAGGGAGTTCGGTCTTCGAACGGTGGATGCCGCAGCCGGCCGTGCAGCGATCGTGAAGCCGCAGGTGTCGTTCTTCGAAAGATTCGGCTCTGTCGGCATCGCCGCCCTCGAGGACGTGCTCGTGGCCGCCCGCGCAGCCGGCCTCATCGTGATCGCGGATGCGAAGCGCGGTGACATCGGGTCGACGATGGACGCCTACGCCGCCGCCTGGTTGACCCCGGGTTCGCCGTTGGAGGCCGACGCCGTCACCGTGAACCCGTTCCTCGGTGTGGGAGCGCTCGACGGCGCCTTCGCGCTCGCGGAGCGAACCGGCAAGGGGCTGTTCGTCCTGGCGGCGACCAGCAACCCGGAGGCCGAGGTTCTGCAGCGCTCCTCGAACGAGCGGGGCGAAACCGTGTCGTCCGCGGTGATCGCCGAAGTCTCGGCACGGAATGCCCAGTCCACGCCGACGGGGGAGTGGGGGAGCTTCGGCTTCGTCATCGGCGCCACCGTCGACTGGACGGATGCCGGACTCGCGGCCTTCGCGCCGCCCGCACCGATCCTCGCCCCCGGCTTCGGCGTGCAGGGTGCCGCACCGGAGGACCTCCGCGCGCGGTTCGGCACGATGAGCGATTGCGTGATCGCGAGCGAGAGTCGCAGCATCCTGACGGCCGGCCCGGCGGGTCTCGCCGCGGCCATCGACGCGCGCAACGCGCAGTATCTCGAGGTGACCCATGGCTGAAGTCAGGACCGTCCCCGATGTCGACCGCGCAGCGGCGGCACGGAAGGCCGTCGAGCGTCGGCGCGCGCGCGCCGCGCTCAAGCGTGACCTCACGATGCGGGTGACGACGCCGCAGACGGTGCTCTCACACGCCATCGCCGATGCCGACTCCGTCGCCGGCTCCATGCGCATCACCGACTTCCTGCTGGCGCTGCCGGCGATCGGTTCCGGAAAGCGCGATCGGATCCTCGACGAGCTGCATATCTCCCCGGTGAAGCGGCTCGGTGGACTCGGCGTGCGCCAGCGCGTGCTGCTCAGGGAATGGCTGGACGGGCGATTCCCGGAAGCGCAGCCCCGTGATGGCCGCAGTCGTCTGCTCGTGCTGGCCGGCCCCACGGCCGTCGGTAAGGGCACGGTCGCAGCGCACATCAGGGAGAACCACCCCGAGATCCATCTCTCGGTCTCGGCGACGACTCGGGCACCTCGACCGGGGGAGATCGACGGCGTGCACTACTACTTCGTCGATGACGCCGAGTTCGATCGCCTCATCGCCGACGGAGAACTCCTGGAGTTCGCCGTGGTGCACAACCGCTCCCGCTACGGCACGCCGCGGGCGCCGATCGACCTCGCCCTGAGCCAGGGAAAGACCGTGCTGCTCGAGATCGACCTGCAGGGAGCACGCCAGGTGCGCAAGGCCGAGCCGTCCGCGACGCTGATCTTCCTGCTGCCGCCGAGCTGGGACGAACTGGTCCAGCGACTCGTCGGACGCGGCACCGAAGAGGCGGAAGAACGGGCCCGTCGACTCCGCACGGCGAAGGTCGAACTGGCCGCCCAGAGCGAGTTCGATCACCGCATCGTGAACGAGGACGTCGCCGTCGCCGCGCGCGAGGTCGTAGAATTGTCTTCAAGCTCTGCGCGCTGAACGTCTCCCGCGCCTATTGCACCGTCTTCGCGACGATCCCGTCGCCTGATCAGGAGGTCTCACCATGGCCGGACACCACACCAACGGAATCATCGATCCCCCCATCGACAACCTGCTCGACCGCGTCGACTCGAAGTACGAACTGGTCATCTACGCGGCCAAGCGCGCCCGTCAGATCAACGACTACTACTCGGACCTGCACGAGGGCAACCTGTTCGACAACGTCGGCCCGCTGGTCGACTCGTCCGTCGAGGACAAGCCGCTCACCATCGCGCTGCACGAGATCAACGAGGACAAGCTCCGCCTGCGTCACGCAGAGTGACATTCGGACCGCGCCTCCCCGTTTGTCGGAGGCGCGGTTCAGAATGGGTGCATCCACCCTTTCCCCGTCCGTCCCCGTTCTGGAGCACCGATGAGCGCGCTGCGTCTGTTCACGTCCGAGTCCGTCACCGAGGGGCATCCGGACAAGATCTGTGACCAGATCTCAGACAGCATCCTCGATGGCCTCATCGCCAAGGACCCGGAATCCCGGGTTGCTGTGGAGACTCTCGTGACCACGGGGCTCGTGCACGTCGCCGGCGAGATCCGCACCGAGGCCTACGTCGACATCCCCACGATCGTCCGCCAGGTCGTGAACGGCATCGGCTACACCTCCAGCGACACCGGCTTCGACGGCGATTCCTGCGGCGTGAGCATCTCGGTGGGCGAGCAGTCGACCGACATCGCCCACGGGGTCGACAACGCGCAGGAGCATCGCGACGGTTCCTCGAGCGACCCACTCGACGCGCTCGGCGCCGGCGACCAGGGCATCATGTTCGGTTTCGCCACGAATGAGACGCCGCAGCTGATGCCGATGGCCGCCTGGACGGCGCACCGCCTCGCGGAACGCCTCGCCGAGGTGCGCCGCTCCGGACTGCTCCCGTTCCTGCGCCCCGACGGCAAGACCCAGGTCACACTCGGCTACGAGGGCTTCACTCCGAAGACCGTCGATGCGGTGGTGCTGTCGACGCAGCACAATCCGGATATCTCCCAGGATGAGCTGAAAGCACAGCTGCGCGAGCACGTCATCGCTCCGATCCTGGCGACCACGGGCCTCGACCTCTCCGATGTGACGTACTACATCAACCCGGCCGGCCCGTTCGTCACGGGTGGCCCCAAGGGCGACGCCGGCCTCACCGGCCGCAAGATCATCATCGACACGTATGGCGGTGCGGCGCGCCACGGCGGCGGCGCCTTCAGCGGCAAGGACCCGTCGAAGGTCGATCGGTCCGGCGCCTACGCCACCCGATGGGTCGCGAAGAACGCGGTGGCCGCAGGTCTCGCCGACCGCCTCGAGGTGCAGATCGCCTATGCCATCGGGGTCGCCCGTCCGGTCGGCCTGTACGTCGAGACGTTCGGTACCGGCAAGGTCTCCGACGAGGCGATCATCCAGGCGATCAGCACGGTGTTCGACCTCCGTCCGCAGGCGATCATCGAAGAGCTCGACCTCCTCCGGCCGATCTACGCGCAGACCGCCGCCTACGGGCACTTCGGCCGCGAGCTTCCCGACTTCACCTGGGAGCGCACCGACCGCGCCGAAGAGCTGCGCCGCGCTGCCGGGCTCTGATGGGGAATCGGTTCCCCCGGATACCTCAGCCCTCATGAGCACCGAGAGCCGACGCATCGCGCGAGTTCTCCTGGACTCCCCGCTGCCGCAGCTCGACCGGCTTTTCGACTACGCGCTGCCTGCGGAACTCGGCGAGGTGCCGCTCGGCGTCCGCGTTCGCGTCCCCCTGCGCACGGCGGGCCGGGTGATCGACGGGTACGTCATCGAGGTCGATACCGAAGATGACGCGGATCGTGCGCTCTCCGAGGTGGAGAGCATCGTGTCGACGGCCTCGGTGCTGCCGGAACGGCTGTATCGCCTGGCCCGGCGTGCCGCTGATCGGGCCGCGGGTTCCGCCTCGGACGTCCTGCGCCTCGCCATTCCCAAGCGGCAGGTCCGAGTCGAGAAGGCATGGACGGCGGATGCTCCTGCCGTCCGCCCGCACGAGACCGCGCTCGCTCGTGCCGCAGAGGTGATCGGGCGCTACGAAGGTCTCGAGGCTGTACTCACGGAGCGCGGACGCGCCGCGGTCGAGGCGATCCCTGCGCTGGATGACGATTCTCCGGCATGGGCGCAGCTGCTGGCGGCCGTGGCGGTGCGCACCCTGTCGTCGGGGTCGTCGGCGGTGCTCGTCGTCCCGGATCACCGAGACGTCGACAGCCTGCTGAAGACGCTTTCGGTTCTGGTGCCGGACGAAGCCGTGGTGCGCCACGACTCGAGACAGTCGAATCCTGATCGCTATCGCGCGTTCCTGCGCACCCTCGAAGATGCGCCGTGCATCGTCGTCGGCAACCGCTCGGCCGTCTACGCGCCGGTCGAGGCCGGACTGGTCGTCATCTGGGACGACGGAGATCCTCTGCTCGGAGAGCAGCTCGCGCCCTACATCAACGCGCGCGACGCGGCGCTGCTTCGCCAGGAGCAGGAGGGGTCGGCCCTCCTGATCGCCGGAAACACCCGCACCACCGACACCGAGCGGCTCGTGCTGCACGGCTGGCTTCAGGACGTTCGTGCGGCGCGGCGCGTGCTACCGCGCGTGCTGTTGAGCACTCCGCAGGAGATGGAGCAGCCGCAGGGGCAGCGACTGCCGTCGTCGGCCTTCCTCGCCGCGCGGACAGCCGCGGCGGAGGGACCGGTCCTCGTCCAGGTGTCACGCCCGGGCTTCTCGCCGTCACTGGTGTGCGCAGGATGCCGCACGCCGGCCCGGTGCGCACATTGCGGCGGGCCGCTCGGAGCGCGACACCGCGGAGCCGTGCCGGTCTGCGGCTGGTGCGGGCGGTCGGCGCGCGCCTGGGCCTGCCCGTCGTGCTCCGGGGTGCAACTGCGCCTGGCGTCGTCAGGGAGCGAGCGCACGGCAGATGAACTCGGTCGTGCGTTTCCCGGAGTGCGTGTGATCGTCGCCGATGGCGCACACCCCGTCGCCAAAGTCGATGCGCGGCCGGCGCTGGTCGTCGCCACTCGCGGAGCGGAGCCGCTCGCCGAGGGCGGCTATCGTGCCGTGGTGCTCCTGGACGGTGCACGGATGCTGCAGGCCCCCGATCTTCGCGTCGGCGAGGCATGCCTGCGCTGGTGGTCGAACGCGGCCGCTCTCGCCGCACCCGGCGCTCCCATCCACCTGGTCGGCGTCAACGGCCCGGTGGCGATGGCGCTCGCGACCTGGAACCACGCGGGGTACGCCCGAACGGAACTCGAATCCCGCGCGCCGCTGCACATGCCTCCGATCATGAGGGTCGCGCAGATCGAGGGCACCACCGACGCCATCACCCGCGCCCTGGAGACGGTGCGAGAACTCGCTCTGCCCGCCGACGCGCTGCTCGGACCGGTGCCGATCGAATCGAACGATGACCCTCCGCGCCTGCGCGCCCTGCTCCGGTTCGATTACGGATCGGGCCAGCGCGTCGCCACGACACTTCGCGCCGCCGTCGTCGCCGAGGCCGTTCGTCACCGCCGCGGCCGCGGCCGTGCGACCCGCAGCACTCTCACGGTGCGCCTCGATATCCTCGACCCAGAGCTTTGACCTTCCGGAGAACCTTCATGCGCCTCGTCTTCGCCGGCACACCAGCCGCCGCCATCCCGACACTCCGCCGCTTGGCGACGGAGCACGACATCGCCGCGGTGGTGACCCGGCCGGATGCCCCCCTCGGTCGCAAGCGCGTGATGACGCCCTCGCCCGTCGCGGCGGTCGCAGGCGAACTCGGTATCCCGGTGATCAAGGCGGCTCGTCTGGACGAGGAGGCTTCGGCGCGCATCGCCGCGTTGCGTCCGGACCTCGGCGTGATCGTCGCGTACGGCGGTCTGGTGCGCGAGCCGCTGCTGTCGACGCCGACTCGAGGCTGGATCAACCTGCACTTCTCGCTGCTCCCGCAGTGGCGGGGTGCCGCGCCTGTCCAACGTGCCCTCATCGCGGGTGACGCAGAATTCGGAGCGAGCGTGTTCCAGCTCGTCGCCGAGTTGGACGCCGGCGACGTCTTCGCCGCACGGACGATCGCGATTCCGGACGGAGCGACGGCGGATGCCGCCCTCGACGCGCTTGCCGTCGGGGGCGCCGAGCTCACCGCAGAGGTCGTCGCCGGCATCTCGACCGGCGCGGCGCACGCCATGCCTCAGACCGGCACGGCGACCGTCGCTCCCAAACTCACCCTGGAGGACGGGTTGCTGGACTGGTCGCAGACCCTCGACCTCGTCTATGCGCGGTTCCGTGGTGTGACCCCCGAGCCCGGGGCCCACACGACCATCGGCGGATCGCGGGTGAAGATCCTCGAAGCCCAGAGAGCCACCGACGTCGAAGCGATGCCGCCGGGGACGATCGCGGCGGGCAAGGCGGCACTGCTGATCGGCACGTCCACCGCCCCGCTCGCCGTGACCCGCGTCCAGCCGGCCGGAAAGGCGGCCATGAGCGCCGTCGACTGGTGGCGCGGTCAGCGCGGTGCGGAAGATCTGCGAGCAGGCGCATGAGCGGCCAGCAGCGTCGTCCCCGGCACCCGCAGGGCCAGGGCGCACCCGGATCCGACCGCCGGAGTTCGAGCCGCGGTGGCGGCCAGCCGTCCCGTACGGTGCAGCCTTCCCGGGCGGTCCAGCCCGCACGCCGCGTCGCCTACGACGTGCTGCGCGCGGTCAGCGACTCCGACGCCTACGCGAACCTCCTGCTGCCGTCGGCGATCGCCGACGCAGGACTCTCGACGCAGGATGCGGCTCTCGCCACCGAACTCGCCTATGGGACGCTCCGCCGACGCGGCATGTACGACGCGATCATCGAGGCGGCAGCGGATCGCGACACCGCATCGATCGATCCGGCCGTGCTCGATGCGCTGCGACTCGCGGTGCATCAGCTCCTGGCGACGCGAGTGGCCTCGCACGCCGCTGTGAACGAGTCGGTGAATCTCGCCGCAGACGCTCAGGGCCGCGGGGCGGCGAGCTTCACGAATGCGGTGCTCCGGCGGATCGCGAGGGAGACACCGGGGGAGTGGCAGGAGCGGATCGAGCGGTCGGCGCGGTCCGACGACGAGCGACTCAGCCTCCGCACGGCGCATCCGGTGTGGGTGATCCGCGCGCTGCGCAGAGCCCTCGCCGCTGAGGGTCGCGCGGACGAACTGGAGGCGCTTCTCGAGGCCGACAACGTCTCACCCGAAGTGACGCTCGTCGCCTTGCCGGGACTGGCCGAGCAGGGGGAGCCGCGCCGCCCGTACGCCGCGACCGCCTTCGGCTCGCCCGGCGGCGATCCCCATCGGATCGTGGCCGGCTCCGGAGGCAAGGTCCGCGTCCAGGATGAGGGATCCCAGCTCGTGGCTCTCGCCCTTGCCGCGGCGGCGCCGATCCGCTCGGGGGAGCGCTGGCTCGACCTGTGCGCCGGCCCCGGTGGCAAGACCGCACTGCTGGCGGCCATCGCCGCGCAGCACGGCGCTCTTCTCGAGGCCAATGAGATCATCCCCGCGCGGGCGGGGCTCGTGCGCAACGCTCTCCGCCCTGTTCCCGGTGACGTCGTCGTGGACGAAGAGGACGGCCGCACGCTCGCTCGCGACCGTGTCGGGCAGTACGACCGCATCCTGGTCGACGCACCGTGCACGGGCCTCGGCGCCCTTCGCCGTCGGCCTGAGGCTCGCTGGCGGAAGACCCCGGCCGATGTCGCCGAGCTCGTTCCGCTGCAGGAGGAGCTCCTGTCGGCCGCTGTGGAGGCGCTCGCGCCCGGTGGCATCGTCGCCTATGTCACCTGTTCACCGCACCTCGCTGAGACCACCGGGGTCGTGCAAGAGGTGCTGCGCGGGCGCGCTGACCTCCACGAGCTCGACGCACGGGCGGTGCTGACGCACATCGCGCAATCGCCGATCGATCTCGGGACGCGCGACGACCAGCCCGATGGCGGATCCGTGCAGCTCTGGCCGCACCGCCACGGCACCGACGCGATGTTCCTCGCGCTGCTGCAGCGCACCGCGGCAGATCCGGCCGCGACAGATCCCGGCGATGCCGCCGGGAAGGGAGAATAGACCCGTGGACCTTCCCCGCGCCCCGCGCATCAATCCCAGCATCCTCGCCGCCGACTTCGTCAACATGCAGCGCGATCTTGCGAAGATCGCCACCGCCGATTTCGCCCATGTCGACGTGATGGACAACCATTTCGTGCCGAACCTCACCTTCGGGACGCAGATGGTCGAGCGCATCCAGGCGACCAGCCCCATCCCGCTCGACGTCCACCTCATGATCACCGACCCCGACCGCTGGGCGCCCGCGTATGCCGAGCTGGGAGCCGCCAGCGTCACGTTCCACCTCGAAGCGGCCGCCGATCCGATCTCGCTCGCGCGGCGCCTGCGTGACATGGGTGCCCGCGCCGGAATAGCCATCAAGCCGGGCACCCCGGCCGAAGGCCTGTACGACGTACTCGATGAGTTCGACCAGATCCTCGTGATGACGGTGGAGCCCGGATTCGGCGGCCAGGGCTTCATGCCCGAGACGATGCCGAAGCTGCGCTCACTGGCCGACGAAGCACGACGGCGCGGCTCGAACGTCTGGCTGCAGGTCGACGGCGGCATCTCGGACAGCACCATCGAGCTCGCCGCCGCCAGCGGAGCCGATACGTTCGTCGCCGGCTCCGCCGTCTACGGGGCCGACGACGTGGAGGCCGCCGTCACGCGGCTCAGGGACGCCGCACGAGCCGCTAGCCTGGAATCGTGAAGACTTTCGACGAGCTGTTCGCCGAGCTCAGCGTCAAGGCCGAGACTCGTCCGGCAGGATCGGGCACGGTCGCCGAGCTCGACGGCGGCGTGCACACGATCGGCAAGAAGATCGTCGAAGAGGCCGCCGAAGTGTGGATGGCCTCCGAGTACGAATCCGACGAGGCAGCGGCCGAGGAGATCTCCCAACTGCTGTACCACGTGCAGGTGATGATGATCGCGAAGGGCTTGAGCCTGCAGGACGTCTACCGACATCTCTGATGCGCTCCGCCCCTGTCGACCCCATCTGAAGGTTTCCCATGCTGCGCATTGCTGTTCCGAACAAGGGCTCGCTCTCCGAGACCGCCGCCGAGATGCTCGCGGAAGCCGGCTATGCCGGACGCCGTGACGCCAAGACCCTGCACCTGATCGACGCCGAGAACGACGTCGAGTTCTTCTTCCTTCGTCCCCGCGACATCGCCACCTACGTCGCCTCCGGTGCACTCGACGTGGGCATCACCGGCCGCGATCTGCTGCGCGATGTGCCTCAGCAGGCGAGGGAGATCGAGTCGCTCGGCTTCGGCGGCTCCACGTTCCGCTTCGCGGGTCCTCCCGGGAGATTCCACACGGTCGCAGACCTCGCAGGCGTCCGAGTCGCTTCTGCCTACCCCGGCCTCGTCGGTGATTTCCTGCGTGAGCACGGCGTTGCGGCAGAGCTCGTCCAACTCGACGGAGCCGTCGAATCCGCGGTGCGACTCGGTGTCGCGGATGCCGTCGCCGATGTCGTCTCCACCGGAACCACGCTCCGACAGGCCGGACTCGACATCTTCGGTCCGGTCATCCTGGAGTCCGAGGCGGTGCTGATCAGCCGCCCCGGCGATGCCGAGGGCACCGAGACCCTGCTGCGGCGCCTGCGCGGTGTGATGGTCGCTCGGCGCTTCGTGCTGATCGACTACGACCTCCCGGCGGAGTTGGTCGATCAGGCCGTTCAGATCGCTCCCGGCCGTGAGTCGCCGACGATCTCCCCGCTCCGCGATGCCGCCTGGGTGGCCGTGCGCGTGATGGTGCCGAGCCGCGGCGTCAATCAGGTGATGGACGATCTGTACGCACTCGGCGCTCGCGCCATCCTCGTGACCGCGATCCACGCCGCGAGGCTCTGATGGCACTCGCCAGTCGCGTCATCCCCTGCCTCGATGTGGCCGCGGGCCGCGTCGTCAAGGGCGTGAACTTCGAGAACCTCCGTGACATGGGCGATCCCGTCGAGCTCGCTCGCCACTATGCCGAGCAGGGTGCAGACGAGATCACGTTCCTCGACGTGACCGCCACCGTCGATGCCAGGGCCACCACATACGACGTCGTGCAGCGCACGGCAGAGCAGGTGTTCGTTCCGCTCACCGTCGGCGGGGGAGTGCGCAGCGTCGACGACGTCGCCCGGCTGCTCGCGGTCGGCGCGGACAAGGTCGGCGTGAACTCCGCCGCGATCGCCCGCCCCGGACTCATCGACGAGATCGCCGACCGCTTCGGCGCGCAGGTGCTGGTGCTGTCCCTCGACGTCAAGCGCGCCGCAGGCACGCATTCGGGTTTCGTCGTCACCACCCACGGCGGGCGTACGACGACGACCCTCGACGCGATCGCCTGGGCACGGGAAGCCACCGAGCGCGGTGCGGGCGAGCTGCTGGTGAACTCGATCGATGCGGACGGCACGCGCGACGGCTTCGATCTGGAACTGGTGCGTCTGATGCGCGAAGCGTCGACGGTTCCGGTGATCGCGTCCGGCGGCGCCGGGAAGGCGTCCGATTTCGCTCCGGCGATCAAGGCGGGCGCCGATGCCGTGCTCGCCGCGAGCGTCTTCCACACCGGAGCTCTCACCGTGGGAGACGTCAAGGACGCTCTGCGGGCTGAGGGGGTGCTGGTCCGATGACGGAGTTGGAGACGCGGATCGCGCAGGTCGCCTGGAACGGCGACGGACTCGCCCCGGTGATCGTGCAGCAGTGGGACACCCGTGAGGTGCTCATGTTGGCCTGGGTGGATGCCGAGGCGCTCCGCCGCACCCTCACCTCGGGTCGCGTCACGTACTGGTCCCGCTCACGGCAGGAGTACTGGCGGAAGGGCGACACGTCCGGCAACATCCAGACCGTCCACGAGGCACGTCTGGACTGCGATGGAGATGCGATCCTGCTGCTGGTCGACCAGACCGGTCCCGCCTGCCACACGGGTACGCGAACCTGCTTCGACACCACGGACCTCGAGGCGGTTCCGGGCCAAGGCGGAGCATGAGCATCGCACGACGCGGCCGTTCGCTCGGAGTCTCCGGCTTTCTGCTGGCCGGAGCCGTCGGCATCATCTCCTCGACCCAGACGTGGCTCACCGTCGAACGCGCCGATGCGGGCGCAGCCATCCTCGTCCCGGGCGCAGATGCGCTCCCGCTGCTCGCCCCGCTCAGTCTCGCCGTGCTCGCTCTCGGCGCTGCGCTGTCGATCGCCGGCCGGATCGTGCGTGTGGTATTCGCGGTGGTCGCTGCGGCGACTGCCGTCCTCCTGGGGTGGTCGACGATTCCGCTGCTCGTGAGCCCACCGCTCAGCGCCGTCGCCCCGAGCGTCACGGACACGACCGGACTCGCCGGGTCTGCGGCGCTGTCCGACGTCGTCGCCTCGATCACTCCGACGTTCTGGCCGTACCTCGTCCTCGCCGCCTGGGTGCTCCTGTTCGCCACCGCGGTGCTTGTTCTGCTGACCTGGCGGCAGTGGAAGACCGGAGGCCGCAGATACCGCACCGAGGGCGCCGCCGCCGATCACGGCGATGGAGCGGTGGACGCCGTCGATTCCTGGGACGAGCTGTCGCGTGGCACCGACCCGACTCGATGACCCCGATAGACTGAGCCGACCCCCGCACGTCGTCCCCCGGAGGAGAACATGACCAACCCGATCGCCGACCCCGGCCACGGACACTCGCCTGCGGCTTGGGCCGCCGTCGTGATCATGCTCGTCGGCTTCACCGTCGGCACTGTCGCGTACTGCCTGGCCGAGTTCAGCCCCGTCTGGGTCGCGCTCATCTGGGTGGGGGCTGCCATCGTCCCGGTCGGTGCGATCGTCGGCTGGATTCTCGCGAAGGCGGGTTACGGCGTGAAGGGCCCCAAGTACTCGCCGAAGGCGCACTAATGGTCCTCGCCGACCTGACGGCCGGCGCTGTCGCAGACGCCGAGCGTCGCGCCCTCTCCCGACCGCTGGCCGCTGTCGAGAAGGCGGCGCTGGCACGCCCGGCAGCGAAGGATGCTCTCGCGGCACTCGCACCCGCAGAACAGGTCAAGGTCATCGCCGAGGTCAAGCGGGCAAGTCCCTCCCGCGGTGCTCTGGCCGAGATCCCGGATCCTGCCCACCAGGCGTCTCTCTACGAGATCGGCGGCGCCTCCGCGATCAGCGTCCTCACCGAGGAGCGCAGGTTCGGCGGCAGCCTCGCCGACCTCGAAGCGGTCACCGCCCGCGTCTCCGTCCCCGTGCTCCGCAAGGACTTCATCGCGACGCCCTACCAGGTGCTCGAAGCCCGTGCCGCCGGTGCCGACCTCGTGCTGCTCATCGTCGCCGGTCTCGAGCCGGCCGTACTGCGCGATCTGTACGCGCTGATCGGCGAACTCGGCATGACGCCGCTCGTCGAGACGCACTCGGCCGATGAGCTCGAACAGGCCATCGATCTGGGTGCGCCGCTCATCGGGGTCAACGCGCGCGACCTGAAGACCCTCGAGCTCGACAGAGATCTCTTCGGGCGGCTCGCCGACCGCATCCCGAGCACATCCGTGAAGATCGCCGAATCCGCCGTGCTCACCCCCGACGATGTCGCCCACTACCGCTCGGCAGGTGCCGATGTCGTGCTCATCGGCGAGGCGCTCGTCACCGGCGATCCGGTCGCCACACTCAAGAGCTTCCTGGAGGTGAAGGGATGAGTCTGCGCGACCAGCAGGGACCGTTCTTCGGTGAGTACGGCGGGCGTTACATGCCCGAGTCGCTCATCGCCGCCATCGACGAACTCAGCGCCGCCTACACCGCCGCTGTCGCCGACCCGGCGTTCCGCGCCGAGCTCGCGTCGCTCCTGAGCTCGTACGCCGGCCGCCCGTCCGCGCTCACCGAGGTGCCCCGTTTCGCCGCACACGCCGGCGGGGCGCGGGTCTTCCTGAAGCGCGAAGACCTCAACCACACCGGTTCGCACAAGATCAACAACGTGCTCGGGCAGGCGCTGCTGACGAAGAGGCTCGGCAAGACCCGGGTCATCGCCGAGACCGGTGCAGGCCAGCACGGTGTGGCCACCGCAACGGCAGCCGCGTTGTTCGGGCTGGAATGCACCATCTACATGGGCGAGGTCGACACCGAGCGCCAGGCGCTCAACGTCGCCAGGATGCGGCTGCTGGGCGCGGAGGTCGTGCCCGTCACCACGGGCTCGCGCACCCTCAAAGACGCGATCAACGACGCGTACCGCGACTGGGTCGCCTCGGTGGAGACCACGAACTACATCTTCGGAACGGCCGCAGGCCCGCATCCGTTCCCCGCGATGGTCCGCGACTTCCAGAAGATCATCGGCGAAGAGGCGCGCCAGCAGCTCCTCGATGAGATCGGCCGGCTTCCGGACGTGGTCGTCGCCTGTGTCGGCGGCGGGTCGAATGCGATCGGCATGTTCGACGCGTTCCTCGACGACGAGGGCGTCGCGCTCTACGGCGTCGAGGCGGCAGGCGATGGCATCGACACCGCTCAGCACGCTGCCTCCATCGAACGCGGTCGCCCCGGCGTGCTGCACGGCGCGCGGACGTACGTGCTGCAGGACGAAGACGGCCAGACCATCGAATCGCATTCGATCTCCGCTGGACTCGATTACCCGGGGGTCGGACCGGAGCATTCCTGGCTGGCCGACATCGGCCGAGCCGAGTACATCCCGGCGACCGACGACGAAGCCATGCAGGCACTGCGCCTGCTCAGTCGCACCGAAGGGATCATCCCCGCGATCGAGTCCGCGCACGCGCTGGCCGGCGCCCTGCGACTCGGACGCGAGCTCGGTCCGGATGCCGTGATCGCGGTATGCCTCTCGGGCCGTGGCGACAAGGACATGGACACCGCCGCGCGCTACTTCGACCTCTACGATTCGACCACCGAGGCGCAGGAGGGCAACGCATGAGCCGCGTGGAACAGGCGATCCAGAAGGCGCACGACGCCGGGCGGACCGCCTTCATCGGCTACCTGCCCGTCGGGTTCCCCGACCTGGACACCAGCATCCAGGCCGCCATCGCGCTCGCTGAGAACGGCGTCGACATCATCGAACTCGGCCCGCCCTACAGCGACCCGGTGATGGACGGAGCGATCATCCAGGAGGCGACCAGAACCGCTCTGGCTGCCGGATACCGCACCGCCGATCTCTTCACCGCGCTTCGCGAGATCACCGCCGCGACGGATGTCCCGGTCGTCGTGATGACGTACTGGAACCCCGTGCTCCAGTACGGCGTCGACCGTTACGCGGATGACCTGCTCGCCGCCGGCGGTGCGGGCCTCATCACGCCGGACATCACCCCCGAGTCCGCAGCGGAGTGGATCGCGGCCAGTGAGCGCACCGGCCTCGACCGTGTCTTCCTCGCGGCTCCCACCTCGACCGATGAGCGTCTCGACCTTGTCGTCGCGTCCTCGACCGGCTTCGTGTACACCGTCTCGACGATGGGCATCACCGGTGAGCGCGCCGACCTCGATCGTGCCGCGCGCACCTTGGTCTCCCGCCTCCGCGAGCACGGCGTCGGTCGCGCCTGCGTCGGCATCGGCATCTCCACGGCAGACCAGATCGCCGCTGTGGGGGAGTACGCCGACGGCGCGATCGTCGGCACCGCGCTCGTCCGCGCCCTCCGTGACGGCGGCGTTCCCGCCCTCGCCGAGGTCACCCGTACCCTGGCCGCCGGCGCTGCGTCGGCACGCCCCGCACACGAGAACTAGAATCGCAATCATGTCCCTCGCGCTCCACAGCACCGTCAACGGCGTGCTCGCCAGCATCCCGAGCCCCCCGGTCTCGTTCATCGACCTGGGCCCGGTCCGCATCCACTTCTACGCGCTCTGCATCATCACCGGCATCATCGCTGCGGTGCTGCTGACGAATCATCGCCTCACCAAGCGTGGCGCGGAGCCGTGGGTCGTGATCGACATCTCGATCCTCGCGGTACCGCTGGGCATCATCGGCGCCCGGATCTTCCACGTGCTCACCCACCCGAACGACTACTTCGGTGAGGGCATCAACACGTGGAATCCGTTCGAGCCCGGTTCCGTGTGGGCGATCTGGGAGGGCGGCATCGCCATCTTCGGTGCGCTCATCGGCGGTGCCGTCGGTGCATACCTCGGATGCCGGTGGACCGGCATCCGCTTCTGGACCTTCGCCGACGCGTTGGCACCGGGACTGCTGCTCGCTCAGGCCTTCGGACGCTTCGGCAACTGGTTCAACCACGAGCTGTTCGGATTGCCGACGGATCTGCCTTGGGGCCTCGAGATTGAATCCACGAACAGCGCCTTCCCCCCGGGACTGCCTGAGGGCACGCTGTTCCACCCCACTTTCCTCTACGAAGTGATCTGGAACGGTCTCGGCGTCATCGTGCTGCTCTGGATCAGCCGCAAGGCGACCGCATTCCAGTGGGGCCGGCTGTTCGCGATCTACCTGATCTGGTACAGCGCCGGCCGTGTGGTGTGGGAATCGATCCGCATCGACCCGAGCGAGATCATCCTCGGCCTGCGCAGCAATGTCGCGGCCGCCATCATCGGTGTCGTCGTCGGTCTCGTGATCCTCGTTGTACAGACTCGCCGCCACCCGGGCCTCGAGCCCTCGCCGTACATGACGGGTCGAGGCCGGAAGGATCTCGAGGCTGATGTAGTATCGCTAACGAATCCCTCCGAATTCGTGGACCTGAGTGAGCCTCCGTCCGACGAAGTCACCGCAGGAGCTACCGCCACAAGCACCGCTCCCACGGACACCGAAGGTTCCCGATAGCCTTCAGGTCCGTGAGGACCCATCGCATCGCCCGGCCAATGACGTCCCCGGGTCACTTGAAGATCTGAGGACGGTACCGCATGGAATCGAGCGACCTCCGCACGCCCCCCGGCTTCCCTGTCAAACAGGGCATGTACAACCCAGCGTTCGAGAAGGACGCGTGCGGTCTGGCAATGGTCGCCACGCTGCGTGGCGAGGCAGGGCACGACATCATCGCGCTGGCACTCGAGGCGCTCCGCAACCTCGAGCACCGCGGCGCGATCGGCTCGGATGCCGGAACCGGAGACGGTGCCGGCATCCTCACGCAGATGCCCGACGAGTTCCTGCGCGCCGTGACCGGATTCGAGCTTCCGCCGGTCGGCGAGTACGCGGCGGGCTTGGCGTTCCTTCCTCGCGATTCCGGACAGCGTCGCCAGCAGAAGGCCGGCATCGAGAAGATCGCACGTGCGGAGGGCCTCCGCGTCCTCGGCTGGCGTGAGGTCCCGACCGTGAACGAGCACCTCGGCAAGCTCGCCGACGAGGCTCGTCCCGCGTTCGAGCAGTTGTTCGTGAGCGCCGGGGGAGCGACCGTCGAAGAGGCACCGCTCACCGGCATCGCCCTGGATCGGGTCGCTTACCGTCTGCGCAAGCGCGCCGGTCACGAGCTTGGCGCCTACTTCGTCTCGCTCTCCTGCCGCACTCTCGGCTACAAGGGCATGGTCACCACGCTCCAGCTCGAGCCGTTCTACCCCGATCTGCAGGACGAGCGCTTCGCCTCGGAACTCGCGGTCGTGCACTCCCGCTACTCGACGAACACCTTCCCGTCGTGGCCGCTCGCGCAGCCGCTGCGCATGCTCGCGCACAACGGCGAGATCAACACCGTCGGCGGCAACCGCAACTGGATGCGCGCACGGCAATCGCAGCTGGAATCCGAGCTGCTCGGCGACATGGCACCGCTGCTGCCGATCTGCACCGACGGTGCCAGCGACTCGGCATCCTTCGACGAGGTGCTCGAGCTGCTCACGCTGACCGGGCGCAGCCTGCCGCACGCGATCATGATGATGGTGCCTGAGGCGTACGAGAAGCAGGCCGACATCACGCCGGAGCTCCGGTCGTTCTACGAGTACCACTCCAACCAGATGGAACCGTGGGACGGACCGGCCGCGCTCATCTTCACCGACGGCACGCTCGTCGGCGCGACGCTCGACCGCAACGGGCTTCGCCCGGGGCGCTGGACCGAGACGACCGACGGGCTGATCGTGATCGGTTCGGAGACGGGCGTTCTCACGTTCGAGCCGGAGCGGATCAAGCGCCGCGGGCGCCTGCAGCCGGGCAAGATGTTCCTCGTCGACACCGCGCAGCGACGCATCGTCGAGGACGAAGAACTCAAGCAGGACCTCGCCACGCTCCATCCGTGGCAGGAATGGCTGGATGCCGGGGCGGTCCGCCTCGCGGATCTGCCGGAGCGCGAGCACATCGTGCATCCGCCGGCATCGATCACTCGGCGTCAGCGCACCTTCGGTTACACCGAGGAGGAAGTGCGCATCCTGCTCACCCCGATGGGACAGAACGGCGTCGAGCCGCTCGGTGCCATGGGGTCGGACACGCCGATCGCCGTGCTCAGCAAGCGCCCGCGTCTGCTCTTCGACTACTTCACGCAGCAGTTCGCCCAGGTGACGAACCCGCCGCTGGACTCGATCCGCGAAGAGGTGGTGACGAGCCTGAAGCTCGGCCTCGGACCGGAGTCCAACCTGCTCACGTGGGGTCCGGAGCACACCCGCACGGTGTCACTCGACTTCCCGGTCATCGACAACGACGAGCTGGCCAAGATCCGGCACATCGACAGGGCGCTGCCCGATCGCTCGAGCGTCACGATCCGCGGGCTCTATCACTTCGACGCTGATGCGCAGAGCCTGCAGAACCGGCTCACCGAGATGTGCGCCGAGGTCGATCAGGCCATCGAGGACGGAGCGGAGTTCATCATCCTCTCCGACCGCGACTCGAACAAGGACCTCATCCCGATCCCGTCGCTGCTCATGATCTCGGCGGTTCATCACCACCTGATCCGCCGGGAGAACCGGATGAAGGTGGGTCTGATCGTCGAGGCCGGCGACGTCCGCGAAGTGCACCACGTGGCCACGTTGATCGGCTACGGCGCATCCGCGGTCAACCCGTACCTCGCGATGGAGACGGTCGAGCACCTCGTTCGAACCGGATACATCACAGGCATCACCCCGGAGAAGGCCGTACGCAATCTGATCTATGCGCTCGGCAAGGGCGTGCTGAAGATCATGTCGAAGATGGGCATCTCCACGGTGTCCTCGTACGCCGGCGCACAGGTCTTCGAGGCGGTCGGTCTCAGCCAGGATTTCATCGACGCGTACTTCACGCGCACCGAATCGAAGCTCGGCGGAATCGGCATCGAGGATGTCTTCGCCGAGAACCAGGCACGCCACGACTACGCCTATCCCGAGGATGCCGCGGCTCGGGCGCACGAGCGTCTGTGGACGGGCGGCGAGTACCAGTGGCGTCGCGACGGATCGCCGCACCTGTTCAGCCCGGAGACGGTGTTCAAGCTGCAGCACGCCACACGCACGCGCCGCTACGACATCTTCCGCGAGTACACGAAGCTGGTCGATGACCAGGCATCCGAGCTGAAGACGCTCCGTGGCCTGTTCAAACTGCGCACCGGAACCCGCAAGCCGGTACCGCTGGACGAGGTCGAGTCGGTCTCCGACATCGTGAAGCGTTTCTCCACCGGCGCGATGAGCTACGGCTCCATCTCACGCGAGGCGCATGAGACGCTCGCGATCGCGATGAACCGGATCGGCGGAAAGTCGAACACCGGCGAAGGCGGAGAAGACGCCGATCGCCTCGTCGACCCTGAGCGCCGCAGCGCCATCAAGCAGGTGGCATCCGGCCGATTCGGCGTGACCAGCCTGTACCTCACCGAGGCCGACGACATCCAGATCAAGCTCGCCCAGGGTGCGAAGCCCGGCGAGGGCGGACAGCTGCCGCCGACGAAGGTGTACCCGTGGGTGGCGCGCACGCGTCACGCGACCGCCGGCGTCGGGCTGATCTCCCCGCCTCCGCACCACGACATCTACTCGATCGAAGACCTCAAGCAGCTGATCTTCGATCTGAAGAGGGCCAACCCCGAGGCGCGCATCCACACGAAGCTCGTCAGCCAGTCCGGCATCGGCGCGGTCTCGGCCGGTGTCGCGAAGGCGCTCAGCGACGTCATCCTGGTCTCCGGCCACGACGGCGGCACGGGTGCGAGTCCCCTCAACTCTCTCAAGCACGCCGGAACGCCGTGGGAGCTCGGACTTGCCGAGACGCAGCAGACCCTGATGCTCAACGGCATGCGCGACCGTGTGGTCGTGCAGGTGGACGGCCAGCTGAAGACCGGCCGCGACGTGATCATCGGCGCCCTCCTGGGTGCCGAGGAGTTCGGCTTCGCGACCGCGCCCCTGGTGGTCAGCGGCTGCATCATGATGCGCGTCTGCCACCTCGACACCTGCCCGGTCGGCGTCGCCACGCAGAATCCTGCTCTTCGGGAGCGGTTCACCGGCAAGCCGGAGTTCGTCGTCAACTTCATGGAGTTCATCGCCGAAGAGGTGCGCGAACTGCTGTCCGAGCTCGGCTTCCGCTCGCTCGACGAGATCGTCGGTCGCACCGAGTTCATCGAGGTGAACGGCGCGATCGAACACTGGAAGGCCGAAGGCCTGGACCTCAGCCCGGTACTGGACGGACCGGCGTTCCCCGCCGGCGAGCCCCGCCGGAGCGGACGCAGCCAGGATCACGAACTCGACAAGCACTTCGACGTCGCCCTGATCGACATCGCGAAGGATGCGCTGCTGAACGGCGAGCCGGTGCTGGTCGAATTGCCCATCAGCAACACCGAGCGAGCCGTCGGGACGATGCTCGGCCACCAGGTGACCGCGCGGCACGGCGCCGGGGGTCTCGCTCGCGAGACCATCGACATCACGCTGCACGGCACCGCCGGTCAATCGCTCGGTGCGTTCCTGCCGCCTGGCATCATCCTCCGCCTGGAGGGCGACGCCAACGACTACGTCGGCAAGGGTCTGTCCGGTGGCGACATCACGATCCGGCCGCCGCGCGGCTCGGTGATCGCTCCGCACGAGAACGTCATCGCGGGCAACGTGATCGGTTACGGTGCGACGTCGGGCACGATGTTCATCTCGGGTGTCGTCGGCGAACGGTTCCTGGTGCGCAACTCCGGAGCGACGGCAGTCGTCGAAGGCGTCGGCGATCATGCCCTCGAGTACATGACCGGCGGTCTCGCCGTGATCCTGGGCACGACCGGACGCAACTTCGGTGCCGGTATGTCCGGGGGAGTGGCGTACGTTCAGTCGCTGCGCACCGAGAAGATCAACGCGCAGTCCCTCGACAGCGGCGAACTGCTGCTGGAACCGCTCGACCGAGCCGATCTCGAGGTGCTGCGGAGTCTTCTCGTCGCGCACGTCGAGCGCACGGCATCGCCGCTGGCGGCCGGCATCCTCGAACAGTTCGAGACCGCCGCATCCGAATTCGTGAAGGTTCTCCCGCGTGACTTCGCCGCTGTGCGCAGCATGCGTGAGGAAGCAGTGGCCGAGGGCATCGACCCTGACGGCGACATCGTGTGGAACCGCATCCTGGAGGTGACCGGTGGCTGATCCCAAAGGTTTTCTGAAGGTCACCGAGCGTGAGCTTCCTGCCCGACGCCCGGTGCCGGTACGCATCATGGACTGGAAAGAGGTCTACCAGCCCGGCGATCAGGCGGTGCTGCGACGCCAGGCCAGCCGATGCATGGACTGCGGTGTGCCGTTCTGCCACTCCGGCTGCCCCCTCGGCAATCTCATCCCGGAGTGGAACGATCTGACCTGGCGCGGCGAAGGCCGTGCGGCGATCGAACGTCTGCACGCGACGAACAACTTCCCGGAGTTCACCGGTCGCCTCTGCCCGGCCCCGTGCGAGAGCTCCTGCGTGCTGGGGATCAACCAGCCGGCGGTCACGATCAAGCAGATCGAGGTCTCGATCATCGACGAGGCCTTCGCGAAGGGCTGGGTCGACGCACAGCCGCCGGCACGCCTGACCGGCAAGACCGTCGCCGTCGTCGGCTCGGGCCCCGCCGGACTCGCCGCCGCGCAGCAGCTGACCAGGGCCGGTCACACCGTGGCCGTCTTCGAGCGCGATGACCGCATCGGCGGACTGCTGCGCTACGGCATCCCGGACTTCAAGATGGAGAAGACCCACCTGGAGTCCCGCCTGCGGCAGATGCAGGAAGAGGGCACGCGTTTCCGCGCCGGTGTCGAGATCGGCAAGGACATCTCCTGGGCCGACCTCCGGGCTCGCTACGACTCCGTGGTCATCGCCACCGGGTCGACCGTGCCCCGCGACCTGTCGATCCCCGGCCGCGACCTCGCAGGTGTGCATTTCGCGATGGAGTACCTCGTCGAGTCGAACCACGCCGTCGCCGGCGACACGGTGCCGGAGCAGATCACGGCCGAGGGCAAGCACGTCATCGTCATCGGCGGCGGCGACACCGGCGCCGACTGCATCGGAACCGCTCACCGCCAGGGTGCGCTCAGCGTCACCAACCTCGCGATCGGCAAGCAGCCGGGCGAAGAGCGTCCTGACCACCAGCCGTGGCCGATGATGCCGACCATCTTCGAGATGCAGTCCGCGCACGAGGAAGGCGGAGAGCGGGTCTTCCTCGCTTCCACCGTCGAGTTCCTCTCGAACGAGGTCGGCGAGCTTCGCGCCCTGCGTGTTGCCGAGACCGAGTACGTCGACGGGCGCCGCGTCCCCAAGAGCGGCACGGAGCGGGAGATCCCCGCTGACCTCGTGCTGATCGCCATGGGCTTCACCGGCCCGGAGCAGGATGGCTTCACCGAGGACACCCGCCCGCAGGTGACCGACCGTGGTGCGTTCCAGCGGGATGCCTCGTACGAATCGACCGTTCCTGGCGTCTTCGTCGCGGGTGACGCCGGGCGCGGGCAGTCCCTGATCGTCTGGGCGATCGCCGAAGGACGAGCCGCCGCTGCGAACGTCGATCGGTTCCTCATGGGCTCCACCGTGCTCCCCGTGCCGGTGGGCCCGAATGATGTCGCGCTCGGCCTTCAGCCCGCGTAGGCTGAGCCGCGGCACCGTCGCCTGATTTCTATCCCCCTCTAATCTGGAGTATCTGTTGAGACGCGCGAAAATCGTCGCCACCCTGGGCCCTGCCACTTCCACCTACGACACCGTGCGCGCACTGATCGACGCCGGAGTGGATGTCGCCCGCCTGAACCTCAGCCACGGTGACTACTCCGTGCACGAGAACAACTACGCGAACGTCCGTCGCGCTGCCGAGGACTCCGGTCGTGCCGTTGCGATCCTCGTCGACCTCCAGGGGCCGAAGATCCGCCTCGGCAAGTTCGAGGGCGGCCCCTATGAGCTCGAGGTCGGTGACATCTTCAAGATCACCACCGAAGACATCATCGGCAACAAGGACATCTGCGGCACCACGTTCAAGGGCCTCCCGCAGGACGTCAACGCCGGAGACTTCCTCCTCATCGATGACGGCAAGGTCAAGGTCGAGGTCGTCGAGACCGACGGCGTGACCGTGACGACCCGCGTGGTCGTGGCCGGAGCGGTCTCGAACAACAAGGGCATCAACCTTCCCGGCGTGGCTGTGAACGTGCCGGCGCTGAGCGAGAAGGATGAGGACGACCTGCGTTGGGGCCTGCGCATCGGCGCCGACCTCATCGCGCTGTCGTTCGTGCGCAACGCCAGCGACGTCGAGCGAGTGCACGAGATCATGGCCGAGGAGGGCGTGAAGATCCCGGTCATCGCCAAGATCGAGAAGCCGCAGGCGGTCGACGCGCTCGAGGGAATCGTCGACGCGTTCGACGGCATCATGGTCGCCCGCGGCGACCTCGGTGTGGAGCTTCCGCTCGAGGCAGTGCCGATCGTGCAGAAGCGGGCCGTCGAACTCGCTCGCCGCATGGCGAAGCCTGTCATCGTCGCCACGCAGATGCTCGAGTCGATGATCAACAGCCCGGTGCCGACGCGCGCCGAGACCTCCGATGTCGCCAACGCCGTCCTCGACGGCGCCGACGCGGTGATGCTCTCCGGTGAGACCAGCGTGGGCGACTACCCGGTCATCGTCGTCGAGACGATGGCACGGATCATCGAATCCACCGAAGAGCACGGTCTCGAGCGCATCGCGCCGCTCAACACCAAGCCGCGCACGCAGGGCGGCGCGATCACACTCGCGGCGCTCGAGGTGGCCGAGTTCGTCGATGCGAAGTTCCTCTGCGTGTTCACGCAGTCCGGAGACTCCGCCCGGCGCCTCTCGCGACTGCGCTCGCGCATCCCGATGCTCGCGTTCACGCCGGAGCCCGGCATCCGCCGTCGCATGGCACTGACCTGGGGCATCCGCTCGACGCTCGTCGATCTGGTCCAGCACACCGACCTCATGTATCTCCAGGTCGACACCTATCTGCTCACCAACGGCCTCGCGGAGACCGGTGACCGGGTCGTCGTGATCTCGGGATCCCCTCCCGGAATCGTGGGTTCCACGAACGACATCCGAGTCCACAAGGTCGGGGACGCCGTCGGCGGCGCCGCCCCCATCTACAAGGCTGTCATCTGACGCACTGACGCGAGGAGGGTCGGGACCAGACGGTCCCGACCCTCTTGCGTGTCGCGGCCACGAACGTCAAGCCCCCGACGCCGTTCTTCCTGGCGGGAGTACGGTGGCAAACATGGTGAACCACCCGCACGATGCCGGTCGCACTTCGCCGGTCACGGAACGCGTGACGGAGTGCTGAAAGCGGCAGCCTGGTGGCTCCTGGACTATGTCTATGCGGCCTACTGGCAGACGCGCGCGCTGATGAGCCGAACGGATGCATCGACATTCCGTACCGGGAATCGCGCACCGATCATCGTCCTGCCCGGTATCTACGAGACCTGGCGGTTCATGCAACCGATCGTCGAAGCGCTGCATGCGCGCGGACATCCGGTGCATGTCATCGAGACGCTCGAGCGGAACCTGCAATCCGTGGCCGAGATGGCGGACCAGGTCACGGATTACCTGCAGCGGTACGACCTGGGCGACGCGGTTCTCGTCGCCCACAGCAAGGGCGGCCTCGCCGGCAAGCTCATGATGACCAGCGCGGCGTCTGACCGGGTGCGGGGCATGATCGCCGTCGCCACGCCGTTCGGTGGATCGAGGTATGCCCGAATGATGCCGACACGCACCCTGCGAGCATTGTCGCCGGATGATCCGTCGATCGTGGGTCTCACGCAGGATCGCACGGCGAATTCGAGGATCATCTCGATCTTCGCGCGCTTCGATCCGCACATTCCGGAGGGGAGCGAGCTCATCGGAGCGACCAATATGCGTCTCGAGACGGGTGGTCATTTCCGGATACTCGCCCACCCGCGCGTCGTCGCCGAGATCGCCGTCTTCGCGGGCTGAGGAAAACGGCTGTGCACGGCATGACAGGTCGCCCCATTGAAGTGCCGGCGGTGGGACTCGAACCCACACGCCCTTTCGGACAAAGCATTTTGAGTGCTCCGCGTCTGCCATTCCGCCACGCCGGCTCGTGTGTCGCGTCTTCGACTTTAGCGCAGCGAGCGCCCTGCTCTGCTCAGCACGATCGCTCACCGTCCGTTCAGCGGCCTCTCCAGTAGGATGGGTCTGTGACCGAGCAAGAACAGCAAGAGCATGTTGAGCCGTCTGAGCAGCCGACAGCATCCGCACCCCGACGCGTCGTCGTCGCAGAGGACGAATCGCTGATCCGCCTCGACATCGTCGAGATCCTCCGTGACAACGGCTTCGACGTCGTAGGCGAGGCCGGTGACGGCGAGACGGCCGTTCAACTGGCGACCGAGCTGCGCCCGGATCTCGTCATCATGGATGTCAAGATGCCGCAGCTCGATGGCATCAGCGCCGCCGAGAAGCTCCACAAGGGGAACATCGCCCCCGTCGTGCTGCTCACCGCGTTCAGCCAGAAGGAACTCGTCGAGCGCGCGAGCGAGGCGGGCGCTCTCGCCTACGTCGTCAAGCCGTTCACTCCGAACGACCTCCTCCCGGCGATCGAGATCGCGCTGGCCCGTCACGAGCAGATCATCACGCTCGAGGCCGAGGTCGCCGATATGGTCGAGCGCTTCGAGACCCGCAAGCTGGTCGATCGTGCCAAGGGCCTGCTCAACGAGAAGATGGGCCTGAGCGAGCCGGAAGCTTTCCGCTGGATCCAGAAGGCGTCCATGGACCGCCGACTGACCATGCAGGATGTCGCCAAGGCGATCATCGAGCAGCTCGCACCGAAGAAGTAGTGTTCGCACTCGACGCGGAGCACATCCTGCGTCCGGTGCACACCGGTGACGGGGTGGCGCTCGCGCGCGCGTACACAGCCAATCGAGCGCATCTGGCGCCCTGGGAGCCGACGAGAAGCGAAGCGTTCTTCACGTCCGAGGACCAGGAACGGCATGTCGCAACCTGCCTGGAGGATGCAGCGACGGGTCGCGGCGTTCGATTCGTGATCGAATCAGCCGATGGCGAGATCCGCGGCCGCGTGAACCTGAACAACATCGTCCGCGGCGCCTTCTGGAGCGCGGACCTCGGCTACTGGGTCGACGGCGCGCGTCAGGGGAGGGGGCTCAGCACGAGAGCTGTCGCTCAGGTCGTTTCCTACGCTCGGGACGAGGTGCGTCTGCATCGGCTGCAGGCGGCGACTCTCGTCCACAATCACGGTTCGCAGCGCGTGCTGGGCGCGAATGGATTCGAGCGGATCGGCGCCGCTCCTCGCTATCTGAAGATCGCGGGGAAGTGGCAGGACCACATCCTGTTCCAGCGGATCCTCGAGGAGCCGCTCAGCGTGCCGCCGGCACGTCCTTGATCATGTTCGTGATGCGGATCGTCGAGCAACGGCGGCCCTGATCGTCGGTCACGACGATCTCGTGCACAGTGACGCTGCGGCCGAGGTGGATCGGCGTGCAGATGCCGGTGACGACCCCCGAGGTCGCGGATCGGGTGTGCGTGGCGTTGATGTCCACACCGACTGCCAGGCGGCCAGGGCCCGCGTGCAGGTTCGCAGCCATCGATCCGAGCGATTCGCCGAGGACGACGTACGCGCCGCCGTGCATCAAGCCGACGGGCTGCGTGTTGCCTTCGACCGGCATGGTCGCGACACAGCGCTCGAGGCTGAACTCGAGGAACTCCATGCCCATCTTCTGGGCGAGCGCGCCCATCCCGCGGGCGGTGGCCCAGTCGAGTCCTTCGGTCGTCGCGGTCTCGCTCATCGATCCTCCTCAGCGGGTGTCTGTCGTCCTCGTTAGGCTGACAGGGTGACGGACTCCGCAAAGCCTACCCTCATGGTCGTCGACGGCCATTCGCTCGCCTATCGTGCATTCTTCGCCCTCCCGGTCGAGAACTTCACCACGAAGGACAATCAGCACACGAACGCCATCTACGGCTTCCTGTCGATGCTGGTGAACCTCATCAAGGCCGAGCAGCCGACGCATATGGCGATCGCGTTCGACACCTCCCGCCATTCCTTCCGTACTGACGTGTACCCCGAGTACAAAGCGACCCGATCGGAGAGCCCGCAGGAGTTCCGTGGACAGATCCCGCTCCTGCAGGACTGCCTCGCGGCGATGTCCATCCAGGTGCTCACAAAGGAGGGGATCGAGGCCGATGACATCCTCGCGACTCTCGCGAGCCAGGGCGCCGAGCAGGGATTCGAGGTTCTCGTCGTCTCCGGCGATCGTGACACGATCCAACTGGTGACGGATGACGTGACCCTGCTGTATCCGTCGGTGCAGGGAGTCTCGCAGCTGAAGCGCTACGACCCGACGACGGTTCAGGAACGCTACGGAGTGCGCCCGGAGCAGTACCCCGACATCGCCGCGCTCGTCGGCGAGACCAGCGACAATCTGCCCGGCGTCCCCAAGGTGGGGGAGAAGACCGCCGTCAAGTGGCTGACGCAGTTCGGTTCGCTCGATGAACTGCTGGAGCGCGCAGGCGAGATCAAGGGTGTCGTCGGCGGAAATCTCCAGACCCACATCGAAGATGTCCGCCGTAACCGGCAGCTGAACCGGCTCCTCCGCGATGTGGAGCTTCCGGTCGGCCCGGCAGACCTCGAGGTCGCTCCGATCGATGCGCAGGCCGTTCGTGACATCTTCGCGCGCCTCGAGTTCCGCACGCTGCTGCCCCGCGTCTTCGAGGCGGTCGGGGCCGGAGAGGTCGCCGAGGATCCGGCATCCGTCGTCGTGCTGCCGACACCGGTCGAAGTGACGCCGGCAGAGCTCGCCGCCTGGGCGCAGGCGCAGTCCGGTGACGTGGCGCTTCGGATTACCACCGCGGGAGGTCTCCCGACGCGCATCGGCGCCGCCACCGAGACGGAGCTGCGCGAGACCGACTGGAACGACGGCAGTGCCGAGTCGATGCGCGCCTGGCTCGAGTCCGATGCCCCGAAGGTCTTCCACGATGCCAAGCCTCAGGTGAAGTCGCTGCGCCGCGTCGGCATCCAGCTCGCCGGACTGGCGTACGACACGAATCTCGCCGGCTGGCTGCTGCGGCCGAGCTACCCGGACAAGACGCTCGCCGACCTCGTGGAGCGATACCTCGGTGAGAAGTTGCCGCAGGCGGATCCGACGCAGCTCGTCCCCGAGACAGAGGGCGCCACTCCCGCTCAGGAGGCGTGGTTCACGCTGCGAACGGCGGCCGCCCTTCGTGAGGACATTCCGGAGAGCGTGTCGCAGGTGCTCATCGACATCGAGCTGCCGACCCTGCTCACGCTTGCCGATATGGAAGTCGCCGGGGTCGCCGTCTCGCATGACGTGCTCTCGACGTTCTCCACCGAGCTGGCCACGCGCGCCGAGGCGCTCGCCCAAGAGGCATTCACGGTCGTCGGACGCGAGTTCAATCTGGGGTCCCCGAAGCAGCTGCAGGAAGTGCTCTTCGAAGACCTTCAGCTTCCCAAGACCCGCAAGACGAAGACCGGTTACTCCACGGATGCCGCGGTTCTCGTCGACCTGCAGGAGACGAATCCGCATCCGTTCCTGAACCTGCTGCTCCAGCACAGGGAGGCGACGAAGCTCCGGCAGATCATCGAGTCGCTCGACACCGCGATCGGCGATGACCACCGGGTGCACACGACCTACGTGCAGACCGGGAGCCAGACCGGCCGGCTCTCCAGCACCGACCCGAACCTGCAGAACATCCCGGTGCGCACTGAGGAGTCGCGTCACATCCGCAGCGCCTTCCAGGTGGGCGACGGCTACGAGACCCTGCTGACCGCCGACTACTCGCAGATCGAGATGCGCATCATGGCTCACCTCTCCGGCGACGAGGGACTCGTCGAGGCCTTCAACAGCGGAGAGGACCTGCACCGATTCGTCGGTGCACGGGTATTCGGTGTCGAACCGAGCGATGTCACCTCGGCGATGCGCACGAAGGTCAAGGCGATGTCGTACGGCCTCGTCTACGGGCTGTCGGCGTTCGGCCTGTCCAAGCAGCTGCGCATCGAACAGTCCGAAGCGAAGCAGCTCATGGTCGAGTACTTCGCACGATTCGGTGCTGTGCGCGATTATCTGCGCGCCTCGGTGATGAAGGCGAAGGAAGTCGGTTACACCGAGACTATCTTCGGACGACGTCGTCCTTTCCCCGACCTCGCCAGCCCCAACCGAGTACTGCGCGAGAACGCCGAGCGCGCAGCGCTCAATGCACCGATCCAGGGCAGTGCGGCCGACATCATGAAGATCGCGCTGTTCCGCATCCACGACGATCTGCGCACGGAGGGCCTCGCCTCGCGCGCGTTGCTCCAGATCCACGATGAGCTCGTCGTCGAGGTCGCACCGGGGGAGTGGGACGCGGCGGAGCGCATCGTCCGCACGCGAATGGGCGGCGCCGCGGAGCTGTCGGTTCCGCTCGACGTGCAGGTCGGACGCGGGCAGAACTGGAACGAAGCGGCGCACTGAGAGCAGGGACACGACGGGCGACCGGAGCCTGCTGGCGCGGGGGTCGAGGGATAGGCTGGAGGGATGACTTCAGCCCCCCGTACTCCCTCTGCCATCGACAAGGTCGCCGATGAATGGGTCGACACCATTGCCGTGCTATCTCCGACGCTCGGCACCTACATCGGACGCACTGAGGCGGGCGATCGCTTCGGCGATCTCAGCCCTGCCGGACTCGAGGAGATCACTGAGGCGACCCGCGCGACCCTCGGCAAGCTCTCGGCATTGGAGCCCGTCGACGCGATCGACGAGGTCACGAAGACCGATCTGAGCGCCGAACTGCAGCTCGACCTCGACCTCCACGACGCGAACTGGCATCTGCGCGACCTGAACGTGATCGCCTCCGCCGCCCAGGACGTCCGAGCGGCCTTCGACCTGATGCCGACGGCCACGGCCGACGACTGGAGCGTCATCGCGAAGCGTCTCGCCGCCGTTCCTGATGCACTGCGCGGCTACACCGAGACGCTTCGCGAGGGGATCGCACAGGGCGTGACCCCGGCTCGACGGCAGGTCGTCGAGGTCGCCTCGCAGATCGTTCGGTACACGGCAGACGACGGGTTCTTCGCCGCGTTCGTCGCGGAGGCCACGCCGGACGAGGGGCAGCTGCCCGCGTCGCTCGCGCGCACGCTCGCCGACAACTCGGCCGCGGCACGCGTCGCCTACGACGACCTTGGCCGATTCCTCGCCGACGAGCTGGCGCCCGTCGCCGGTGGCGTCGACGCAGTCGGCCGCGAGCTGTATGCCCTCAACTCGCGTCGGTTCCTCGGCGCGACGATCGACCTCGACGAGACCTACGAGTGGGGTCGTGAAGAGCTGGCCCGCATGGTGGCCGAGCAGACCGCCATCGCCAACGAGATTCTGCCCGGCGCATCGGTCGAAGAGGCCGTCGCGCACCTCGAGGCGGATCCCGCCCGCAAGCTCGTCGGCACCGAGGCGCTGCAGCGCTGGATGCAGGAGACCAGCGATCGTGCGGTCGCCGAGCTCGGTGCGACGCACTTCGACATCCCGGAGCAGATCCGCACGCTCGAGTGCATGATCGCCCCGACACAGGAAGGCGGGATCTACTACACCGGCCCGACGGATGATTTCTCCCGTCCCGGGCGGATGTGGTGGTCGGTGCCCGAGGGCGTCACCGAGTTCGACACCTGGCGTGAGCTGACCACGGTCTACCACGAGGGCGTTCCGGGACACCACCTGCAGATCGCTCAGGCGGTGCACAACCGCGCAGAACTGAACTCATGGCGTCGTCTTCTCGCCGGCACTTCTGGGCACGCCGAGGGCTGGGCATTGTACGCAGAGCGCCTGATGCAGCAGCTCGGCTATCTCGACGATCCGGCCGATCGCCTGGGCATGCTCGACGGCCAGCGGATGCGCGCGGCCCGCGTCGTCCTCGACATCGGTGTGCACCTCGGCAAGCCCCGCCTTGACGGAACGGGTATCTGGGACGCCGAGTACGCGCTGGACTTCATGCGGCAGAACGTCAACATGTCGGACCAGTTCGTGCAGTTCGAGGTCAACCGCTACCTGGGGTGGCCGGGACAGGCTCCGTCGTACAAGGTGGGACAACGCATCTGGGAGCAGGTGCGCGATGCGTACCAGGCCGAGCGAGGCGCGGACTTCGACATCAAGGAGTTCCACAAGCGCGCTCTCGACATGGGCGGCGTCGGGCTCGACACGCTGCGCACCGCGCTGCTGCGCTGACCAGCACTCGGCGCGGTCTCCCTGATCTCGGGAACCGTGCGGGTCGTTGCCGGGAATGCCGGAGCGATCCGCACGGTTCATTCATGTGAATACGAAAGGCTGACGCACATGGATATCGAGTTCGGGCTGGACACATTCGGCGACATCACCCGCGACGCGGACGGAACGCTGCTCACCGCAGCGCAGACGATCCGCAACATCGTGGCTCAGGCCGAGTTGGCAGACGCCGTCGGCGTCGACTTCTTCGGAGTGGGGGAGCACCACCGCACCGAGTTCGCCGTCTCTGCGCCGGAGATGGTGCTCGCAGCGATCGCCGCGCGCACGAAGAGCATTCGTCTCGGCACGGCGGTGACCGTGCTGTCATCGGATGACCCGGTGCGCGTGTTCGAGCGGTTCTCCACGTTGGACGCGCTTTCCGGCGGTCGCGCAGAGGTGGTGCTGGGCCGCGGATCGTTCACGGAGTCCTTCCCGTTGTTCGGATACGACCTGCGAGACTATGAGGCTCTTTTCGAGGAGAAGCTCGACCTCTTCGTGGAGCTGCTCAAGGAGCAGCCGGTGACCTGGTCCGGAACGATGCGCGCGTCTTTGGAGAACGCGGATGTCTTCCCCAAGACCGAGAACGGCCTTCGCACGTGGGTCGGGGTCGGTGGCAGCCCGGAGTCGGTGGTGCGCGTCGCTCGTCACGGTCTCGGTCTGATGCTGGCCATCATCGGCGGGCCGGCCGTGCGCTTCAAGCCCTTCGTCGAGCTGTACCACCGCTCGGTCGCCGCATTCGGTACGACCTCGCATCCGATCTCCGTGCACTCACCCGGGCACATCGCCGCCACCGACACGGAGGCGTGGGACGCCGCGTACTCCGGATTCGAGGCGATGAACAACACCATCGGGCGCGAACGAGGCTGGCCGCAGTACAGTCGGGCGCGGTTCCAGAATGACGTCGGCCCGGAAGGCGCGCTGTACGTCGGCTCGCCGGACCGGGTCGCCCAGAAGATCGCCGACACCGTCACGACGCTCGGCCTCGGCCGATTCGATCTGAAGTACGCGACCGGAACGCTCTCGCACGACGCGATGATGCGCAGCATCGAGCTCTATGGCACCGAGGTGATTCCGCGGGTGCGCGCCATCCTCGACGCGAAGAACTGAGCCGTCACGGCGCAGCGCGTGGCCTCGGCGCACGTTTACGATGAGGAGCATGGCCAACACCGCCTTGCCGAGTCGTGCTTCGCTCGCCGAGCGTCTCGATGAGCTCCCGTTCACCCGCAGGCACGCCCGGCTTCTGACCGGTTCCGGCCTCGGGTGGGCTCTTGACGCGATGGATGTCGGGCTGATCTCGTTCATCCTCGCCGCGCTCGTCCAGCAGTGGGATCTCACCCGGACGGAAGCGGGGTGGATCGCTTCGGTCGGATTCGTCGGCATGGCGGTCGGCGCGACGCTGGGCGGATTGCTCGCCGATCGTCTGGGGCGACGCCAGGTGTTCGCCATCACCCTTCTCGTCTACGGCATCGCAACGGGTGCCAGCGCGTTCGTCGGCGGCCTCGCCGCCCTGCTCGCGCTCCGGTTCTTGGTCGGCCTGGGACTGGGCGCCGAACTGCCGGTGGCCTCCACATACGTCAGCGAGTTCGCTCCAGCCAGGATCCGCGGGCGACTGATCGTGATCCTCGAGGCGTTCTGGGCGGTCGGGTGGACGGCGGCCGCCCTGATCGGCTACTTCGTCATCCCTGCATCCGCCGACGGCTGGCGCTGGGCATTCGCGCTCGGCGCGATCCCCGCGCTCTACGCGCTCGTCGTGCGCTGGGGGCTGCCCGAGTCGCCACGATGGTTGGCATCGCGCGGTCGCATCGCCGAAGCAGAACGCATCGTTGCTGCTTTCGAGGCGGATGCCGGCGTGGTCGCAGAACCCGCGATCCGCAAGGAGCCGCCGTCCCGTTCCATCGCGGTGACCGCACGTGCGCGCCTGCAGACCCTCTGGAACCCGGAGTTCAGCAGAAGGACGATCTGCCTCTGGCTCGTGTGGCTCACCGTCAACTTCGCGTACTACGGCGCGTTCATCTGGATCCCTAGCATCCTCGTCGAGGCGGGATTCGATCTCGTGAGATCCTTCGGCTTCACGCTCATCATCACCCTCGCCCAGCTCCCCGGTTACGCGGTCGCGGCGTGGCTGATCGAGGTGTGGGGGAGACGCACCACCCTCTCCGTCTTCCTCGTGGGCTCAGCCGTCTCGGCGGTCTTCTTCGGCACCGCGACGACAGAGCCGGCGATCATCGCCTCCGGCATGGCACTGTCGTTCTTCAACCTGGGCGCCTGGGGCGCTCTCTACGCCGTGACTCCGGAGATCTACCCGACGTCGCTGCGCGCCACCGGTGCCGGCTGGGCCGCGGGTGTCGGTCGGATCGCGTCGATCGTGGCTCCGCTCGTGGTGCCGATCCTGCTGGTCGCGGGCGGCGCACCGCTGCTCTTCGCGGTCTTCGGCGCGTGCTTCCTCATCGCAGCAACCGCCGCCTGGGGCCTTGTCGATCGCAAGGGTGTCGCGCTCGACGACCGCTGATCCCGGTTCTGGGCGGTCGCTGCCGGGCATATTCTGGACGGGTGACTGACGTGCGTTTCGTGGCGATCGGCGACTCCTTCACCGAGGGCGTCGGCGACGTCCTACCCGATGGCCGGGAGCGAGGCTGGGCCGACCTCGCTGCACAAGGCTGGGCGAACGCCGCGGGACACTCGATCCAGTACGCGAACCTCGCCATCCGGGGCCGGCTCGCCTGGCCGATCGTCGAGCAGCAGCTCGAACCTGCGCTGGCTCTTCACCCCACTCACCTCTCATTCAACGGCGGCGGCAATGACATGCTGCGTCCGCGCACCGACGTCGAACATATCGCCGACGCGTTCAGCCGGGTCCTGCGCCGGTGCGACGAAGAGGGAGTCACCATGATCCTCCTGTCGGGGGCGAACCCCAGTGGTCAGCTCCCGATGGGCAACGTCGTGCAGCGACGCGGCGACCTGCTCTCCGAAGCCGTGCTGCGTCGCGTCGAACATCGTCCCGATGTGATCCGCGCCCTCAACTGGCCGGATAACGAGTTGGCCCGCGCCCCGTACTGGTCCGAGGACCGTCTGCACATGAACGCCGCCGGGCACCACCGAGTGGCGGCACGCGTGCTGCACGCGCTCGGATTCGAGCCACCGGAGACGTGGTGGGCACCGCCGGAGCGCACAACCACCGGTCGCTCCGGGCTCGCCTACTACCGTGAGCACGTGGGGCCGTGGGTCAAGCGTCGCGTGACCAGGACGTCGTCAGGCGATGGACGCGCGGCCAAGTACCCCACGTGGGTCGACCGAGTGCCGCAGTGAACCAGGTGGCAGCCAGGTCATGACGGGCGACATCGAACTCGCGCGGATCTCCGAAGGATCGGTCACGCTGCACGACGCACGGCGGAAGATGCAGCGCGTCGTAGAACTCGCCGAGTTCGAGATCGGGGTGTATCCCATCACCGAGGAGCAGCTCGCAGAGATCCTCGGGATATCGGCACGGAATCCACGCCATCCCGCGCGCGATGTCAGCTGGCTGCGCGCTGTACGAATCTGCAACGCCGCGTCCGATTGGGAAGGCCTGGATCCGGCCTACCGATTCGACGGCGAGGACGTCACGTGGGACGTGACCGCAGACGGTTATCGGCTTCCCACCGAAGCCGAGTGGGAGTTCGCGTGCCGTGCCGGTTCGACCGGCCCCCACTACGCACCGCTCACGGATGCCGCGTGGACCAGCGCCGACGGTGTGAACACGCCGCAGCCGGTCGGTCTCAAGCTCCCCAACCTCAACGGCCTGTTCGACACGCTCGGCAACGTGTGGGAATGGTGCTGGGATCTGCTCGATCCCGCGCGATACGACGACTATCGCGTGTTCCGCGGCGGCGGCTTCGCCGACGACGCCTGGAGCGTGCGCGCATCGGTGCGCCGAGGAGGTGCTCCGCGCATGCATCACGAAGACGTCGGGTTGAGGCTCGCGCGCGGCGCCTTCGACACACCCGGTGAGGCACAGGGCTGGTCGGCGCGAGCCGACCGGGAGCGGACGTTGATCGACGGGGCGCTCCCGTCCGGTTGGACGCCTCGTGGGCAGTGAGAGCGCGGGTCAGGGCCGCATCTGCTTGATCATGTAGCGGTTCGGATCTTCGGCGGGGGCGAATCCGTACTGGGCGTAAAGGCCATGGGCATCTGCTGTTGCCAGGAGCACCCGGGTGAGGCCGAGCGGCTGCAGATCCGCGATGACATTCTCGATGAGCATCTTTCCGATCCCGCTTCCGCGTGCCTCCTCCGCGACGAAGACATCACACAGCCACGCGAAGGTGACGGCATCCGTGACCACGCGCGCGTAGGCGACCTGCTCACCGGATGTGTTCCAGATCCCATAGTTGCGGGACCCGTCGATGGCGGCATCCTGTACCTCACGCGCGCGGCCGGCGGCCCAATAGGACTGTTCGCTCAGCCAGGCGTGCACGCGCTCGCGATCGATACGGGAGGTGTCATTCGAGAAGGTGTAGGACGAAGGCATGATCCATCCTACGAACCCGGATCAACGGCGACGGACGCGTTCGGGGTCGAGTCCCATCCGGATGCGGGTACGTTTACGTTCGATCACGATGAAGACCACCCCGATGATCCACAGGGGGATCGGCGTCAGGAAAGCGATGCGGAACGCGTCGAGGGAGTAGGTCTCCGGGGTCCCTGCACCTTGCATGTCGAGGGCGAGTCCGATGAGGAAGATCGCGATGAGCGCAGCGATGAAGCCACCCGCGTTCGTGACACCGGTCGCGGTGCTGAGGCGATGAGACGGGTTGTGCGTTCGCGCGTGGTCGAAGGCGATCATCGATGCGGGTCCGCCGGTGGCGAGGGCGACAGCAAGTGCGTACAGGAGCCAGACGGGCGCTGGGCCAGGGAGTGCGATGACGCTCACCCAGGCGACCAATTGCACGGCGACGGCGGGCAGCACGAGGGCGTACGAACGCTGGTTGGGGATGCGCCGGGACAGCTCGCCGATCACCGGACCGAGTGCCATACCGGCGATGACATAGACCGAGATGATTCCGGCCGCGTGCGCAGTGCTGAGGCCTTGGCCTGCAGTGAGGAAGGGCATTCCCCAGAGCAGCACGAACGCGGTTCCGGCGAACGGCGTGGTGAAATGCGACCAGAACGCGAGGCGTGTACCGGGGTGGGCCCAGGAGGCACGGATGCCGACTCCGGTGTCGATCGCGGAGGTGACGACGCGGATGACTCCGGTGTCGGTGTTGACGGACACGTCGGCACCGCGTTCCGGCGGGTGATTCCGGATGACCATCGCGACGAGGATCGAGAACAGCACACCGAGCCCGGCGATACTCCCGAACGTGATGGTCCAGCTCGTCGCGTGCAGGAACGCGGCGAGCGGGACGAGTGCCACCAGCTGACCCGCTTGACCGATGATCCCGGTGAACTGCACCATGAGCGGGGCGCGTTGGGCGGGAAACCAGGTCGCGACCAGCCGGAGAACGGCGGGGAAGATCGCCGCGTCACCAGCGCCGAGCAGGATGCGGGCAATGAGCGCGACACCGATGCTGGGCGAGAGCGCCATCGTCAGCTGACCGGCCGCCATGAGGAGCATGCCGATCGTCATGATCGGCCGAGATCCATAGCGGTCGAGCAGCACGCCCACCGGGATCTGCATGCCTCCGTAGACCGCGAGCTGGACGACGGCGAAGAGCGCGAGAGTGGCGGCGTCCGCCTGGAAACGATCCGCGGCGTCGACGCCGACCGCGCCGAGCGAGGTGCGATTCGTGATGGCGAGGACGTACGCGGCGACGCCGACGGACCAGATCAGCCACGCACGCCATCCCGGTCGCGCAGTGGGGGAGACGGGGATGGTGCGCACAAGTCAACGCTACTCCTGGCGCGGAGCCCTACGCGGGCGCTGCAGCCCGCGTTGCTGCGTGTGACTCGCGGTGCAGCTGCCATTCCCGCAGCGTGAGAGCGACGATGAAGAGATCGAACAGGGTCAGCACGACCATCGCCCACGTGAAGTGCACCAGGATCTCGTACACCTGATAGATGATGAAGATCACGAGAGCGACGATCATCCACGGGTACGCCCAGAGTTGCTGCTTCAGGAGTGCCCACACCAGCACCACCTTGATCACCCCATGGAGGATCAGATACACCGCGGCGAAGATCGTGGCGTCGGTCCCGAGGTTGTCGGCAAGGTGGTCGAACCACATTGCGAGCGGCGAGTGATCATGTCCGACGAGCAGGTGGGCAGTCAGCCATCCGAGCGACTGCCGGATCATTTCCGGGTTCACGAAGAACAACGCGAAACCGCCGACGAGTTCGGCGATTCCGACGATGCCCTTGAGCGTGATGCTGACATCGAAAACTCGATCGAGCAGCGTGTGGTCCGGTGACTCGGGCATGCGGTGATCGTATCGAAGGGTGATCTTGCACGCGCTCGATCGACATGGGGAGCGAAGCTAGGGTGCATTCATGACCACCGCCGCAATGCATCATTCGATCAACTACGTCGAGATCACCGTCACCGACCTCGACGCCGCCAAGTCTTTCTACGCCCGCGCCTTCGGGTGGGAGTTCGTCGACTACGGCCCCGGGTACGCAGGCATCGCCTCGCGGGCGGGCGGAGACGAAGTCGGTGGTCTTCTGGTCAGTGAAGAAGCGCGCCCGGTCGGAGGTCCCTTCGTGCTGCTCTACTCCGACGACCTCGACGGCTCGGCCCGCGCCATCGCAGATTCCGGGGGCACGATCACACAGGGGCCGTACGCGTTCCCGGGCGGACGACGCCTGCATTTCACGGACCCGAGCGGAAACGAACTCGGCGTGTGGGCGAGCGACTGACACGACAGCACACGAAAACGGAGCCCCGCGATTTGCGGGGCTCCGTTTCGTTCAGGCAGTGATCAACCGGCGCAGAGTTCGCCGACTGCAGCGGCCGATTCCTGGATCTCTGTCGCGACGGCGCCGAGCTCGGCGACCGCGGCCGTGTCCTGGTCGATGAGCACCTTCGAGAGGAGTTCCGTCATGGACGAGAAGTCCTCGTGGAATGCGCTGACGGCGGCCTTGACCTCTGGATTCGAGATCGATTCGGCGGCAGCACCGACGGCCTCGGCGGCCTCGGTGTATGTCGCGATCGTTCCCTGCGGGTCGGCTGCCGCGGCCGCGACGTCCAGATCGTTCAGACCGGAGGTAGCCTTCTGCACCTGAGCGCCCGCCTCTGCACAGGCATCGGTCAACGACTGGTCGCTGCTCTGCTCCTGCGCGGGGGCGGAGTTCCCAGCGTTCGGAGTCGATTCGCCGGAGGACGACGGCGACCCAGAACATGCGGTGAGTCCGAGGACGGCGACGGTGGCGATGGTCAGCGCTGCGATACGACGATTCATTGATTCCCCCATAGTGCGTTTCAGCGTCTGCGCACGTGCACGCAAACGTCGCCCAGTAAACCACACGAAGATGCCGGGACTGTCGTCGAGTCAGCTGTGCGCGGGATGTGTCGGAGGTCAGCGAAGTCGTCGGCCGAGAATCTCCAGCGCGGGGGAGGCGCCGATGTGCACGCCCGATTCAATCGGGTCCCACCCGAGCCGCGAATAGAGCCGTCGAGCCGGGAGCGCATCGGCGTAGCATCCCAGGATCGCCGTCTCGTAGGGCAGGTTCTCGAGTACCGCATCCATCAGCTGCTCAGCGGCACCCTCGCGCCGAAAATCGGGGGAGACCGCGAGCTCCGCGATCGAGAAGCAGGCCTCACCGAGCCATTCCTCCTGCTGCTCGTGACTGAGCACCTCCGTCAGGCGGTCCCGCCACCAGTCGCCTTCGGCCGCCCCTGTGCCGAGCACCAACCCGATCACGTCGTCACCATGGGTAGCGATCAGAAATCGGAAGTCTGCGTGCGACAGGGCGTAGCGCTGCACGCGTTCGATGAACGAAGAGCGACTCGTTTCCGGATCCTCGCCGTACGGGGGCTCGGCGAAGACCGAGGCGTAGAGTTCGGCGCTCCTCTCGAGCTGCGTGTCCGTGGCATCCCACGCCGTGATTCGGATTCTGCTCACACGACCAGCATCTCAGGTGCGCGGGCGCTTCCGCCGGAACCGTCGCCCACGGAAATCGTGGCCGGCGTGCAAGTGCGGGGCTACAGTGGGCGCCATGCGAGCGCACGCGAGAGGTACCTGGAACATCTGATGAATCCGGCTTCCTGGGTGCTGCACGTCGACATGGATCAGTTCATCGCCGCCGTCGAGGTGCTGCGCCACCCGGAACTCTCCGGCAAGCCCGTCATCGTCGGCGGAAACGGCGATCCGACGGAACGGGCCGTCGTTTCCACCGCCTCGTACGAAGCTCGTGCCTACGGGATCGGCTCGGGGATGCCGTTGAAGATCGCTGCCCGCAAGGCCCCGGATGACGCCGTGTTCCTCCCTGTCGATCATGAGGCTTATGAGGCGGCATCCGACGCAGTGATGATGACGCTGCGCGCTCGACCAGGAGTCGTGCTGGAGGTCATCGGCTGGGACGAGTGCTTTCTGGGCGTGAGCACCGAGGACCCTGAGACCGTCGCGCGCGACGCCCAGGCCGCTGTCCTCGAGGCGACGCGTCTGCACTGTTCCGTGGGCATCGGCGACAACAAGATCCGCGCCAAGATCGCGACCGAGTTCGGCAAGCCCGGCGGGGTCTTCCGTCTGACGGAGAAGAACTGGTTCGAAGTGATGGGGGAGCGACCGACCCGCGACCTCTGGGGCGTCGGCTCCAGGGTGCAGAAGCGGCTCGCAGATCTCGGCATCCATACCGTCCGTGAGCTCGCCGACGCTGAACGGGACGATCTGATCGCCGAGTTCGGACCGAAAATGGGCGTCTGGTATCACGGACTCGGCTCAGGAGACGGGCCGAGCGTCGTCGATGACACACCATGGGTCGCGCGCAGCCACAGCCGGGAGACGACGTTTCAGGCGAATCTGACAACGGCGCGGGAGATCGAGGAAGCCATCCGCGGGCTGGCGGAAGAGGCATTCGACGATTGCGCGGCAGAGGGACGAGCGGTCATCCGCGTTCATCTCAAGGTGCGCTACGCGCCGTTCGTCACCAAGACGACCGGACGCAAGCTCGCTGAGCCGACGACCAGTCGCGAAACCTTCGTCGCTGCGGCACTGGCTCTCGGCGGGGTACTCGACGAGGGACGCGAGGTGCGCCTGCTCGGCGTACGCGCCGAGATGGAGATGCCCGTTGACGGTGACGCTGCCGAGCGAACGCCGGTGCGCGGGAGGATCTGAGGGGTGATCCCATCCCGTGGTGTCCGGTCACCACGGAGTGCCGTGCAGGTCGACCTCGCCCTCAGGCCACTCCTGCAGGGACGAATGGACGGGATAGATCAGGATCGGGGAGTCCCGAGTGGTGACGATCTCATGGGGCTTCTGCCAGGAGACGCAGTGTTCGACGACCTGGATGCGGTGCCATCCGGTCGCTCCGTAGAAGGCAACCACCTCGTCCCGGCAACCGAGATATCCGAAGGAGACGGACGGGTTCGCGCGCATCGCGTCCTGGGCGTGTTCCATCGCTCGCGTGCCCAGCCCCGTCCCGCGCCGGTCGGCGTCCACGAGCACGCCACCGGTTCCGGCCACTGTCACGGTGGCGCTGCCCACGGAGATGGTGCGGATCTGGTGGCCGACGTGGGCCACCAACTCCGCGCCGTCGAAGACCATCGTGTGCACGTCGGCCGGCGCGTAGCCGTACGGTGCATCGGGTTCCCAGGGCCCGAACGCCGCGGCATACTCGCGGTCGAAAAGTGACCGTAACTCAGCCGTGTCGCCTGCCGAAAGCGAGTCGTGCGGGACATTCCTGACGTGTTCAACCACGAGACGAGAGTCTACGAGCCCGGCACGGCAGCGGGCGACGATGACGGGTGCGGAGTCAAGACCTCCAACCGATTGCCGAATCCGTCGCGGGCATGGAACCGGATGTATCCCTCGAACGTTTCACGATCGACCCAGGACAGGTCGAAACCGCCCGCCTCGATCCGATGCGCCATCGCTTCGAGCGCCGCGACGCTCTCGACCACGAGCGCGGGGTGCGCCTTCTTCGCCGGCATGAACGGGTCGTCGACCCCGACGTGGATCTCGGCGTTCACGCCTCCGTCATCAAAGCTGCGAAACCAGCATCCTCCCCGTCCCGCAAGCGATGGCGGCTTGTCGACCTCGGTCAACCCGACAGCATCCCGATAGAAGCGACGTGTCGTCTCCTCGCCGCCGGGAGGCATGGACACCTGTACGTGATGCAGTCTCACTTGATCTCCAAATTTATCTTGACGTCGAGATAAATCTAGCACCGGCCCCGTTGATCCTTCGGGATCGCCGATCGCCGCGCTGACACTTCTCATACCGCTGCTGAGACAATGCGCGTATGTCGCAGGCACCCGATCCGAACACCCTCGAGACCGACCGACTCATCCTCCGACCCCAGCGAGTGGGGGATGCGGCCATCTTTCATCAGTTGTGGACCGAGCGGGACGCACGCGTGCCACCGCACCGACAGATCGGCCCGGACGGGCGGCCAACGGAGGCGGATATCGTGTCGCATATCCGCGCACAGCAGGGCGGTTCGAGTCTGGGCCTTCTCACCGTGGAGCGTAAGGGCGCGGCCGTCATCGGATACTGCGGGCTGGTCTTCAATGGCAACGGGGAGGCCGGCGAACCCGAGTTGGCGTTCGAGTTGCTGCGCGACTTTCATAATCACGGGTACGCGACCGAGGCGGCGTGGGCCGTGATCTCGCGGGCGGCGGATTTCGGCTATCCGCGGCTATGGGCGACGGTATGGGACTGGAATGTCTCGTCGCGGCGGGTCCTCGAGAAGCTCGGGTTCCGCGACACCGGGCGCGTGAATGCCGATTCCGTACACGGTCGCAGTCTGCTGACCGTACGGGATGTCTGACGCCGTGGTGTCTGAGATGTCGATCGGGCGCCATCTCGTTCGACGTAGTAGTGAGGGCGACATGACGTCGTCCCGGAATGAAAGGATCCGACCATGTCGCAGTACTTCCTGACCGTGCCTCACGACACGGCGACAGAGCCGACCATGGCCTCGATGCAGGAGTTCGACCCGGCAGAACTCGCAGCCGTCATGGCAGCCGTCGATGCATTCAACACCGACCTGAAGAATGCCGGCGCGCTTGTCTTCGCCGGCGGCCTCAACCCGCCGTCGACCGCGAAGACCGTCGACGTCTCATCGGGGGAGACCCGAGTGCTTGACGAGCCGTTCGTCATGGCAGATTCATACGTCGGGGGCTTCTGGGTGATCGAAGCGGCCGACGACGATGCCGCCATCGAGTGGACGATCAAGGCCGCAACCGCTCTGCAGGGCCGCATCGAGGTTCGCGCCCTGCAGGAGCCACCCACGGAGTAGCCCCCGAAACGAGGCGGCGTGCGATGCGCCGGTCCAACGCGTGTCACGTGCGGGGAGGGAATACTGGGGTGATGACGGCCTTCCCGCGAATCGTTGTTCCCCGCATCACGGGGACCAGCCTTCTCCTCCGCCCGTTTGAGGAGACGGACGTCGACGCCCTGTTCGATGCGTCGGCGGACCCTGCGATCACAGCTGTCACCACGGTTCCTGACGTCGTCGATCCTGGTCTCGCCGCGGAATGGATCGCCAGGCAGCATGAACGCGCGAGCACCGGCCTCGGCTACTCGTTCGCGATCCAGTCCGATCAAGAGTGCGTGGGGCAGATCGGTCTCTGGCTACACGACGTGCACCACGGACGAGCGACGATCGGCTACTGGATCCGCCCAAGCCGTCGCCGTCGCGGGCACGCCTTCAGCGCGCTGCAGACCCTTTCAGAGTGGGCGTGGAGCATCCCCGAGCTTCATCGGCTGCAACTCCACGTTGAGCCGGCAAACGAGGCATCGTGTCGGACGGCTGAGCGCGCCGGATTTGAACGCGAAGGGTTACTCCGCTCCTGGCAGGCCATCGGCGATGAACGCCGCGACATGGTCGTGTACGGGCTCATCAGGCCGCAGTAGCGGCCGTCATCGCGACTGGTCGATTGGGTGCCCGAGATGGATTCATTCCACTAGCAGCTGGCTCCTCTCCAATGCATTCACGGACACGCCACGCTCACCCGGTAAGGTGCGCGCGTGACCATCGATCGTTGGCAAGCTCTCGGATTCGGCGCAGGAGTGCATCTCCTTCGCTTCGGGGTGATCGCGGGAGCACTCGCGCTCGCACCACTGCTGGGAATCTCAGGTTGGTACCTCGGGCTCGCCGCAGACGTCGCCTGCGTTCTCCTTGCCGTCGTGCTCGTGACCGCACGCGGCCAGTGGTGCCGGTCTGGTCTGTTTTCGCTGTGGCGGGGGAGAACCGCTGCCCTGTTCCTCATACCTTTCGTTGCCGAGTTGCTGCTGTGGGCGGTGCCGAGTGGTCTCGTCGAGCGTCCGCCCGGGTTCGGGCTCTGGGCACTCACTCTGCTCCTCGTCGGCGTGAACGAAGAACTCATCAGCCGCGTCGTCGTGCTGGAGCGTATGCGGAGCTCTTTCGGTCCCTTCGGCGCCGTCGCGCTCACCGGCGCCCTGTTCGGCCTGCAGCACCTCTCCGCGTTCGCCACCTCCGCACGCACGGTCGAGGATGTGCTCCTCAATGTTCTTGTCTCCGCGTGCTACGGCATCGGATTGGCAGCATTCCAGTACCGCTTCCGCTGGGTGCTTCCGCTGGTACTCCTGCACGCTGCCGTCGACTTCACGACGATCCTCTCCGCGAATCCGCTGCCAGACCCCGCCGTCGCCGTCACTTGTCTCGCGTTCCTAGCGACCGCGGCGGTGATCCTGCGCCCGCTCGTCACCGACCGCGGTTCTTTCCGTCGTCGCCCCGCCGAATCCCGAACCGGGTCTTCCTGACTGCTTCTACGAGGTCGGTGACAACGCCTGTGAAGTCGAGCCCCGCAGCAACCTGTGGAATGCAATCGGATCTTTACTCCGGAAGCTCCGTGGGGGGGGTGCCAGCCACGCGATCACCCACAGCGATCTGCTCCACGTTCCAGGTCAACGCGCCACTATCGGCTGATGAGCCTCATCAAGTGGCCGACCTGAGCTTCAGTTGTGCCAGGCGGGTTGCGGCGGAAAGCGCTGTTGCCGGGGAGGAGCATCGCCAACCAGAAGGCTGCCCAGAGCGGTCGGTATGCACGCATCCGCACTCGCTCTTCTTCTGACAAGCCGACAGCGGCGGTCAGCGCTTCGGCATCGAACACGCCATCGAGGCGAGCGGCAATGTGCTCGACGTGATCGGCCAGGTCGTATGCCGGATCTGTGAGGCCACCGTCTTCGAAATCAACAAGGCGGCATGTACGACCATCCCAGAGGATATTCGCGGGGTTCAGATCCGCGATCCCGAGTGCCACGAGCCGCGGGTCTGGGAGTACATCGGGTCGAGCCAGCCATTCACGCGCGGCTTCGATTCCGTCCGCCACCTGTAACGAATCCTGGCAGGGGGAGAGGTCGTAGGTGCTGCTCAGCCAGCCCGTAAGGGCATGAGGAAGCGACGACGGGCCGTAGCGGCGCTCTGTGATCCCCGCGGCCGCGATGTGCTCGACGGGAATGCTGTAAAGGCGCTGCAACGCCCGCCCCAGAGACACTGTCTGCTCTGATGTCAGCGGCGTGTGGCCGAGGGGCTCTCCAGCCAGCCGTTCCATGATCACAACCGGGTGCCCTTCGACGGTCTCTCGTCTCAGTGGTCGGGGAGTGATCCCGGGCGCGTGCTCCCAAATGAGGCGGAGACAGCTCCATTCACGATCAGCTTCTCCGTCGGCCCAATGCAGAAATCTCTTCCGGACCTCTGTGTCGCTGAAGCGCAGATCGTGAGTCCGAGACGGCATGCCACACAGCCTATGGGGCTTGTAGGCGACTCTTTCAAAGAAGCGCCTGGCCAACCGAGATAGTGTCGCGGTATGGAACTGGAAGAGATCTGGCCCCTGTTCGGGCTCGAGATCGCCACGCCGCGACTCGTGTTGCGACCCGTCCGAGACGACGACCTGCCGGAACTGCTGCAGGCCGCGCTCGACGGTGTGCATGATCCCGAACGCACGCCTTTCAGCATCCCGTGGACCGATGCTGCTCCCAGCGAACTTCCGGGTAATCTCGCGTCTTTTCAGTGGAGCCTGCGCAACCGGGTCCATGCGCACAATTGGGCGATTGCGTTCGCTGTCCACTACGAAGGTCGCGTGGTGGGATCGCAGGACCTTTCCGCATACGACTTTGCGAATCGACGCACTGTGAACACCGGGTCGTGGCTCACCAAGTCGGTGCATGGCCACGGCCTCGGGACCGAGATGCGTGCGGCGCTGTTGCTGTTCGCCTTTGACACGCTCGGTGCGGAGTGGGCCGAATCAGGCGCCGCGAGTTGGAACGAAGCGTCCCTCAAAGTCTCGAAGAAGCTCGGCTACGAGCTGAACGGTGTGACACGCGTCGCTCCGCGCCCGGGGGAGTCGGTCGACGAGCAACGAGTGCGCCTGGAGAAGAAGTCTTTCGTCCGGCCCGATTGGTCGATTTCCATTCGCGGCGCAGCGCCGGCCCTTGCCCAGTTGGGAATCCGCGGATAATCCTGCCGCAACTGCACCGCTATTTGATCAGTCGAACGTGAACGGCATCCGGAGTGCACCTCTGAGCTGCAAAGCGAACGGTTCGCGCTCCGAAGGATCGACCCACCGTGCCTCCTCTTGTCGCTGATAGAGGCGATCGTCTGTGAAGCGCGGGAACACGTGCATATGAAGGTGCCACACATCCTGATTCCCGGCGGGCTCGTTGTGCTGTCGAGTCGACGTGCCCTCGCATCCGTAGGACGCGCGGATGCCGATCGCGACCCGCTGCGTCAGCTCCCACACCGCGTACCCGTCCGCTGATGACAGGTCGTAGATGTTCTCCACGTGCACCCGCGGAATGACGAGGACCGCCCCGGGATTATCTGGCCACCACTTCGGAGCGATGCGAGCATAGGCGCGTTCCGTGACGGCAACGATGTCAGAGGGCTGGTTCTGTTCGTTGAAGATGCCTTGCTGGAGCAGACAGAACGGACACGAGTAGCCGGCCGGCTCATGCGTAGTCGAAAGCACACACGATCATCCCACGGAGGGGGAGTGGCACCTCGGCTTCTCGTGGTGACCTGGCGCAATCGGGGCCGGCATACTCGATTCGATGCATCAGTGGATGTCGCGCTGACCGCGAGTGCGGACCCGCAGCTAGCCTTCTTCTATGCGCATCGTGGTTGACGCGAGTGACACAATGGCCCGCCTCGGCCAGGTTGCGATCTGGTCGTTCGAGCTTGAGGCGTGGGGGGAGTGTGCTCAAGCTGCCACGGAGGAAGAAGCTCGCTCCCGCTTCGCGAGACGGGCCAGAATTGCACCTGAGGTTCTTGAGGTGCAAGAGCGAATCACTGGAGCTACGGCCGTCTTCGCTAACGATCTGCTCCCTGGAAAAGATGCGCAGATTTCACGGACCGTCCAGATCATTGACGCGCAACGGATCCTCACGCTCGCGCTGCTGAACGCCGCTACCGACGAAGAGTTGGATATGCACGATCCCGCAGTGAAGCAGCCCGCATGGATGGCTTGGCGCACGCCGGGGGAGATACTTCGGCATATCGCCGACACCGAAGCACGCGCCTATCCGCGATGGTGTGGGCTGGCGCAGCTGGAGCCCATCGATGACCTTCGCGAGGAGCTCGCTCGCTCCTCACGTCATATCCGCGAGATCGTCCACACCATGCCGAGGACGTTTCGAAACGAGCATCGCGGCGAAATGTGGACTCCAGTCAAGCTTCTTCGCCGCCTGGCCTGGCACGAACGCATCGAGCTGGTTTTCTTGCGTCGACGTCTGCAGCAGCTTCGTTGACGGCTCATCGGTTCGGCGATTAGAACTGCGGCCAAATCCTCCGAGCTACCAGCTACCGATGCATCAGCGGAGATCGCTATGGTTGCTTGCATGGCGATCGTTTCGGTGTATCTCGACGGCTCTGGAGTGAGCCCTCGGCGCGCGCATCGCTGATCCCAGACACACGGCACACCCCAGAGCCCCAAGGTGAAGACCATCCGGTCTTCACCTTTCTTGCGTTCGACGCGAGCGGGGTCTGCTGGGAGTTCTCGCTCACAGATCGAGGGAGAATTCCATGACCACACCTGACCAAGTGCTCGACCGACTGAGCCGCACGACTGAGCAGATCTTCGGCCGTGAAGACCTGCTGGAACGGCTCTCCCGCGGGAGGCCGCTCCGGATCAAGTTCGGCGTCGATTGCACTGCGCCCGACCTGCATCTCGGCCACGCAGTGAATCTCTGGATGATGCGGTACCTGCAGGATCTCGGTCACGTCGTCGTCTTCCTTCTCGGCGACACCACGACCCGAGTCGGCGACCCCACCGGCCGCAGCAGCACCCGCCCCGTGCTCACCACGGACCAGATCGAACGAAATGCTCAGGCATTCCTCGATCAGGTGAGCCTCGTCCTGCGACATGAGCCGGACGTGCTCGAGATCCGTCGCAACTCGGAGTGGTACGACTCCATGTCGATCAGCGACTTGATCGGCGAACTGAGCCTTGTCACACACAGTCAGCTGATGGCCCGCGACATGTTCCAGAAGCGGGTCGAGGAGCGCCGTGAGATCGCGATGCACGAGTTGGTCTACCCGGTGCTGCAGGGCTTCGACAGCGTGGCGCTGCAATCGGATCTGACGATCGTCGGCTCCGATCAACTTTTCAACGAGAACATGGGGCGAGAGCTTCAGGTGAAGCACGGCCAGCGGCCACAGACCGTCATCACAAGCACCATCACTCCGGGTCTCGATGGGGGCCCAAAGCAATCGAAGTCGTTGGGAAACTACGTCGGGCTCGCGCAGGTGGCGGACGACAAGTTCGGACGACTGATGACCTTGAACGACGATCTCATCGGCGTATGGGCGAAGGTTTACACCGAACTGCCGCTGGCCGTCGTAAGCGAACTTGCCCAACGATCCGGCCTCGGTGGCGTGGACGCTCGCAACGCCAAGCTGGACCTTGCGGAGGCGATCGTTGCGCGCCACCATGGCGTCTCGGAGGCTGAGCGAGCGCGGCGTACGTTTCTCGAGGTGTTCTCAGAGCGCGCGTTTCCCGACGGGATGCCGCAACTCGATGTGCTCCACCATGCGACCGTACTTCAGCTCGTGGAGGCTGCGCGTCCTGAGCTCACACGGTCAGGTGCGCGGAGACTCATCGCCGAAGGAGGCGTACGGATCAATGGTGTGAAGCGGCTCGATGGCGAAGAACTCGTGTCTGTGGGAGCCGAGGATGTGCTCCAGGCTGGGCGACGACGCTGGTTCAGGCTGGCTGTGCACGGTGGTTGATGCAGACCAGGAAAGGCAGAGAGCGCGGCTTCTCATCGCAACCGGGGGAGGAGCCGCTCGTGTTCTCTTCGCGTGCTCGTGGTTTTCCATCGCAGAGTCCGTCCAGCAACTGGAAGCGAAATCACGCAGCCGTCGCCTTGAGAACGCCCTGCGGCAAGTTCTCACGGCGACCGCCACAGATTATTTCTCCAACGAATGTGCTGAGGTCAGAAGCGAGAGACGCCGTTTCGAACGACGGTTTCCGTCGCCGCCCATCCGATCCCAGATCTGCTTCACCCGCGTGCGCCAACCGCAAGATCCACTCCGGAGGGGAGTCGCGCCATCCGGCGTACGCGCCTCCAGAGCGGGTCGACATTCCTCGAGCTGACATAATGTGCATTATCGGCTACAACCCGATACGGTGCGGCAGCTGCAACGCGTCCCTGAAAGCAACCTCAGCGGCGGCCATAGAGATGATCGCGAAGAACGCTCATGGCTTCCGAGGCGGTGCTCGCCCCAGGGACAGCTTCTCTGCCGGCGACGAAGATCACATCGTCATGATCCGCGTAGACAGACCATTCGGCCGAGAACACATCGTTGCCGCCGTCGTGCCAGTAAAAGCGGCCAATGCCCGCGACGTCCTGAACGACCAGCCCATAGCCATAGAAACTCGTGCCGGAAGCGTCCTCTGCAATGTGAGGATGCAGGAGCTGTTCCAAAGATGATTCGGAAACGACTTTTCCATTAAGAAGGGCCTGGAGGAAACCCAAGAAGTTCTCGGCGGTCGTGATCAGTCCGCCGTTGCCGATGAGGTGCCATGACGCATCGTGACCTCCCCAGCTGGCGTCGATGACGCCCTTTCCTTCCGTGGATCGAAGCGAGCGTCCGTCGTCATAGGACGACAAGTAACCGATGCTGTCCAGCCCTGCCGGCGCCAGTACCTCGTCGCGTAGGTATTGCTCGTACGATAGGCCGCTGCGCACTTCGATGATGGCAGCGAGTATCGAGTAACCGACGTTGGAATAGGCGTATTGCGTACCAGGAGTCTCGACGAGTGGAGATGCGAATGCTCGCTGGAGAAACTCGTCTCTGTTGATCTCCTCGGCGTCGTCACCGACGGATTCGGTGAAGCCGCCGGCATGAGTAAGAAGCTGCTCGACCGTGATCATCGCTTTGTCACTGGGTACCTCGTGAAAGATGTCCGAAAGCGTCTCGTCGAAGCGCACTCCGGACTGTTCGACAAGTTTCGAGACCGCCACCGCTGTCACCGTCTTGGTGATCGACCCGATGTCGACGAGAGACTTCTCGGGAGCCACGGCGTCATCTCGAAGCGCACCGAACTCTCGCACGACCGCGGGCGCTCCGTCGTGGGAAAAGGCCACGATCACGGGTGCCATCTCACGCTCGAGGACGTCGAAAGCCGCGGCGAGCCGGTCGTTCGTCGTCGAGGGCAGCGCCTCGTCAGGCTCGCGCTCGGCGCTACTGCAGCCGGCAATCGACAGCACCAGAGCGACGCTGGAGAGGGCACAGAGCAGTCGACGCACGTCTCGACGTTAGAAGAGACCAGGCCGCGCCGCGACCTTTCAAAGGGAACCGAGAACATCCTGTGGGCGGGGCCACAGGACCGATCCGGCCGGCAACTCCCCCGCCCGTGCCCACAACGCCATGTCCACGCTCCTGGTTACGAGCTGACGTACTCCGCCAGATGCTCCCCCGTCAGCGTCGATCGATCCGCCACGAGCTCTGCCGGAGTCCCCTCGAAGACGACACGCCCGCCGTCGTGACCGGCCCCCGGTCCGATGTCGATGATCCAATCGGCGTGCGCCATGACAGCCTGGTGATGCTCGATGACGATCACGGTCTTGCCGGAGTCGACGAGGTGATCCAGCAAACCGAGGATCTTCTCCACATCGGCCAGGTGCAGACCGGTCGTGGGCTCGTCGAGTACGTATACATCGCCCTTCTCCCCCATCTGGATCGCCAGCTTGATGCGCTGACGTTCTCCTCCGGACAGGGTCGACAGCGGCTGGCCGAGCGATAGATAGCCGAGCCCGACGTCTTCGAGCCGACCGAGAATCGCCGCGGCCGCTGGAATCTTCGCCTCCCCTTCCGAGAAGAACCCGCGGGCTTCTGACACCGGCAGATCCAGGACCTCGGTGATGTCGCGCCCTGCCAGCTTGTACTCGAGCACGCCCGCCTGGAAGCGCTTGCCTCCGCAGTCCTCACAGGGTGTCTCGATGGTGTCCATGAAACCGAGTTCGGTGATGATGACGCCAGCGCCCTTGCAACTCGGGCATGCGCCCTCGGAGTTCGCGCTGAACAGTGCCGGCTTCACGCCGTTCGCCTTCGCGAAGGCCTTTCGGATCGGCTCGAGCAGCCCCGTGTACGTGGCCGGGTTGCTGCGCCGCGAGCCCTTGATCGCGCCCTGGTCGATCGACACGACACCCTCGCGCTTCGAGACGGAGCCGTGGATGAGCGAGCTCTTCCCTGAGCCGGCCACTCCGGTCACGACCGTCAGCACGCCCAGGGGGATGTCGACATCGACGTCCTGGAGATTGTTCGCCGTGGCGCCGCGCACCTCGATCGCACCGTCGCCGGTGCGGACCTCTGCCTTGATCGCAGCACGATCTTCCAGATGGTTGCCCGTGAGTGTGCCACTGGCCTTGAGTCCGGCGACGTCGCCCTCGAAGCAGATCGTTCCGCCGCGGCTTCCGGCGCCGGGACCGAGGTCGACGACGTGATCCCCGATCGCGATCGTCTCTGGCTTGTGCTCGACGACCAACACGGTGTTGCCCTTGTCCCGCAACTTCAGCAGCAGCGAGTTCATCCGCTGGATGTCATGCGGGTGCAGCCCGATCGTCGGCTCGTCGAAGACGTAAGTGATGTCGGTCAGCGACGAACCCAGATGACGCAGCATCTTGATGCGCTGCGCCTCTCCCCCGGACAGAGTGCCTGACGGCCGGTCGAGGCTGAGATATCCGAGTCCGAGAGTCACGAATGCGTCGAGGTTCGCGCTCAACGCCTGCAGCAGAGGCGCCGCCTCGGGAAGCTTCAACCCACGCACCCACACGGCGAGATCGGTCACCTGCATCCGGCAGGCATCCGCGATGCTCACCCCGTCGATCTTCGACGATCGCGCTCCTTCAGTGAGCCGAGTCCCGTCGCATTCAGGGCAGACGGCGAACGTCGCGACGCGCTGCACGAAAGCGCGGATGTGGGGCTGCAAAGCGTCGATGTCCTTCGAGAGCATCGATTTCGTGATCTTCGGGATCAGGCCCTCATAGGTCATGTTGATCCCGGAGATCTTGACTTTGGTGACCTCGCCGTAGAGGAACAGATGGCGCTGCTTCTCGGTGAAATCGGCGATCGGCTTGTCGGCGGGATAGAAGCCGGAGGCCGAGAACCCCTTCACCATCCAGCCGTCCGCTGTGTATCCGGGGACCATGATGGCGCCGTCGTCCAGCGACTTCGATTCGTCGACGATCTGTGCCAGATCGAGATCGGAGACCGCTCCCCTGCCCTCGCATCGCGGGCACATGCCGCCGAGATAGATGGCGTCCTTGACGATCTTCTTCTCGCCGCCGGGCCCCGTCATCACACCGCTCGCTCTTTGCGTGGGGATGTTGAAGGAGAACGCCGTCGGTCCACCGATATACGGATGCCCGAGCTTGCTGAACAGGATGCGCAGCATCGCGTTCGCGTCGGTCACCGTGCCGACCGTCGAACGCGGGTTCGCGCCGAGACGCTCCTGATCGACGATGATCGCGGTCGTCAGCCCCTCCAGCACATCGACATCCGGACGCGGCACCGACGGCATGAACCCCTGGACGAAGGCGCTGTACGTCTCGTCGATCATCCGTCGCGACTCCGCGGCGATGGTGTCGAAGACGAGTGAGCTCTTCCCCGACCCTGATACCCCCGTGAACACGGTGAGCCGCCGCTTCGGGATATCGACGCTGATGTCCTTCAAGTTGTTCTCGCGCGCACCCTGCACACGGATCAGGTCATGGGTATCGGCTGCATGGGCGGCAGAGCTCATCAGTGTCCTTCGGGGTTCGAGAGTGAGAGGGGAAGGTCAGGCGGTCTGATTGATGCGGAGCAGGTTTCCCGCAGGATCGCGGAATGCGCAGTCACGGACACCATAAGGCTGTTCCATCGGCTCCTGAACGACGTCGGCGCCCTTCTCGACGAGGCGTTCGAACAGGGCATCCAGATCGTCACTTGCCAGCGTCAGCGCCGAGTAGCTCCCCTTGGCGATGAGCTCGAGAATCGTCTGACGCTCAGCGTCGGTGATTCCCGGGTCCGTTGCCGGTGGATGCAGGACGATCGATGTGTCGGGCTGCCCCTCGGGGCCGACGGTCAGCCAGCGCAGGCCGTCATAACCGACGTCGTTGCGCACCTCGAACCCGAGGGCGTCGCGATAGAAAGCGAGCGCAGCCTCGGCATCGGTGTGCGGGAGAAATGCGTAATGGATGCTGATATTCATGGTGTTCACACTATGTTCGCGTCGGTGCGGGGCGCTTCTTGATTCCTGATCGGTCGGATGACCTGCTTCGCCTGGAACGTCGGGATCCCGTCCACGTTGGCGGCGCGTTCACGGTACACGCTGGGTGAGACACCGACCAGTTCGGTGAATCGGGTGCTGAAGGTGCCGAGCGATGAGCATCCGACCTCGAAGCACACGTCGGTGACGCTCAGATCGCCGCGTCGCAGCAACGCCATGGCCCGCTCGATACGTCTGGTCATGAGATAGGAGTATGGCGACTCGCCGTAGGCCTCACGGAACTTCCGACTCAGATGCCCCGCCGACATATGCACGCCCCTCGCCAGAGCCTCCACGTCGAGCGGACGCGCGTAGTCCCGATCGATTCGATCACGCACCTTCCGCATGACCGCGAGTTCACGGAGTCGGGCATCGTCGACAGGTGTCACGAATCGATCCTGGCACGCACAGGCGTCTCCGCCTATGACGTCTTGCAACGCCCCGAGACGACCACTCCCCTGTTCTTGGCCCTTTCGGCGCTACGCTGAGGCCAACCTCACAGGATGTTCTCAGAAAGGGCCCAAAATGTCCGAATCATTCACGGAAGCGCGGTCGGCTCTCAAGTCGATCCGCATCACGCTCGCGATCTCCGGCGCACTTGCACTGATCGCCGGCCTCGTGCTCCTGATCTGGCCGGTGAAGTCGGCGGTCATCATCACCGGGATCTTCGCCTCGTACCTGATCATCGCCGGACTCGTCTACGTCGGGATCGGCATCTTCTCCGGCAACAAGGGATGGGCGCGTATCGGGCACCTCGTGCTCGGACTGCTGTACATCGTCGCGGGCGTCATCGCCTTCACGAACCTCACCGCGGCCGCAGCGAGCCTGGCGATCATCGTCGTGATCTTCATCGGCATCAGCTGGATCGTGGACGGAGTCGTCTCCCTCACGCTGCTCGGTCAGGACGGCTCCCGAGTCTGGACGCTGCTCTACGCGCTTCTGAGCGTCGTGGCCGGCATCGCCGTCCTCACGCTCGGGTTCGCAGCCGTGCCGCTCTTCTGGCTGCTCCTTGCCGCTTCTCTGATCGCGCTCGGCATCGTGCAGATCGTTCGCGCGATCACCCTCGGCAAGTCGGCGTAACAGCCCCTGCGACGCGAATCGGCCCCGTTCTGCACAACAGCAGACCGGGGCCGATTCCGTTGCCGATCAGCTTGGCGCCGGTCGGTGGCGTTCAGTTCACTCAGCCGCGAACGCGCTCACATCGCCGACGAGGCGCGTGTTGTCGGCCGGCACAGGATCGACGGCCGCCTGCGCGACCTCGGCCGCGAACTCGGAGACGTTGTAGAGCTTGCCGGCCGATTCGCGCCGCTCGGCGATGGCGCCAGGATTGGCGCGCTCGAGAAGCGTGGCCGTGATCGTGCCTTCGATCATGTCGCCGGAGACGACCGTGAAGCCGACGCCCTTCTCGGCGAGGCCAGGGATGAGCTCGCGCAGTGCGTCTTCTCCGGCACGCTTGGAGAGCGCGACCGGCTCGTATTCCGGCATGGTCGGCGTCGTCCGGATGAAATGAGCCTGGTGGCTGGTCACGAAGACCACACGGGCGCCATCACCCAGAAGCGGGAGCGCGGCGTTCAGCACGTTGAGCTGAGCATCGCGATTGAGCGTCAGCGCGTAGTCCTCGGCCATGCCGGATTCCATGCCACCGGACGCGTTGAGCACGAGGATGTCGAGACTCCCGAACTCCTCGCGTACCGCGTCGAACATGTCGGAGACGGATGCGGGATCGGTGAGGTCGGCGGCCACGGTGAGGACGCGCCGCCCGAGAGCGCGCAGTTCGACGGCGAGCTTCTCAGCGCGCGGCGCCTTGTTGCGGAAGTTGATGACGACATCGGCGCCCGCTTCCGCGAGATACCGGATGGTGTCGGCGCCGATCCCCCGGGATGATCCGGTGACAAGAGCGACCTTGCCGTCGAGGGAACCTGCGGGGAGAAGCTCGGTCACGGTGACTCCTTGTGATGCGTGAGACGCCGCGATCACGCGACATCCTCACACTATCAATCCCCGCTCCCGACACCCGATCCGAGCCAGGGCGCGTGATAGGTTGACCGCAAAGGAGAGCGCATGGACACTTTCGCCACATTCGTTCAGTTCATCGACCAGTGGGCATGGATCGGCTGGCTCGTCCTGATCGCCGCTTTCCTGGTGATCGAGATGCTGACACTCGATTTCACCTTCCTGATGCTGAGTTTCGGCAGCGCGATCGGTCTCGTCACCGATCTCGTCGGGGTTCCGGTGTGGGTGCAGGTGATCATCGCTGCCGCAGCTGCCGCGATCTTCATCCTCTTCCTGCGTCCGCCGCTGCTCAAGCGCCTTCGTCGCGGCGAGGACCCGACCAAATCGAACGTCGACGCCCTCATCGACCTCCGTGGCATCGCGCTGCATGAGATCACGCAGGTATCGGGACAGGTGAAGCTGAGCAACGGCGACACCTGGACCGCACGAACCCCCGCCGGTGTGCCCATTCCGCAGGGCGCGACGATCGCGATCACCGCGGTCAGCGGCGCGACCGCCATCGTCCGACCCGTCAACGACTAGGAGACTTCAGTGAACGATTCCTCGTTCATCCCGACCGCGATCCTCTGGATCCTGGTGGTCGCGATCATCATCTTCGTGGTGGTGACCATCGCCCGATCGATCCGGATCATCCCGCAGGCGACTGCGGGAGTCGTCGAGCGGCTCGGCCGGTACCACAAGACCCTGATGCCCGGTCTGAACATCCTGGTGCCCTTCATCGATCGCCTCCGCCCGCTTATCGACATGCGTGAGCAGGTCGTCTCATTCCCTCCGCAGCCGGTGATCACGGAAGACAACCTCGTCGTCTCGATCGACACGGTCGTGTACTTCCAGGTGACGGATGCTCGAGCGGCGACCTACGAGATCGCGAACTACCTCGGCGCCGTCGAGCAGCTCACGACCACCACGCTCCGCAACGTCGTCGGTGGTCTGAACCTCGAAGAGGCGCTCACGAGCCGCGACAACATCAACGGCCAGCTGCGCGTCGTCCTCGATGAGGCCACGGGCAAGTGGGGAATCCGCGTCGGCCGCGTCGAGCTCAAGGCGATCGACCCGCCCCTGTCCATTCAGGACTCGATGGAGAAGCAGATGCGCGCCGAGCGTGACCGCCGCGCCGCCATCCTGACGGCCGAGGGAACCAAGCAGTCCGCGATCCTCGAGGCTGAGGGCGCACGGCAGGCAGAGATCCTCCGCGCCGAAGGTGACAAGCAGGCCGCTGTCCTCCGCGCTCAGGGAGAGGCGGAGGCGATTCAGAACGTCTTCACCGCCATCCACCAGGGCGCTCCGGACGACAAGCTGCTCGCGTATCAGTACCTGCAGATGCTGCCGAAGATCAGCGAGGGCCAGTCCAACAAGCTGTGGATCATCCCGAGTGAGCTCACCGAGGCGCTCAAGGGCATCGGCACCGCTTTCACGCCGCGTCCCGGATCCGGCCAGCCGCCGACCAGCCCACCTCCGGGCGTGTGACGCACCCCTATTTCGGCAAGGCGCGGCATCCTCGAGTCCTCGCCCATCGTGGTCTTCTCACCGCGGCGGGCGAGGATTCCGGTGTCTGGGACAACACGGCCGCGGCCTTCGCGGCCGCTCATGCCGCGGGAGCCGAGTACATAGAGACCGACTGCCAGGTCACCGCAGACGGTGACGTCGTGCTCTTCCATGACGTGACACTTCAGCGCCTCACCGGCGATCCACGGCGCGTCAATGAGGTGAGTACGGTCGAACTCGCTCGACTGTTCGCCGACCACGGCGGTCTTCTGACGGTGGCTGAGGCTCTGGACTCCTTCCCCACTGCGCGGTTCAACATCGATGTGAAGACCGCCGCCGCCGTGGAACCGTTGGGGACGATCCTCGCCGACCACACTCATCGTGTACTGGTCACGAGCTTCTCCGACGCGCGCCGACGCGCGACGATCGCTGCGGTGCTACGCGCCGGCGCCGCCATGCCTCCTGCCAGCTCAGCCGGAAGCCGCACCATTGCGGCGCTTCGCGGGTTGTCCTCGGTGCGCCTCTCCCCCGCGCGTCTCCTCCGCGACATCGACGCGCTGCAGATTCCGGAGAGACACGGCGCGATACGCGTGCTCACACCGGCCCTCCTGCGCGCCGCACATCGGCACGGCGTGGAAGTCCACGTCTGGACCGTCAACGAACCCTCAGACATGCAACGGCTCGTGAGGCTCGGCGTCGACGGCATCGTCTCGGACCGTGCCGACATCGCGGTGAAGACCGTCCAATCGTTCTGACCCCTCCGCACGTCCCTGGGCGCTGAGATTCGACTGTGAATCCGGGCCAAAGGTCGCTGACATGGATGAAGCGCACAGGCTGAGGCGTTATACCTGACAACGACGAGAGGACCACACAATGGCAGATCGCAGCCTGCGCGGCATCCGACTCGGCGCCCAGAGCCTACAGAGCGAAGAGGGCGTCGTTTTCATGGAACGCCGCGAGACCATTTACACCTGTGACGAGTGCGGACACGTCACCAACCTGATGTTCTCGGCCGAGGCCGAGCCGCCGCAGACCTGGGAGTGCCGCTCGTGCGGCGCTGACGCGCGTCTGAACATCGACGGTCAGGCCGTGACCCTCGAGGTCACCGACGAGAAGGCTGTGCGCACACACTGGGACATGCTCATGGAGCGCCGCACCCGGGCGGAACTCGAGGAACTGCTCGAAGAGCGCCTCGCCTTCATCCGCGCCCGCCGCGGTGCCGGTGAGGACCCGACCAGGGAGAAGATCGGCGCCTAACGCCGACGTGCGCGCCACCCACTGAGGATGAGCGCGCCCAATCCGCCCCACATCAGCAGTTGCTGAACCCAGGGGCCCAGCAGCACACCAGCCGTGAGGCCGGAGCGGAGCTCGACATCCTCGAGCATCGCCCCGGCCTCATCTGCGTTCAGCGACACCACCGTCGAGCCGTCGGGGCGAATGATCTGGCTGGTGCCGACCGTCGAGATGTTCACCACGGTCCGGCCGGTCTCGATCGCCCGCATCCGCGCGATCGCGAGCTGCTGGAGATTCTCGTCGGTGCCACGGAAGTCGGCGTTGTTCGTCTGGAAGACCAGCACTTGCGCACCGGCGTTCAGTCCCGCGTTGATGACATCGTCGTGGATCACATCGAAACAGATCGCCAGCCCGACCGTCGCGGCGTCCACCTCGACGACCGGCGGGTTCGTGCCCGGCGTGTATTCACGTTGGAGCAGACCGATCAGATCCGGAGCGAGTGCGTTGAAGAAAGCACGATCAGGCACGTACTCCCCGAACGGAACCGGATGCCGTTTGTCGTGCAGTTGATCCGCAGTGCCTGCCTGTGTCCACAGCAGCGAGGTGTTGAAGTATCTGTCGTCGCGCGCCGTCGCCGCGTTCACGAGAAGCGGCGCGTCGAGTCTGGTCGATAGCAGCGTCAGACGCCGAGCCAACGTCGGGTCCGCGGTGGGGTCCCCGTCGAGTGACCCTTCCGGCCAGACCACGAGGTCGACGTCCTCGCCGATGAGCGGCTTCGTCGCATCGGTCTGCGCCTGGATCACCGAGTACGGCTCACGGACGTCGAAGTAACCGGTCGGGCCGTTGCCCTGCACGGCGCCGATCCGCAGCGTGCCGGTGGGGGACGTCGGGAACAGCGGGGTGAAGAGCATCACCAGCACGAGGACGACCGGCGCGATGAGCCGCACCGGCCGCTGCCAGGCGCGCAGGCGGACGACTTCGATGAGCATCGCGACGAGCAGGATCATGAGGAAGCTCACACCGCTCACGCCGAGCCAGGATGAGATCGGAGCCAGCGGGCTCTGCGCCTGACTCATTCCGATGCGTGCCCACGGAAAGCCGCCATACGGCCAGGAGCCGACGAAGAGCTCACGACCGACCCAGAGGGCGGCGATGACGGCCGGGAGCCCGAGGAGACGCCCTGTGGTGCCGGGGAAGGCACGTGGCATCCAGCGATAGGCCAGCGCGATCGGAATGATGGCGACGGCGGTGAGGACGCCTTCCACGACGCTGAGGGCGGCCCACGGTATCGGGCCGAGATAGCGCGAGGTCCAGGAGACCAGCAGGGTGAAGAAAACGACTCCGTACACTGCGCCAACGAGCAGTGCTCCCCCGACGCGCCGACCGATCAGTGCCAGCAGCAGCAACGCCGCGGCGGGGAAGGCGAGAATCCAGGCGGCGACGTCCGGGTAGGCGAGATCCATCAGTCCGCCGGCGACCGCCGCGAAGACTACGGCAACCCAGAGCGGCAGGAGCGGCTTCAGGCGCGCGGGAGCGTTCGGCATCCGCCCCTCCTCACATCGACGAGTATGCGACGATGCCACGGCGCACGCCGTCGAGTGCGGCCCGGGCGGTCCGCGCAAGGGCAGCATCCTCGGCCACGATCGAGAGCTGGTCGAGCAAGTCGATCGTCTGCTTCGCCCACCGCACGAAATCTCCCGCTGCCATGTCGGCGTCGATGAGCACTCGGTCGAGCATCCCGCCGCGCGCCCAGCTGTGCATCGCTCCGGCGAGACCCGCAGCCAGAGGCTCGCTCCCAGGCAGATGATGGTCCTTCTCCAGGTCGTCCAGCTGAGCCCACAACGTCGACGTCTTCTCGTACGCCGCACGGAAGGCCCCTCGTGGAAGGCCTCGCTCCCCCGAGTTCGCCTCATCGCGTCGGGGTTCGTAGACCAGGCAGCAGGCCATCGCGGCGAGCGACGGCGCGTCCAGTCCCGTCCACAGGCCCTGGCGAAGAGACTCCGCGACGAGCAGGTCGCGCTCACCGTAGATGCGGCGCATCGTACGCCCGGCATCCGTCAGGCTCGTCTCGGCTCCTGATCCGGTGACGTAGTCGAGGGTCTCGAGCACTTCGACCACCCGGTCGAAGACGCGCGCGACCGTACCCGTCCTCGTCTCGATCTGCCGGCGGATCCGGTCGTTCTGCCGCTTGAGCTTCCAGTAGCGCTCGGCCCAGCGGGCGTGCGTCTCTCGGTCGGGACAGTTGTGGCACCCATGCCGCTGCATGCGTGTGCGCAGACTCTGAATGCGCTTGACCCTCTTCTCGCGCTCTGCGCGCGAGCCATGAGAGTCCTGGCGGTTCTTCTTCTCCAGATCGCTGAGCTCGCGGCGGATCGCCGCATACTCGGGGAAGTCGCCATGCTCGCACGCCATCGACTTCTGGTAGCCGGCGAGCGACTCCTCCGCTTCGCGCACCTGGCGCGCCAGACCCACCACGGCGCGGTCGGCCTGGAACTGGGCGAACGAGGACTCCAGGATCTGCCTGGCTCGTGTCTTCCCGAACAGGTCGATGAGGTTGACGGCCATGTTATAGGTGGGCCGGAAGCTGGAGTTCAGCGGATAGGTGCGCCGCGATGCGAGAGCGGCGACCGCCTGCGGATCCATCCCCTCGGTCCATTGCACGACCGCGTGGCCTTCGACGTCGATGCCGCGACGCCCGGCGCGACCCGTGAGCTGCGTGTACTCCCCCGACGTGATCGCCACGCGCGCCTCGCCGTTGAACTTCTCCATCTTCTCGAGCACCACGGTGCGCGCAGGCATGTTGATCCCGAGCGCCAGCGTCTCGGTGGCGAAGACGGCCTTGACGAGCTTGAGGCGGAAGAGCTCCTCGACGACCTCTTTGAACGCCGGGAGGAGTCCGGCGTGGTGGGCGGCGACGCCGCGCTCGAGGTTGTCCAACCAGTCCCAGTACCCGAGGACACCGAGGTCCTCCTCCTGAAGCGCACGGGTGCGCTCCTCGACGATCGCGCGGATTTCGGCGCGCTCCTCGACCGTGGTGAGGCGGATGCCGGAACGGCGCACCTGCTGCACGGCGGCGTCGCACCCCACACGACTGAAGATGAAGAAGATCGCGGGCAGGAGATTGGCGCGCTCGAGCAGGCGCACGACATCCGGGCGATCCATCCGCTCGATCCGCCGCACGTTGGCCGCACGTGCCGGTTTGTGGCCTCCACGCGGTCGTTGCGCGTGCCTTCCCGCATGACGTTCGCTGCGATACGTCTGCGCCTCACGGTTGCTGTCGTACCTGGACCCGGTGAAGGATCGGATGCGCATCAGCTCTTGATTCACCTGAGCGGTCGCGATGCCTGCACGGTCGTCGAAGAGCGGGAGCAGGTCGTCGCGGACGAGCACATGCTGTTCCAGCGGCACCGGCCGGATCTCGGAGACGATCACTTCGGTGTCGCCGCGAACCGTGTCGAGCCAGTCGCCGAACTCCTCTGCGTTGGAGACAGTGGCGCTGAGGGACACGAGCCGCACCTGCTGCGGGAGGTGGATGATGACCTCTTCCCAGACAGCTCCGCGGAAACGGTCCGCGAGGTAGTGGACCTCATCCATCACGACGTAGCGGAGATCGCGAAGGGCGGCGGAATCCGCATAGATCATGTTCCGCAGCACCTCGGTGGTCATCACCACGATCCGGGCGTTGCCGTTGATGTTCGTGTCACCGGTGAGAAGGCCGACCTGATCGGCGCCGTACACCTCGACGAGCTCACGGAACTTCTGGTTCGAGAGCGCCTTCATGGGCGTCGTGTAGAAGGCCTTGTCGCTCGGCGTCTGCATCGCGAGATGGATCGCGAACTCGCCGATGATGGTCTTTCCCGCGCCGGTGGGAGCGGCGACCAGCACGCTGTGACCGCGCTCGAGTGCGTGGCATCCGGCGACCTGGAACGGATCCAGGTCGAAACGCTGGACTGCCGCGAAAGCGGTCGTCTCAGGATGATCGGTCGCGTCCCGTGCGGCGGAGTACCGCTCGGACGGCGAACTCATGCGGTGTCCGGGATGAGCCCGGCCGCCGCATTGCGCTTGTGCTTACGCCGATCGAAGAGCATGGACAGTCCAGCGGCCGCGAAGTACAGCACGATCAGGATGCCGGCGAGCATCAGCATGCTCACCACATCGGCTGCGGGAGTCGCCAGCGCCGCGAATACCGTCGCGATGATGATCGCGATCCGCCATCCCTTGAGGATCGCACGGCCGGACATGATCCCCGCGAAGTTCAGCGCCACGAGGAAGACCGGGAGCACGAACGAGATGCCGATCACGATCATCAGTTTGAAGACGAAGTCGTAGTACTCCTGCGCGTAGTAGAAGTTCGTCGCGCCGTCAGGTGTGAAGCTCCACATCAGTTCGATGACGTGAGGCATGATCATCACGCCCAGGTAGCAGCCCCCGAAGAAGAGCGGCACGGCCGCGAGGACGAACCCGACGGTGTACTGGATCTCCTTGCGAGTGAGCCCCGGCATGATGAACGCCCAGACCTGCCACAGCCATATCGGCGCGGACAGGAACAGTCCGATCGAGAACGCGATGCGCATACGCATGTCGAATGCGGACGTGATCGTGCCGAAGTTGAGGGCACTGAAATCGTCGCCGCGTTTCTCGGTGATGATGCGGATCGGCTCGGTGATGAAGTGGATGATGGGGTCCGCGACGATGAACGCGATCACCATGCCGACCAGCAACGCGAGCGCTGCCCACATCAGGCGCTTGCGCAGCTCGACGAGGTGCGCGCCGAGCGACATCCTCCGGTCGCGGTGCGGCGTCTTACCTTTGTCCGCGGTGGATTCTGAGACTTCCACGGACGGTCAGGCGCGCGGCGGAGTCTCAGTCTCGGAACCGGGGTCCTTGACCGTGCTCTGCTCGGCAGAGGTGGAATCGGCGCGCGCGCCGTCCTCTTCCTTCATGGCCTTCATCTCGCCCTTGAACACGCGGGCGGACTGCCCCATGCTCTTCGCAAGTGCCGGGAGCTTCGCTGCTCCGAACAAAAGAAGGATCACAGCGAGGACGATCAGCAGATGCCAGCCTTGCATTCCAGCGAACATGTCTTCTTCCCGTCGTAGGTGGTTTCGATCAGTCTAATGGTCAATCATCGTGCTGCGGATGCCGATACAGTGCGAGTCCCGCTGCCGCCCATTCTCGGGTGGCCGTCCGGGCGATGCCGGGGTCTTTCACCTCGAGTGCACCGCCGAAGCGGGCGGCGACGCGCTTGATGCCGCGCGGGTCGGCCAGACGCAGGCGGGCTTCGAGGACCCCATCGCGTGTTTCGACGTTGTCCGCGGAGAGGAATCCGCCGAGCAGGGGTGCGAGTCGCTCTGGGAGCACCACCCGAACCTCGCCCTCGTCATCGACGGCGGAGAACGCCTCGGGGACGGAGTCGCCGGCGTGCGTGATCGGAATATCGGTCAACTGCGGGTCACTGACGCGGTCCAGGTGGAAGGTGCGCATCGCCTCGCGCAGATGACACCAGCCCTGCAGATACCATTGCGCGTTGGTGATCAGGATCTGCACAGGGTCGACCGTGCGCGTCGTCGGTGCGGCATCCGGCGCCTGATACGTGAAGGAGACGGCTACGCCCTCCTGCACTCCCCTGGCGACGACCTGCCGCACGTGATCGACGGCGCTCGGGGCGACGACCACCTCGGCCGGCGCGTTCGCCGCACCTCGGGACAGCTTGGAGATGAGTCCGGCGATGAGGCCCGAATCGGAGACCGCTGGCACTGCTGCGACCATCTGAAGCCCGGCGAGCAACGCGGCCGCCTCCCTCGCGGTGAACCGAGGCACTCTCCGCAGGGCGACGTCATTGGTGATCTCGATGACGTCGTCCTCGTCGAGGAGATCCCAGTTGATGTCGAACATCTCCTGGGGCTGCTGCCAGTAGCCGGAGTCGCCGGGCAGCCCGATAACGGTGAGCTTCTCCACCATCCCGCGCATCTCCTGGGGCGTCACACCGAACTCCTCGGCGGCCTCGGCGAGTGATACCTGCCCGTGCTCGAGGAGGTACGGCACCAGTGTGAGGTAGAGCCGGACTCGGTCGGCTGCGAGCAGCGGCTTGGTCTGAGCGCTCATCGTGCCTCCTCCGCATCCGTATGGCTCTCGATGACCGCACGCAGACGGGCGATCACCGCATCGCGTAGCGGGGCAGGATCCACGACTCTGACCTCAGGACCGTAGGACGCGATCTCGTCGGCGAGGATATGAAGATCCACGAACGGCACGCGGATGCCCTGCGGTGCCGCCGTCGCTCGGCGCCCCAGCCGCAGCGCGGCCTCTGTGCCCGGTGTGACCTCCAGGAGAGCCGTGTTCTCCGCGGCAACGCGGTCGAGACCGGCCAACGCGCGCTCTCCCGCCCCGTCACGCAGTCCGGGAGCGAAAGTCTCGTTCGTGATGGTGACATCGCCAGTGATCCGGCTGAGCAGGAACATCCGGTCGGCGTCGGCATCGACATCGATGCCGAAGACGTGCCATCGCGCCGCATAGTCCACAAGCGCCAGAGGGCGGATCCGACGGCGCCGCGGAGCATCCTCACCCGGCTTGAGATAGTCGAACACGACCACTCGGCATTTCTCGATCGCGTCCTGAAGGGGCGCGAATCCGGCGTCGCGTGCGGTGATCCGCGGCGCGAATCCGATGATCGGCTCGTCTCCGTCGATTCCGAGCGCACGGATCTTGCGCACTCCGGACTGCGCGTCGGCCGAAACGGATTCCGCGCTCCAGACGCTGCCGGCCAGTCGCAATACCGCAAGCTCGGCGGAACTGAACTCGATGTCGCTGGGCAGGTCGTATTCCGCCTGCGGTATGCGATAGCGAGCCTCGCGGAGGTCATTCGGGTCGGACGGATCTCCGATGGTCTCGATCGGCACACCGAGTGTGCGCAGCTCATCCTTGTCGCGCTCGAACATCTTCTCGAGAGCATCCGCGCGCGTTCCGGCATCGGCACGCTGCCGATAACCGGAGACGTTGTCGAGAATCTGCTGCTTGGTGAGCCCGATCTCCGTGGCCATCAACGCCACGACGAGATTCGTCAGGCGCTCCTCCGCGGGAATCCGGGCAGCCATCACTGCGTCGGTGCCGAGGTGACACCCAGAACATCGACGACGACCGCGATCGCGGGCGAACCGTCGGTCGCCGGCAGCACGACCATCACCTGGGAGCCGACCGGCTGGCCGACGAGAGCGTCGGCCACCGGAGCGGCGATGTCGCGAAGCTGCGCACTCGGCTTGTCGCCCCACGTGGTCTGCAGAATCTGCTTGTCGTCCCAGCCGATGGCGGTGAAATTGACCAGCGGAGTCTGCTCGGCCGTCAACACTTCACCTTCACCCTTGATGAGCGTCTGCACCGTCTGCTTTTCGGGTGCTGCGCTGTCCGGAATGATGATGCCGGGGGTGCCGTCTGTCGCGCGAACGACGGTCGGCAGGCCGCGCGCATCGTTGAACTGGAGAGCACCCTCGGCCTTCGGCAGGAATGCGTCCAGCACGTCGATCACGAAGATCGCGGTGTCGTCGGCAGCCAGGCCGAGTCCTTCGATGTTGGCCGGTCCGAAATCATCCGCCGTGAGCGCGGCGAGGATGCGTGTACCGGCGGTGGCGCACTGCAGGACGTCGCCGAGACCCGGCGAGCGTTCCGCCCACTCGTTGATGGTCATCGCCGGCGCTGCGGCGCTTGAGTCGTAAGGCGTGGCGAACACCTGCTTGCCGGTTTCGCCGCTGTAGATCGACAGCTCGAGGTTCAGCGCCTGCTGCGCACTCACCAGCGCGCGGCCATCACCCGTTGCGACGTCGGTGAAAGACGTCTTCTTCACGTGAACCGGCGAGAACACCTCGACCTCGGGCGCTTCGCCCACTTCGCCTTCGACCGTGACAGCCTCGCCGATGCCGCTCGCCGACGCCGTCCGATCGCAGGAAGCACCGTTGAAGGTCGGAGCCGCGGTGCACCCGGTCAGGGCGAGGACGGCAAGGCTGAGGGTGGCCAGAGCGGCGGACGTTTTACGCACGCGCTCCAGTCTATTCCGTCCCCTGCTCGGTTTCGCGCGATGCCGAGGCGAGACGCGCCCCGTCGGCCGCCTTCGCGGCCTCCCTGGCACGCTTGCGCAGATTCTTATCGGTGATCTCGCGGTCCCCCACGGCCCCGGGGGTCCACTGCTCGACATCGGCGTCACCGTAGCTGCTCTTGGACGCACGGCGCTTGACAGAGGGAGCGATGGCCCCCGGTGCCAGACGACGCGCGGTGAGCAGGAAACCGGTGTGCGCGACCATCCGGTGGTCTGGTCGGACAGCGAGCCCTTCGACGTGCCAGCCGCGGACCATGGTTTCGGAGGCGTCCGGATCGGTGAAGAGTCCGGTGCCACGGATGTACTCGGCAACCCTCGAGAGCTGCGTCGCGGTCGCGACGTAGCAGAGCACCACGCCACCCGGTGTGAGCGCCTCGGCGACAGCATCCATGCATTCCCAGGGCGCGAGCATGTCGAGCACCACGCGATCGACGCTCCCGGAAGGCTGCTCGAGAGGAAGAGCCTCGGTCAGGTCGCCGACGACGACGCGCCAGGTATCCGGGGTTCCGCCGAAGAAGGTCGCGACGTTGCCCTTGGCGACCTCTGCGAAATCGTCGCGACGTTCGAACGACACGAGCTTTCCAGCGGGACCGACCGCGCGCAGCAGCGAGAGCGACAGCGCCCCCGAGCCCACCCCGGCCTCGACCACGGTGGCACCGGGGAAAATGTCGGCCTGCATCACGATCTGCGCGGCATCCTTCGGGTAGACGATCGCCGCGCCACGCGGCATCGACATCGCGAAGTCCTTGAGCAGCGGGCGAAGCGCGAGGTATTCGTGCTCCGAGCTGTTCGCCACGACAGAGCCGTCTGGGAGGCCGATGAGATCCCGATGCCGCAAGACGCCGTGGTGGGTGTGGAGCTCGCCGTCCTCCTTGAGGGTGACGGTGTGCAGGCGGCCCTTGGGACCGGTGAGCTGCACACGATCGCCCTCGCGGAACGGCCCACTGGGGCGCTGTGCGCTCGCTTCGGTCATCGGGTGACTCCTGTCATTGCGGTCATTCGGCCGAAGAGGTCGACCAGATCAGCGGCTTTTCGCTCATGCAGCGTCGGCCAGAGTTCGTGGGCGCCGAGATCGTCGAGGGAGACGATGTGCGGCACGCCGAGCACGACGGCGCCCGATGCGATTCCGGAACGCAGCCCCGTCGGAGAATCCTCGATGACGACGGCGTGCGCGATGTCGATGTCGAGCAGCTCAGCGGCTCGGAGGTACGGCTCAGGGTGCGGCTTCGGTTGCTCGACATCATCGCCGGCGACCACGATGTCGAACGCGTCGAATTCGATGAGCTCGACGACGCTCAGCGCCATCCGCCGCAGCGACATGGTCACGAGGCCGGTGCGGATGCCCGCATCCTTGAGGTCGCGGAGAAGCTCACGCGCGCCGGGGCGGAACGGCACGCCATTCGTCCGCAGTGACTCCTGCACCTGGTCCGTCAAGTACTGGATGATGGCCTCGGGGTCCATCTCGACACCCGCGTTCCGCAGAATCACGGCACTGTCGTGGAGGCCGTTGCCGACCAGTTGCAGCGCATCGGCGTGGCTCCACGTTCCGCCGAACGACTCCACCAGCACCGTCTCCGCAGCCATCCAGTACGGTTCCGTGTCGACGAGTGTTCCGTCCATGTCCCAGAGGACTGCCTTGGGCTGTCTGATCACTGAACCCATGTTAGCCGCGGCCGCGCCCACACCCCCGCCGACGCCGACTAGCCTTGGGGTACCTGTCCACGACCTCGAAGGGAGCCCACGATGGATGTTCTCGGTTCGCGCATCATCATCGCCGCCTTCGACGGCTGGAACGATGCGGGCGAGGCGGCGAGCGGTGCGATCGAGGCGCTGCGGTCGATGACCGACTACGACCTCGTGCACTCGATCGACCCCGAACTGTACTTCGACTACCAGTACACGCGCCCGGCCACCCGGATGGATGCCGAGGGCAGACGTCAGCTGCGATGGCCCGAGGCCGGACTGTGGCGACCGCGCGATGCCGGCACCGGTCCCGAGTTCTGGCTGCTCACCGGCGTCGAGCCGGCACGCACCTGGCAGGCGTTCGCCAGCGAGTTCATCGACGTCGCACTGCGCGACGACGTATCCGGTCTGGTGACGCTCGGTGCCATGCTGTCCGACGTTCCGCACACGCGCCCGATCTCGATCTTCGCATCGAGCCAGAACGAGCAGGTGCGCGAAGCGCACGGTCTGGAGCGCTCGCTCTACGAGGGGCCGGTAGGCATCCTGAGCGTCTTCGAGCACTTCGCCGAGCATGCCGGCATTCCCACGGCCAGCCTCTGGGCGAGCGTCCCCCACTACGTCGCCACGGCGACTCCCTCGCCGAAGGTCACCCTGGCGCTGCTGGACAGGCTCGAAGAGCTGACCGGTGTCAACGTCCCGCGGGATCATCTGCGCACGGAGGCAGCGGCCTGGGAAGCCTCGATCGACGCGGCGGCGGCAGAGGACGAGGACATGGCCGAGTACATCCGCCAGCTCGAGCGCACCCGCGACACCTGGGACTCCCCCGACGCCTCCGGCGATGCCATCGCCCAGGCCTTCGAGCGCTACCTGCGGCGCCGCGGCGACGGGCCGGGCGACTTCAAGCGCTAGGCGCTCAGGCGGCGATCACTCCGGTGCCGAGCAGGACGAGCAGCGCGACGCCGAGCAGGATCCGGTAGATCACGAACGGCAGGAAGCTGCGCTTCGAGATCCAGTTCATGAAGAACGCGATCACGCCGAGGGCGACGACGAACGCGATTCCGGTCGCGGCCAGGGTGTCGCCCAACGAGAAGATCGACGGCTCATCCCAGCTCTTGAAGAGCTGATAGAAGCCGCTGCCGAAGACGGCAGGGATCGCCAGCAGGAATGCGTAGCGCGCGGCAGCCGCGCGCTCGTAGCCCAGGAACAGCCCGATCGTGATCGTTCCGCCCGAGCGCGAGACACCGGGGATCAGCGACAGCGACTGCGCGAGACCGAACGCGATGCCGTGCGGGACGGTGAGCTCGTTCAGCTTGCGCCGCTTCGCCCCGACGTAGTCCGCGATTCCGAGCAGGATGCCGAAGACGATGAGCATGATGGCGATGAGCCACAGCGAGCGGAAGACGGTCTCGATCTGATCCTGGAAGAGCAGGCCGAGCACGACGATCGGGATGCTGCCGATGATGATCAGCCATCCCATCCGTGCATCCGGGTCGTTTCGCGGCGCCTTCCCGGTCAGGGAACGGAACCACTGCGAGATGATCCGCACGATGTCGCGCCAGAAGAACACGACGACGGCGGCCTCGGTGCCGATCTGCGTGATCGCGGTGAAGGCGGCCCCCGGGTCCTCACCGGAAGGCAGGAAAGTTCCGAGAATGCGCAGGTGCGCGCTGGAGGAGATCGGCAGGAACTCGGTGAGTCCCTGAACGATGCCGAGGATGAGCGCTTCAAGCAGGTGCATGGCGGGGCCTTCTGTGTTCGTGGAGCGGCGCAGGTGCGGTGGATGCGCGCTCAGTAATGGCGCAGCAGATCGGTCAGCACCTGCTGGCCGAAGACAAGTGATTCTACGGGCACGCGTTCATCGACTCCGTGGAACATCCCGGTGAAGTCCAGATCGGCCGGCAGCCGGAGAGGGGCGAAGCCGTACCCGGTGATGCCGAGGTAGGACAGCGCCTTGTTGTCGGTTCCGGCGCCCAGCAGGTACGGAATCACCGGAACACCGGGATCGTGCCGTCCGAGGCTCGCGACCATCGCCTCCACGAGATCGCCGCTGAAGGGCGTTTCCATGCCGATGTCGCGGACCACCGTCTCGATGGTGATCTCGTCGCCCACGATCTCCTGCAGCTGCGCGAGCACGTCGTCCTCGGTGCCGGGGATGACGCGCACGTCGATGAGCGCCTCTGCGCGCTCCGGGATGACGTTGTGCTTGTATCCGGCGGTGAGAACGGTCGGGTTCGTGGTGGTGCGGAACGTGGAGCGCAGGAATGCCTCGGCGGGGCCGGCGGCGGCAGCCAGAGCGTCCGGATCGTCCACGGGGCGACCGCTCAAGGCACTGAGACCGTCCAACAGCGCCTCGGTCGTCGCTGTGAGCCGGATCGGCCAGCGGGTGCGCCCGATCGCGGCGACCGCCTCGGCGAGTTTGGTGACGGCGTTGTCTTCGTGCAGCCTGCTCCCGTGGCCTGCTCGCCCCTTGGCGACGAGGCGGATCCAGATGAGCGCCTTCTCGCCGACCTGGAGCAGGTACGCGCGCCGGTCGTCGACCGTGATCGAATATCCGCCGACCTCGCTGATGGCCTCCGTCGCTCCGGCGAACCATTCCGGCCGGTTCTGGACGACCAGCGCCGAGCCTTCGACTCCGCCGTTCTCCTCATCGGCGAAGAACGCCAGAACGAGGTCGCGCTCCGGCTGCTCCCCCGCACGCAGGATGTCGGCAACCGAGGTGAGGATCATCGCGTTCATGTTCTTCATGTCGACCGCTCCGCGGCCCCACAACATCCCGTCCTGCACGATGCCGGCGAACGGGTCAACGCTCCAGTCCTCCGCCATCGCGGGCACGACGTCGAGGTGGCCGTGCACGACCAGCGCCGGCTTCGTGCGGTCACGGCCGGGGACGCGCGCCATGACGTTGGTGCGCCGCGGGATCGGCTCGTAGTACTCCGGCGTCAATCCGAGCGATTCCAGGTACGCGCCGACGTACTCGGCTGCCTCGCGCTCACCCTTCGCGTTGCCACCTCCGAAGTTCGAGGTGTCGAAGCGGATGAGTTCGCTCGCGATGCGGACGACCTCGGGGACGGAAGGATCGATCATGCATCCCAGGCTATCGAAACGACGTGCCACGCCCGGGCGCTGCCCCGGTTCGAACAGTCTCGCGGATCGTGCTAGTGTCATTCTTCGGTCGGCAACGATCATCCAACACCTGCGCGGGTGGCGGAATGGTAGACGCGCTGCGTTGAGGTCGCAGTGCCCGCAAGGGCGTGGGGGTTCAAGTCCCCCTCCGCGCACAGGTATGGAGAAGGCCCCCGAGAGGGGGCCTTCTTCGTATCCAGGGTGATCGGAGTCGCCATGCCAGGACCGAAACGCGGGATGCTCTCCCTCTTCGTCGTGTCAGCGGTGCTGCTCACAGCGTGCACGCAGCCGGTTCTGTCCGGGAACCCCGGTTCCTCCTCGTCACCCGGTCCGACAAGCTCATCGCCTGGTCCGATAGGCACGGGAGAACCGACCGTCATCGCCTCCGGTCTCGATGCGCCGTGGTCGGTCGTCTTCGCGGGCGATACCGCACTCATCAGCGAGCGCGACACGGCGATCGTGCGCGAACTGCTCGCCGACGGTTCGACGCGCGAGGTGGGCACCGTAGGCGGCGTCACCGCCAGAGGCGAGGGCGGCCTGCTCGGACTCGCCGTGCACGACGACACCTCCCTCTACGTCTACTCGACGGGCAGCGACGGCAATCGCATCCAGCGTTTCCGCCTCACCGGCGAGCCGGGATCCCTGTCGATCGGCGCAGTGGAGACGATCATCGACGGCCTGCCATCGGCCGGAAATCACAACGGCGGCAGGATCGCCTTCGGCCCCGACGGGATGCTGTACGCCACGACCGGCGACGCCGGGGATCCGGACAGCGCGCAGGATCGCGACAGTCTCGGTGGAAAGATCCTGCGACTCACACCGGATGGCGCAATCCCCGCCGACAACCCCTTCCCCGACTCCCCCGTGTACAGCTACGGCCACCGCAACCCGCAGGGCATCGCATGGTCGAAGAACGGCACCATGTACGCCTCGGAGTTCGGACAGGACACCTGGGATGAGCTGAACGTCATCGCTGCCGGGGAGAACTACGGGTGGCCCGAGGTCGAGGGCATCGCCGGCTCACCAGACTATGTCGACCCCGTGCAGCAGTGGGCGCCAGCTGATGCGAGCCCGAGCGGCATCGCCATTCGCGGAGGGATGCTCTATATCGCGAATCTGCGCGGTGAGCGACTCCGTGTCGTGCCCCTGGACGATCCGTCGACCTCGTCGGAGATTCTCGTCGGCACGAATGGGCGGCTGCGCGATGTCGTCGAGACCCCGGACGGTGCCCTGTTGGTGCTCACGAACAACACCGATGGGCGCGGGGACCCCGGCGAGGACGACGACCGGTTGCTTCAGCTCGACTGAGCGACGTCAGAGCGCTCCGACGCCGAAGACCAAGCCGAGCACGTAGGTGACGGCAGCTGCCCCGAACCCGATGGCCAGCTGGCGGAGTGCGCGACGCAGAGGGGGGCCGCCGGAGAGGATGCCGACCATGGCTCCCGTCGACAGCAGCGCTATGCCGACGAGCACGAGTGCCACGATGATGGCTGTGGTTCCTTGCAGGCCGAACAGCCACGGCAGAACCGGAATGATCGCCCCCGACGCGAACAGCAGGAAACTCGAGATCGCCGCCGTCCAATCTCGGCCGACGATCTCATGGTCATCGGATGCACCGTGGACGCGGACAGGTCCGGTGACCGTTCGACGCACGCCTTCCTGCGCCGCCGCGACGACGCGGCGCGCCCGCGCCAGCGCCTCCTCCTGGGCCATCCCCCTCGCCCGGTAGACCAGCGCGAGCTCGTTCTCGTCGATGTCGAGGTCGGCCGCGGCATCCGCTGCGTCCTCATTCGCCTCCGTGGATGCGAGGAGCTCGCGCTGGGAGCGCACCGACACGAACTCCCCCGCGCCCATCGAGAGCGCTCCGGCGAGCAGACCGGCGATGCCACTGAAGAGCACGAATCCCGAACTCACCCCGGTCGCACCGATGCCGAGCACCAGGGCCAGGTTGCTGACCAGTCCGTCATTCGCGCCGAACACGGCGGCACGGAAGGAGCCGGAAAGCCGCCGTCGGCCCCGCGCGGCGAGTCCTCGGACGACCTCGTAGTGGACCTTCTCATCTGCCCGCATCGCCGGTGTGGCGTACTGCTCAGCGTCGTAGGGCGAGCGTGCCTCGGCGTTCTGCGCGAGGGCCAGAACGAAGATCGAGCCGAAGCGACCGGCCATCCAACCGAGCATCCGAGAACGCGCGCCGGCGCTGGGAAGACGTGCGGGTTCTCCGCCGAGCAGGTCGAGCCAGTGCTGCTCGTGACGGCGTTCGGCATCAGCGAGATGGAGCAGGATCTGCTGTTCTTCGCCGGTTCGTCGCGCGGCGAGCTTCTGATAGACGAGTCCCTCCGCTCGCTCTTCCACCAGGTAACGGGCCCAGCGGCGGCGATCGGCTGCGGTCGGCTCGGCGGCAGCGGGCGCGGTCATGGAACCTCCAGGTCGATGGGCAACCGTTCCACGCTATCCGCGCGGCGGGACCGGATACGGCCGGATGCCCGGATTGCCAGCATTTCGGGCATCCGAACGGGCCGGCGGACGGGTCTGCTCGAGACCGGAACTACGACCGCACGCGTTTGCGAAGGACATCGATCCGTGACTGCAGTTGCGTCACGGTCGCCTGTGCGACCGCGGGACCGCCGCAGATGCGCCGGAGCTCGGCATGCACCGCACCGTGCGGTTCTCCGGCCTGGCGGGCGTAGAGCCCGACGAGGCTGTTCAACAGCTGTCGCTGCTCTCGAAGGGTGCGGTGCAGCGGCGCGGGCAACGTGGAGGTCGCGGTGGGTTCGGTGTTCGCTTCGCGTGTCTCGCGCAATCGTGATTGGCGCGCCTGTCGCTGCATCAGCAGCTCGTGCACGTGCTCCGGCTCGAGCAGGCCGGGGAATCCGATGAACTCCTCCTCCTCGGGCGTACCGGGCTCGGCGAGCTGGCCGAACTCGTCGCCGTCGAAGACGACACGGTCGAAGTGGGCGAGCGACGAGATCGCCTTGTAGCTGAACTCCTGCGTCAGGGCGTCTGAGGCGTCTTCTTCGCGGTTCGCACTGTCCAGGAGCGAGTCGTCGAGACCGTCCTCGTCTTTGCTCTGGCGATCCAGCGCGTGATCGCGCTGCTTCTCCATCTCGTTGGCGAGGCCCATCAGCACGGGGACGTTGGGAAGGAACACGCTCGCGGCCTCGCCTCGGCGCCGCGCACGCACGAAGCGTCCGATCGCCTGTGCGAAGAACAGCGGCGTCGAGGAAGACGTCGCGTACACGCCGACGGCGAGCCTAGGCACATCCACACCCTCGGACACCATGCGCACCGCGACCATCCAGCGGTCGGTGCTCGCGCTGAACTTCTCGATGCGCTCAGAGGCCGTCGCGTCGTCGGAGAGGACGACCGTCGGATGCTGACGAGTGATGCTGTGCAGGATCTTCGCGTAGGCACGCGCCACCGTCTGGTCGGTGGCGAGGACCAGTCCCCCGGCATCCGGCACGTGATGGCGGATCTCGGTGAGCCGGCGGTCCGCAGCCGACAGCACCGCGGGCATCCAATCGCCTTCAGGGTCCAGAGCCGTCCGCCACGCCTGCGACGTGACATCCTTCGTGTTGTCCTGGCCGAGATGCGTCTCGATCTCGTCACCCGCGCTGGTGCGCCAGCGCATCTTGCCCGCGTACATGTGGAACAGCACAGGCCGCACGACGCCGTCCGCGAGAGCGCGACCGTAGCCATAGCGGTAATCAGTGCTGGAGACGCGCGCGCCGGATTCGTCCGGCAGGTAGTCGACGAACGGAATCGGCGCGGTATCGCTGCGGAACGGCGTTCCGGACAGCAGCAGACGGCGCCGCGCCGGGCCGTAGGCGTCGCGAATGGCATCGCCCCAGCTCAGCGCGTCGCCGCCGTGATGCACCTCGTCGAGGATCACCAGCGTCTTGGCGTCTTCGGTGAGGTGACGGTGCACGGATGACTTCGCCGCGACCTGGGCGTACGTGACGACCGCACCGTGGTAGTGCCGCGCCGGCGCCCAGTGACTGTTCTTGAACCGCGGGTCGAGCCGGATGTGGACGCGAGCGGCGGCATCCGCCCACTGGGTCTTCAGATGCTCGGTCGGCGCCACGACGATGATCCGGTCGACCTCACCGATGCGCAGCAGCTCGACGGCGAGCGTGAGCGCGAAGGTCGTCTTACCTGCGCCCGGTGTCGCCGCCACCAGGAAGTCGCGCTGATCGGCCTGGAAATACGCGTCGAGCGCCTCCCGCTGCCAGGCGCGGAGCTTGTCGGCCGTCCCCCACGGGGCGCGCTGGGGGAAAGACGGAGAGAGCATCGAGTCAACGATAATCGCTGTGTCCGACATTCCTCGCGCGCGCTCCCCCGGCGCTCGGTGCGAGGTAGGCTCGGTCACTGCGCCGTGGCCACCGCCGGACGGCGTTCGTTCGCGAAGGAGAGCTGGATGACCGACCAGGATTCGACTCGGACCTCACCCCTCGACAACGAGACGGTCCACCCGTGGCGACGTTTCGTCGCCGTCGGGGATTCATTCACCGAGGGAATCGGTGACCCCGATCCCGCTGCCCCTGGCGGACACCGCGGTTGGGCCGACCGCGTCGCCGCGGTTCTTGCTCAGCAGGTCGATGACTTCGCCTACGCGAATCTCGCGGTGCGCGGGAAGCTGATAGCTCAGATCGTCGCGGACCAGATCGAGCCCGCCGTCTCGCTGCGCCCGGACCTCGTGTCGATCTGTGCGGGCGGGAACGACGTCATCCGGCCCGGCACCGATCCGGACGCCATCGCCGCCCAACTCGAGGATGCGGTCGCCCGCCTCGCCTCGACCGGCGCATCCGTGCTCTTGTTCACCGGCATCGATACGGGGTTCACGCCGGTGTTCCGTCCGTTCCGAGGAAAAGTCGCGATCTACAACGAGAACGTGCGCGCGATCGCCGATCGGCACGACTGCATCATCGCCGATCAGTGGGCGCTCAAGGTCGTGCAGGATCTGCGTTTCTTCGACGACGACCGCCTGCACTACAACGCACTCGGCCACCACGAAGTGGCGCGGATGGCGCTGCGCGCCCTGAACGTCCCGAACGACCTCTCCGCCATGCAGCCGGAAGCCATCCCGATGCGCACCTGGCGCGAGGCCCGCTCCGAAGACCTCGGCTGGGCACGCGAGCACCTGGTGCCGTGGGTGCTCCGGCGCATTCGTCACCAGTCATCTGGGGACAACATCGGGGCCAAGCGACCCGATCCCGCGCCGGTCGTCTGGCCGCAGGCCGACTACACGTCAGACCCGCCGAGCGAGTGAGACCTCGATCAGCGGGAGGAACTCGCGTGGGACGACCGCGGTGACGACGAGGTCGTCGGCCATCCTGACGCCGATCGCGTAGACGAACGGGTCTGTGTCGATCTCGACGGACGGGATTCGAGTCCCATCGACCACGACGGATGCCGCGGTGTTCACCGCCGCCGGCGTCACCTGCCACCCGGTCGTCTCGAAAGGTCCGGGTGGGCCGGCGGGTATGCCGAGCTCTTCCCGGAATCGGTTCATCAGAATGTGGTTCGTATGGTGGATGATCTGGTTGCCGAGATCCTCAGGGGTCGGATCTCGGCGCCACGTCGTGCGCACCGCCTCCCAGATGCGGGGATAGCGCATCTTCTCGGCCCCTCGGACGAGCCAGTCCGGCCGGGGCCAGGGCGGAACCTCGTCGAGAGCCGCGCGGGTCTGCTCGTCGAGTTCGGCGAGATTGACAGGATCGTCACGGTCCTGCGGGTTCCGCCAGACGGTGTATCCAACCGCAACCTCGAGCTCTCCGGGTCCGCCGGAACCCCCGACAGTTCCGAGACCCGGTGAGCGATCGTCCTCGAGCGAAGGCTGCGCGCCGAGTCCCCAGACCGGAAACGGAAGCGCCCGTACCCTCGCTTCAGCCTGGGCGAACGGATCCGGTGCATCCGGTGGCAGAACTCCCGCGAACTCCATCATCCGAGTCTGCGGCAGTCCCCTCGTTGGGGCAAGAACGTCAGCGCGACAGCGACCACAACGCCACCGCCGCCGCTGAAGCGACGTTGAGGGAATCCACTCCCCCACGCATCGGGATCGTGACGACCGCATCCGCGACCTCCAGCGCGCGCTCCGAAAGACCGTGGCCTTCGGACCCCATCACCAGCGCCACCCGGGGCGGGCGATCCGCCGCATACGCGTCAAGCGTCACCGCGTCATCGCTCAGCGCGAGGGCCGCGAGCTCGAAACCCGCTGCATGCAGTTCCTCCGCCGCGGCATCCCATTCTCCGAGCCGTGTCCACGGCACCTGGAACACCGTGCCCATGCTCACTCGTACGCTTCGCCGGTACAGCGGATCGCTGCACCGCGGAGACACGAGCACGGCATCCGCTCCGAGCCCCGCGGCCGCACGGAAGGCGGCGCCGACATTCGTGTGATCCGCGAGGTCGTCCAGGATCAGAACCAGGGAGGCGTCTTTCACGACATCGGAGACAGACGGGAGCACGGGCCGGTGCATCGAAGCGATCGCGCCTCGATGCACGGCGAACCCGGTGACGCTCTCCGCCACGTCGTCCGGAACCACGTAGACCGGAACCGGCGCGCCATCAAGGATCGTCCGGATCTCGTCGACTCGACGCTGCTGCACCATGACCGACCGGGGACGATGCCCCGCGGCGCACGCGCGGGCGATGACTTTCGCTGATTCCGCGATGTACAGGCCGCCCGCGGGCTCCACAACGCGGCGCAGAGCGACCTCGGTCAGCGATCGATAGTCGTCCAGGCGCGGGTCGTCCGCGGTGTCGACGTGCACGAGTTCCATAGGCGTCCAGCCTGACACGTCCCGCGGGCATCGTAGAATCACTCGAGGAGGTGCCGTGAGCGCGATGACAGACGAAGAGCTTCAGGCTCGCCTCGTCGAATCCGCTGATCTGCTCCGCGGGCACCGGATCGCACTCCTCACCGGAGCGGGCATCTCGACGGATTCCGGCATTCCCGCCTATCGTGGCGAGGGCGCACGTCCCGGCAGCGATCCCATGACGATCCAGACCTACCTGGGCGATGAGGCTGCTCGCCGCCGGTACTGGGTCGGTGGGCATCTCGGCTGGCGCGCGTTCGCGAATGCGGCACCGAACGCCGGCCATGTCGCGCTCGCCGAGATGGAGTCATCCGGCGTCGTCAGCGGCGTGATCACGCAGAACGTCGACGGACTGCACCTGCGCGCCGGGAGCTCGCACGTCATCGAGGTGCATGGGACGATGCGCCGTGTCTTCTGTCTGCACTGCGGTCAGGTCTTCGACCGTCGTGACGTCGCTGTGCAGATCGAAGAACGCAACCCTTGGATCGCGGTGCCCGAGAACGTGGCGCTCGCCCCGGACGGCGATGTCCTGCCGGAGACGACCGCGGGCTTCGTCATCCCGACGTGCACGGTGTGCGACGGGATGCTCAAACCGGACGTCGTCTTCTTCGGCGAGTATGTACCGCCGGACCGGTTCCGCGCCGCCGAGTCGCTGCTGCGCGCCAGCAGCGCCCTGATCGTGGCCGGCTCCTCGCTCGTCGTCAACTCGGGCGTGCGTCTCATCGAACGCGCTCGCCGCCGCAGCATTCCGCTGATCATCGTCAACCGAGAGCCGACTCGCGCGGACCCGTGGGCGAATGTCACCATCGCCGCGGGCACCAGCGATGTGCTCCCTGCCCTCCAGGAGCTGTTGAAGTGACCCTGCTCACGCTCGTCCGCCACGGTCAGACCGATTGGAACCTCGACCGCCGTATCCAGGGCACCACGGACATCGCTCTGAACGACACCGGACGCGCCGATGCACGCACGGCGGCCGCGCTCCTCGCCGATGGAACGCACCACACGATCTATGCCAGTCCTCTGGTGCGCGCACACGAGACCGCGCAGATCATCGCTTCGGAGCTCGGCCTCGACACGCCGCTGCTCGTTCCCGACATGCGGGAGCGGGAGTTCGGTGCGGGCGAGGGGATGCTGGTCACCGACTACATCCAGACCTACGGCGATTGGCTCTCCGACGTGCCTGGTGCGGAGTCGCTCGCCCAGGTTTGCGATCGCTCCATGTCGGCGCTTCATCGGATCGCCAGGGACGCGCGTCGCCGCTCGGCGCCCCTCGCCGAGTCCGTCATCGTCGTGACCCACGGCGGCGTGATCCGTTCGCTGATCGACCATGTCTCGGGCGGCACTCTGCCTCGGGACGGCGAACCGCTCCGCAACGGCTCAGTGCACCGATTCGAGGCGTCCCCCGGATCGCTGCGCCTGCTCGAGCACGCCGTCCTCTGACAGATCGTCAGCTGAGCAGCATCGCCCGCCCCGGTTCCTCCAGGATGTCGGCGACATCCTTGAGGAATCGCGCCCCTTCCGCGCCGTCCACGAGACGGTGATCGAAGGAGAGGCTCAGCGTCATCATCTGACGCAGCGCGATCTCGCCGCGGTACTCCCACGGCTGTCGGCGGACCGCGCCGACCGCGAGGATTCCGGACTGTCCCGGCGGCAGGATCGGAGTGCCCGCATCGACGCCGAAGACGCCGATGTTCGAGATCGAGAAGGTCCCGCCGGCGAGTTCCGCCGGTGACGTCTTCCCGGCGCGCGCGGTCTCCGCGAGGGAGCGCAACGCATCGGCGAGTTCGACGAGTGTGAGCCGTTCCGCGTCTCGGATGTTCGGGACGATGAGCCCTCGCTCCGTCGCTGCGGCGATGCCGAGGTCGACGAAGTGGTGCTGCACGATCTCTGCCGCAGCTTCGTCCCAACTCGAGTTCAAGCCCGGGGTGCGCCCCAACGCGAGGCACACGGCCTTCGCGATAATCGCGAGAGGGCCGATCCGATGACCGGAGAGCGAGCGGTCCTCGCGCAGTGACGCGAGCAGATCCATCGTCGCCGTGACGTCGACCGTGTGGAAGACCGTCACGTGCGGCGCGGTGAAGGCGCTCTGCACCATGGCCGCGGCCGTGTGCTTACGAACCCCGCGGATCGGGATCCGCGTCTCTCGCTCCGCGTCGGCGAAGGATCCGACCGACCGCGGTGCCGCGAACCCGATCGCTTCGGCAGCGGGAGTTTCGACGGCCGTTGCAGCGCCGACCCGCTCAGCGTAGACATCGACGTCGCGGCGGGTGATCACCCGATCGCCGACCTCCGCAGCCACCAGGACGAGATCGATGCCCAGACGCTTCGCGTGAGCGCGCACGGGGGGCGTGGAGCGCGGGCGCTCGAGGACCTGCTCCGTGGTCGCTCGGGGACTGGCGTCGTGCGGGGCTGCTTCGAGCACTGCGGTGTCGGCCGAGACGGACACCGCCGAAGCGCGGCGGGTTCGACGAGCGGGGCGACCGGAAGACGACGGTGCTGCACCGTAACCGACGAGGTTCGGCTGCGCCTTCTCCTGCGGTTTGTCCTGGGCAGGCGCATCCGTCGTTGACGGCTCCTCACCGACCACATCGAATTCGATCAGCGGAGCGCCAACGGCGACGGTCTCCCCCGCCTCCGCATGCAGCGCAGACACCGTTCCCGCATAGGGCGACGGAAGCTCGACCACGGCCTTCGCCGTCTCCACCTCGGCGAGCGTCTGGTTCAAGGCGACGGCGTCGCCGGGTGCGACCAGCCACTGCACGACCTCGGCCTCGGTGAGTCCTTCACCGAGGTCGGGAAGTCGGAACTCGGCGATCATGCTTCGGCCCCCGTCAGGCTGTTCGGACGGTCCAGAACCCGGTCGACGGCATCGAGGAGCCGGTCGAGATCCGGGAGGTGGTACTTCTCCAGCTTGGCCGGCGGGTACGGGATGTCGTGGCCGGTGACCCTGAGGGGTGCGGATTCCAGGTACTCGAAGCAGCGCTCGGTGATGCTGGCGATCACTTCGGCGGCGACTCCTGCTTCTCGCGATGCCTCGTGAGCGACGACGACACGCCCGGTCTTGCGCACGGATGCAGCGACGGAGTCGTAGTCGATCGGCGACAGAGAGCGCAGGTCGATGACCTCGATCGAGATGCCGTCGTCCTCGGCCGCCTCGGCCGCCTGCAGCGCGGTGGAGACCATGGCGCCGTAGGTGATGAGCGTGGCATCCGTGCCTTCACGCACCACACGGGCGAGGCCCATCGGAGGTGCGTCCGCGAGCGGGGCATCGAGGTCGACCTCCCCCTTGTGGTGATAGAGCCGCTTGGGCTCGAAGAAGATCACCGGGTCGTCGGAGGCGATCGCCTGGCGGAGGCTGCGATAGGCGTCCTCCGGGTTGGACACGGCGATCACGCGAAGCCCGGCCGTGTGCACGAAGTATGCCTCCGGCGACTCCGAGTGGTGCTCGGCCGCCCCGATGCCGCCCGCCCAGGGAATGCGGATGGTGATCGGCATCCGCACGCGGCCCTGCGTGCGATAGTGCAGCTTGGCGACCTGAGCGACGATCTGGTCGAACGCCGGATAGACGAATCCGTCGAACTGGATCTCGACGACCGGGCGATACCCGCGGAACGCCAGACCGACGGCGGTGCCGACGATGCCGGACTCAGCCAGTGGAGTGTCGATGACGCGCTTCGCGCCGAACTCGTCGAGCAGACCGTCGGTGATGCGGAACACGCCGCCCAGCTTGCCGATGTCCTCGCCGAGGAGCACGACCTTGTCGTCGTCGCGCATGGCCTGACGCAGGCCGGCCCCGAGGGCCTTGCCCAGAGTGAGCTCGGTCATCGTCACACCTCCCCGTCGAACGTCGCGAGGTAGGCGGCGTACTCGCCGCGCTGACGCTCGAGCCCGGTGTGCGGTTCGGCGTAGACGCCGTCGAACACCGCGAGCGGCGGGCGCGTCGTCATGCCGAGGCAAGCCGCACGCATGTCCCGCGCCACGTCGTCGGCCGCGGCCTGAGTCTCGGCGAGATGCTCATCGCTGAGCTCACCTGCTGCGCGCAGATGCGCCTCGAGGCGCGCGATCGGGTCGCGCTGGCGCCACTGATCCAGCTCGGCGCTCTCCCGGTAGCGGGTCGGGTCGTCCGCCGTGGTGTGCGGGCCCATGCGGTAGGTAACCGCTTCGATGTAGGCAGGGCCCTTGCCGGCGCGGGCGTGAGCGAGCGCCCAGCGCATCGCCGCCATGCACGCCAGGACATCGTTGCCGTCGACACGGAGGCTCGGGATTCCGAATCCCGGCGCTCGGCCGGCGATCGGATACTGGGACTGCAGCGCGACCGGCTCGGAAATCGCCCAGTGGTTGTTCTGGCAGACGAAGACGACAGGAGCCTGGTACGACGAGGCGAAGATCATCGCCTCGTTCACGTCACCCTGGCTGGTGGCTCCGTCGCCGAAGTACGTCACTGCGACCTCGTCGGCGCCGTCGTGCTTGATGCCGAGCGCGTAGCCGACCGCGTGCAGGGTCTGCGCGCCGATGATGATCTGCAACGGTGCGACGCGCAGACCAGACGGGTCGTGGCCGGCGCCTTCCTCACCACGCCACATCCGGACGTAGTCGCCGGGGGCCGCACCGCGTGCGTAGATCACGCCGGTCTCCCGGTAACTCGGGAAGATGTAGTCCTGCGGAGCGATCGCGCGGGCAGTACCGATCTGAGTCGCCTCCTGACCCTGGCACGGCGCCCAGAGCCCGAGCTGCCCCTGGCGCTGCAGGGCGACGCCCTCGGCGTCGATGCGGCGAAGAATGATCATGTCTCGGTGCAGTGCCCGCAGCTGTTCTGCATCGACGTCGGCGACGTATGCATCCAGCTGGGGGTTCGAGATGCGAGTGCCGTCCGGTGTCAGGATGCGCTCAGTGAGCTCCAGATCCTGTGCGGTGTCGGCGATCGGCGTGATCTGCGGTGACATCGTCGTCCTCCCAAGTCTCAGCGGGCCCTTGTGGGGCGCAAACGCTGCGGCCCGGCGTCTTCACCGGATGCTCTGAGCGTACGACCGTTGAACACCTCGCTCAAGCAATGGAAAAGCCCTTGAGCATGTTGCTCAATTCTGCGGGTTCACACCCTGCTAAGGTTTGGCACTATGCCCGGACTAGACCGCATCGACCTCGAGCTGCTCGCCGCGCTCGCCGACGATCCACGGATCACGATCGTCGCCCTCGCCGAGAGTCTCGGCCTCTCTCGAAACACCATCCAGGCACGAATGGCGCGGCTGGAGCAGAGCGGGATATTCCTCTCCTACGAGCGCTCGTTCTCCACCGACGTGCTCGGCTTCCCGCTGCAGGCCTTCGTCAGCATCGGCGTGCGTCAGACCGAGCTCCCCCGCATCATCAGCGAGCTCGCGCGCATCCCCGAGGTCGTGCAGGCGCACGGCCTCAGCGGCTCGATCGACCTGCTGGCCCGAGTGGCGTGCCGCGACGCGCGGCACCTGTTCGACACCGACGCGCGCATCCTCTCGATCGAAGGCGTGGAGCGCACCGAGACGTCCCTCGCGATGGGCGAGGTCATCCCGTTCCGGGTCGCCGGACTCATCGGCCTCGCTCGACGGGAACCTTGAGGAAACGCCGGATCGCGCCGGCCGCCTCTGCCGGCGTCTCATAGTGGATGAGATGCCCGACGTCGGCGATCTCCACGAGTGAGGCGTCGTCGAACAGGGTCGCCAGCGTGCGCTCGGCCTCGATGGGCGTGATGTCATCCTGCTGAGCGGCGACGAGCAGGGTCGGCACCGAGATCGCCGTCGCGAACCCCCGCACATCATGCGAGACGCTCGCGACGAATGCGTCGCGCAGCACGTCGCGGTCGGCGAACCGGGAGAAGTACGTGTCGTGCTGATCATGGATGAAACGTCGGAGCGCAGCATCCTTCGTCTTCGCCATCGATACGCTCATCACCCGGACGATCAGACGATTGCGCAGCAGCGCGGTACCGAGGCGGGCAGGGAGCCAGGCGCCGAGATCGTAGTAGAGCACGGCAAGCCTCGTCATCAGGCCCTTGGGTCCTTCCAGCGCCGGCGCTCCGATCGGGTTCAGCAGAATCAACCGGGGCGTCTCCAGCCCGCCGGCGACCGCAGCAGACGTGACGATCGACCCGAAGGAGTGACCGAGGATGATCGCGCCGGGCGCGACCTGAGCGGCGAACTCAGTCAGCCACGCCGCGTATTCGTCGAGATCGTGCGTGCGCCCCGGGATCGGGCCGGTCTCCCCGAAACCAGGAAGATCCGGGGCGATCACGCGGATCTCTGGAAGGTAGGCGAGCACTGGTTCGAGCCCGTGATGCTCACCGCGGAAGCCATGCACGGCGATCACCGTGGTCTCGGCGTCGGCGGGGCCGTACACCCAGTACGCCGTGGTGCCCCCGCGTACCGTCGCTTCGAGCCGCTGCACCGGAAGTCGGTTCAGACGGTCGGCGTACGGCGAGGGCACAGTCATCCTTCGAGTCTACGGAGTGGCCGTGCGCCTTCCTGGCAATGTCTGCGGCCGGCTCTACCGTGAGTCCATGACCCCCGCGTCCCCTCTCCCGCCCTGGCTCACCCGCGTCGGCGTCTTCGACTTGGAGACCACGGGAGTCGACGTCACAGCGGATCGCATCGTCACCGCCTACGTCGGCGTGCTGGATGCGAAGGGCCATGAGATCGCGGCCCGATCGTGGATGGCCGACCCCGGTATTCCGATTCCGGATGGCGCCGCTGCGATCCACGGTGTGACGACAGAGCACGCGAGGCGCGAGGGGCGCCCCGCCCGCGACGTCGTCGCCGAGATCACTGCAGCCCTGCGTGCGCTCTTGGCACAGGGCGTTCCGATCGTCGCGTACAACGCCTCGTATGATTTCTCCCTGCTGACGCATGAGGCGCTCCGCCACGGCGTTGCCCCGCTGGTGGATCCAACGCCGATCATCGATCCGCTCGTGATCGACAAGGCTTTTGACCGATACCGACGCGGCAAGCGAACGCTCGAAGTCGTCGCGGCCCATTACGCGGTGCCCTTGGACAGCGCCCATGAGGCGTCCGCAGACGCCATCGCTGCCGGGCGCGTCGCTCAGGCGCTCGGCCGACAGTTCGAGATGCCGGACACGCCGCACGAACTGCACACCCGCCAGATCGGTTGGGCGCGGTCGCAGGCGGCAAGCCTGACCGAGTACTTCGTCAGCATCGGCCGCCTTGACCCGGAGAGCGCACTGGACGGCGCCTGGCCGATCCGCGGTTAGAGCGCCAACGGCAGGCGGAAGCAAGAACGTCGTTCCTGCTTCCGCCCGTCGGCCTCAGACGACGTCGTCGTTGGTGGATGTGACCGTGCGGCGTGATGTCGGCTGTCCCGTCGCAGGATCGACGCTGGTGTGCGTCACCGCTTCAGAACGACGACGGCGAGCGAGCAGCACGATTCCGACGATGAAGACGACGACGCCCGCTCCCATGAGGATGTACCCGATCATGTCGAGATCGACGTACTCGACCTCCACGTTGACGGCGAACACGAGGATCGCGCCGATCACGAAGAGTACTACTCCGGTGCCAATGCTCATGATGTCCTCCACTTCTTGCGGCGCTGTGCCGCGGACCTCCACACTCGGGGGCAGGAGCGGAGACCGGAAGGGGCTTGACAGCGCTCGGCAGGTGCTTGATGTCACGCGCGCAACGCACGGCGAAGCCGAGAAGTCGATGGTGGGGCGGGCGGGACTTGAACCCGCGATCGTTGGGTTATGAGCCCACTGCCTTGACCAGCTTGGCCACCGCCCCGTATGCATCCAGCCTAGTGCTGACTCTGCATCGTCGCCGGAGTCAAACCGGAACGGCCGCGCTGTGCGTCTGCAGATGCGAGAGATAGATGTCGGCGTTGGCGAGGAGCCCGGCTCGCTCCTCGTCGCTGAGGACGCGTCGCACCTTCGCCGGTACACCGGCCACCAACGAACCGTCCGGAATCTCGGTACCACCGAGCACGACAGCGCCACCGGCGATGAGGCATCCGGCGCCGATCACCGCGCCGCTGAGCACGACCGCTCCCATCCCGATCAGAGAACCGTCTCCGATCGTGCATCCGTGCACCACAGCGTTGTGGCCGATCGAGACCTTTTCGCCGATCACGACGGGGTGACCGGCGTCGACGTGCACCGAGACGTTGTCCTGCACGTTGCTGCCCGCACCGATCACGATTCCGGCTGAATCGCCACGCAGAACGGCGTTGTACCAGACGCTCACGCCGGCCGCGAGTGAAACGTCGCCGACGATGCGCGCACCCTCGGCGACGAAGGTCGCGTCGGCGATCGACGGAGTGCGGCCCGGCAGGGCGAGAACGGATGCTCCTGGTGCGATGCTCATGAGGCGAGACTACCCTCGGTGACCCGGAATCCCGCGTGATTCCGGGCCGGTAAGCGGAGCCTCAGCTTGCTTGCGGAATGTCTGAGGCTGAGTAGCGTTGTCTTCATCAGGTACGAAGAAGCCATGTCAAGGAGCGCACAATGAGCAAGGCACAGACTGTTTCCACCACCGCCAGCGACCCGACCGTGGCAGCTGCCACGGCCCAGTTCCTCTCGCCCGTGGTGCTGGGTCTCGAAGCCCTCACCGTGAACGGCAAGCAGGCGCACTGGCACGTCCGCGGCGCCAACTTCGTCGGCGTGCACGAGCTGCTCGACACCATCGTCGCCCACGCCGGCGACTTCGCCGACACCGCCGCGGAGCGCATCGTCGCTCTCGGCCTCCCGATCGACGCTCGACTGAGCACGGTCGCCGAGAAGGCCGGCACGACCTCGGTCCCCGCCGGCTTCACCCAGTCCGACGAGCTGGTCCGCGCCGTGATCTCGGACATCGACGCCATCCTCGTCGACGTCAAGGCCGCGATCGATGGTCTCGATGAGGTCGACCTCACCAGCCAGGACGTCGCGATCGAGATCATGCGTGGTCTCGAGAAGGACCGATGGTTCCTCGTCTCGCACATCGCGGCATAAGCACCACTCAAGGCAGGGAGGGTACCCGGGATTCGTCCCGAGTACCCTCCCTTTCTGTATGCGTCAGCTCAGGTGGGTGAGCCGGCCCGCGAGCACCGTCGCGAACACGGGCATCTGCCGCAGAGCATCGGCCGGCGCGGCCTGAGGGTCCTGGCTGCACAGCACGATGTCGGCAGGTTCTCCTGGGCGCAGCGATGAACGCACACTCGCCCGCAGCGCGTCGTCGACGCTGAGGCTCTCTTCTGGATGCCACGGCGCGCGATCGCCGTCGGTACGCGCTACGGCGGCAGCGATCGCCTGCCAAGGATCGAGCGGCGCCACCGGCGCGTCGGACCCGAATCGCAGTTCGACCCCGGCGTTGCGCAGAGCGGCGAGCGGATAGCCGATCGCTGTCTGCTCGGCCCAGAGGCCATCCACGAGATCACGGTCGTCGAGCGCGTGCTGCGGTTGCACGCTCGCGATCACGCCGAGGCGGGCGAAGCGTGCAAGATCTGCGTGCCGGACCAGTTGGGCGTGCTCGATCGTGCCGCTCGCGCCGGAAAGAGTGAAGGCGTCGAGCGCTGTCGTGGTCGCCCGGTCACCGATGGCGTGCACCGCGGCAGAGAGTCCTGCGCCCGTCGCTCGGATGAGGAGGTCGACGAGTTCGTCGGGCTCGACATTGAGGACGCCGAAGTTGCCCGCATCGCCGGCATACGGATACGAACATGCTGCGGTGCGCGTTCCGAGAGAGCCGTCGGTGATGACCTTCAGAGAACCGACTCGCACGAGCCCGGCGCCGTCGACGGTGGCATCCGCTGTCTGACGGAGGTCTCCGGTGCGGAGCCCGGCCGCGACCGCGCGTTCCAGGTCGAACGGGTAGATCGCGAACTCCACGCGATGTGCCGCGAAGCCGGCCGCGATCCGGCGCGGCCAGGCGTCGGCGTTCCAGGCCATGTCGAAATCGACCAGGCCCGTGACACCACGCGCTGCGGCCTGCTCCCCCGCCAGCCGCACCGCACGATCACCCCGCTCCGGGTCCGCCGCGTTGAGGCGTCGAGAGATCTCGAACGCGTCCTCCTCACGGAGCATTCCGTCGGGGCTGGTGAACCCTTCCCTGCGGAGGGCCGCAGAGTTCAGCCAGACGCTGTGCACATCCGCGTTGATGAGGTACGTCGGCACCTCGCCGGTGCGGGAGTCGAGCAGGTCGAGTGTGGGTTCATCTGCCCACAGGGCGTCCCGGAATCCGCTGCCGACACGACGACCGTCGGGCAGTGCCGCCACCGATGCCATGCGCACCGCGGCCTCGGACGCCGATGACACCTCACCCAGACTCTCGCGCTCGGCGGCCAGCGCCCATTGCACGGTGTGCACGTGATTGTCCCAGAGGCCCGGCACGACCCAGCTGCCATCCGCCTCGAGCACATCACCGCTGGTGGGAAGAGCACCTGTCGGCGCGATGTCAGAGATCACACCGCCGTCGATGTGGATGTCGACCGGCTCGTCCGACGGGAGAAACTCGCGACCCGGACCAGCGATACGTGCGCCCCTGACCACTCCGATGTGCGCCCCTAGTGCCGTCACCGCTGGACTCCGGTGCGCGCATCCTGGGCGCGTCGCATCTCGTCGGCCAGCGCGGCGTTCGCATATGGTCCGTCTGCCGCCAGAGCATCGATCACGGTCTCGATGGTCTCGGCCGGCTTGTTCTGACTGAGCTTGCGCTTCGCCACGACCCTGGTGGGTGTGAGCCGGAAGCCGACTGTCCCTGCCGCCATTCGGTTGACGAAGGCCTCGTCGTTGGGCCGCTCCCACATGCGCCGCGGTTCCGGCATCCGGCCTTCGAACCGGTCAACCAGCCGGTCGAGCACGGCAAGGTTCTCGTCCGCGTTGAGGATCTCAGGGATGCCGGCGAGATGCACCGCGGTGTAGTTCCACGTCGGCACTGCTTGGGCGCCCCCGTACCATCCAGGAGAGATGTACCCGTGCGGGCCCTGGAACATGACCAGCAACTCGCGCTCTCCCATGCCGTGGATCAGGTCGTCCGGGCGGCCGACGTGTCCCACGATCGTGAGGTCGTCGCGATCCTCATCGAGCAGGACGACATAGTGTGAGGCGACGAGGCCATCCGGAGCTGCGCTGACGATCGTCGCCCACGGATTCCCGTCGATCACACGACGGATCTCTGCGATATCGGCGAGCGTGAAACTGGGATTCTGACGCATCCTCTCAGCCTACGGCCGAGACGAGCGGGACAGGCTTGGTCAGGCCTGGCAGCGCGGACACCAGTACAGCTTGCGCGCGCCGATCTCCTCGAGGGCGATCTCGGTGCCGCAGATACGGCAGGGCAGACCTGCGCGGTGATACACCCAGTGTCGATCATCCCGACTCGCCATCGCCGCCCGATACTGCACCGGGTCCAGATCGTCCATGGTCATCATCTGACCGGTCTCCACGCCGACCGCGAGGAGACTCACCCAGTCGCGCCACAGTGCACGGATCGTGTCCTCCGGAACATCACGACCAGGAGTGTGGGGGTTCAGCCGCTCTCGGAACAGCATCTCCGCACGGTAGACGTTGCCGATGCCGCTGACCACCGACTGGTCCATCAGCAGCAGCGCGATCACGGTCTGCTTCTTCCGCACCGTGCGAACGAACCGCTCCTCATTCGCGATCGGATCGCCGACGAGCGGGTCGGGTCCGAGCTTCGCGACGGTGGTGAGCATCTCCTCGGGCGTCTGCAACACGCATGCAGTCGGACCGCGCAGATCTGCGGCCGTGATGTCGGTCATCAGCCGCAATCGCACCTGCCCGACGACCGGCGGCGGCCACTCGATGCCTTCGTCGGCAAGACCCTTGGTCTGCTCGGACATCCGCACGTGCACCCGGGTGCGCCGGGGCGCACCGATCGAGGACAGCGAGTTCTCCCCCGCGTCGTCCAGGATCACGGCTTCGAGATCTGTGCCGCGCTGGTTGGTCTGCCCCATCCGCCCGTTCGCCGAGGCGATCGTCGGATCGACGAGGATGTCTCCCGCGAAATCCCAGGCGCCGTAGAGACCGAGATGCACCCGCAGCCACACGTCGCCCTCGAATTCGAGGAACATCTGCTTGCCGACGGCCTGGACACTCACTGCCTCACGCCCGTCGAGAACCGCTGCGCCTTCGGCGAATCGACCCTGCGGGCTGGACGCGAAGATCGACTTGCCGATGAAGTTGCGATCGAACTGTCGAGCGATGCGGTGGACGGAATGTCCTTCAGGCATCTCAGGCCCTGGGGTCCGGCAGCAGCGATCCGTCGCGCTCGTAGTCCGCGATCTGCGCGATACGGCGCACGTGACGCTCTTCGCCGGTGAACGGCGTCGTGATGAATCGGTCGATGAAGCTCGTCACTTCGTCGAAGGTGTGCTGACGGGCACCGATCGCGATCACGTTCGCATCATTGTGCTCGCGAGCGAGCTCGGCGGTGGAGAGGTTCCAGACGAGGGCGGCACGGATGCCCTGCACCTTGTTCGCCGCGATCTGCTCGCCATTGCCGGATCCGCCGAACACCACGCCCAGCGCCTCGACTCCGGAAGCCTGGTCGGCCACGACAGCCTGTGCGGCACGGATGCAGAACGCCGGGTAGTCGTCCACCGCGTCATACTCGACCGGCCCGTGATCGATGACGTCGTGGCCGGCGGAGCGCAGGTGCTCCTGCAGCTGGGTGGAGAAATCGAGACCGGCATGGTCGGTGGCGATGTGGATGCGCATGGGTTCCATCCTAGAAGTCGGCGAGCCCGACCGGTGGGATCAGGGAGCGAGACCTGCGGCGGCCGGTTTGAATCCGGCACGCACGTTCTCACAGCACCCGGGACGGCAGACGTCGAAGCTCGGCCCGAGGGCGGTCACGTGCTCCCGCTCGGATGCCGCTCGCCCCTCGAGCCGCTCCTGGATGAGATCGACGATCCCGGCGACGAACGAGGCGGAGACACCGGGGGTCGGGGTGCGCACGAAGGCCAATCCGGCATCCGATGCCGCCTCCGCGGCCTCGGTGTCGAGGTCCCACAGCACTTCCATGTGGTCGCTCATGAAGCCCACCGGCACCACGATGACAGCCGTGCGCCCGCGAGCGGGAAGCTCACCGATCACGTCGCAGACGTCCGGCTCCAGCCACGGCTGGCTCGCGGGCCCGGAGCGCGACTGATAGACGAGTTCCCAGGACACATCGGCCGCAGTGGGGAGAACGTGCGCGACGCGGTCCATGACCCACTGCGCGACGGCCTCATGCTGGGCCGCATAGGCGCCGCCCGGCCCGAAATCGACGTCGCGTGGGCCGGAGCGCTGTGCGTCGGCGGTCGGGATGCTGTGCGTGGAGAAAAGAACCTGGATCGCGTCAGCCGGGATGCCGTCGGCGAGGAAGGTCTCGACAGCGGTGCGCACGCCCGTCTCGAAAGCCGCGACGAAGCCGGGGTGGTCGTAGAACGGACGAATCTTGTCGACCGTGACGGTCCCACCGAGTCCGGTCTCCTCCAAGACCTGCGCGAAATCTTCGCGGTACTGCCGACAGCTCGAGAACGAGCTGTAGGCGCTGGTGGCGAAGGCGAGCAGGGTGTTGTCTCCCTGCGCGGCGGCTTCGGTGACAGCGTCACCCAGGTACGGAGCCCAGTTGCGGTTACCCCAGTAGACAGGCAGATCGACGCCGCGCTCGGCCAGTTCCGCCTCCAGCGCCTGCTTCAGAGCGCGATTCTGGCCATTGATTGGGCTCACGCCGCCGAAGTGACGGTAATGGTGCGCGACCTCCTCGAGGCGTTCATCCGGGATGCCCCGTCCTCGCGTCACGTTGCGGAGGAAGGGAATCACATCGTCCTGCCCCTCGGGTCCGCCGAATCCGGCGAGCAGGATGCCGTCGTACGCGACGGGGCTCGTCACGTAGGGGGCGCCACCGGCAGCGGCGGCAGAGGCATAGGGAACGGCATCCGAATCGATCGCAGTCACCGTCCCATCCTTCCACTCGAAACCTATGGGTATCCCCTCATCGCTCGCCCGGCGCGGCTCCTGGCGTAGGCTGTCATGGTTGCCGTCGACGCCAGCCGCGTCTCATTGCGGTGACATCCCCTCACCCCTGGGAGTACAGCTGTGCCTGGAGAGAACCTCACCCGCATCGAAGCGCAGGAGCGCCGCGACGTCATCGACACGCAGTCGTACGAGGTCGCACTCGATCTGACGAAGGGTGCTGAGGTCTTCGGTTCCCGGAGCGTCGTGCGCTTCACCGCGACGCCGGAGAGCTTCACATTCATCGACCTCATCGCCCGTGAGGTGCGCGAGATCTCGCTCAACGGCGAACTGCTCGATCCGGATGAGGTGTTCGCCGACTCCCGCATCGCGCTGGCCAGCCTGCAGGCCGAGAACGTGCTCGTCGTCGACGCCGACTGCGAGTACACGAACACCGGCGAGGGCCTGCACCGCTTCGTCGACCCGGTCGACCAGGAGGTCTACCTCTACTCGCAGTTCGAGGTACCGGATTCGCGACGCGTGTTCGCGGTGTTCGAGCAGCCCGACCTCAAGGCCACGTTCCAGTTCACGATCACGGCTCCCGCCGCGTGGAAGGTCGTCTCCAACTCCCCCACGCCCGAGCCAATCATCCACGACGGTTCCGCCGGCTCCGAGAGCGTCGCCACCTGGGGGTTCGAGCCCACGCCGCGCATCTCCTCCTACATCACCGCGCTGGTCGCCGGTCCTTACGAGTCGACGTTCTCCGAGCTCACCAGCTCTTCCGGCGACGTCATCCCGCTCGGCGTCTACGGCCGCAAGAGCCTCTGGCAGCACCTCGATGCCGACTACATCTTCGACAAGACCCGACAGGGCTTCGAGTACTTCGAGTCGAAGTTCGGCGTTCCGTACCCGTTCGCCAAGTACGACCAGCTCTTCGTCCCGGAGTTCAACGCCGGCGCGATGGAGAACGCGGGAGCCGTGACGTTCACGGAGTCCTACGTCTTCCGCAGCAAGGTGACGGATGCCGTCAAGGAGCGTCGCGTCGTCACGATCCTGCATGAGCTCGCGCACATGTGGTTCGGCGATCTCGTCACCATGAAGTGGTGGAACGGCCTCTGGTTGAACGAGTCGTTCGCCGAGTGGGCATCGACCATCGCCACGGCCGAGGCCACGGAGTGGACCGAAGCGTGGACGACCTTCAACGCGATGGAGAAGACCTGGGCGTACCGCCAGGACCAGCTCCCGTCGACGCATCCGATCGTCGCCGAGATCAACGACCTCGAAGACGTGCAGGTCAACTTCGACGGCATCACCTACGCCAAGGGCGGGTCCGTGCTCAAGCAGCTCGCCGCCTGGGTGGGCATCGAGGCGTTCTTCGCCGGTGTCTCGCAGTACTTCCAGAAGCACTCGTGGGGCAACACCGAATTGAGCGACCTGCTGGTCGAGCTCGAAGCCACCAGCGGCCGCGAACTCAGCTCGTGGTCGAAGAAGTGGCTGGAGACCGCCGGAGTCAACACTCTCGAGCCGGTCATCGCCGATGACGCCGACGGCACGATCACCCGGTTCGCCGTGACGCAGACCGCACCGGCCGACTACCCGACCATTCGCCCGCACCGTCTGGGAATCGGCTTCTACTCGCTGCAGGAGGGCGCACTCGTGCGCAGCCACTACGTCGAGGTCGACGTCGACGGCGATCGCACCGAGGTGCCGGAGCTGCACGGCCTGACGCGCCCCGACCTGGTGCTGCTCAACGACGACGACCTCGCCTACGCGAAGATTCGTCTCGACGAGCGTTCACTCGCCACGGCGATCGCTCATCTCGCGGACATCAGCGCCCCCCTGGCGCGCTCGCTCGTGTGGGGCGCGGCCTGGGATCAGACCCGCGACGCCGAGAGCGCCGCGTCCGACTACATCGATCTGGTCCTCGGCAACATCGGCCGCGAGACCGAGTCGACCACCGTGCGCACCACACTCGCGCAGCTGCGCACCGCTGCGAACCTCTATGTCGCACCTGCAGACCGCACCGCGGCCCGCCAGAAGGTCGCCGACGGCCTGTGGGCGCTCGCCGAGTCGGCCGAGGCCGGCAGCGACAGCCAGCTGCAGTTCGTGACGGCGTTCGCGAACGCGCTGGTCACCGCGGAACACGCCGGTATCGTCGGCCGTCTGCGCGCGGGTGAGGAGACGTTGCCCGGCCTCGAGATCGATGCCGACCTCAACTGGCAGTTGCTCGTCGGCCTGGCCTCCATCGGCGCCACGGACGCAGCCTCCATCGATGCAGCCCTCGCCGCAGACAACACGTCGAAGGGTGCGGAGTTCGCGGCTCAGGCCCGTGCCTCGCTTCCGGATTCGGAGTCGAAGAAGGCGGCATGGGCGTCGCTCATCGAGCGCGATGACGCACCCAACACGATCGTCCGCGCTGCCGCCCTCGGATTCGTTCACCCGGCGGGCGTCGGCGTGCTCGGCGAGTTCGTTCCGGCGTACTTCGACATGCTGCTGCCGATCTGGGACTCCCGCAGCTACCAGATCGCTCAGTACCTCATCACCGGGCTCTACCCGACAGCGCTCGGCAACATCGAACTCCGTGATGCGACCCGCGCCTGGCTCTCGGCGAACCAGGATGCCGCGCCCGCGCTGCGTCGTCTGGTTCTGGAGAACCTCGCCGACGTCGAGCGGGCGCTGGCCGCTCAGGCGCGCGACGCGGACGACTGAGTCCTCTCGCCTCGAATCGGGCCTCTGCCGCAGCGCTTCCAGCCTGCGCAGAGGCCCGATCAGTAGGATCAGGAAGTGATGTTGATGCCTTTCGAGACTGATCCAACGGCTCCCCCGACCGACCTCGGCGGGTGGGGCGACGTGCTCGCCGTATTGGCCCAGATCGGCGGTAAGGCGCTCACCGTCGCACTGATCATCGTCAGTTGCGTCGTCATCGCCCTGCTGCTGCGTCTGGTGATCCGCCGCGTCGTCCACCGCATCGTCGACAGCGCCAAGAGCAAGGCCGCAGTCGACGACACCCAAGCCCTCGAGCGATCGCCCCTCGCGGACATGAGACTCGTGCAGCGCACTCGCACGCTCGGCAGCATCCTGCAGAACATCGTCAACGTGATGCTGGTCGTGATCGCTCTGGTGTTGACCGTGAACGCTCTCGATCAGAGCCTGCTCGGTTCCCTCACTCTGCTCACCGCTGCGGTGGGTGCTGGCCTCGGCTTCGGCGCGCAGAACATCGTCAAGGATGTGCTGAACGGTATCTTCCTCGTCGCCGAGGATCAGATCGGCATCGGCGATGTCGTCGATCTCGGCCTCGCCAGCGGTGTCGTCGAGTACGTCAGCGTTCGCATCACCCAGGTTCGGGATGTCAACGGAACGCTCTGGTACGTGCGCAACGGCGAGGTGCTGCGGATCGGCAACATGTCGCAGGGGTGGGCACGAGCCATCATCGACCTCGGCGTCCCGACCGATGCCGACCTCGATCTGGTAGAGCAGACCATGCTCGAGACAGCTCAAGGGCTCGCCAAGGATCCCAAGTGGCGCACGCGCATCGTGGAGAAGCCGGAAATCTGGGGGCTGGAGTCCATCGGCGGCGACGCTCTCGTCGTGCGCGTCGTGATCAAGGCGCGCGCGAACGCGAAGGACGACGTCTCGCAGGAACTCCGCAAGCGCCTGCGCACCGCGCTCTCCGAGAAGGAGATCGCCCTCCCGAGCATGGCTGCCGTCGTCCCGACCGGCCTCGACGGAGCCCAGCGCGTCCGCGGTGCCAACCCGCCGAAGACCCGGCCGACCGCCGTCACCGGTGTACCGACGGTCTCGCGCGGCATCTGGCGCAAGAAGGACACGGCGACAGAGCCATCCAAGCCCAAGGACACGAAATGACGTTCTACGACGAGGTCGGCGGCCACGACACCTTCGCGAAGATCGTCGCCGCGTTCTATCGCGGTGTCGCCGATGATCCGGTGCTGAAGCCGATGTATCCCGAGGAGGACTTGGGGCCGGCGGCCGAGCGACTCACGCTCTTCCTCGAGCAGTACTGGGGCGGGCCGACGACGTACGGTGAGACCCGCGGGCACCCGCGTCTGCGCATGCGCCACATGCCGTTCCACGTCGATCCGGACGCCCGTGATCGTTGGCTGAAGCACATGCGCGCGGCCGTGGACGAGGCGAAGTTGTCGCCTCTGCACGAATCCACGCTCTGGGACTACCTCGAGCGTGCGGCGTATGCCATGGTGAACACATTCGAGCCGTCCGGCATCGGTCCCGCATCGGATGGCCGCGCGACACTCGAAACCCGAACTCGTCAGGATTCAACGGAGACCACATGACGCACCACCCCGCCTCCCTGTCCGCCGACGTCCTCGTCATCGGCTGGGGGCTGGCGGGGCTTGTCGCCGCCTGCGAGGCGATCGATGCCGGCCGTCGTGTGATCATCATCGATCAGGAACCGCGCGTGAACATCGGCGGCCAGGCCTGGTGGTCGTTCGGCGGATTGTTCTTCATCGATTCCCCGGAACAGCGCCGGATGGGCATCCGCGACTCCCTCGAGCTCGCCGCACAGGACTGGTTCGGAAACGCCGCGTTCGACCGGCCGGAAGACAAATGGCCGCGCCGCTGGGCGCAGGCCTACCTCGAGTTCGCCGCTGAGGAGAAGCGCGCATGGCTGCGCGAGCGCGGTGTCTCGTTCTTCCCGGTCGTCGGCTGGGCCGAACGCGGCGGCTACGGCGCCCTCGGCCCCGGCAACTCGGTCCCCCGCTTCCACATCACGTGGGGCACCGGCCCCGGCATCGTCGCCCCCTTCCTCGCGCGGGTCGAACAGGCCGAGGCCGAGGGCCGCCTCGTCGTGCTCCCCCGGCACCGCGTGAGCGAGTTGGTCGTCACGGACGGGGCGGTCACGGGTGCGCGTGGCAGCGTTCTCGCACCGGACGACGTCGCTCGGGGCGTCGCTTCGTCGCGAGATATCGTTGCCGACTTCGAGATCGCTGCTGGTGCGACGATCGTTTCCTCCGGCGGCATCGGCGGCAATCACGATCTCGTCCGCGCCGCCTGGCCTGCTCGACTGGGCACGCCGCCCGACCACATGTTGACCGGGGTTCCCGCGTACGTCGACGGTTCGATGCACGAGGTGAGTGCGACAGCCGGGGCGCACCTCATCAACGAGGACCGGATGTGGCACTACGTGGAGGGGATCACGAACTGGAATCCGGTGTGGCCGTCCCACGGCATCCGGATCCTCCCCGGCCCGTCCTCGCTGTGGCTCGATGCGACCGGAGCACGCCTGCCCGTACCGCTCTTCCCCGGCTTCGACACACTCGGAACGCTGGCGCATCTGCGCACGACGGGATACGACCATTCCTGGTTCGTGACCTCGCGGCAGATCGTGGAAAAGGAGTTCGCTCTCTCGGGGAGCGAGCAGAACCCCGACCTCACGGGCAAAGACGTGAAGCTGCTGCTCAAGTCACGGCTCGCGAAGGGGCCGACCGGTCCTGTGCAGGCGTTCCTCGACGAGGGCGAAGACTTCATCGTCGAGAACGACCTGGAGACTCTGCTCGAACAGATGCGACGGCATCCCGGCGGTGACGCTCTCGACATCGATCGTGTCCGTCAGGAGGTGCTCGCCAGAGACCGGGAGATGGAGAACGACTTCACGAAAGACGCCCAGATCGGGATGCTCCGCTCGATGCGCGCCTACCGTGGGGACAAGCTGATCCGCACCGCGGCGCCGCATCGGCTGCAGGATCCGGCGGCCGGCCCTCTCATCGCTGTCAAGCTGCACGTGCTGACTCGGAAGTCGCTCGGGGGGATCGAGACGGACCTCGACGGACGCGCCCTCGGCCATGACGGCGCACCGATCCCCGGTCTTTTCGCGGCAGGCGAGGCAAGTGGCTTCGGTGGTGGCGGTCTGCACGGATACCGCGCTCTGGAAGGGACATTCCTCGGCGGATGCCTGTTCTCCGGGCGGCAGGCCGGCCGCGCTTCCGCACGCTGAGACGCACGCCTGCGGTCCGGCCCGGTACGGTTTCCGGATCATCAGCGGCAAAGCATCCGCGCCCGTGCGTGCCTAAGCAGCCGAACCGGTGCCTCTCACGGCGGTGAGACCCGTCGACACAGGGCCGCGGGCCAGCACGTGACCTCGTCGGAAGGCCAGCCGCGTCCATCGGCCGGACTGCGTCACCTGCACCTGCTCATCGCCGGAGATGAACCCGAAGGCATCCGCCGCGAACGCGACCCCTCGCGGAAGTCCCGCGAGGTCTTCGTCCGGTTCGCCCCAGATCGCCGCCCGCAACGCGCGGACCGCTTCCTCGCCGGATCCCGGCGTCGCTCCGCGTGCGACGGCGGAGATGCCCCACTGCGCGCGCTGGGCGATGACGGATGCCGGAAGCGTCGTCGACGCTGCCCAACCGCTGCGCGGCGGCGCGATACCGGCCCAAGCCGGTGAGAGACCAGTCTCCGGGAGTTCCAGCGCTTGTGCGAGGTCGGATTCGGAGAGCGAGTCCACGACGATGTCGCACTCGAGTTCGGGATCGACGTGAACGATGCGCATCGCGAGGACCGTCGGGGTCTGATCGAAGAGTCCGTGCGGGGCGAGGGCCGCTGCGGTCAGGGCCAGCACGCCGTGCGCCGCCTGCAGCCGAACCCCCTCGTCCGAGATCCGCTTGGCCCGTCCGACGAAGGTGAGTACGTCGCGGGACGTCTCCTGATCAGCGAGAACGAGATGGTGGGGCACGCCCTCTAAACTACCAACGGAGACAGCGCCTGCGGTCGCGGAGAGGAATACATGAGCCCGGACACGCACGCGAGGAAGACCGTCGATCGCCTGCTGGACGTGCTTGATCTGGACTTCACCCAGGCCCGCACCACTGAAGACATCTTCACCGGCACGTCGCACCCGATGCCGACCGGTCGCATCTACGGCGGCCAGGTGCTCGCACAGAGCCTCATCGCCGCGGAGCGCACGCTTCCCGAGAACCGAACCGTGCACTCGATGCACGGTTACTTCCTGCGACCGGGCGATTCCTCGCAGGGCATCACCATTGCGGTCGACCGGATTCACGACGGTCGTTCGTTCTCGACACGGCGCTCGCAGGCCTATCAGAACGGCGTTCCGATCTTCTCGATGATCGCTTCTTTCCAGGACGACGATCCCGGTATCGAGCACGCGGTGCCGATGCCGGAGGGCGTGCCGTCTCCGGACTCCCTCTCCCCCGATGAGGATCGTGACGCCGGCCTCCCGGAAGCGGTGGTCTGGATGCTTCGGGAGCGGGCAGCCGACATCCGGCACGTCGATTCGCCTCTCTACCTTCCGAGCGACGACGAACGTGTGCCGCACCAGGGGGTCTGGATGCGGATGCGGGCGGCTCTTCCCGACGATCCGGCACTTCACCGGGCGGCCCTGGCGTACTTGAGCGACATGACCATTCAGGAGTCGATCCTGCGCGCGCATGGCGTCTACTGGTCGCTGCCCGGCCTCAAGGTGGCGAGTCTCGACCACGCCATGTGGTGGCACCGTCCGGCGCGCGTCGACGAATGGCTGCTCTACGTGCAGGAATCTCCGAACGCCAAAGGCGGGCGCGGTCTCGCGACGGGGCGGATCTACACCGAAGACGGCGCACTTGTCGCGAGTGTCGCCCAGGAGATCATGGTGCGGGTACCCGAGGCCCCCTGACCTGTTCCGCGGTCAGCGTCGGTTGTACGCGATCGACGGCCCGAGGAACGGCTCCCAGGCGTCTCGCATCTCCTCGCTCAGGCGCGTCGGCCGACCGGTTCCGGCGTCCACGAGCACGATGACCGCCGTGGAGCGCGCATAGACGATTCGTTCAGCGAAGGACGGATCGTTATGCACCTCGTAGCAGACCTCGATACTGGACCCGCCGAGCTTGCCGAACCACATCTGCACTTCGAGCGGATGCCGCTGGTAGGGCACCGGTGCCAGATACTCGATCTCCTGGCGCGCGATCAGAGTCAGGATGCCTTCGTCGATGCCGGAGTCCAGCACTGCCGTCGACGGTGCTTCCTCGCCGGGACCGGCCCGCCAGAACGCACGTACGCGTGCCTCCTCGAGCAACTTGAGCATCGAGGTGTTGTTGACGTGGTTGAACGCGTCGAGATCGCCCCAGCGCAGGTGGATGGGGATGTGCAGCCTGACCGCTTCCGGCGAGGCTGCACTTGGCTGCGGGTCAGTCACGGGTCAGCTTGCGGTGGGTCGAGCGGTGCGGCTTGGCCGCATCCGCTCCGAGACGCTCGACCTTGTTCTGCTCGTACGCGTCGAAGTTCCCCTCGAACCAGTACCACTGGTCGGGGTTCTCGTCGGTGCCCTCGTAGGCGAGGATGTGGGTGGCGATGCGGTCGAGGAACCACCGGTCGTGGGTGATGACCACTGCACAGCCGGGGAACTCGAGCAGCGCGTTCTCCAACGAGCTCAGCGTCTCGACGTCGAGGTCGTTCGTCGGCTCATCGAGCAGCAGCAGGTTGCCGCCCTCCTTGAGCGTGAGGGCGAGGTTCAGACGGTTGCGCTCACCACCGGAGAGGACACCGGCCTTCTTCTGCTGGTCCGGTCCCTTGAAACCGAACTTCGAGACATAAGCGCGCGACGGGATCTCGGTCTTGCCGACCGTGATGTAGTCCAGCCCGTCGGACACGACCTCCCACAGCGTCTTGTTGGGGTCGATGTTCGAGCGCGACTGGTCGACGTAGCTGATCTTGACGGTCTCGCCGATCTTGAGGTCACCGCCATCGAGCGGTTCCAGGCCGACGATCGTCTTGAAGAGCGTGGTCTTTCCGACGCCGTTCGGACCGATGACGCCGACGATGCCGTTCGGCGGCAGGCTGAAGCTGAGGCCGTCGATGAGCGAGCGGCCGTCGAAGCCCTTCTTCAGCTTCTTCGCCTCGATGACGATGCCGCCCAGTCGCGGACCGGCGGGAATCTGGATCTCGTCGAAGTCGAGCTTCCTCGTCCGCTCGGCCTCGGTTGCCATCTCCTCGTAGCGCGCGAGGCGCGCCTTGGACTTGGTCTGGCGGCCCTTCGCGCTGGAGCGCACCCACTCCAGCTCTTCCTTGAGGCGCTTCGCGAGCTTGGCGTCCTTCTTGCCCTGGACCTCGAGGCGTTCGCCCTTCTTCTCCAGGTAGGTCGAGTAGTTGCCCTCGTAGCCGATGAGGCGGCCGCGGTCGACCTCAGCGATCCATTCGGCCACGTGGTCGAGGAAGTACCGGTCGTGGGTGATCGCGATCACAGCGCCCTTGTAGGCCTGCAGGTGCTGCTCGAGCCAGAGCACGCTCTCCGCGTCGAGGTGGTTGGTGGGCTCGTCGAGGAGTAGGAGGTCAGGCTTCTGCAGCAGCAGCTTGGCAAGGGCGACGCGGCGCTTCTCACCACCGGAGAGCGGCGCGATGGCGGCATCTCCTGGCGGAGTGCGCAGGGCATCCATGGCCTGGTCGAGCTGCGAATCGAGATCCCAGCCGTCTGCGGCGTCGATCTCTTCCTGGAGCGTGCCCATCTCGGCGAGGAGCGCATCGAAATCGGCGTCGGGGTCGGCCATCAGCGCGGAGATCTCGTTGAAGCGGTCGAGCTTCGCCTTGATCGCGATGCCCTCCTGGATGTTCTCGAGCACCGTCTTGGACTCATCGAGTTCGGGCTCCTGCATCAGGATGCCGACGGTGAATCCCGGTGAGAGCTTCGCCTCGCCGTTGGAGGGGGTGTCGAGGCCCGCCATGATCTTCAGGATCGTCGACTTACCGGCGCCGTTCGGGCCGACCATGCCGATCTTCGCGCCGGGGAGGAACGCCATCGTCACGTCATCGAGGATGAGCTTCTCGCCCACCGCCTTGCGGGCACGGACCATGGAGTAGATGTACTCTGCCACCGAAAACGCTCCTTCTATGTCGTCGAAGATCGACACTCCAGCTTACCGGCCTCTGCTGCACACCCTCGTCGGTGCACAGCCGGCTCCCCCGCGAGAACCCGGCAGCGACAAGCCGGATCTCACCAGTCAATCGGTCGCGTTGCCCCGACGAGACAGCGCCCTTCGGCGAGTTGAGCCATGACCGCGGTGACGGGCTCGCCGGTCGACGGCCCCACCTGTCCGACCAGGCAATGCGCATCACCCCAGCGCACCGAGAACTGCAGGCTCTCCGCGGCGTTGCCGACGGTCGTCTGGTCCGGCGTGACCTGCATGAACGAGCGGTCGAACCCAGCTGCCGCAAGCGCGTCGATATACGCGCGTCCGGACGCGCGTTCGCCGGATCCCCAGACCTGCTGCGTGATCGACGTGAAGATCGGCAGGTTGGCCTCCGCCGTACCCGCCGGGTCGTACACCGGTGGCTCCTGCGGCGGAGTCCCTGTCGCGCTGTCGGTGGGATCAGGGCTGCTCGACGGATTCGGTGTCGTCGTGCACGCGGTGAGCAGTATCGCCAGCGCCGCTGCGATCACCGCTCCCCGGATCGTTCGCGAAGCAGGAGCGTTCGGTCGTCGGAGCACGATTCGAGTCTACGGGTCGTGCTCCGACGGCCGATCGTCACGATCGTCGGTGCGGTCCTTCTCCGGGCCGCAGAGCCAGGGGTGCTCGCAGTCTCTCAGAAGGGTGTCGTATCGGCATCCGCCAGTTCCGGCGCCGCGTCCGGAGCCGTCCACACGGCAGCGCTGAGCGCCATCGCCTCGTCCGGATCGACGTCGGTCGCGGCTTCTTCCGGTCCGTCCGCCGCGTCGACGCCGATCGGCTCCCTGTTTTCGACAGGCGTGGAACGCGCGGCGCGAGCATACGCGGCGGTCCCCCAGCGCAGGTCGTGGCCGATGGTGTCGGCGTCGATATCGACGCTTGTTCCGTGCTTGCCGTTGGCCTCCCAGTTGCGGATCTTCAGGCGTCCGGTCACGATCACGCTGTCCCCGGAGCGCAGCGACGCCTTCGCGTGCTCCGCCAGCTGACGGAAGGCCGCGATCGAGTACCAGTTCGTGCTGGTCTCGACCCATTGCTGAGTCGCGTTGTCGAACCGTCGCTGGGAACTCGCGACGCGGAAGTTCGTCACGGGGATGCCACTGGGCGTGCGCCCCAGCACCGGATCGGTGGCGACGTTGCCCACGATCGTCAAAGTGTCAGTCATTTTCCTTCTCCTCTGCGTCCCGGGTCGGTCGCCCGGATCGCTCCAGGATGCTCCTGACCGGAGAGTTCGGAACCGGCCAGGACCGGGATCTGTGCACTCTTCATCACCGCGACGGAATCGTGCAGAAGGAGTCGCCCGGGCGCATCGGAGCACGCGCAGCGCGAATGTCGGTGGTCGCTCATATGTTCGAACCAGAAAGGAGATTCCGATGTCCGACAACCTGATCACGTCCCTGCCCGAGGTCCCGTATGCGACGCCCCGGCTCGCCTCCGCCCGAGAGAAGCTCGTCCGGGCCGCCGACCATCTGTGGCGAGTGCAAGATGGGGCCGGTCGCGTTCTCGGTCACCTGCGCATCGTCGCCGACCCGCTCGGCCTTCGCTATCGAGCAGAACGGCTGCATCTCGCCACCGGCACGTTTCGCATCGTCGGCGAGTTCTGGCGACCCGACGATGCGGTCGCGGCGCTGCGCAACGCATGAGCTGTGAACGCAGTCGGCTGTGGGTGCCCCCGGCAGGATTCGAACCTGCGACCAAGAGATTAGAAGGCTCCTGCTCTATCCCCTGAGCTACGGAGGCGGCACAAATACCGTACCGCGCTCCGAAGGCCGATGTCTGCGCCGTCGATAGGATGGCCTCATGGTATCTGCGTCCGAAAATGATCGACTCGTCTGGATCGACTGCGAGATGACGGGCCTCGATCTTCAGGTCGATGAGCTCGTCGAGATCGCGGTGGTCATCACCGATTTCGAGCTCGAGCCGATCGATCCGGGGTTCCAGATCGTGATCAAACCGAGCGACGCGGCGCTTGAGAACATGAACGACTTCGTGACGAAGATGCATGAATCGTCCGGCCTGATCGAGGAGATTCCGCTCGGCGTCTCCCTCGCCGATGCCGAGGCGCAGACCCTCGCCTATATCAAGCGATTCGTTCCGTTGGAGCGCAAAGCTCCGCTCGCCGGCAACACGATCGGCACCGACCGGATGTTCCTCGCGAAGTACATGCCGCAGATCGACAATTGGCTGCACTACCGCAACGTCGACGTCTCCAGCATCAAGGAACTCTCCCGACGCTGGTATCCGCGCGTGTTCTTCCAGGCCCCGACGAAAGACGGCGGCCACCGCGCCCTCGCCGACATCCTCGAGTCGATCAGAGAGCTGCGCTACTACCGCGAAGCCGTCTTCGTCGCCGAACCCGGACCCTCCAGCGATCAGGCTCGCGACATCGCATCGCGCACCGTGTCGGAGTTCGCCCCGAACGTGTAATAGAATCGTCTGGTTGCCTTCTCCGGAAGGCACATGGTGGCTATAGCTCAGTTGGTAGAGCACCGCGTTGTGGTCGCGGGGGTCGCGGGTTCGAGCCCCGTTAGCCACCCCAATCACAGAAGAGGCCCGAACCGTGCGGTTCGGGCCTCTTCTGCGTTCGGCAGGCGCGCGCGAGGCAAGGTCAGACTCTGGCACGACCCTAGACTGTCGAAGTGTCGTTGACGGTCTGGCTCTCCCTGCTCACCGCCTGTGTGGTCATCAGCTTCACTCCCGGCGCCGGTGCGATCAACACGATGTCGAATGCCCTCAACCAGGGCTGGCGTCGCTCGATCTGGGGTGTCATCGGACAGCAACTCGCACTCGTCGTGCACGTCGTGATCGTCGCCGCCGGCGTCGGCCTCATCGTCTCCAGCTCCGAGATCCTGTTCAATGCGATCCGCTACGCGGGTGCCGCCTATCTGGTGTACCTCGGCATCCGGCTCATCCTCGCCCGCCCGGTCGTCCCCGACGACGACGAGGCTGCGGTGCTCGTCACCCGGGAAGGCCGCTGGTCGATGATCCGACGCGGATTCTGGGTGAATCTCCTCAATCCCAAGGCGATCGTGTTCTTCCTCGCCTTCATCCCGCAGTTCGTCCGACTGGATGAACCGCCTCTCCCCCAGTACCTCGCGCTGATCAGCACCGTGATCATCGTCGACGTGATCGTGATGTGGGGTTTCTTCGCCACGGCTGCCCGACCATTCCGCCGCCTCACACGATCCCCCCGGGGTCAGCGAACGCTCAACAGCGTGTTCGGCGCCCTGTTCATCGCCGTCGCCGCATTGCTCGTCTTCATGCACTGACGACTTCGGAGCGCGTGTCTCCCCATAGGCTGGGCTGCGATGGACATGGACGCTGCAGCCTTCGAAGAACTCGTCATCGACGAGCTCGACCGCCTGCCCGACGACATGGTGGACGGGCTCGAGAATGTCGTATTCGTCGTCGAGGATCGGCCAGAGGACGGCAGCCTCGACCTTCTCGGTCTCTACGACGGCCTGGCTCTCACCGAACGCACCCAGTACGGGATGGGCGAACTTCCCGACCGCATCATCGTGTACCGGGAGTCTCACCTGGCGGCGTGCGACGACGAAGATCATCTCCGCGACGAAGTGCACACCACACTGGTGCACGAGATCGCGCATTTCTACGGCATCGACGACGATCAGCTGCATGAATTGGGATGGGCATGAGCCTGCCGCTGATCACGCCGGATCTGGCCGAAACCACCGATCTCTTCGCCGCGCCGATGGAGCCCTGGCAGGTCGTCGTGTGGAACGACCCCGTGAATCTGATGAGCTATGTCGTCCGCGTGTTCCGGACGTACTTCGGATACTCCGCTGATCGGGCGACCGCGCTCATGCTGGCGGTGCACAATGACGGGCACGCCATCGTCGCGACCGGCCCGCGAGAGACCATGGAGGTGCACGCCCAGGCGATGCACGACTACGGCCTGTGGGCGACTGTTCGAAAGGCCCCGCTGTGACGGACCGATCCGTGCACCTGTCCATCGCCCGGCTCGAGGGGGTCCAGCTCTCCCGACTCGTCGTTGACTTCGGCGAACTCGTCGGCGTCGCCCGCGACACGAGCGATCCGGCTATCGGCCGCCTGACCCCGAACGCCTATCCGGAAGATGCCGAGGCATCACTCGCCTTCGCCGATAGCACCCGAGACGACATCCTCGATCGCAGGGCCGCAGATGCGGCGACAGTCCGGTCGGCGCTCGACGGATTCGACGTCGCCGTGGAAGCGCTCACCGAGGAACAGGCGCTCGCTCATCGAGAAGTCATCATCCCCGATGCCGATATCGACGCCTGGCTGCGCACGCTCACCGCGCTCCGCCTCGTGATCGCGTCCCGCCTCGAGATCACGGACGATGATCAGTACGATCCGGAGGACCCGCGATACGACGTCTACGCCTGGCTCGGGTATCGGCTGGAAGGCCTGATCCAGGCAGCGGACGACCGCGACTGAGGTCGCGAGCCCGAGGTCAGGGGATCTCGACGACCCGCGTCGCGAGCGCCCTCGGCGCATCGCGCTCGACATGGCGACGTTCCTGGGCTGCCCACCGATCCCAATGCGGTCGGTAGGTTTCACCGTCTCGCCGAAGTGCCCGCGACTTGCGTGAATGATCGGGAGCCTCCACCCATACCCGAACGTCAGCGAGTCTCGCGGTCGTGGGCGTGAGGGAACCGCTGCCCTCGATGATGACGCCCAGCGCAGGGTCGACGGCATGGCTCTCGGCTTCCGTTCCCTGCTCCCAGTCCCACCGTCGCCAGGTGCCGAGGAGACCTCGACCGTGCGGACGAAGAATCCACTCCTCCGCCCGCTCGACTCCGGCATCGAGACCATCCCATCCCGGATAGATCGAGTCCAGCGCGATCAGCTGAACGCGGCCTGCCACCGGCCACCGGCCGAGCAACCGTTGCGCCAGCGAAGTCTTGCCTGCGCCACTGCATCCGTCGATCAGCACGACGGGGTTGGCTGCAGCCAACGTCCTCACGTCGTCCGCGATCAGCGCCGCCGCGTGCTCGAGGGCCGCGGCGACCGGGTCGTCACTTCTTGAGTGCACGGATGATGCGGGTGATGGCCCGTCCTGCCACCCAGACGAAGGGGATCGCGACGGCCAGCAACGAAACGAAGTTGGGCTCGAAGCGCAGACCCTCTTCACGACGGACGTAGACACCGAGCGGGATTGCGATTCCGCCGCCTCCGCCACCCTCTCCCTCTGCCGCGCCTTCGGCACCGCCCGACCCACCGCCGAAGCCCGTGCATGTCAGTGCGACAGGCGTGAATTCCGCTCCGTCGACGGTCTGGGTGTTCCCGTAGGCGCTGTTCACGCCGAACGAGCCGGCGTTCTTCCCGAGTTCAAGTGCGATGTTGGGCATGAACCCACGCTAACCCACGACCGCGCTGCGCGGAACGTCAATCCAATCCGTGGGCTTTCGGATGCCGAGCTGCACCGCGGCCTTCACCACGGCCGACGTGCCGAGCCCTCGTGATCGTGGAATTGCCGAAACGCGCGACGGCGTCATCGACGGCACCCTCGACGCGCCGCCAGTCCGCGTCGTCATCCCAGAGACCCAACCGCCCACCACCGGCCGGGCGGAGATTCTCGGCCCGCACACCGACGAGACGGACCGGATCGCGGCGTTCGATCTGCTCGAAGAGCGCCTGGGCGGCCTCGCCGATCCGCTGACCCACGGCGGTGGGCTCTGGGAGGGTCTGAGACCTGCTCAGTGTGCGGAAGTCGTCGAAACGGATCTTGATCGCCACCGTTCCCGTCTCCCAGCCCGCGCGTCGCAGCCGCGCCGCGACGCGATCGGCAAGCCGCAGCAGCTCGGCGCGGAGGAACACCCGGTCGATGATGTCCTGATCGAAGGTCTCCTCGTGCCCGACGCTCTTCTCCACGCGCTCCGTCTCGATGAGTCGCGCGTCTTCGCCACGCGCCAACTGGGTCAGACGCGCACTCAGTGCTGCGCCCACCGCGCGATCGAGCATCTCCTGAGGCGCCTCACGGATGTCGCCGATGGTACGGATGCCGCGTCCCTCCAGCGCCTCCGCCGCCTTAGGACCCACGCCCCACATCGCCCGCACCGGGCGGGGCGCCAGGAACTCCAGGGTGTCGGCGGCAGAAACCACCAGCATGCCGTCCGGCTTGGCGATCGTGGACGCCATCTTCGCCACATGCTTCGTCGCCGCGACCCCGACGCTGCAGGTGATCCCCACCTCTGCCTGCACGCGCTCCCGGATGAGCTGGGCGATACGTGCGGGGCTCCCCCACAGTCTGCGCACCCCCTGCACGTCGAGGAACGCCTCGTCCACGGACAAGGGCTCGACGAGCGGCGTGAACGATTCGAAAATCGCCATCACCTGACGGGAGACCTCCTGATACCGGTGGAAATGCGGCAGGACGATGCGGGCCGACGGACACAACCGCAGAGCCTGAGACACCGGCATCGCCGCGTGCACACCGTAGCGCCGAGCCTCGTAGGAGGCGCTGGAAACGACGGAGCGTCCATCCGGAGCGCCGATGATCAGCGGCAGGCCCCGCAGGGATGGATCATCGAGCACCTCGACGGCTGCGTAGAACGCGTCCATGTCGACATGGAGGATGCGGGTGCCGCTGTCATCGGCACCGTCGGAAGAGACGATGCGCCCTCTGCCGTCACCGTGTCCCATACGCCCATTCTCTCCCGGACCTCGGACACGAGGTCAGGGAGAGAAAACTCCTGCGCGGCGTGTTCGCGACTCTGCCTACGCCTCGGTCTCGCTGGCGCGAGCGAGAACGAGTTCGCGCACGCGAGCGGCGTCCGCTTGGCCCTTCATCGCCTTCATGACCGCGCCGATGACAGCGCCGGCCGCCTGCACCTTGCCGTCCCGGATCTTCGCCATGACATCCGGCTGGCTGGCCAGCGCCTCGTCGATCGCAGCGATCAGCGCGCCATCGTCGGAGACGACCGCGAGACCGCGCGCGTCGACGACCTCCTGCGGCGTCCCTTCGCCGGCGATGACACCCTCGAGAACCTGGCGGGCGAGCTTGTCGGTCAGGGTGCCTGCCTCGACGAGCTTCTGAAGAGCAGCGACATCAGCAGGACCGACCAACTCGGCGGCATCCCGCTCCTGGGCATTCGCCAGGCGCGAGATCTCGCCGGTCCACCACTTACGGGCAGCTGCCGGAGTCGCGCCCGAGGCGATCGTCGCCTCGACGACGTCGAGCAGGCCTCCGTTGCGGACGTCCTGGAACTCGAGATCCGTGAAGCCCCACTCGGTCATCAGACGACGCCGACGGGCGACGGGCTGCTCCGGCAGTTGCGCGCGCAGCTCCTCGATCAGTTCGGCAGCCGGCTGCACGGGCAGCAGGTCGGGCTCCGGGAAATAGCGATAGTCGTCGGCATCCGACTTCGGACGCCCCGGCGACGTCGCACCGGTGTCCTCGTGCCAGTGCCGCGTCTCCTGCGTGATCGTCCCCCCGTCGGCGAGGATCTGCGCCTGGCGCTGGATCTCATACCTGACGGCACGTTCGACCGAGCGCATCGAGTTGACGTTCTTCGTCTCGGTGCGGGTGCCGAGCGGGGCCGGCTGCTCGCCTTCCGCGGCGCGCGGACGCAGTGACACGTTCGCGTCGCAGCGCAGGTTGCCACGCTCGAGACGGGCCTCCGAGATGCCGAGGCTTCGGACGATGTCACGGATCGTCGCGACGTACGCCTTCGCGACCTCTGGAGCGCGGTGCTCCGTGCCGAAGATCGTCTTCGTGACGATCTCGACGAGCGGCACGCCGGCACGGTTGTAGTCGACGAGCGAGTATTCGGCGCCCTGGATCCGGCCGGTCGCTCCACCCATGTGGGTGAGCTTGCCGGCGTCCTCCTCCATGTGCGCGCGCTCGATCGGGATCTGCACGATCGTGCCGTCCTCGAGCTCCACCTCGACCGACCCCTCGAATGCGATGGGCTCGTCGTACTGCGAGATCTGGTAGTTCTTGCCCAGGTCGGGGTAGAAGTAGTTCTTCCGCGCGAAGCGGCTCGATTCGGCGATCGAGCAGCCGAGGGCGAGACCGAGGCTGATCGACGAGCGGATCGCCGTCTCATTCACGACTGGCAGCGAGCCGGGAAGGCCGAGGTCGACCGGCGCGATGAGCGTGTTCGGCTCGGCCGCGTGGTAGAGCTCGTTGGCCGGGTTCGGCGCATCCGAGAACATCTTCGTGTTCGTGTTGAGTTCGACGTGCACCTCGAAGCCGAGTACCGGCTCGAACAGCTCGAGCGCCTTGTCGAAGTCCATGAGCTTGGCGGCAGCCATCAGCGGGTTCCTCCCATGAGCTGGGGTGCACGATCCAGGAGCGGCCCGCCCCAGGAGTCGAGCAGTACTGCTTCGAGCGCGGCGCCGACCTTGTACAGGCGGGCGTCCTCGCGTGCCGGAGCGATGAACTGGATACCGACGGGCAGACCGTCCTCAGAGGCGAGGCCCGAAGGAATCGAGATGCCGGGAACACCGGCGAGGTTCACCGGAATCGTCGTGATGTCGTTCAGGTACATCTTCAGCGGGTCGTCGATCTGCTCACCGATCTTGAACGCCGTGGTCGGTGCCGAGGGCGTCGCGATGACGTCAACATCGGCGAACGCGTTCGCGAAGTCCTGCTGGATGAGCGTCCGCACCTTCTGCGCGCTGCCGTAGTAGGCGTCGTAATAGCCGGCCGACAGCGCATAAGTGCCGAGGATGATGCGGCGCTTGACCTCGTCGCCGAATCCGGCGTCGCGGGTTGCCGACATGACGTCTTCGACCGTGGGGTTGCCGTCGGGCGTGACGCGCAGCCCGAATCGAACGGAATCGAACTTCGCCAGGTTGCTGGAGGCCTCCGCCGGGAGGATCAGGTAGTACGCGGCAACGCCGAATTCGAAGTGCGGGGCTCCGATCTCGACGATCTCGGCTCCTTGCGCCTCCATCAGCGCGAGGGATGCGCGGAAGGATGCCGCAACACCGGGCTGGAACCCGCTGTCCGGCAGCTCGCGGATGACGCCGACCTTGAGGCCCTTGAGCACGTCGCCGCGAGCGCCCTCGCGGGCGGCCTCCGCGAATGACGGCCAGACGTCGCGCAGCGAGGTCGAGTCCTTGGGGTCGTGTCCGCCGATCGCATCGTGCAGGAGTCCGGCGTCGAGCACCGTGCGGGTCACGGGTCCGACCTGGTCGAGGCTGGATGCGAGTGCGATGGCGCCGTAGCGGCTGACACCGCCGTAGGTGGGCTTCACGCCCACGGTTCCGGTCACGTGCGCCGGCTGACGGATCGATCCGCCGGTGTCCGAACCGAGCGCGAGCGGTGCCTCGAACGCGGCGACTGCCGCTGCGGAACCGCCGCCGGAACCGCCGGGAATCCGGTCGAGATCCCAGGGGTTGCGTGTGGGGCCGTACGCCGAGTGCTCGGTGGACGAGCCCATCGCGAATTCGTCCATGTTCGTCTTGCCGAGCGGAATGAGTCCGGCGGCACGGGAACGCGCGACGACGGTGGCGTCGTACGGCGAGCGATAGCCCTCGAGGATCCGGGAGCCACTGGTCGTCGGCTGATCCGTCGTGACCAGGACGTCCTTGATCGCGAGCGGGACACCGGCGATGGGGCCGAGCTTCTCGCCGGCTGCGCGCTGTGCGTCGACGGCGGCTGCAGCGTCGAGCGCGTGTGCGTTGATGTGCAGGAACGCATGGACGTCGCCATCTACCGCGGCGATGCGGTCGAGGTGCGCCTGCGTCGCCTCGACACTGGAGATCTCACGCGAGGCGAGCTTGTCGGCGAGCTCGGCTGCGGTCAGGCGGATGATGTCGCTCACTGCTCTTCTCCCAGGATCGCGGTGACGCGGAAGCGGCCGTCGGCCTGATCCGGTGCGTTCTGGAGCACCTGCTCGTGCGTGAGCGGCTGCCCGACGACATCGGGACGGAAGACGTTGCTCAGCGGGATCGGGTGGCTCGTCGCGACGATGTCGGCGGTCGCGACCTCGGACACCTTCGCGATGTTGTCGACGATGGCGTCGAGCTGGCCGGTGAGCAGCGTCACCTCGTCGTCGTTGAGCTGGATGCGCGCGAGCACGCCGAGATGGCGCACAAGATCAGGGGTGATTTCAGACACGCCTCTAGTCTAGGCGTCGCTTCTCGCCGCCCCTCGCGCCCGGCTTATGCTGGGCGGGTGACGACGTTCCAGCCTCCGCGCCCCTGGATCCGAAGCTACGCCGCCGGCGTTCCGGAAGATCTCTCCCCCGTCGACGGCTCTCTCGTCGACATCGTCTCGGCATCCGCACGGGACTATCCGGATGCCCCTGCCCTCCAGTTCTTCGGCAGGGAGACGACCTACGCCGAGCTGCAGGACGCGATCGATCGAGCGGCATCCGGACTGCGCGATCTCGGCGTGCGCGCCGGAGACCCGGTGGCCATCGTGTTGCCGAATTGCCCGCAGCACATCGTCGCGTTCTACGCCGTGCTGCGACTCGGCGCCGTGGTCGTCGAACACAACCCGTTGTACACCCCGCGCGAGCTGCGCAAGCAGTTCGAGGACCACGGAGCCAAGCACGCGATCGTGTGGAACAAGATCGTCTCCACGCTGCAGGAGTTCCCTGCCGACCTCGTCGTGTCGAACCTAATCTCGGTCGACGTCACCCGGGCGATGCCGTTCCTCACGCGCGTCGCGCTGCGTCTGCCGGTCGCCAAGGCGCGCGAATCTCGCGCTGCCCTGACCGAGAAGGTGCGCGGCACCGTGACCTGGGATGCGCTGGTGGCATCCGCCCCGATCCCGTCATCGCACCCGCAGCCGGGGACGGACGATCTCGCGATCATCCAGTACACCTCTGGTACCACCGGCACTCCGAAGGGCGCCTCCCTCACCCATCGCAATCTGCTCTCCAACGCCGCGCAGGCGCAGGCTTGGGTGCCGTCGATCCAACGAGGCAAGGGCTGCGTCGTCTACGCGGTACTGCCGATGTTCCACGCCTACGGGCTCACCCTGTGTCTCACCTTCGCGATGTCGATGGGTGCCCGCCTGGTGCTCTTCCCGAAGTTCGCCCCGGATCTTGTCCTCGACGTCATGAAGAAGCATCCGGCGACCTTCCTGCCCCTGGTGCCGCCGATCGCCGACCGCCTTCTGGCTACGGCGAAGGCCAAGGGCGTTTCGCTCGACGGAATCGAGGTGGCGATTTCCGGCGCGATGGCGCTTCCGCACGAACTCGTGGTCCCCTTCGAGGCTGCGACGCACGGCTACCTCGTCGAGGGCTACGGGCTCAGCGAGTGCTCGCCGGTACTGATGGCCAATCCGGTGGCGGAGAACCGCGTTCCGGGCACCGTCGGACTCCCGCTCCCCGGCACCGAGTGCCGCGTCGTCGATCCGGGCAACCCGACCGTCGACGTCCCGACCGGATCGGCAGGCGAGCTGATCGTTCGCGGTCCGCAGGTGTTCTCCGGGTACTACGGCAAGCCGGAGGAGACGGAGGCGGTCTTCGTCGATGGCTGGTTCCGCACCGGCGACATCGTCACGGTGGACGAGGGCGGCTTCATCCGCGTCGTCGACCGGATCAAGGAGCTCATCATCACCGGAGGCTTCAACGTCGCTCCCACCGAGGTGGAGAACGCACTGCGTCAGCATCCGCACGTGCTCGACGCAGCCGTCGTCGGATTGCCCAGTGAGCACTCCGGCGAGGAGGTCGTCGCGGCGATCGTCCTCGACAGCACCTCGGACGTCGACGTGGAGGCGATCCGCGAGTTCGCTCGCGGCATCCTCACCCCTTACAAGGTGCCGCGGCGCGTGTTCGTCGTCGATGAGCTTCCGAAGTCGCTGATCGGAAAGGTGCTGCGGCGGCAGGTGAAGGAGAAACTCGTCGCCCTCACCACCGGCTCCTGAGCCGTCTTCACAGGTGCGAACCTCGCGAAAGCGCTACCTTTGGTTAGTGACTCCTGAAGACGCTGTGAACGCTGATGCCCCCGAAACCCCTGAAACTCCCGGATTCGAGGAACTCGGCCTGACCGGCCCCGTCCTCAGAGCGGTCCACGACCTCGGCTATGAGACGCCGTCCCCCATCCAGGCCGCGACGATTCCGACACTGCTCGCCGGTCGCGATGTGGTCGGTATGGCGCAGACCGGAACCGGCAAGACGGCGGCGTTCGCACTGCCCGTGCTGGAAAACCTCGATATCTCTCAGAAGACCCCGCAGGCGCTGGTGCTGGCCCCCACGCGCGAGCTCGCGCTGCAGGTGTGCGAGGCGTTCGAGTCGTACGCCGCGAAGATGAAGGGCGTGCACGTGCTGCCCGTCTACGGCGGACAGGGCTACGGCGTGCAGCTTTCGGCGCTTCGGCGCGGCGTGCACGTGATCGTCGGCACCCCCGGTCGCATCATGGATCACCTCGCCAAGGGCACCCTGGACCTCTCGGAACTGAAGTACCTGGTGCTCGACGAGGCCGACGAGATGCTGAAGATGGGCTTCGCAGAAGACGTCGAGCAGATCCTGGCGCAGACGCCCAAGGAGAAGCAGGTCGCCCTGTTCTCGGCGACCATGCCGCCGCAGATCCGCCGTCTGGCGCAGCAGTACCTGCGTGATCCCGAAGAGATCAGCATCAAGTCGAAGACGGCGACCGGCACGAACATCACGCAGCGCTACCTCGTGGTGTCGTACGCGCAGAAGGTCGACGCGCTCACCCGCATCCTCGAGGTAGAGAACTTCGAGGGGATGATCGTGTTCGTTCGCACCAAGAACGAGACCGAGACGCTCGCCGAGAAGCTGCGCGCCCGTGGCTATTCCGCCGCCGCCATCAACGGCGACGTGGCGCAGGTGCAGCGCGAGCGCACGGTGAACCAGCTGAAGGATGGCAAGCTCGACATCCTCGTCGCCACCGATGTCGCCGCCCGTGGCCTCGACGTGGAGCGCATCAGCCACGTCGTGAACTTCGACATCCCCACCGACACCGAATCGTACGTGCACCGCATCGGCCGTACCGGCCGCGCCGGCCGCAAGGGCGATGCGATCAGCTTCATCACACCGCGCGAGCGCTACCTGCTCAAGAGCATCGAGAAGGCGACGCGTCAGCAGCCGACCCAGATGCAGCTCCCGAGCACGGAGGACGTCAACACGACCCGCCTCGCGCGCTTCGACGACGCGATCACGGCCGCACTTTCGGAGACCGCTCGGATCGACGGGTTCCGCGACATCGTCGCGCACTACGTGCGCAACCACGACGTTCCTGAGGGCGACGTCGCCGCTGCCCTCGCCGTGGTCGCCCAGGGCGCGACGCCGCTGCTGCTGGACCCGGCGCACGACCCGCTGTCGAAGGCCGTGGCCGCTGACAACCGTCCTGCACGCGACTCCGCCGGTGGCACGCGTGCTCCGCGCACCGACCGCGAACCGCGCACCGACCGTCGTGGACGCGGCGACTACACGCCGTACCGCATCGAGGTCGGCCGTCGTCACCGCGTCGAGCCCCGCCAGATCGTCGGCGCGCTGGCGAACGAGGGCGGCCTCGGCCGCGACGACTTCGGCGTGATCAACATCCGTCCCGACTTCTCGACCGTCGAGCTTCCCGCGAACATGGATCCGTCGGTGCTCGAGAAGCTGCGCGACACCCGCATCTCCGGCCGCCTGATCGAGATCAAGGCCGACCGTGGTGCTCCCGGACGCCGATCGCGCGATGACGACGACCGTGGCCCGCGTACCGGTGACCGCGAAGAGCGGCCGTTCCGCAAGCCCCGCCACAAGGGCTGAGCCGCAACACCAGTAGTCCCGACTTCCCGCACGAGAGAACCGCGTCTGACGCCGGTACTCGTGCGGGAAGTCGTTCGTTATGCCGCCGGCAGGCGCACGACGTCAGAGAAACGCGCGGATGATCTCGGCGGCCAGAGCAGAGACCTCTACAGGGCTACTGCTGTCGACCCGACGCACCGGAAACCCGGTGAGCGGCTGAGCGACCGCCGCGGCGGCCTCCCATTCGGCGATGCGTGCATGATCATCGTGCACAGCGTGACGCGGCCGCGTCAGGTAGCGTTCACGCATCGTCGCGCGTGGAGCCTCGCACCACAGTTCGATGCCCGCGGGAGAACCGACGGACACCCAGCCGCGGCGGAACCATTCCTCATCGCGTCCCGTCAGCCACACCGACTCGACCATCACGGTGCCCTCGAGCATCCCCGTCAAGCGCCACAGCGCATCCGCTGCCAGCGCGCCGAGCTTCGTCGTCGGCAGGCGCGCCGTCACCGCGTCGCCCAGTGCCTCTTTGATGACGTCCTTGGACACCAGGGGGATGCCGAGTTCAGCGGCCAGCGGACCCGCGAGCGTGGTCTTTCCTGCGCCGGCCATCCCGTTGACGACGATGAGCCGGTCAACCATCCAGCGAGCGTTCCTCTTGGGTCGCGAGCCTGGCGGCCACGTCGATCAAGGCCTCGGGTCGTGCGAGGAGTGAGCGCTGCTCGGGGTTCTCGATCAGGTACTGGATCAGCCTCTGTGCGCCGGTGACCGTCGGCGCCCAATAGCCGCCGACATGATGCCGACTCAACGGAGACCTCGTGGATTCGCCGTGCGCTCTCACCTCGACGGCGCCGTCCTCCGGGTCGATACCGAGGTCCGTCAACGTCAGCGCGGTCAATGCGCCGAGCAGGATCGTACCGACCAATCCAGGCAATCGGAATCGGGTCGTCGGCACATCGAGGGCTATCGCCTGGAGCCCCTCCCACGCGACGATGCCGCGGTTCTCGACACCCTCGCGCAGGATCACCGCATCCGGTGTCAGTCGCAGGTGATGCCGGCCAGGATCACCGATCGCAAGCGCCTCGGGTACGGCGATCAGCGGTCCGTACCGCTTCAAGAGGCGTCGCTCACGGGGCCAAGCGCGTCAGGTCCCTCGGTGACCAGGACGTGGAACTGTGCGGCATCCAGGATGCGGATGCCGAGCTCTTCAGCCTTCGCGAGCTTGGAGCCGGCACCGGGACCCGCAGCGACGAAGTCGGTCTTCTTCGAGACGCTGGATGCCGCCTTGCCACCCGCCTGGATGATCGCCTCCTGCGCGCCATCTCGCGAATAACCATCGAGAGAGCCGGTCGCGACGACAGTGAGCCCGTCGAGCACACCGCCCTCGATCACCGCGGCGCCGGGGCCCGCGTGACCGGGCGTCGCCCATTGCACGCCGGCCTCGGTCCACCGTGCGACGATCTCGCGGTGCCAGTCGACGGTGAACCATTCCGTGAGCGAATCGGCGATGATGCCGCCGACGCCCTCGACGCCCGCGAGTTCCTCCCGCGAGGCGGCACGAATGGCATCCAGCGATCCGAACCACTGCGCCAGCGCTCGGGCGGCGACCGGGCCCACATGGCGGATGTTGAGCGAGACCAGAAGACGCCAGAGCTCCTTCGTCTTCGCCTTCTCCAGCTCGGCGAGGAGGGTCAGCGCCTGCGACGACGGCTGCGGGCCTTCCAGCCCGGACTTCCGCTCCGCGGCCGTGGGGTTGCGGCGGAACGGAGCACGCGTCTTGACGAGACCGTCGTCATCTTCCTTCGGCAGCCCGGTCTCGGCGTCACGCACGAAGAGCTCGATGGGCACGATCTCGTCGAGGGTGAGCGCGAAGAGTCCCGCTTCGGTCTGCAGCGGAGGGATCTCGGGTGATGTGGGCTGCGTCAGCGCCGCAGCGGTGACCTCGCCCAGCGCCTCGATGTCGAGCGCACCGCGCGATCCGATGTGCTCCACTCGCCCTCGCACCTGCGCAGGGCATGAACGGGCGTTCGGGCAGCGCAGATCGATATCGCCCTCTTTCATCGGCCGCAGTGGCGTGCCGCACTCCGGACAGCCGATCGGCATCACGAACTCCCGCTCGGTGCCGTCCCGCTTCTCGACGACGGGTCCGAGAACCTCGGGGATCACATCCCCCGCCTTGCGCAGCACGACGGTGTCGCCGATGAGGACGCCCTTCGCTTTGACGACGTCCTTGTTGTGCAGCGTCGCCTGGCGCACGACGGAGCCCGCCACGTGTGCCGGAGCCATGACGGCGAACGGTGTCGCTCGTCCTGTGCGCCCCACGGAGACGACGATGTCGAGGAGCTTCGTCTGCACCTCCTCCGGCGGGTACTTGTAGGCGATCGCCCATCGCGGCGCGCGACTGGTCATGCCCAGCTCGTCGTGCAGTGCCAACTCGTCGACCTTGACCACGATGCCGTCGAGTTCATGCTCGATGTCGTGCCGGTGCGCACCGAAATGCTCGACGAACCCCACCACCTCGTCGATGCCGTGGCAGACCTTCGTATGCGGACTCGTCGGCAGACCCCACGCGGAGAGCAGGTCGTACACCTCGCTCTGCGTGGCGACGGGAGGATTCTGCCATGCGCCGATGCCGTGCACATACATCGCCAGCGATTCGACGCGCAGCAGCGCCGCCTCCAGCTCGAGGCCGTTCTTCTTCTCGATCTGCTGCCGCAATCCACCGCTGGCCGCGTTGCGCGGATTCGCGAAGGAAGGGAATCGACGCGCGGCAGCGGTGCGAGCCTTGTCCTCGTCGAAGGGCTTCTTCGCACCGCCGCGCGCGGTCCAGCGCTCAAGAGCATCGGCATAGGCGAGGTCGCGGAAACGCGCCTGTGCGGCGTTCAGCCGCTCGAAGGCGGCGACCGGGATGAACACCTCGCCGCGCACCTCTACGATCGACGGATGCCCGGTGCCGACCAGACGCTGCGGGATCTCCGGCAGCCGAAGGGCGTTCTCGGTGACGATCTCGCCGACACGTCCGTCTCCGCGTGTCGCCGCCGAGGTCAGTACGCCGTTCTCATATCGGAGATTGATCGCGAGCCCGTCGATCTTCAGTTCGGTGAGCCACGCCACTTCACGACCGGCGGACGATTGCGCCTTCGCCGCCCATTCCCGGAGCTCTTCGATCGAGAAGACGTTGTCGAGGCTGAGCATCCGCTCGGCGTGCTCGATGGTGGCGAGTCCGGTGGATTCGGCTGCCCCCACCATCTGCGTCGGCGAATCCTGCCCGGCGAGTTCCGGATGCAGCCGCTCCAGTTCTTCGAGCCGTCGCATCCACCCGTCGTAGGTGGCGTCATCGACGAGCGAGGTGTCCCGCCCGTAGTACGCGTCCTTCGCCTCGAGGATGCGCGTGGTCAGATCGTCGGCCTCGCTGCGGGCGGCTTCCAGTGAGATGTTCTCCGGCACCTCGCCAGTCTACGAGGGGGGTGCGACACGCGCGCGTATAGAAACCGCGCTATGCGTCGACCGGAACCGCCGACACCGTTCGGTCGATCGTGAACTGTCCGAGCACACGAGTGCCGACGTAGAGCACTGCGGTCTGCCCCGGCGCCACGCCATCGAGCGCGACCTGCGGTACGACCCGCACCCCTGCATCCGACACGAACGCCACCGCGGTCACCGGGTCGGCGTGCGCACGGATCTGCACCTCGCAGTCGAACTCCGGCGCCTCGGGCGCAGCTCCCGCCCAGGAGAACCTCTCCCCCGCGATCTCCGCGATGGCGAGTGCCTCCTTCGGGCCTACGACGACCGTGTTCGACACCGGCCGCACCTCGAGGACGAATCGTGGTTTGCCGTCGGCGGCGGGCACGCCGAGCTTGAGGCCGCGCCGCTGCCCGACCGTGAACGCGTGCGCGCCTTCGTGCGTGCCCACGACGTCACCGGCGCGGTCCAGGATCGCTCCGGTCTCGGCGCCGACCTTCTCGGCGAGCCACCCGCGGGTATCGCCGTCGGGGATGAAGCAGATGTCGTGGCTGTCCGGCTTCTGCGCCACGCTGAGGCCGCGCTCCGCAGCCTCAGCCCGCACGAGGGCCTTCGACGGCGTCGAGCCGAGTGGGAAGTACGTGTGCGCCAACTGCTCGGCGGTCAGAACGCCGAGCACGTAGGACTGGTCCTTGGCGGCATCCGAAGCCCGGTGCAGCTCGAGCCCCGCAGGCGTCGGCACCAGCGTCGCATAGTGCCCGGTGCACACCGCGTCGAAACCGAGCTCGATCGCCCGCTCCAGCAGGGCGGCGAACTTGATCTTCTCGTTGCACCGCATGCACGGGTTCGGAGTGCGGCCGGCGCGGTACTCGGAGATGAAGTCTTCGATCACGTCGTCGCGGAAACGCTCCGAGAAGTCCCAGACGTAGAAGGGGATGCCGAGCATGTCGGCCGCGCGTCGAGCATCGAGTGCGTCCTCGATGGTGCAGCAGCCGCGACTGCCGGTGCGCAGCGTGCCTCCGGCACGAGACAACGCAAGATGCACGCCCACGACGTCGTGCCCCGCCTCCACGGCCCGGGCAGCCGCGACGGCGGAGTCCACTCCGCCACTCATTGCTGCCAGGATCCGCATGAGTCCAGTCTACGAGCGGTTGCCTGTGCTGGTCCCGGATGCGCGCGCATACGCGTCTGCGATGACGGCGAGCACCGCATCGACCTCGGCATCGCCGGATGTCCTGCCGAGACTGAACCGGATCACACTGCGCGCGTCGCGCTCGCTGCGCCCCATCGCCAGTACGACGTGCGACGGCTCCGCGACACCCGCCTGACAGGCCGACCCCGTGGAAGAGGAAACGCCTGCCATGTCGAGCATGAAGAGCAGACTCTCCCCGACCGCACCGGGGAAGAGCATGTGGGCGTTGCCCGGCAGACGATTCACCGGATCGCCGAGCAACGCGGAGGCCGGAACGGCCGCGGTGATCCCGGCCACCAGCCGGTCGCGCAGAGTTCGCAGTCGAGTGCCCTCCGCGAGGCGTTCAGCCTCTGCGAGCTCCAGCGCCACCGCGAACGCCGCCGCTCCGGCCACGTCCTGCGTCCCCGCACGCAAACCGCGCTGCTGCGCTCCGCCGTGCTGCAGCGGTGCCATCCGCGCGGTGCGGTCGACGACCAGCACGCCGGTGCCCACGGGCGCGCCGATCTTGTGCCCTGCGAGGCTCAGCGCGACGAGACCCGAAGCCGGTTCCGCGCTCCCCCGCAGCCGGCGATACGACAGCGGCACGTGACCGAGAGCGGCGACCGCGTCCAGATGGAGCGGCACCGCCGCGCCCGCGGCAGCTGCCGCAAGCGTGGCCGCGTCATTGATCGTGCCGACCTCGTTGTTCGCCACGAGTGCCGTCGCCAGCGCGGCCGAGGGCGATCCTGCGGGTCGCAGCGCCGCGGCGAACGCCGCAGGAGTCACGTGCGCATCGGAGGTCACCGGCACCGGCCGCACCTCCGCGCCCTCCGCTGCCAGCGCCGCGACCGTGTCGAACGTCGCGTGGTGCTCGGCATCCGGAAGCACGATCGCGCTGGTGCGGGGGTCCCGCGCTCGCCACAAGCCCTGCAACGCGAGGTTGATCGACTCGGTGCCGCCGGAGGTGAAGACGACCTCGATGGGATCAGCGTCCAGGACTGCCGCTATGCGCTCTCGCGACGTCTCGAGAAGGCGGCGCGCGGCCTGACCCGAGCCGTGAGTGGACGAGGCGTTCCCCGTCACGCCGGTCGCTTCGAGCCAGGCATCCCGCGCCTCCGGCCGGAGGGGCGAGGTCGCCGCGTGATCGAGGTAGAACCGCATTCCCCCATCCTCCCACCCGCCTGCCGTCGCGGCGTTGCGCGGTTCCCGAGCCGCGTGCGCCTAGGCTGTCCTCCATGTGTCCGCAGCCCGCTGCCGCTCCTCTGGGGGGAGCCGCACTCGAAAACCTCGGCGTTCGCCTGCACGACGGGGTGGGAACTCTCCGTCTCTGGTCGCAGAACGCCTCTGCCGTCGAGCTCGTCATCTTCGATGCCACCGATCTCGACTGGGTCACCGACGAGGTGCCTCTCGAGCGCCGCCCCGGCGGCGTCTGGGAGATCACCACCGAACTGCTGCAACCGGGCACGCGCTACGCCGTCCGCGTGGACGGACCGCACGGTCCGGGGAACACCTTCAACGTGGAATCCCTTCTCCTCGATCCGTACGCTCGGGGCCTCGCGCAGGGCGACGGCTACGAGGAGTGGCGTTCCGTCGTCATCGTCGACGGTTTCGACTGGGGAGATTCGCAGAAGCCCCGTATCCCTCTCGATCGCACCGTCATCTACGAGGGACACCTCAAGGGCCTGACCAAGCGCCACCCCGACGTGCCGCCTGCGCTGCACGGCACGTACGCCGGCCTCGCGCATCCCGCGATGATCGAGCATTTCCACTCGCTGGGCATCACCTCGATCGAGTTGCTGCCGGTACAGGCCTTCGTTCCCGAGCCTCGGCTGTTGCAGTTGGGGCTCACGAACTACTGGGGTTACAACACCCTCAATTTCTTCACGCCGCACACCGCGTACGCCACCGAGCAGGCGCGCAAGGGCGGACCGGAAGCCGTCCTCGCCGAGTTCAAGGGCATGGTGCGACTGCTGCACGAGGCCGGACTCGAAGTCATCCTGGACGTGGTCTACAACCACACGTCAGAGGAGGGACTCGGTGGACCTCGATCCGGCCTGCGCGGCATCGACAACGCCTCGTATTATCGCCAGCAGCCGGATGGCGCCTACATCGACACCACCGGATGCGGAAACACGCTCAACACGGCGACGCCAGCCGGTGCGCGGCTGGTGCTGGACTCGCTGCGCTACTGGGCGCAGGAGATGCAGATCGACGGCTTCCGCTTCGACCTCGCCGCGGCAATCGCCCGCGATGGGTCCCACGCCTACACACCCGAGCATCCATTGCTCACCGCGATCGCAGACGACCCCGTGCTGCGAGAGACCAAGCTCATCGCCGAGCCATGGGATGTCGGCCTCGGCGGCTGGCAGACCGGCAACTTCCCCGCCGGCTGGCACGAATGGAACGACCGCTATCGCGACCGGGTGCGCAACTTCTGGCTGAGTGACATCGACTACGCCCGCCGCGCGTCCGCCCCCGTCGGAATCGGTGGCTTCGCCACGCGTCTCGCCGGTTCGTCGAACACGTTCAGCGAGGACCGCGGACCTCTGGCGAGCGTCAACTTCGTCACCGCGCACGACGGCTTCACCCTGCACGACCTGGTCTCCTACGACGTCAAGCACAACGAGGGCAACGGCGAGCAGAACCGCGACGGCGCCGACATGAACCGCGCGTTCAACCATGGTGTCGAAGGGCCGACCGACGACCCGGTGATCCTGGCCGCGCGCCGCAAGGCCATGCGCAATCTCCTCGGCACGCTGCTCCTCTCCGCCGGCATCCCGATGCTCACGGCCGGTGACGAGATCGGGCGCACGCAGCGGGGCAACAACAATGCGTATGCGCAGGACTCCCCCCTCAGCTGGTTCCCCTGGGAGTTCGAGCCGTGGCAGGAGGACCTCCGCGCGCACGTCACCCGACTCATCCAGCTGCGCATGGAGAATCCCGCGCTGCGGCCGAGTCGCTACGCGCGTCTCGGCGAGCACATCCCCAACGCGAGCGTCATGGACTGGTACGACCAGAACGGCGAGACGATGGAGGTTTCGCAGTGGGGCGACCCCGGTAACCGCACCCTGCAGTATGTCGCCGCGTCCACGCCGGACAAGGAGGCGGAGAACCGCATCCTGTTGATCGTGCACGGCACGGAATCGCCCATCGACGTCCGTCTCCCCGAGGAGATCGAGGGAGCGACCCGGTTCGTCTCGCTCTGGTCGAGCGCTGAGGATCGTCCGACCGAGAGCACGGATGTCTTCGCGCCCGGTGATGTGCTGCCGGTTCTTGGCACCTCGATGAGGCTTTTCCGCGTCGAGTGAGATGAGGCTGCGACCCGCCTCGCCGCTCGCTTCCAGCGAGGGAGTCGGGGCGGTACATTCAGCTAGTGGCCTCACGCACCGAAACCCGAACGGCGGCTCTCCGGAGCCGTGTCCAGATTCCGCTGCGTCCCTTGGGGGACAGCGCCGACACCGAGCAGTTGCGCACGACACGCATACCGTTGGTATCACCGACGCCGCACGTTCCCGGCGGGTTCTCGGCCAAGGCCTTCGCCGGAGAGGTCGTGCCGTTCGGCGTGACCGCCTTTCGCGAAGGTCACGACATCATCGGCGTGCATCTGCGATTGACGTCTCCGAGCGGCGAGGAGAGTCTGCACCGACTCGCCCCGCTCCACGACGGAACCGACCGCTGGCGCGCCGACGTAGCGCTGGATGAACGAGGGACGTGGTCGTACCGCTTCGAAGCGTTCTCCGATGACTTTGCGACCTGGGCGCACGCTGCAGAGCTGAAGGCTGCGCTCGACGTCGATACGCCGGTGATGGCGGCTCTCGGTGCCCAGATCCTCACTCGCGCGGCCGCGGAGAAGAGCCGCCCGGCCGCTCAGCGAAAGCACCTCGCCGCTGCATCGGAGAGCCTGCAGGGCGCCGACGCTGAGTTGATCTCCGCCGTCGCCACCGATCGGGACCTGGCGACGATCTTCACCGACCGACCGCTCAGCACGCTCCGCTCCGCATCCGTCGCGCTCAGCCTCCTGGTCGAGCGCCAACTCGCGGGCGTCGGCGCCTGGTATGAGTTCTTCCCGCGCTCCGAGGGTGCGAAACGACAGAAGGACGCAACGGTCAAGAGCGGAACGTTCCGCACCGCGATCAAGCGCCTGCCCGGCGTCGCAGGCATGGGATTCGACGTCATCTACCTCCCGCCGATCCATCCCATCGGAGAGATCAACCGCAAGGGGCGCAACAACACACTCGAAGCGCTGCCTGGTGATCCCGGCTCCCCTTATGCGATCGGCTCGCCCGACGGCGGCCACGATGCCATCCACAGGGATCTCGGCACCGCCGCGGACTTCCGCGCGTTCGTGCGCGCCGCGAACAAGGAAGGCCTCGAGGTCGCACTCGACCTCGCGTTGCAGGCGGCGCCCGATCACCCCTGGGTCGCGGAGCATCCGGAATGGTTCACGGTGCTGCCCGACGGCACGATCGCGTACGCGGAGAACCCTCCGAAGAAGTACCAGGACATCTATCCGGTCAACTTCGACCGCGACCCCGCCGGGATCTACGCCGAGGTTCTCCGCATCGTCCGTCACTGGGTCTCGCAGGGCGTGAAGATCTTCCGGGTCGACAACCCGCACACCAAGCCGGTGCAGTTCTGGGAGTGGCTCATCGGCATCGTCTGCACGGAAGACCCCGACGTGATCTTCCTGTCCGAGGCGTTCACACGACCGGCGATGATGCAGAGCCTGGCGAAGGCGGGTTTCCAGCAGAGCTACTCGTACTTCACCTGGCGGAACACGAAGGCGGAGCTCGAGGAGTTCCTGACATCGGTCTCGCACGACACCGCCGACTTCATGCGCCCCAACCTGTTCGTGAATACGCACGACATCCTCACCGAATACCTCCAGTTCGGAGGGCGCGCGGCGTACCGGATCCGAGCCGCGATCGCCGCGACCGCAGCGCCGACCTGGGGTGTGTATGCCGGGTACGAACTGGTCGAGAATGTCGCGCGACCTGGTTCCGAGGAGAACATCGACAACGAGAAGTACGAGTACAAGTTCCGCGACTGGGATGGCGCCGAGGAGAGAGGCGACTCGCTCGCGCCGCTGCTGCGCCGGCTGAACGAGATTCGCCGGGCACATCCTGCGTTGCGCCAGCTGCGCAACTTCTCGGTGCACTGGAGCGACGACGAGTCGATCCTCGTCTACAGCAAGCATCTCGACGCCGCCTTCACCGGAACGGGCACGCCGGACACGATCATCGTCATCGCCAACGTCGATCCGCATTCCGTGCGGCAGACGATGGTTCATCTGGACACCCGCGTGTGGGACGTCCCGCTCGGCGAGAGCTTCGAGGTCGAGGACCTGCTCTCCGGCAGCGTCTGGACCTGGAGCGACCACAACTACGTGCGCCTCGACGCCTTCGCCGAGCCGGTGCACATTCTGAGGGTGAAGGAGCGAGCATGAGCTACGCAGAAGACATCAGCGTCTCCGCCGAATGGGAGGCCGTCGCCGCGGGATCCCACCACGAACCGCACGCCGTCCTCGGGGCCCATCCGATCACGACAGCAGCCGATCAGACGGTCACGGTGATCCGCGTGCGTCGACCGCTCGCATCATCGGTCGCCGCCGTCTTCGCAGACGGCACGCGGCTCCAGCTCGAACACGCCGCCCACGGAATCTGGGAAGCGCGCCATGACGGCCCAACTGTCCCCTATCGGGTGGCTACCGCGTACACCGACGTCGAGGAGACGATCGCGGGCGACCCGTATCGTCACCTCCCGACAATCGGCGAGCTGGACTTGCACCTGATCGCCGAGGGACGGCATGAGCGACTCTGGCAAGCTCTGGGTGCCCACCCGCGGACAATGGACGGCGAGCCCGGCGTCTCCTTCGCCGTGTGGGCGCCGAACGCGACAGCGGTCCGGGTCGTCGGCGATCACAACGGCTGGAACGGCGAAGCCCACGCGATGCGCTCCATGGGCGTGAGCGGGCTCTGGGAGCTCTTCATCCCCGATCTGTCGGTCGGCACCAAGTACAAGTACCAGATCCGCACGAGGGGCGGTGGATGGATCCTCAAGGCCGACCCGATGGCGGTGGCCGCCGAGGTGCCGCCGGGCACGGCATCCGTCGTCGCGCAGTCCGCATACGCGTGGGCCGATGGCGCCTGGATGACCCGGAGGGCTGCGACGCATGCGGTCGCGCAGCCGCTGTCGGTGTACGAGGTGCACCTCGGATCGTGGCGACACGGTCTCGGCTACCGCGACGTCGCTGATCCGCTCATCGCGCACGTGACAGAGGCCGGGTTCACCCACGTCGAGTTCATGCCGCTCGCTGAGCACCCCTTCGGCGGCTCCTGGGGCTACCAGGTCAGCGGCTACTACGCCGCGACCAGCCGATTCGGCAGCCCCGACGACCTCAAGTACCTGATCGACCGGCTGCACCAGGCCGGCATCGGCGTGATCATGGACTGGGTGCCAGGGCATTTCCCGAAGGATGCGTTCGCGCTGGCGCGCTTCGACGGGCAGGCTCTCTACGAGCATCCGGACCCCCGTCGCGGTGAGCACCAGGACTGGGGCACGCTGATCTTCGACTACGGACGCAACGAGGTGCGCAATTTCCTCGTCGCGAATGCGTTGTTCTGGTTCAGCGAGTTCCACGTGGATGGGCTTCGCGTGGATGCCGTCGCTTCGATGCTGTACCTGGACTACTCGCGCAACGACGGCGAGTGGGAGCCGAACATCCACGGCGGGCGGGAGAATCTCGAGGCGATCCGCTTCCTGCAGGAGGTCAATGCCACCGCGTACCGCCTGTACCCCGGGGTCATGATGATCGCCGAGGAGTCGACCAGCTTCCCCGGAGTCACCGCCCCGACAAGTCACGCGGGACTCGGCTTCGGCTTCAAGTGGAACATGGGTTGGATGAACGACTCGCTGCAGTACATCGAGCGGGACCCGATGTACCGGGCACACCACGAGGGCGAGATGACGTTCTCGTTCGTCTACGCCTTCGGCGAGAACTATCTGCTCCCCATCAGCCATGACGAGGTCGTGCACGGCAAGGGCAGCCTGCTGGCGAAGATGCCTGGCGACCACTGGCACAAGCTCGCCAACGTCCGCGCCTACCTCGGCTACATGTGGGGCCACCCCGGTAAGAAGCTGCTGTTCATGGGGCAGGAGTTCGGCCAGATCGCGGAGTGGTCAGAGGGACGGGAGCTCGACTGGTGGCTGCTGGAGCAGCCATCGCACGCGCAACTGCAGAGCTTCGTCGGTGCGCTGAACAGCACATACCGCGCCCAGGCACCGCTCTGGGAACGCGACAATGACAGTTCGTCGTTCACCCGACTGGGTGCGCCGACCTGGGATCCGACCGTGATCGCCTTCGAGCGGCGCGACGCGCACGGTGGTCGTCTGGTCGTCATCAGCAACTTCGCCGGTGTCGAGCACTCCGGTTACCGACTCGCGCTGCCGAGAGAGGGCGTCTGGCAGGAGATCCTGAACACGGATGCGGCGGACTACGGCGGCCGCGGTTCGGGCAACCTCGGCCTGGTCGTGGCGCATGCCGACGGTGACGGCGCACCGACGGCGACACTGACGCTACCGGCGCTTTCGACGCTGTGGCTGCGTCATCAGCCGGAGCCGCATGTTCCGACCGTGAACCACGGCTGAAGTTTCCGGTGGACACGGCCAAGGATCGCCGAGTCCACCGGAAGCACGTCAGAACAGGAGCGAGGTCAGTCGGTTGCGCGCAGTGATGACGCGAGGATCAGATGCGCCGATCAACCCGAACAGCTCCACGAGTCGTTCACGCACCGGAGTGCGCTCGTCTGCGGGAAGCGTCTGGAACAGATCGAGAAGACGACCGAACGCGTCCTCCACGTGCCCACCGGCGAGATCGAGGTCGGCAACGGCGAACTGCGCCGACACATCGCGGGGGGCGGCGGCCGCAGCAGCGCGCGCTTCCTGAAGATCGAGGCCCTGCACACGGTCGAGCAGTCGCACCTGGCCGAGGCCGGCGATCGCCTCCTCGTCCCTGGGGTTCTCCGCGAGCGCCTTCTGGTACGCGACGATCGCCGCCGCGTAGTCGCCGGACTCGATGGCGGCGAATGCCTCGGCATGCAGTGGCGGCAGCGCCGGCTCTTCCGGCTCTTCCGTCTGAACTGCTGCACCGTCGCCGACCGGAAGGGTGCCGGTGACGCCGTTCTGCGCTGCCAGCTGCAGGAGCTGGGCGAAGACCTCGCGAACCTGCGCCTCCGGCACCGCGCCGGTGAACATCGGCACGGGCTGACCGGCGATCAGTGCGACAACCATCGGGATCGACTGCGCCCGGAAGCCCTGCGCCAACTGCGGGTTGGCGTCGACGTCGACCTTGGCGAGCAGCACACGGCCTTCGAGCTCCCTGGTCACCTTCTCGATGATCGGGCTCAGCTGCTTGCAGGGACCGCACCACTCGGCCCAGAGATCGACGACCACGGGGACGGTACGGGAGAGTTCGAGGATCTGTCCGAAGGACTCGTCCGTCGCATCGACGACGACATCGACGATGCCGGGCACCGCTGCCGGTGCGGCAGCTGCCGGTTGTGTGGGCCGCCCTCGCAGCGACGAGAGGTCGACGGCGCCACGAAGCGCGGCGGGAGAGATTTCGCTCACTTGATCACCTGCACACTGAGAAGGTCCTGGCGGGCGGCGAGAAGACGGATCTGCTCCGTCGAGCTCTGGGCCGGCACCGCGAAGAACAGCTGGAATTCGTATGTCGTCTCGACGCCCTTGGCGGACTCGTTCGCTCCGGTCAACGCCTTCGCCTGGGCGTTGTCGCCGAACCGGATGACCGCGTCGCCCGAGGTGGGCGTCACCGTCTCCTTGTCGATGAGGGAGATCGCGACGATCGCGCCGCTGTCGAGAGTGGTCATCGATACCGGTGCCGAGTCGGACGGCACGATGTCGAACGCGGTCTGCGACGTATCGGCGGCGCCGTTATCGGCCAAGGTCTGCACCACAGCCTGACGGCTGTCGCGGATCGACGTCGCGAGTTTCAGCGAGAGTTCATCGAAAAGTCCGTAAGACGCGCTCTGCTCTCCCGTGTCGACGACGTCGGCGAACGCCGCGGCGAGCTCGCCCGGCGCCATGCTGAGGAAGGCGGAATCGGTCGGCACGATCGAGGTGCCCAGCCACGGTGCGGCGAGGTCAGGAACCTTGGAGGAGGCCTGCATCTCGGCGATGTTCGTCACCTTGTAGTTCGACCACGGATCCTGCTGGGTCATGGTCAGGATCGCCGGCGGCACCGTCTCGTCCGCGGTGCTCTTCGAGAGCAGGAGGACAGTGCGTGGCCAGCGATCCGTGGCTTCCGGGAGCACGACCTCGATGTCTTCGGTCGGAATCGCGGCCGGCACCGGCGTCTCTGGGATCGCCGTGCGCAGTGCATACTCGGTACCCCGTGCGGCCAGCGCAGCCCCGTCCAGGCGGGTCTTCGCGAGCTCGAGGTCGAGAGCGGTGTCCGCTTCGACCAGTGTGCTCGAGATCTGCTGCAGGATGCGCGCTGCCTGAGCCTCGGTCACCGCTGGCGGCTTCTGGTTCTCGGGCGCGATGACAGTGGGCGTCGGAGACGGCGTCGGGGCGCCGGCACCGAATTGCGGCCAGGAGTCCGCCGAGCAGCCGGCGGCAAGGAGCGCCGTGAGACCGAGCGCAGGAAGCGCCAGCATCCGACGACGGCGTGTCGAGCGGGTCGCGCTCATGGACTTCCGCGCCTCCGGTTCCTTGCCGTCTTGCACGGGCTCGTTCGCGTCGCCCTGCTTCGGTGCATCAGCCGGAGCCTCGATGGCCTCACGCTCCGCGGGCGGAAGGGCTGCGAGTTCGATCGGCTCCGTGGCGGGCATCGGTCCTGGGCCCTTGCGGCGCGGACCACGACCACGACGCTGGTGGCGGATGCCGAGCACGTACATCACGAGCCCCGCAAGGAGCGCAGCGGCACCGGCGGCCATCAGCGGGCCGGCCCACGGAGTAGAGGTGTCGAGCGGCCAGGACACGACGACGCTGTCCGGGGCATCCTGGGTGCCGTCATGGGCGATGAGAACGCTCATGCCGTCCGGGAGCTGCATGTTGTCCGCGATCAGAGCGTCCTTCTCCGTGAACGAGTCGAGCCAGAGGTCGGAGCCAGCGGGATTTCGCCCTGCGGACTCGTCCGCGGGGGTCTCGCCCTCAGCCGGTGCCTCCTCTGCGGGTGCCTCCTCTGCCGGAGTCTCCTCGCCGTCGGCGGGCTCTTCGGCGGCGGTGGTCGCGGCGACGGCCTTCACCGTCGGACGGCCCGCGTCGTTGAGGCTCACCTGGTTGTAGTCGGAATCGGCGAGCCATGCCTTGAGGTCCGCGGTGCGTCCGTAGGCGGCGAAGATGTCTCCCTCACCGCGGATCAACAGCGTCTGTGCGCCGGGACGGGCACGGAGCACGTCGCCGTCCATGAGCACGAACGGAGCGGGCTCATCGATCTTCACCTGCATCTGCTGCGACGACGGACCCATGAATATGGTGCGCTGGGCGATTCCGGCACCGATCAGCACCGTGGCCAGCACGAAGGCCACGACGGCCCATACGAAACGCACGAAAAGTCTCCTCACGCGAGTCGGACGTCCGTCCGAGTCGCAACACTCGACATTTCAGACTAGCGAAAGCACCTGAGTGTTGCCCACGAGGGCGGCACCTCCCTTCTGCGCGGCACGTCGCGCGAGCGCTGACCCCGGCGGTGGATAGCCTGAATGCATCCGAGATTCCGAGGAGCACAGATGAAGATCCACAACCCCTTCCGCACCGCCCTGGTGGCGACGCTCGGTGTGGGCCTGGGCATCATGCTCATCGGAAGCGTCCAGTCGCTCTCGACGGTGCTGCTCTACGTCGGCACTGCGCTCTTCCTCAGCCTCGGACTCGACCCGGTGGTCGCGTTCCTCGAGCGACGCAAGCTCCCGCGCTGGCTCGCGGTGCTCATCACGATCCTCGCGGTGCTCGGCGTCTTCGCCGGCATCGTCCTGATGGTGCTGCCGCTTCTGATCGACCAGATCAGCCAACTCGTGCGTCGAATCACCGTCTTCCTGCAGAGCACCGCCCTCGAAGACGTGAAGGACTGGATCGTCGGCGTGTTCCCCGGGCTCCAACCGTCGTTCATCGACGACATGTTCACGAAGGCGACCGATTGGCTGCTCGACAACTGGGGCTCGATCACCGAAAGCGTCATCGTCGTCGGCACCTCCATCGTCACAGGCCTCTTCGGCGCGTTCATCGTGCTGATCCTGACGATCTATCTCACGGCATCCACACCCTCGCTCAAGCGCGCCGTGTACCAGCTGGCTCCCGCGTCGAAGCGCGAGCGGTTCATCGACATCGCCGACCAGATCACCGACTCCGTCGGGTACTACGTCATGGGGCAGGTCAGCCAGGGCGTCATCAACGGCATCCTGAGCGCGATCTTCCTCACGATCATCGATGCGCCCTTCCCCGCTGTCCTCGCTGTCATCGCGTTCTTCTTCTCGCTGATTCCGCTGGTCGGCACATTGACCGGGTCCACGATCATCGTGCTGATCTGCCTGATCCCCGGTCTCGGCTCCCCCGCGACCGCCATCGCAGCGGCGATCTACTACCTCATCTACATGCAGATCGAGGCATATTTCATCTCCCCGCGCATCATGAGCCGGGCCGTCGCCGTGCCCGGCGCGGTCGTCGTCGTCGCGGCCCTCGCCGGCGGAAGCCTTCTGGGGCTCCTCGGTGCGTTGATCGCGATCCCGGTGGCGGCCAGCATCCTGATCATCTACCGTCAGGTCATCATCCCGCGGATGAACGAGCTCTGACGCGCAGAAGGGCGATCAGCCGCCCACCGGTGGCCACTGCGTCGGCAGCGGGAGTGCGGCGGGGTTGACCGCGGCGACGATCTCGGTGAGGACGCGTCGAGTCTGGCTCTCCCCCACCCAGAGGTGTTTGCCGCCCTCGACGGAGATCAGTGTCGCGTGCGGAATCGAAGCGAATCGTTGGTGAGCCTCGTCGGGGCGCAGGTAGTCGTCGAACTCGGGGATCAGCACGATGACGGGCGTCGTCGTTCCCGCCCAGGCCGCCACCTCGTCCGCGGTGGCGCGATGCAGCGGCGGCGACAGCAGGATGATCCCCGCGATGTCGTGCGAACGGCCGTACTTCAGCGCGAGCTCGGTGCCGAACGACCATCCCAGCAGCCACGGGCGCGGAAGTCCACGCTCACGGGCGAACTCCACGGCGGCCGCCACGTCGAACTGTTCGGCCGCGCCGCCATCGAAGGCTCCGTCACTGGTGCCGCGCGGCGAGGTGGTGCCGCGGGTGTTGAACCGCAGCACGGCAAGATCCGCCAGCGCGGGCAGCCGCGCGGCCGCCTTGCGGAGGATGTGCGAGTCCATGAAACCGCCCGCGGTCGGCAGAGGATGCAACGTCACCAGCGTCGCGACCGGTTCATGCGCAACGGGCAGAGCCAGCTCGCCGACCAGGGTGAGGTCGTCGGCGGTCTGCAACTCGATGTCCTCGCGCCGAGCGGGCAGCTCGAGCGGGCCCCTGATCTCCATGCTCACGCCATCCTCCAGCAGTGTGTGTGCCAGTGTCTCCTGGCAGCGAGGTCTGCGGCATCACCGAGCACGCCGTCGGCGCGCCAGGCGACCAGGTGCGCGGTTCCGGCCGCGATCTCACGGCCGCAGCCGGGACAGACGTACTCCTTCTGCGACTGCACGGCGGAGATCGGCTGAACCGTCCATTCGGTACCGCGGCGCACCTCGGTGCGCTTCCAGCCGGCGAGGAGACGCTCGAAGGAGTCCTCGGTCTCAGGGCGCGCTGAACGCGGTCGGCGGGAGCGGGGCATGACGCCGGCTCACCACCAGTGGTTACGCGTCCAGAAGTCGTACGCGCCAGCCCAGCTGCCGTAACGACCCGTCGCGTACCCGTTCGCCCAGCGCAGATTGTCCACGGGGTCGAAGCAGTTTCCGGGAACCTTGCTGCACGGCAACGCCTGCACGAGGCCGCTGGCTCCAGAAGAGGTGTTCACCGCATTCGGGTTCCACCCGCTCTCCTTGGAGACGATGTAGTCGACGTAACCACGGTCGCCCTCGGGGATGCCCGCCGCTGCCATCCACTCGGCCGGCGCTCCGCCGCCCGTGTAGAAGAGAGGTCCGCCGCCGCCGGTCGATGCCTGCGTGGCAGTCGGGGTCGGAGTCGGCTTGGGTGTGACGTAGACCGAGAAGGATCCTCGTTGAATCGGCGCGATCGTTGCGCCTTCAACGGTCACGGTGAGGTTCTGCGTGTCCTCGAGAGCGAGCGAGTACGCGGTCTCGTTCTCGTCAGGAGTCACGGGATCGGCCAGCGCGACACCGGTGGGCGCGACCATTGCAGCGGCGAAACCGACCACCGCCAAAGCGGCGAAGAACCCGACGACGCCTCGGCGTCGGGACCAGCGGCGCACGCCGTTTCGTGACGGCATCGAGGTCGCCGAAACACGCGCGGACGCGGCGCGGTCGGAGAGGATCATGTCGTTACGGGAGTTCACGATGGGTGCCAGTCTACGCAAATGAGCCTGAGACGGCCATGCGAATGCTCAGCGGACGGCCAGAATGACGTCGATCGAGGAGTCCAGAAGCGCGTCCACCTGCTCCTCGCGGTAGCCGCCGCGCTGCATCCGGAATGCGGCAGAACGCAGTTGCTCGGCCGAGAGCGCCTCGCCGTCGCGCAGGTACCGCACGATGCGAGTGGTGACATGGTCAACTTCGTCGATGCGGTAGCCGAACGTGAGTTTTCCGGTGCGGGCGAAACGGTGCCGCTCGGGCCTGGCCAGGTGATCGAGGATGATCTGCGCATCCTCCCTGGCCTGTTCCACCCACGCACCGGCGCCTTGACTGCGCACGGCGCGCTGACGGGCGCGTGCGGCGAAAGCATCCTCCACACGAGCAAGAGCGGCATCCACCTCGGCAACGACATATCCGCCCTTCACGAGCGGGAACGAGGCGATGCGCACCTCGGCTGCACCGAGATCGTCGCTGTTGTCCTCGAAGGCCGCGCGAGCGGCGGCGAGGAACGCATCCACGGCTGCGCGGTGATACCCGAGCGTGCGTCCGCTGGTCAGCGTGAACGCCGGTGGAGACTGTTCTTCCGCGTCTTCCAGATCCAGTACGGAGTCGGAGTTCATGACAGCACCACCCAGGGAGAGAGAAGGAAGTAGAGGCAGACCGCGGGGATCGTCGACGGCAGGATGCTGTCGAGTCTGTCCAGGAGACCGCCATGCCCAGGAAGCCAAGAGCTCATGTCCTTGATCCCGAGGTCGCGTTTCAGCATGGACTCGCCGAGGTCGCCGAGCGTCGCAGACAGCAGGATCGCGACCCCGAAGACGACTCCGGCCCACCACGGCAGGTCGAGGAGGAACAGCGCGAGCAGGACACCGGCAGTGATCGATGCGAGCGCTGCGCCCGCGAATCCTTCCCAGGTCTTCTTCGGGCTGATCCGCGGCGCCATCGGATGCCGCCCGAAGGCGACTCCAGCCGCATACGCGCCGGTGTCAGCCGCGACCGCGATCGCGATGAAGCTGAGCACCCACCACTGACCGCCTTCCTGCACGAGCAGGATGAGGGCCATACCGGCGAGGAATGGGACGTAGATCTGCACGAAACCGCCGATGACGGCGTCCGCGAGCACATCGCCGTACGTGCGACCGTCCTTCGCGACCATCTGCGCGATCAAGCGCCAGACGATGACGAATGCGACCGCGACGAACAACATCACCCAGCACAGCCAGGGAGCGGCGAAGTATGCCGAGAGAACGAGGAGCGCGGCCGCGATGAGCTGCGGGACCACATCGATCCGTCGACCGGACGAACGCAGAGCCCTGGAGAGTTCGTAGACCCCGAGCAGAGCAGCAGCGAGGGCGAACGGTACGAACAGCACCTTGATGAACAGCAGCGACCCGAGCAGCACGACGCCGAAGGCGAGGCCGATCAGGATCGCGAGAATCAGATCGCGACCGGTGCGCTGCTTGATGCGCTCGTTCGCCTGGTCGAGATGATCACGCGCCTGCGAGACGTGCGTGCCGAACTCATCACGCGCCGCGCGCCACTGCTCGCGAATCGCATAGTGATCTGTCGGGTCGATAGGCGCGGCCGGGGTGCGGGCATCCGCGGGCAGCGGACGCCTCACAGTCCCGCTGTCCGCTGCTTCGCCCGAGTCGTCAGACATTCCGACTACACCTCGAGGAGTTCGGCCTCTTTGCGCTTGAGAGCCTCGTCGATGAGGTCGACGTGCTGGCGCGTGAGAGCATCCAGTTCCTTCTCGCCTCGAGCGATCTCGTCTTCACCGAGTTCGCTCTTCAGCGCGTCCAACTCGTCCTTGGACTTGCGCCGGATTCCGCGGACGTGCACCTTCGCATCTTCTGCCTTGGTCTTGACGAGCTTGACGTATTCCTTGCGTCGCTCAGCCGTGAGTTCCGGCATCGAGACGCGGATGAGGTTGCCGTCGTTGGTCGGATTGGCGCCGAGGTTCGGCATGTCCCGCACGGCCTGCTCGATCGCCTTCAGCGCCGACTTGTCGTACGGCGTGATGATGAGCGTTCGCGCTTCCTGATTCGCCAGCGCGGCGAGCTGAGCCAGCGGCGTCGGGGTTCCGTAGTAGTCGACGAGCACCTTCTGGAAGAGCTGCGGGTTGGCGCGGCCCGTGCGAACCGTGGAGAAGTCCTCCTTGGCAGCCTCGACTGCCCGTGTCATGCGAGAGGTGGTTTCAGCGAGGACGTCCGCGATCACGGTGACTCCTATCGTCGGGGTGTTCTGGAAATTCTATCGGGCGAAGTCATCTCCGCCCGCTCAGACGCTCAGGACGTGACCAGCGTGCCGATCGGTTCACCGAGCAGCGCACGGGTCACGTTGCCCGCCGGCTCCATGCCGAAGACGCGCATGTCCATGTTGTTGTCCATGCACAGGCTGAACGCGGTCGAGTCGACGACCGAGAGCCCCTGCTGGAGCGCTTCCCGGTAGGTCACGCGCTCGATGCGCTCGGCATCCGCGTGCTTGTTCGGATCTGCCGTGTAGATCGCGTCGACGCCGTTCTTGGCCACGAGCACCTGCTCTGCGCCGATCTCGAGAGCGCGCTGAGCTGCGACGGTGTCGGTGGAGAAGTACGGCAGACCGGCGCCGGCGCCGAAGATCACGACGCGACCCTTCTCCATGTGCCGCTCCGCGCGCAGCGGGATGTACGGTTCGGCGACCTGAGTCATCGAGATGGCGGATTGCACCCGCGTCGGGGCCCCCGCCTGCTCCAGGAAGTCCTGCAACGCAAGGGCGTTCATCACCGTGCCGAGCATGCCCATGTAGTCCGCGCGCCCGCGATCCATTCCGCGCTGGCTGAGCTCCGCACCGCGGAAGAAGTTGCCTCCGCCGACGACGACCGCGATCTCGACCCGGTCGACAGCCGCAGCGATGTCGCGCGCGATCTGACTCACCACGTCGGGATTGACGCCCAGCTGACCTGCGCCGAAGGCCTCCCCGGAGAGCTTGAGAAGGACGCGGCGGCGTCCGGTGCGTTCGGTCATGGATGTTGTCCTCTCGTCACATTCAAGATAGTGCCCTCAGGGCATGAAGAAGGGGTTCGGATCATGCTGATCCGAACCCCTTCTCGTGTGCTACGCGCCGACCTTGAAGCGCGCGAAGTCCGTCACGGTGATACCGGCGTCCTTCGCCACCTGGGCGACAGAGAGCTTGTTGTCCTTCGCGTAGTCCTGCTCGAGCAGGGCGACCTGCTTGATGAACGCGGAGACCCGGCCCTCGACGATCTTGGGCAGAGCCGCTTCCGGCTTGCCCTCGTTGCGCGAGATCTCGGTGACGATCTCACGCTCCTTCTCGACGTCGGCGACCGGGACGTCCTCGCGAGCGAGGTACGACGGGTTGGCGAACGAGATGTGCTGGGCGATGCTGCGCGCGGTCTCGGCGTCGTCACCCGAGTAGGCGACGACGACACCGATCTGCGGCGGCAGGTCCTTGCTGGTGCGGTGCAGGTAGACCTCGACGTTGTCGCCGACGATCGTGCGCACCCGGCGCAGTTCGACCTTCTCGCCGAGGATCGCTGCCTCTTCCGAGATCAGCTGCTCGACGGTCTGAGCGCCGGCGGGGGCGGCGAGTGCAGCCTCGACCGAGTCCGCCTTGACGGCGGCCACAGCGTCAGCGACCTTGTCGGCCAGCGTGATGAAGCGATCGTTCTTCGCGACGAAGTCGGTCTCGCAGGCGAGCTCGACGAGCGTCACGACGCCGTCCTGCTCACGTGCGACGACCAGGCCTTCGCTGGTGGAACGGTCAGCGCGCTTGGCGTTGCCCTTCGCACCCTTCAGGCGCAGGATCTCGGTGGCCTTCGCGACGTCTCCGTCAGCCTCCTCGAGCGCCTTCTTGGTGTCGACCATTCCCGTGCCGAGCTGCTCACGCAGCGCCTTGAGGTCAGCGATGTTGAAGTTGGCCATGTGTGGTGGCTCCTTGCTTCGTGATGTGTGTGCGAGTTTTTGGCGGGGATTACTTGGCGTCGGCGTCTGCGGCCGGAGCCTCGACGTCAGCCTCGACCTCGGCAGCGGGAGCCTCGACCTCGACGACCTCGGCCGCCTCAGCTTCGACGACCTCGGCTGCAGGAGCCTCGGCTTCGACAACCGGAGTCTCGGCAGCGGCGTCCTCAGCCGGAGTCTCGAGAAGCTCGCGCTCCCAGTCGGCCAGCGGTTCAGCGTCGCCGGTCTCCGGGTTGTGCTTCTGCTGCAGGCCCTCGGCCGCAGCGTCGGCGATGATGCGGGTCAGCAGCGAGACGGAGCGGATCGCGTCGTCGTTGCCGGGGATCGGGTACTGGAAGTCATCCGGGTCGGCGTTGGTGTCGAGGATGCCGATCACCGGGATGCCGAGCTTCTTGGCCTCGTCGATGGCGAGGTGCTCGCGCTTGGCGTCGACGACCCACAGAGCCGAAGGCGTCTTGGTCAGGTTGCGGATACCACCGAGCGACTTGTGCAGCTTGTCGAGCTCACGCTTCTTGAGCAGGAGCTCCTTCTTGGTGAAGCCGCTGTTGGCCGGGGTCTCGTAGTCGAGCTCCTCAAGCTCCTTCATGCGTGCAAGACGCTTGGAGATCGTCTGGAAGTTGGTGAGGAGGCCACCGAGCCAGCGCTGGTTCACGAAGGGCTGGCCGACGCGGGTCGCCTGCTCGGCGAGGATCTCCTGAGCCTGCTTCTTCGTGCCGACGAAGAGGATGGTGCCGCCGTGTGCGACGGTCTCCTTGACGAAGTCGTAGGCGCTGTCGATGTAGCCCAGCGACTGCTGAAGGTCGATGATGTGGATGCCGCTGCGCTCAGTGAGGATGAAGCGCTTCACCTTCGGGTTCCACCGACGGGTCTGGTGTCCGAAGTGCACGCCGCTGTCGAGCAGCTGGCGGATGGTGACCACAGCCATGGTCGTCTCCTGGTTCTGGCGCGTTCAGCGCCGTTGAGGTTGTCTGCCGATCTGTTGATCGGACTTCCTGGTACCCGGCGCACACCCGCCCGCTCATGGAGTGGGACCTGTGGGTGTGGATGCCACGACTGAAGTCGCTCTGGGCACGCGTAGTCACCCCGATATCGAGGTGCTCGTCCAGTGTACAGGATGCGGCGCGCCGAGATCCTCTGCACAGCCGTTGCAGGAACGGACCTCTCCCCCATTCGCGCACCTCACGGCATCGCTGGTGATCATCACTCCGCAGACTGGTCTGCATGTACGATCCTCACCACCGACGGATGGCGATAGGCATCGTCTTGACGCTCCTGCTGCTGGCCGCTCCCGCAGCCGGCGCCGAGGCGAGGCCCGACTCTGATGACCTCCCGACGTGGAGCTGGCCGTTGGAAGCGCCGCGTGAGGTCGTCGTGCCCTATCGGGCTCCGGCTCACGAGTACGGCGCCGGCCATCGCGGCGTCGATATCGCGGCGTCGCGAGGCGGGGAGGTCCGCTCACCGGCCGACGGGGTCGTCGCCTTTCGCGGCACGGTGGTCGACCGCCCGCTTCTCACCATCGACCACGGCGGAGGTCTTGTCTCGACATTCGAACCGCTGCTGTCGACGCTCTCTCCCGGCGATGCCGTCGCCGCGGGCGACGTGATCGGCGTGGCCGACATCGGCGGCCACGCGCGGCCGGGGAGCCTGCATCTCGGCGTCCGGCTCGACGGCGAGTACATCAACCCGATGCTGCTGTTCGGCGCGGTGCCGCGTGCCGTGCTGCTGCCGTGCTGCGCGCCGCTGTGAGACGGATCTCGCCTCAGGCGCGTGGGTGCGCGAGACGGTACGTGGCGGCGAGACGCTCGGCCGACACATGCGTGTAGATCTGAGTGGTGCCGAGGCTCGCGTGGCCGAGGATCTCCTGCACCGCGCGCAGGTCGGCTCCCCCGTCGAGCAAGTGGGTCGCGGCGGTGTGCCGCAGGGCGTGCGGGCCGATCGTCTCCGCTCCGATGATCGGCCCCAGCACTCGAGCGACCAGGGTGTATACGGTCCGCGGGCCGACTCGCCCCCCGCGGCTGCCGAGGACGAGTGCGGGCGTTGCGCTCTCGCTGCGGGCGATCAGAGCCGGACGACCACGGCGGAGGTAGGCTTCCACTGCTGCACGTGCGGGTGCGCCGAATGGCACCACCCGCTCCTTCGCCCCTTTTCCGAGCACGCGCGCGGTTCCGCGATCGAGGTCGAGGTCGTCGATATCCAGGCCGCACAGCTCGGAGACGCGGATGCCCGACCCGTAGAGGAGTTCGAGGATCGCGTGATCCCGCAGCGCGATCGGTTCGCCCTCGCTCGCCGCTCGTCTGTGTTCGTCGAGCAGAGCGGTCATCGCGTCCTGTGATGCGATGACGGGAAGTGTGCGTCCGCGCTTCGGAGCGATCAGACGAAGGCTCGGGTCGTGCGCCACGAGCTCTTCGTCCTTCGCCCAGGTGAAGAAGGAGCGAGCAGCCGCTGCACGTCGCGCAAGCGTCGAACGGGCGTCGCCGCGCTGCGTCGCCTTCCAGAGCCATTCGCGCAGCATCTCGAGGTCGACGGCTCGGACGTCGGTTTCGCCTGTGGAGGCGCTCAGATCACGGAGGTCGGACCGGTAGGCGCGCACCGTGGCGGGCGACAACCGGCGCACCTGAGTCAGGTGGTCGGCGAACGCTTCGGCCGCGGCGGACAGCTCCATCCGTCCAGGATGCCGAAAGCAGACCCGATCCCGTGCGTGCCCCGCCGCAGCGCCCGGTTCCGTTCCTCGCGTGGACGGCGAGGCCCGTCTCGGCGACGCCTCTCGTCGAGGTCGCCTCGATCTCCGCCCGAGTGCATCACCCTCGCTCCCTCGCAGTGGACGCCCGCCATCCGCTCTCCTCCCGGACCACGGCGCCCTCGAGCGCGAGCAACCCGAGTAGGGTGATCACTCGTGCCGGTGTCAGGCCCGAACGAGCGGCAAGGTCCTGCGGCGAGCGTGCCGACCGCGTACTCAGCGCATCTCCGAGCCGGACCTGGTCGGGGTCGCCCCGATCCGGGACGACGGGACCGGCGGCATCCGCGCCCCACAGCTCTCTCACCTCCGCTGCCGACGTGACGCACCGGGCGTCGTACTCGCGGAGGAGCCGGTGACAGCCAGCCGAGGCAGCAGAAGTCACGGGCCCGGGAACGGCGCCCAGCGGACGCCCGAGTGCTGCGGCGTGCCCTGCGGTGTTCAACGAGCCACTGCGCCATCCGGCCTCCACGACCACCGTCGCCTCAGCGAGTGCGGCGATCAGTCGGTTTCTGGCCAGAAAGCGCCATTTCGTCGGGGCGGCCCCGCACGGCAGCTCGCTGACGACAGCCCCCGATCGCACGATGCTTCCCAGCAGCTGCTGGTGCCCGCTGGGGTACGCGCGGTCGACGCCTCCGGCGAGGAACGCGACGGTCGCGCCGCCGACCCCGAGTGCAGCGCGGTGTGCCGCCCCATCGATCCCGTAGGCGCCACCGGAGACGATGACGGCACCGTCGGATGCCAGGTCTCCCGCCAGTTCGGCGGCGAGGTGATCGCCGTATCCTGTGGACGCCCGCGCCCCGACGATCGCGACTTCCCCGCGGTATTGCGTCAGATGCATGATTCGTACTGGCGTCTGCGTCGGTAACACTATCGGTCGGCTCGAGCGCCCCGCGACTTTCCGCACGCTGAGTTGCACCGCCTCATTGATGTCGCGTTTAATGCATGATTAGAGCGTTACACGGATGGATTGGGTGCTGATGGGTCGGATTCCGCACGGTGCGTCGTCGCTGTATCTCGCAGGCGGGGTGACGTTCCTCAACGCCTATGAGGCCGTCTTCGACGCGATGCTCGAGGGCTGGAGGATGCAGCAGATCGGGGGCCGTCGCCTCAAGGAGGACTCGGTCGCGCGCGCTCTTGGCGTGGTGCGGAGATTCGAGGCCTACGCGGGCAAGAAGCCGTGGGAGTGGTCAGCAGGAGACTTCGACGAGTGGATGACTCTGCTGGTTTCGCAGCGGCAGGTGGAGGCGTCGACGATTCGGTCGTATCAGGGCGCGATCCGCACGTTCTGCGACTACATCTGCTCGCCGCACTATGGCTGGGTCGACGAGTGCATGGAGCGTTTCGGGACGCATCCGGTTCAGGTCTGCCATGAGTGGAACACGCTCGCGCACCTGCAGGATTACGAGGGCAAACCAGGCCGACGCCCGTTGACGAGGTCTGAGTTGCAGCGCCTCCTGGATCATGCGGATGCGGAGGTGTCGCGGTTGCTCGACGAGCATCGCAAGGGTGCGTTGCCGGCGTTCCGGGACGCGACGCTCTTCAAGGTCGTCTACGCCTGGGGTATGCGCGCGAGCGAGGCGGTCGGGCTGGACGTGACTGACTTCTACCGGAACCCGAAGGCCCCGCAGTTCGGGGAGTTCGGCGTGATGCAGATCCGCCACGGGAAGTCCTCGCGGGGCGGACCGCCGAAGCGGCGGGCCGTCGTGTCCTTGTTCGACTGGGCGGTCGATGCTCTCCAGGACTATGTCCAGCAGGTGCGCCCGCTGATGGTCCGTGATGGCTCGACGGCGCTCTGGGTCTCGGAGCGCGGGACGAGGCTGCGTACCCGGGAGCTCTCGTCGCGGTTCGCCGCCTATCGGACGGCGCTGGGCCTGGATGAGATGCTGACGCCGCACGCCTTGCGTCACTCCTACGTGACGCATCTGATCGAGTCGGGCGTCGATCCCGGGTTCGTGCAACGCCAGGTCGGGCACCTGCACCAGTCGACGACGGCGATCTACACCGGGGTGAGCGCGGACTACATGAACACGATGATGAGTCAGGCGATCGAGAAGACGCGGCTGCGACCGCGCGATGAGGAAGGGACAGGGCGATGAGACTGATCGGGTTTGAGTGGAGGCTTCGGGAGGTGATGGCGGCGGCGGGGATGTTCTCGACGACGAAGCTGGTTCCGCTGCTGGAAGAGCGCGGCGTCTACTTGTCGACGAGCCAGGTCTATCGGCTCGCTGCGGAGAAGCCGGAGCGGATGAACATGCAGGCGCTGGTCGCGCTGCTGGACATCTTCGACTGCACGTTCGAGGAGCTCGCGCCTCGGGTCGTCCTCGGCGGCGCGGCCGCCGCGACCGGCACGGCCGATCCTGGACCGGAGCGGGGCGACTCGGCGACGAACCGGCTCCGGGAGTCGGGCCTGAAGCCGCGCAGGGCGCAGATTCTCCCGCCGGATGCATGATCCGGTCTTCGCCGCGCTGACCGCGCAGATCGCCGCCGTCGAACGGGTCCTCTCGCGTGAGCGGATCGCTGAGATCGTGATCGGGTCGTTCCAGCAGCTGCCGGTCGCCCGCCGGACCCTGGACCTGGTCACCACGACACCGGGCCTTCTCACCGCCGCGGACCCGCAGACCACTCCCGCTCTGGCGAGCTTGCTGCTGCGCCTGCACGAGGCCGGAGCGCGCACCGTCCAGCCGCCGCGATGCGCACACTGCGGGGCGCTGCGGCAGCTGCTACAGGTCACACCGACCGGGCGGATCTGCGCCCCTTGCGGACGCCGTCTCGCGGCCACGAGCGGGCTCTGCGGTCGTTGCGGTCAGGAACGTCGCCTGCAGCCGGGGCCTGGTGAGACCGCGTACTGCAAGCGGTGCTGGGCCGAGATGAAGCCCGAGGCGGGTGATCGGATCGTCGAGGAGGTCCGCCGTCACCGCCGGGTCGCGGCCGTGATCGTCCGACGCGCGCTGGAGCAGATGGCGGCCACGGAGCGGGATCGCCGAGTGCGTCTCCTGCTCGAGCTGCAGATCCACGGCGCGAGTTGGTTTGTGGACCCCGCAGCGGGGTCAGCGTTGTTCGGCATCTTCTACGACCTGCTGCACCGGGGCGGCGCACGTCTGCCGGAGCGGCGCTGCAGGGGTTGCGGGACCACACGCACGCTCACCGAGCGCGTCGAGGGGCGGGTGAGCTGCCGACGCTGCTACCGGATCGCGCACCACGCCGTCTGCGACGGCTGCGGCGACGTCACCAATTTGGAGCGCGTGCTCTCCGACGGTCGCCGCCTCTGCCAGCGCTGCACGAACAGGCTCCCCGATGAGAACGCCACCTGCGTGAGCTGCGGCAACCATCGCCTGATCGCCTACCGCAGCCCCGACGGCCCGCTCTGTTCAACCTGTCGAGGATCGTCCCGGCAGGACACCTGCACGGTCTGCGGGGAGGTCAGGGCCTGCTTGTTCCATGGCAGCGAGAAGGCGATCTGCAAGCCCTGCTCCGACGAGGCGAGTGTCGATGTCTGCACGATCTGCGGGAACGAGCGGCAATGCCGCTGGGCGGGCACCGCACGGGCTACCTGCGAGCAGTGCGCCAACCCTCGCCAACCCTGCGTGAGCTGCGGGGAGGTCCGGTTGCGCCACCGACGCGCCGAAGATGGCTCCGGCTACCTCTGCTGGGCCTGCGTCCCGCCGATTATCGAGACCTGCACGAGCTGCGGCGACGACCGGCTCGTGAATGGTCGGATCGAGGGCCGTCCGTTCTGCCCGCTCTGCTACCCCCGCCAGCCAGAGTCGTTCCGCCCCTGCACGAGTTGCGGGACCGTGACCCGGTTGATCGCGAAGCTCTGCCCGCACTGTCGCGCCGACCAAATGATCCGCGAGATGATCCCCGACGACCTCGCAGCCTCCGACGCTCGGATCGCTCACCTGCGCGAGCGGTGGTTCCAGGGTGCTCCCTCGAAGATTATCTACGCCTTCGAGCGCGGTACCGTCGCCTGCACCCTGATCACCCGGGTTCTCGCCGATCCGCGCCTGTGCACCCACGCCTACCTCGACGAGGCCGGATCCGAGTTCCAGACCCGAGCAGTCCGGTCCGTGCTCATCGATCATGGGCTGCTGCCACCGCGGGACGAGCTGCTCGCCCGGTTCGAACTCTGGCTCCCTGATGCACTTGCCGAGATCCCCGACCCGAGCGAGCGACGCACCGTCACCCAGTATGCGCGCTGGCGGCACCTTCGCGCGTTGCGACGGAACACGATGCCCTCCCGCTCAGGACAGCTGTCCTGGCGACGGATCGAGATTATGGGGATCATCGAGCTCCTGGCGTGGGTTCACGGTCGCAGCGGCTCGCTCGCATCACTCGCCCAGGCAGACGTCGATGAATGGCTCGCCGGCGGCCCCCGCCCGTTCCTGCACCATTTCCTGACATGGGCGGGACGGGACGGAAGTTCCCGCCGGCTCGCGGCCCCACGCCCGTCGTCCGGAGGCCTGAATCCGCAGGCGCTGAGCGACGACGAACGCTGGCGATTGTTCGCCGACGTCACCTCCGACGCGTCCATCGATCCGCATACGAGGTTCGCCGCGGGGCTGATGCTCATGTTCGGCGTCCGCGCAGCGAAGATCGTCCAGCTGCGTGCGGAGGACGTCGCCGTCACCGATCAGGCCGTGATCGTCCGTCTCGGGACGGAACCTCTCGTGCTCCCTGCCGAGCTCGCCCCGGCCGCCGCCGGAGCGGCCAGCAATCGCACCGCGCCCCGGATGTTCGTGGAGAGCATCGAACAGGAGTGGGTCTATCCGGGAGCCCGCGCCGGCCATCATATGGCACCCGACACGCTCAACAGCCGGCTCCGCGCCGTCGGCATCCCTCCACGACTAGCACGCACCAGCGCGTTGATCGCCCTCGCGCAGGAACTCCCACCAGTCGTTCTCAGTCGCCTGACGGGGTTGGACATCTCCTCCGCAATCGCCTGGTCCAACGCGATCGGCGCGAACAACAACGCCTACGCCACCGCAGTCATCGAACGAGTCGGCATGCCTTTGCCGACTCTCTGAACCATGACCCTACGCCCTGTCAGCGGAGTCCTTGGACGGTCGGCTTCGGCTATAGGTATCGGCATACGTCGACAGAACTACATGTGTCGGGTTCGACGTGTTCGGCGTGGTCGCGGAGCCCGGCGAGGGTGTTGCGCAGGTCGTTGAGCTGCGCGATCTGCTGGTCGATATCGGCGAGCCTCGTATCGAGCAGGTCCCGGACGTGACCGCAGGGTGCTTGACCGTGGTCGCGGATGTCGAGGATCTGCCGGATTTGGGCGAGTGTGAGGCCTGCGGCTTGCCCGCGGTGGATGAAGCCGATCCGAGTGAGGGCATCGGCCGTGTAGTCGCGGTAGCCTGCGGGTGTCCGCTCGGCGGACGGTAGGAGCCCTTGGTCTTCGTAGAACCGCAGCGTTTTCGTGGTCGTGCCGGCCGCGTCGGCGAGTTCTCCGATCCGCATGTTCCTCGCTCCTCTGCGCATGTTGCACGCACCTCTTGACCTTCCCCCATGCTGGAAGGTTCATGATGACTGTATCAGCAGGATTTTCAGTACTCCAGGGAGGAATCGGATGCAGTCGACGTTTGATCTCGCGATTGTCGGGTCGGGTGGCGGGGCGTTCGCCGCCGCGATCCGCGCCACGATGCTGGGTAAGTCGGTGGTGATGATCGAGCGTGGCACGTTCGGTGGCACGTGTGTGAACACCGGATGCGTACCGTCCAAGGCGCTGCTCGCGGCCGCTGAGGCACGCCATGTGGCCGCCGACGCCGGTTCCCGGTTCCCGGGGATCGCCGCCACCGCGGACCTGGTGGACATGCCGGCGCTGATCGCCGGGAAGCAGGATCTGGTGGAGGCGATGCGGAGCGAGAAGTACGTCGACGTGGCCGATGCCTACGGCTGGCAGAACCATCAGGGTGATGCGGCCTTTGCCGGCACCCCGGATGCACCGGTGCTGGAAGTCACGGCCGCGGACGGCAGGGTCGAAACGGTCGAGGCGGCGCATTACCTGATCGCCACGGGCGCGCGCCCCTGGGCCCCACCGATCGAAGGGCTGGACGGGGTCGACTTCCTGACCTCGACATCGGCGATGGAGTTGGACAAGGTCCCGGACTCGCTGCTGGTGCTCGGCGGTGGCTATGTGGCACTGGAGATGGCCCAGTTGTTCGCCCGGCTCGGCGCGAAGGTGACCCTCCTGGTGCGGTCCCGGCTGGCGTCGAAGGAGGAGCCAGAGGTCTCCAAAGCGTTGCAGGAGGTCTTCGCCGACGAGGGCATCCGGGTGGTCCGCCGCGCTGTTCCCACACGCGTGGCCCGGGACGTGGCGACCGGTCAGATCGTCGTCACGGCCGAAGTCTTGGGCAGTAAGCAGGAGTTCCGTGCCGACGAGATCCTCGTCGCGCTCGGACGCCGCCCGGTCACGCAGGGTCTCAACCTGGATGTAGTGGGAGTGAATACCGGCGACGCCGGGCAGGTCCTAGTCACCGGCGACCTGCAGTCCTCGAATCCTCGCGTGTGGGCGGCCGGGGATGCGACCGGGCATCCCGAGTTCGTCTACGTCGCCGCCCGGCACGGCACGATGGTCGCCGAGAACGCCTTCGCCGATGCACACGAGTCCGTCGACTACACGCGGATGCCGCGTGTCACGTTCACCAGTCCCGCGATCGGCTCGGTCGGGATGACCGAGAAGGAAGTCCTCGCGGCCGGGATCCGCTGCGACTGCCGCGTCCTTCCCCTGGAGTACGTGCCGCGGGCGGTCGTGAACCGAGACACCCGCGGGTTCATCAAGATGGTCGCCAACGCCGACACCGGTGAGATTCTCGGCCTCACCGCCGTCGCCCGGGACGCCGGCGAGCTCGCCGCCGCGGGCGTCCATATCCTCGGTAAGACCATCACGGAGGTCGCCGACGCGTGGGCCCCGTACCTGACCATGGCCGAGGGCATCCGCATCGTCGCGAAAGCCTTCACCACCGACGTCTCGATGCTGTCCTGCTGCGCCTGAGCACGGACCAACCCGCTTCATCACCCACGAAACCGGAGAAAATGCCCATGACTGACCTCACGACCGATCTGTCCGACCGGCTCGCCCGATTCGATGAAGAAGCCCTGCTGGTCCCGTTGCTGCGACTACTCGTCGACGGTGACCCGGTCACCATCGACGACCTCGCGGGCGCCGTAAAGCTCCCCGTCGACGAGGTCCGAGCCCGCCTGGCCGCTACGCCGGACACCGAGTACGACGGCCAGGGCCGGATCATCGGCCAGGGCCTCACCTTGCGCCCCACCAGGCACCGGTTCACCGTCTCCGGTGAAGAGCTCTACACCTGGTGCGCGTTCGACACCCTGATCTTCCCCGCCCTCCTGGACCGCCCCGCCCGCATCGAGTCGATCTCCCCAACCAGCGGCGACACGATCCGGGTGAGCGTCGACCCGACCGTCGGCGTCACCAGTGTCGAACCGGCGACCGCGGTGATGTCCCTCGTGAATGCCGCAGACACGCCATCGATCCGCTCCTCGTTCTGCAACCAGGTCCACTACTTCACCTCCCCGCAGGACGCTGCCAGCTGGCTCACCGAACACCCCGGCGCGCAGACCCTCCCCGTCAGCGACGCCTTCGAGCTCGGTCGCACCGTGATCACCGGGATTCTCGAGCGGCCCCAGCCCGCTCGCAGCGTCGAGCCGTCCAGCAACTGCTGCGGACCCGAGACCTGCTGCTGAACGGCATACGAAATCGAGGCTCAATAGCGCGAGGCTCAATAACGCGCGCTACCAATATCTCGGCCCAGCGGTGAGAAGACCGGGATCGCCGCGAACCCAGAGTACGGACGGCGCATGGTCGCCCAGCTCATCCAGTGCCGTCGGCCACTGCGCGTCACCGGGAACCAATAGAGCGGCTCCGACATGTCCGGCCGCGCGCAGCACGTCGCCGACCGCCCGCAGGTCAGCGCGCGGCCGCCAGCGCGCTCGGGCCTCCGCAAGGGCTCGGGAGGTCCGCTCGGTCGCTGCCGGTAGCCGGTCTGTGCCGTGCTCACCGTCGAGAGCAAAACGGAGGGCCGCGCCGGCACCGAGGTCCGCGATGAGCGCGCCGGCCACGCCGTCGCCCGGTTCGGCGATGAGCGACCATGCCGCTCGCGCGATGTCTTCCTCCGTGTCGCCGTCGGGGCGCAGCGCACGTAGTGCCGCGATCGTCGCGGCATCGTCGAGCAGCGAATCCATCATGGGGTCAGTCCTCTCTTCAGGAACAGTGCGCGTCCGACCTCGTCTCGTCCGGGTCTTCCAATCCCACTGAGGTCTGCCATCGTCCAGGCCAGTCGCAACACGCGGTCGTATCCGCGCAGGGTCAACGCACCGCGCTCGAGCGCGCGATCCAACGGCGCCCGCGCATCGCGCTCCAGGCGCAGTGCTCCCTGCCGAAGCCACGTCCCCGGAACCTCGGCGTTGCAGCGCCACGGCGTCCCCGACCAGCGTTCTGCGGCGCATGCGCGCGCGACCAGCACCTGAGCGCGTGCGTCCGCACTGCTCACCTCAGCGCTGACGCCCGATGTCGCGCGGGACGCCGCGACTCGCGCGACCTGCAGTTCGATGTCGATACGGTCCCGGAGCGGTCCTGAGAGCCGCGAGGCATAGCGCCTGATCGCCATCGGCGGGCAGATGCATTCAGCGCCCCGGATCCCGTAGTTGCCGCAGGGACAGGGGTTCATCGCCAGGATCAGTTGGAAGCGGGCCGGGAACGACGCCGTGAATCCTGCTCTGCTCACCTCGATCGTGCCGGACTCCAGCGGCTGGCGCAGGGCGTCGAGCGCGACGCGCGAGAATTCTGCGGCTTCGTCCAAGAAGAGGATCCCGCGGTGCGCCCGCACGATCGCTCCCGGCCTGGCCACCCGGGACCCACCGCCGACCAGCGCCGCCACCGATGCGCTGTGATGCGGCGACTCCAATGGCGGGAGCAACTCGAGGGCGGTGATCGCCTCACCGGTGAGTGAGCGGATCGACGCCACCTCGAGCCCCTCGGCTTCAGTGAGTTGCGGGAGGATTCCCGGAAGGCGCCGTGCGAGCATCGTCTTGCCTGCGCCGGGGGGTCCGCTGAGGAGCATGTGATGCCCACCCGCGGCCGCGACGATCAGAGCGTGGACCGCGTCCTCCTGGCCGACCACATCGGCGAGGTCGATCATCTCATCCTCGACGACCGTCCGAGATGCCATGCCGACCGGATCCACCTCCGGAACCTCGACATCCGCGCCATGCCACGCCGCGACTTGCGCGAGAGACGCTGCGGCGCGAATCTCGATGCCCGGCACCAACCGTGCTTCGGCCTCATTCGCGTGCGGCACGATCACCTGCTCGTATCCCGCCCTCGCCGCTGCGAACACGGCCGGAAGCACTCCGGGCACCGGACGGATGCGACCATCCAGCCCCAGCTCACCGATGTGGACTGTCCGTCCGATCGAGCGCCGGTCCACCGATCCCCCGGCAGCGAGCGTCGACATCGCGATCCCCAGATCGAAACCGGATCCGTGTTTGGGAAGGCTCGCCGGCGACAGATTGACCGTCAGCCGGCGTCGCGGAAGGTCGAGTCCGGCGTTCTTGCAGGCGTTGTGCACGCGCTGCACCGCCTCGCCGAGTGACTTGTCCGGCAGCCCGATGATCTTGAACTCCGGCGTCTGATTGGACAGATCGGCCTCGACTTCGACCAGATGCCCGTCCACACCAGTCAGCGCGACCGCCCACGTCCGAGCTGTCTTCACGACAGGTCCACCAGATGCTCGAGTTCGCCGCACGCGGGATCAGCACCGATGATGCCGATGGCTTCCAGCCGGACCGAGCGCGCACGTGCGAGATCAGGATGCGCCTCGACCCAGGCATGCGCCAACTGCCACAGTCTCCGGCGTTTGCGTCCGTCGATCGCCTCGAACGGATGCCCAAAGGCGGCCGACCGACGAGTCTTCACCTCGATGACCGCGAGATGCGCGCCTCGCACCGCCACGATGTCGAGCTCGCCCTGTGCGCACCGCCAGTTGCGGTCCAGCACCGTGTACCCGAGGTCGATCAGGTGCCGTGCGGCCCGTTCTTCACCGGCTCTGCCGAGGTCATCCTTCGCTGCCATGACGACAGCATCGTCTGCGAGAATGACTCAGCGAGCCCGAATCAGAGCGTGATCACGGCCGATGCGGAAAGGTCGTGAAAGCGGCATCCTGTGCAGAAGTGGTCGCCTCACCGGCCGGCACGGACGAGGGGTCACTCTCCGTCGAGGGAGAGCTCCTGCGGCAGTTCGAACTCTCGGCGCTGGAGCTCTTCGACGTTGACGTCCTTGAACGTGAGAACTCGGACCGCCTTGACGAATCTGTCTGCGCGGTAGATGTCCCACACCCATACGTCGGTCATGGAGATCTCGAAGTAGAAGTCGTGCTCGGTGTCACGGCGGACGACATTCACCTCGTTCGCCAGATAGAACCGGCGTTCGGTCTCGACGACGTACTGGAACTGCGACACGACGTCCCGGTACTCCCGGAACAGCGCAAGCTCGAGCTCGCGGTCGTAGTCGTCGAAGGCTTCCTCATCCATGATGACTCCATCCTAGGAGGCTTGCCGCTCCCCCGCCGCCTCGACGGCCCGGACGGTGCATCAGAACAGGGTGGGGGCGTCCGTGATCGCCCACGATGCACGGTGATACGGGGACAGCCCGAGCGCCCGGATCGCGTCCCGGTGCTCCGCACTGGCGTAGCCCTTGTTCCGGTCCCATTGGTACATCGGGTAGGTCTCGTGCAGGTCTGTCATCAGGCTGTCCCTGGCGACTTTCGCGATCACCGATGCTGCTGACACCGAAGCGCAGTCCCGGTCTGCCTTGATCACCGGGCGCACTCGGAGCGGCTCCGGATGGACCGCGGAGAGGTAGTCGTGGTTGCCGTCGAGGATGACCAGTGCGTTCTGCAGCGCCGCGCCCTGATCCACGACGCTCTGCACCGCCCGCGATGCGGCGAGCCCCAGCGCACGCATGATGCCGACCTCGTCGACCTCCGCCGCGGTCGCCCAGCCCACAGCCGACGCCTGCACCCACGCGGCAGCGCGCATGGCGACGTCCGGCCGCCGCTTCTCCGTGACGAGCTTCGAGTCGCGGAGCCCCTCCGGCACGCGCCGACGCGCCCCTGCAGCATCCATCACCGCCGCACCGACCGCGACAGGGCCGGCCAGCGCGCCGCGGCCGACCTCATCCAGCGAGATGATCAGCTCGCATTCGGAGAGCAGCGAGCGTTCGAGGGTGAGTTTCGGTGCGACGACGGTCATTCCGGATCCGGAACGCCGTTGAAGCTGTCGTGGTGGCCGTCGATGGTGCCAAGGCGATCCAGTGGCCAGGTCGTGAAGAAGGCCTTGCCGACGACGTTCGGCAACGGCACGAAGCCGCCGCTGGGCAGCTCTTGGTGCGCCCGTGAGTCACGTGAGCGATCACGGTTGTCGCCCAGCAGCCAGAGGGAGTCGTCCGGTACGACGACGTCGAAAGCCTCATTCGAGGCCGCGGTGTCTCCCTGGGGCAGATTGAGGTAGTCGAGTTCGTCGATCGGTGCGCCGTTGACGGTGATCTGACCGAGCGCGTTGCAGCAGACGACATGGTCGCCCGGCAGGCCGATCACACGCTTGACCAGGTGGTCCTGGGCATCGGAGGTGGAGAGACCGACGAAAGTCAGAACCCAGTCGACTGCTTCGACGAGTGGCGGACGCGCCGGTGTCTGCGGCTGTGCGGCCAGCCAGCCGCCCGGGTCTTTGAACACGACGATGTCGCCGCGCTCGTAGTCGGTCCAACGCGGTGTGAGCTCGTCGACGAGGATCCGGTCGTTGATCAGGAGCGTGCGCTCCATCGAGGCCGACGGGATGTAGAACGAACGCACGACGAAGGTCTTCACCACGAACGAAACGAGCGCCGCGATGACGATGATGACCACAACGTCGCGGAGGAAGACAAGAACCCCTCGTCGCCGTCTGGTTGCGGCCGCGCGGGCGGAGTCAGTCGTCATCAGTTTCCTTCACCGGTGGAGCACCGTTCTGAGACGGCACATACAAGGGTCGCATATCTCGGACACAACAAAGCACCCCGGGACATCGTGTCCCGGGGTGCTTTGAAAAGTCTGCGCGTCAGTGGTTGTCGCGCTTCTCCTTGATCTTCGCCTTCTTGCCGCGGAGGTTGCGGAGGTAGTACAGCTTCGCGCGGCGCACGTCACCACGGGTGACGACCTCGATGTGGTCGATCACCGGGCTGTGCACCGGGAAGGTACGCTCGACGCCCACCTGGAAGCTGATCTTGCGGACCGTGAAGGTCTCGCGCACGCCGTCGCCCTGGCGGCCGATGACGACCCCCTGGAAGACCTGGATACGGGAGCGGTTGCCCTCGGTGATGTTCACGTGCACCTTGACGTTGTCACCGGGGTGGAACTCAGGGATGTCGGAACGAAGGGAAGCCGCGTCTACGGCGTCGAGGATCTGCATGATCGTCTCTCTCTGCACTCGCCACAGGTCGGATGCATGATGCTGGAAGGAACAAGAATGGGTATGTGCCGCACGGTGCAATCGCGTCCGCGGACTCCCCTGAGGCAGAGCCGGTCACGGCACAAGGACCTATTCTGCCATGGATGCCGCACGCGGCCAAACCACGGGTCAGCGGTCAGCTGCCGGCTTCTCCTGAATGATGAAGACTTCGCCGTCCGCGGTCGACCTCGTCGGGGTCGTCGGGACGTCTGCAGGCGCATCGACGGTCGCCGTGGTGAAGTATCGGATGCTGGCGCCGCTGCCCTTCGCCTCACTCCACAACTGCCACAGCATCAACCAGAACAGCGCGATTCCGACCACGATCGCACCGGTCAGCAGGAGGCCGAACCACGCCTGCGGGAAGAACCCGATCGCGATGGTGAGGCCATGCCAGAGCGTGAATCCGGCCACGTCCCACCACGACACCGCGCGTTCGACGCGCACGGACGGCCGCGATCGGACCAGCAGCGTCAGCAGGAGCTGTCCGATGAACACGGCTGGCATCGAGATCAGCAGGAGCAGGAACGCCCAACCGCCGGCGCCGGTCACTCCCCAGCCGATCAGAAGCCACAGCGGCAGCAGGAACGCCGCCGGAAGGAGCCAGCGGAAGAAAGCCTGTCGCAACCACATACCGCGATGCTACGCCGCTGAAACCTCCCGATCACCGGATTTCGCTGAGAGCTTCCGGTCAACCACCGCGCGCTGATCGGCGAGAATGGAGGGGACGAGAGGAAACCCGATGATCGAACTGCGCACCCCTGCTGAGATCGACGAGATGCGCGCCGCCGGACGATTCGTGGCCGAGACGCTGGCGACGTTGCGCGACGAGACGAAGGTGGGCACGAATCTCCTGTCGATCGACCGCCGCGCGCACGACATGATCCGCAAGGCGGGAGCGGAGTCCTGCTACATCGACTACCACCCGTCCTTCGGAGCGAGCCCGTTCGGCAAGGTCATCTGCACCTCCGTCAACGACGCGGTGCTGCACGGTCTCCCCCATGACTACACACTGCGCGATGGTGACCTCGTGTCCCTCGACTTCGCGGTCTCGGTCGACGGCTGGGTCGCTGACTCGGCGGTGTCGTTCGTCGTCGGCACGCCACGCGACGAGGATCTGCGACTCATCGACACGACGGAACGCGCGCTGGATGCGGCCATCGCCGCCGCTGTCATCGGAAACCGGATCGGCGACATCTCGGCATCCATCGCCGCCGTCGCCCACGGCGAGGGCTACTCGATCAACACCGACTTCGGCGGACACGGCGTCGGTCGAATCATGCACGGCGACCCACACATTCCCAACGACGGCCGTCCCGGCCGGGGCTTTCCGCTGCGCGCTGGGCTGGTCTTCGCGCTGGAGCCGTGGCTCCTGGCGACGACCGATGAGCTCGTCACCGACCCGGACGGCTGGACTCTGCGCAGCGCGGACGGCTCCCGCGGCTCTCATTCCGAGCACACGGTCGCGGTCACCGAAGACGGGCCGATCATCCTCACCGACCGCTCGTTCCTCGGCGTCGACTGATCCGCTTCACGCCGGATCCGCGGGCAGCCACGCCCCCATTGGGCTGGAGTGGCCAAATCCGCATGTATGCCATTCTGGGTGCATGATCCCGCAGGACCGCCATGTGCCGGAGCGTTTGTATCTTGCCCGCCACGGCCAGACGGTCTGGAATCGCGAGCACCGCCTCCAAGGACAACTCGACTCTCCTCTCACTGCCGACGGCATCGCTCAGGCCGAAACCCTCGTGAAGCGACTGTCGGGCCTCGGCATCCGTACCGTCTGCTCCAGTCCGCTCGGCCGTGCGCTGCGAACGGCCGTCATTGTCGCCGAAGGAATCGGCGCGGATCTCATCCAAGTGCCAGAACTCGCCGAGATCCATCACGGAGACATGGCGGGCATGACCTGGGACGAGATCGACACGGCTTTTCCCGGCGCCCGAGAAGATCGTGCGGCCAATCGGTACGGATGGTCGTTTCCGGGCGGAGAGAGCTACGCGCAGGCGCGCGGTCGAGCTCGCGCCGCGCTGACGGCGTGCGGATGGGCTGCGGACAGCCCGCCGCTGCTCGTGTCGCACGAGATGATCGGACGGATGCTGCGTGCCGAAATGCGCGGCCTCGATCCTGCGCACGCCTTGGCGTTGCGGCATCCACCCGGCGTCGTCATCGAGATCGACCGCCGCACCGAGCGCATGCTCTGAGGGGCGCTCAGGCGAAGACGGCGAGCCCGCTCGGTCGCGCCTGGTGGAGGACCGACGTCACCGGCTTGCCGCGCGCCTCCTCGAACAGCTCCGTTGCGAAGTTCCGGAGTTCCTGCACCGAATCAGCGTCGTCCGAACCGCACACCAGCAGTTCCACGCGGGTCGGCGCGCAGACGATCGCTGCACCTGTGAGATCGATTTCGGAGAGCCACAGCTCCGGCGTGAGCACCAGTGAGCAGGCGAGGTCCGGCTCGGACGGCGTGTGGAGCCGGAAACGCCCGTTGCCGCCCTCGATCGCGACATCGGATCCGACCCGGGCGACCATGTTCCGAAGCGCCGTTGAGTGCAGAGCATCCGCTCCGCCGAAATCCGCGACCTGACCGCCCTGGACGAGTTCCCACGTTCCCTCAGGGTCGACGGCGTAGGTGACCCACAGCTCCTCCGAGATGGACGTCGCGAACGGCCTGGCCTCGTCCGGGAATCCAGGGATCCGGCTGAACGTCTCCTCGTTCGCCTCCATCCAGGCCCGGCCGGCGATGAGCGGTACGACGAGCTCGGACGGTGGTACCGTTGCCGCGGACGACGGTGCGGCTTCCTTCTTCTTCCTGCTGAACAGTCCCATGCGTTCCCCCTCCGGCGCCGATGCAGGCCCTCAGCAGGGCCCGCTTCTCGATCTTAGACAGGGGGACGACTCAGCGCGGTGGCTGCTCGTCGCCGAGGAGATCCGGCCGACGACGTCGTGTCCGCTCGATCTGCTGATCACGTCGCCATGCGGCAATGGCCCCGTGGTTGCCGCTGAGCAGGATGCTCGGTACGGCATGTTCGCGCCAGACCGACGGCTTCGTATACGAGGGGTACTCGAGCAGTCCGTCCTCATGGGACTCTTCGACAAGACTCTCTGGATTGCCGACGACCCCGGGCACGAGTCGACCGATGGCTTCGATCATCGCCATCGTGGCGACCTCACCACCGTTGAGGACGTAGTCACCGAGGCTGATCAGACGGACCTCTCCGAGCGAGCCAGCGAAGTCGAAGACACGCTCGTCGATGCCCTCGTAGCGGCCACAGCCGAACACGAGATGCTCTCTGGTGGCCAGTTCGCGCGCGGTCTTCTGCGTGAAGACCTCGCCGGCCGGCGACGGGAAGATGATCGTCGGAGCGTCGCTTCCACGAGTGACCTCGTCGAGTGCCAGTCCCCACGGCTCCGGCTTCATGACCATGCCGGCACCGCCACCGTATGGCGTGTCGTCCACGGTGCGATGACGGTCGCTGGTCCAGTCGCGCAGGTCCCGCACCCGGAGGTCGAGAATGCCGGATTCCTGCGCCTTCCCGAGCAACGAGAGGGTCAACCCATCGAAGTACGACGGGAAGATGGAGAGAACATCTATGCGCACAACGGCACCTGTCCCGGGCCTACTCGGCGGATTCGGCGTCCGCGGTGTCCGCCTGATCGTCTTCGGCGGCATCCGGGAGCTCTTCGAAGAGTCCGGGAGGAGGCGTGACGATCACGCGCCCGGCTGCGACGTCGACGGTCGGCACGATGGCCGCGACGAAGGGAACCATGATCTCGCGCTCACCGGAACGCACGATGAGGAGGTCCTGAGCGGGGAAATGCTCGACCCGCGCCACGCGACCAACGACGGTCTCATCGCGGACGACATCGAGACCGACCAACTGATGGTCGAACCAGGCGTCGTCCTCGACTTCGTCATTGTCCTGATCGATCCACAGGATCGCGCGGACGAGGCTCTCGGCGCCGCTGCGGTCATCGACGTCGTCGAAGAACACGACAGGGCTGCCGTTCATGACCCGGTACTCGCGCACAGTGATGGTCTTGCCGTGCCACGGAGATGCCTCTGGCACCTGCAACGTGAACTCGGCCCCGATGACGAAGCGTCGCTCGGGATTGTCGGTGTACAGCTCGAGCTTGAGCCCGCCCTTGAGGCCATGGGCCTTGACGAGGCGTCCGACTCGAAGCTGGTTCTTACCCTGGTTTCGCTCGTTCGGCACCACGTCAGTCGTCCGCGACGTCGACGCGGACGCGACGCCCGTCGGCAAGGGCGGTGACGAGCGTGCGCAGGGCCTTCGCGGTGCGGCCGCCGCGCCCGATCACGCGTCCACGGTCATCGGGGTGCACACGCACCTCGAGGAGGTCGCCTCGCGGCGACGCGGAAGCGTGGATCTGGACATCCTCCGGGTGATCGACGATCCCCTTGACGATGTGTTCGAGCGCGGCGGCGAGCACGACGATTACTCTGCGTCGGCTGCGGGGGCCTCAGCGGCCTCCGCGTCGGCCTTGGCGGCGGGAGTCTCCTCAGCGGGAGCCTCCTTCTTCTCCACCTTCGGCTTCACGACGGACTTCTTCTTCGCGTCGATCTCGAAGGGGGCCTTGGGCTCTGCGACCCGGAGGGTGGACTTCGCGTCGGCGTCGCCCTTGAACTTGCCCCAGTCACCGGTGATCTTGAGGATCGCGGCGACCTGCTCGGTCGGCTGCGCGCCGACGGAGAGCCAGTACTGCGCACGCTCGGAGTCGACCTCGATGAACGAGGGCTCCTCAGTGGGGTGGTACTTGCCGATCTCCTCGATCACGCGACCATCGCGCTTGGTGCGCGAGTCGGCGACGACGATGCGGTAGTACGGCGCACGGATCTTGCCCATGCGCTTGAGACGAATCTTGACAGCCACGATTCTCCTGAATTGTGTGGAAGGAAAATGAACCGATCGCCTGGAGAGTGGGGTGCACACCCGGCGGAAGCTCTAATAGGTGGACGCGAGCTGGATAGAGGGTCGAGCACGTCGTCCGACCTTCTATTCTGCCAGATCCGCGCGCCAGGAGCGAAACGTGGCGACACGGTCTTTGCGGCGCGTCCTGGCCCGCGTGCCAGAATGTGCTCGTGAAGCTCGAGTTCGCCCCGTCCGCCCGGTCCACTGTCGGCCTGGAGTGGGAGATCATGCTCGCTGATCCGGCCACTGGCGATCTCGTCGGCCGAGCGCCCGAGTTGCTCGCGGCGTTGGAAGCGGAGAGCGCCGACGAACGGCACACCGTGACCGGCGAACTGCTCACGAACACGATCGAGGTCACCAGCGGTGTCGGTCGTTCCGTCGCCCATGCGGTCGACGACATCGCGCAGGCGATCGCGGCCGTCCGCGCCGCCACCGAGCCGGCCGGCATCGAGCTGCTGTCGGCAGGCAGCCATCCTTTCGCCCAGTGGTACGACCAGCGAGTCACCGACAAGTCCCGCTATCACACGCTCATCGAGCGCACGCAATGGTGGGGGCGCAACATGATGATCTGGGGCATCCACGTGCACATCGGCGTCGAGTCGCAGGCCAAGGTGCTGCCGCTCGTCAATGCCCTCGCCGCCTACCTTCCCCACCTTCAGGCATTGGCAGCCTCGAGTCCGTTCTGGGCGGGCGAGCGCACCGGATACGCCTCCAATCGTGCGCTCGTCTTCCAGCAGCTGCCGACCGCCGGTCTCCCCTGGCCCCTGCACGATTGGTCGGAGTTCGAGTCGTACCTCGACGACATGGTCCGCACGGGCGTCATGGCCGATGCCTCCGAGGTGCGCTGGGACATCCGGCCGGCGCCGCGCTGGGGAACGATCGAAGTGCGCGCATGCGATGGCATGTCGACACTTCCCGAGCTCGCCTCGGTAGCCGCACTCACACAGGTCCTCGTCGAGCATTTCTCGCGTCGCCTCGATCAAGGGCTCCCTCTCCCCCAGCTTCCCGCCTGGTATCACCGGGAGAACAAATGGCGGGCGGCGAGGTACGGCCTGGAGGCGCGGGTGATCATCGATGCCGCCGGAACCCAGCTGCCGGTGCGCGAGCACCTCGCCCAGATCCTGTCGGACCTCGCTCCGGTCGCCCAGGACCTCGACTGCGGTCGCGAATTCGGTCGTGTCGCGTCGATCCTCGACGGTGGGGCGAGCTATGCACGACAACTCGCAGCCGCGGATGCCGCGGACGGCGACCTCGGCGCAGTAGTGCAGCACCTCATCCGCGAGTTCCGCTCAGGTCCCGAGTCGTCCGTCGCCGAGGAGCACCGGTGATGCGGGCTCAGCCCTCCAGCAGCTGACGTGCCAGTCCCTCATCGAGCACGACGTCGGTGATGAGCTCTGCGGCGATCGCGGCACGCAGGCTGACGAGCTTGGGCACGCCGGAGACGACGCACATGCGGCGAGGCACCCGGCGCAGGCGATCGAGACCAGGGCCGGTCGCGCGGGCATTGACGCGGATGTCCTTCCAGCTGCCGTCCGCGCGGAAGAACACCGTCGCCACGTCGCCGATCGCCCGGTCCTCCCGAAGACTCCGATAGTCATCGCGTCCGAGATAACCGCCGACGTAGACCCGGCTCGGCACCTCGGCCGCCGGCGAGCCGAGACTGAACACTGCGATGTCCATCTTCGATTGGAGATCGAGCACGCGGAGTGTGCTGCGCTCCCGCCACATCGCCTCACGCGTCGAGGGGTCATCGAAGAAGGCGGGTACCGGAAACTGCTGCACCTGGGCACCGAAGGCGCTGCCGAAGCGCTGCAGGATGTCGCTCGAGTACTCCACACCACTCGTCTGCGTGTTCCCAGCGCCATTGAGCTGCACGAATGTCGTGTTGTGCGTCTCCTTCTGTGTGAGCCCGCGACTGACGGCACTGATGGTCGATCCCCACGCGATCCCGATGATCATGTTGGAGTCCACGAACTGCGAAAGCAGCCGCCCTGCTGTGAGCGCGACGCGCTCGAGTCGCTCCATCTCACTGACGATCTCCGGCATCGGCACGACGTGAGCGGCGACCCGGTAGCGGTCTCGGATGCGCTGCTCCAGCATGCCCAGCCGTTCGAGTGGCGAGTTGATGCGGATGTCGACGAGGCCGCTCTCCCGCGCGAAACTCAGCAGACGGGAGACCGACGATCGGGAGGTGCGCAGCTCGCGCGCGATCACCTCCATGGTCTTGTCCTGCATGTAGTAGAGCTGCGCCGCCGTGAGCGCGGCGATCAGTTTCGCCTCTTGGGGTCGTGCGTCCGAGTGCGCCATAAAGTCCTCCTCGCAATCGATCCTTGCACATATGTGCACTGGGGTTGCGCACCGTGCTCGTGCGGGTTGATGCTGGTCGCAAGCAAGGAAGAAGGGGTCGAGGATGATCGATCAGACACACTCGTCGGCGGAGCGAGCCGAGGTACGCAACGTCCGCGAATCGGGGCGCACGTCCGTCCTGGTGATCGGCGCAGGGATCAACGGGATATCCACGTTCCGCGATCTGGCCCTTCAGGGCGTCGATGTCGTCCTGGTCGAACGCGGCGACTTCGCGTCCGGCGCTTCGTCGGCATCCAGCCACATGATCCACGGCGGCATCCGCTACCTGGAGAACGGTGAGTTCCGCTTGGTGCGCGAGTCCGTGCAGGAACGCAACGGCCTCCTGAAAATCGCGCCGCACTACGTGAAGCCTCTCGAGACCACGATCCCGATCTACTCCACCTTCTCCGGCATCCTCTCCGCGCCCCTCCGTTTCCTGACGCACAAGAGCGGCAAGCCTCAGGAGCGCGGCGCGTTCCTGATCAAGGTCGGGCTGATGATCTACGACACGTTCTCTCGTGATGGCGGCATGGTCCCCCGGCACCGCTTCCTCGGCCGGAAGCGCTCGCTGTCCGAACTGCCGTCGCTCGACCCGCACATCAAGTACACCGCGACCTACTACGACGCCTCGATGCACGACCCGGAGCGTCTCGCACTCGACGTCCTGCAGGATGGCCGTGCGGCGCACACCGGCGCGCACGCGCTCAACTACGTCGAGGCGATCGCCCGCGACGGCGACAAGGTCGTGCTGCGGGATCGGGAGAGCGGCACGGAGTTCACCATCACGGCCGACGTCGTGGTGAATGCATCAGGACCCTGGACCGATCTCACCAACGACGCCCTCGGCGCGGACACCCGTTTCATGGGCGGCACCAAGGGCTCGCACATCGTGCTCGACCACCCTGAGCTCCTCGATGCCACCCGTGGCCGGGAGATCTTCTTCGAGCACTCCGACGGCCGCATCGTCCTCATCTACCCACTCAAGGGAAAGGTGCTCGTCGGCACGACCGACATCGACGCCGACCCTCGCGAGGTGCCGGTGTGCACGGAGGATGAGGTCGACTACTTCTTCGACTTGATCCACCACGTCTTCCCGCAGATCAATGTGTCGCGCGAGCAGATCGTGTACCGGTTCTCCGGCATCCGCCCGCTCCCCCGCCATGAAGACACCGCCCCGGGCTTCGTGTCCAGGGACTACCGCATCGAAGTCGACAACGAAGGCGCCGCTCCCCTGGTCAGCCTCGTCGGCGGCAAGTGGACCACCTTCCGGGCACTCGGTGAATCCCTCTCCGATGTGGTTCTCGGCCTGCTGGGCCGCACGCGCAAGGTCTCCACCGTGGGCGTCCCGATCGGCGGCGGTCGCGATTTCCCGCGCACGACCAAAGCTCGGCGCATCTGGATCCAGGAGAACCTGCCGGGCGCCGGAGAACGGGCGGAGAAGCTCCTCACCCGCTACGGAACACGTGCGGCAGACGTCTGGGCGTTCATCGAGCAGGGGGATGACGCTCCCCTCGCCGGCGGCGATCTGTCCACCCGCGAGCTCGCGTGGATGGTCGAGAACGAGCTCGTCGCCCGTCTCGAGGACGTCATCCTCCGTCGCACCAGCATCGCCTTCACCGGGCACGCCGATACCGCCGTCCTCGATGAGCTGGCCGATGCACTTGCACAGCTGCTCGACTGGGATCGCAGCCGCCACGACGCGGAAGTGGACCAGACCCGCACGCTCCTCAACGATCGGCATGGACTCACCCTCTCGTCCCGCACCCGCGGCTGACGAGAGATCCGACCGTCGCCCTCCTCGCGACGTTCTCTATCAAGTGCCATGGCAGAGGGGCCATGACACGCAAGAAAGGTCAATGAAGACATGACTGAAGTCAATCTCGGTCTCTACTTCCTCTCGGAACTGGTGGGCACAGCGATGCTCGTCCTGCTCGGCTGCGGCGTCGTCGCCAATGTCGTGCTGGCGAAGAACAAGGGGTTCGGTGGCGGATTCCTGATGATCAACTGGGGATGGGGCCTCGCGGTCTTCGCCGGTGTGCTCGTCTCGGCATACTCCGGCGCGATCCTCAACCCGGCCGTCGGAATCGGCCTCCTCGTCGCCGGCAAGATCACGTTCACGATGTTCCTCGTCGCCACCGGCGCCGAGCTGCTCGGCGCGATCCTCGGCGCGATCGTGTGCTGGGCCGCGTACAAGCAGCACTTCGACCTCGAAGAGGACCCGGCGAACAAGCTCGGCGTCTTCTCGACCGGCCCCGCGATCCGCTCCTACGGCTGGAACCTCGTCACCGAGGTCATCGGCACCTTCGTGCTGGTGTTCGTGATCTTCGCCTTCGCAGATTATGGTGACATCGAGGTCGGCACGCCGGGAGGCCTCGGCCCGCTCAGCGCACTGCCCGTCGCCCTGCTCGTCGTCGGAATCGGCGCGTCGCTCGGTGGTCCCACCGGCTACGCCATCAACCCGGCCCGTGACCTCGGCCCGCGCATCGCGCACGCGATCCTGCCGATCAAGGGCAAGGGTTCCAGCGACTGGTCCTACTCGTGGGTTCCGGTCGTCGGACCGCTCATCGGTGGTGTGCTCGCCGCTCTCGCAGCCCCGGCGCTGCTCGGCCTCGCGTAACCCATTCGCCGTCCACCACTCTGACTTCAAAGGAGAACACTATGGCTGACTACATCATCGCCATCGATCAGGGAACCACGTCCAGTCGCGCGATCATCTTCGACAAGAAGGGCAGCATCGTCGAGACCGGCCAGAAGGAGCACGAGCAGATCCTTCCTCGGGCCGGCTGGGTGGAACACGATCCTGCCGAGATCTGGCGCAACGTCCAGGAAGTCATCGGCCAGGCATTGAGCCGCGCCGACCTCACCAGGCACGACATCGCCGCGATCGGCATCACGAATCAGCGCGAGACGGCAGTCGTGTGGGACAAGACCACCGGGCAGCCGATCTACAACGCGATCGTCTGGCAGGACACCCGCACGCAGCAGATCGTGGATCGTCTCGCCGCCGAGGGAGGCGTCGAGCGCTTCAAGCCGGTCGTCGGCCTGCCGCTGGCGACGTACTTCTCCGGCACGAAGATCGCCTGGATCCTGGAGAACGTCGACGGTGCTCGCGAGAAGGCGGAGGCCGGCGATCTGCTCTTCGGCACCACCGACTGCTGGGTGCTCTGGAACCTCACCGGCGGCGTTGACGGTGGCGTGCACGCCACCGACGTCACCAACGCCTCCCGCACCATGTTCATGGACCTCGAGACTCTCGAGTGGCGCGACGACATCCTCGAGGCATTCGGTGTACCGCGCTCGATGATGCCGGAGATCCGTTCGTCCTCCGAGGTCTACGGCAAGGCCGAGGATTCGTCGCTCCTGCGCGAGACCCCGATCGCCGGCATCCTGGGCGACCAGCAGGCCGCCACGTTCGGTCAGGCTGCGTTCAACACCGGTGAGAGCAAGAACACCTACGGCACCGGTTGCTTCCTGATCTTCAACACGGGCGAGGAGATCGTCCACTCGAAGAACGGGCTGCTCACCACTGTCGGCTACAAGCTGGGCGACGGCCCGACGCACTACGCGCTCGAAGGCTCGATCGCCGTCACCGGATCGCTGATCCAGTGGCTGCGCGACCAGCTCGGAATCATCGACTCGGCTCCCGAGGTCGAAGAGCTCGCCAAGCAGGTCGACGACAACGGCGGCGTCTACATCGTTCCCGCGTTCTCGGGTCTGTTCGCGCCGTACTGGCGTCCGGACGCACGCGGTGCGATCGTCGGGCTCACCCGCTACGCCAACAAGAACCACATCGCGCGCGCCGCACTGGAGGCCGTCGCCTACCAGACCCGCGACGTGCTCGATGCGGTCAATGCGGATGCCGGTGTGGATCTGACCGAGCTCAAGGTCGACGGCGGCATGGTCGCCAACGACGCGCTCATGCAGTTCCAGGCGGACATCCTCGGCGTGCCGGTCGTTCGTCCGGTCGTCGCCGAGACGACGGCCCTGGGTGCGGCATACGCTGCCGGACTCGCTGTCGGCTTCTGGGACGGTCTGGACGACCTCTCCGCCAACTGGCAGGAGGACAAGCGCTGGGAGCCGTCTATGGAGGACGCCGAGCGCGACCGCCAGCTGCGGTTGTGGCGCAAGGCCGTCACCAAGTCGATGGACTGGGTCGACGACGACGTGAAGTGATCTCGCATCGCTGAGAGGGCGGGCTCGGAGGATTTCTCCGGGTCCGCCCTCTTCGTCTGCAACGCGGATGAGTCAGTCGAGCGCAGCGAGGAAGGCTCTCGCGACACTGCGGGGTGAGGCTGCATCCCATGCGACGTACTCGACGCGATGCGGACCATCGAGCACCTGTTCGGACACCACGTCTGCGTGCGATGTCGCGACGGTGCCTGGTGCGAGGAGGGAGACGGCGAGACCGGCAGCGACCAGCCCCAGGATGAGTCCTGCAGAATCCGCCTCGAACGCGACGTCGCGCTCCAGACCCGCCGCGGCGAACGCCGCATCGCTCTGTGCCCGACCGGACGTCCCCGCGGGAAAATCCGCGAAGACCTCTCCGGCGAGATCCCCCAGCACCGCATCGCGCCCGACGAGCCGATGTCCGCGCGGAAGAGCGACCACGAGACGTTCGCGGGAGAGCGAGCGCACCTCCACTCCCGTCGGGACGCTGTCCTCGTGCAACCCGAGGAGCGCGACGTCAAGATCTCCGCGCTGCACGGCGGGGACGAGGGCGTCGCTGTTTCCGACCCGAAGCTCTACCCGCACGGCAGGATGCGCGGCACGGAACCGCACGAGCAAAGCCGGCAGATCCACGGCCGTGACCGTCGGGATCACTCCGAGCCGGAGCGTTCCGACGACGTGGCCCGCAGCCGCTGCGGCGTCTTCCCTGGCTGCATCCGCGGCGGCAACCGCGATCCTCGCCTGCCTGACGAAGGCCTCCCCCGGCTCGGTGAGCCGTACACTTCGGCTGGTCCGCGCGAAGAGCCTCTCTCCGATCTCACGCTCCAGCGCCGCGATCTGATGGCTCAGCGCCGACTGGGTGACGAAGCAGCGCTCCGCTGCACGAGTGAAGCTCGAGGCATCGGCCACCCCGACGACGTAACGCAGTTGCTGAAGGTCCATACGTTCATGATTGCTCTTCATGGATGCGGTGACAACTATGTGTTGGACTCATCAACTCGGTTTGGACAGGCTGGAAGCATGAACCGCCTGACCCTCCTGCTGATCACCGCACTCGCTCCGATCGCCTGGGGCACGACCTACCTCGTCACCACCGAGCTGCTCCCCGTCGGGCATCCGATGTTCGCCGGTCTTCTGCGCTCCCTTCCCGCCGGACTCATCGCGGTCGCCGTCAGCCGGACCCTCCCTCGCGGCGGCTGGTGGTTCAAGTCTTTCGCACTGGGTGCGCTCAACATCGGGGCCTTCTTCCCTCTCCTCTTCCTTGCCGCCGAACGGCTGCCAGGAGGGGTCGCCGCGGCTGTCGCCGGGGTCCAGCCTCTCATCGTGCTCTCGCTCGGGGCTCTCGTCCTGAAGGAGCGGATCCGGCCGATCACCGCGGCGGCGGCCGTGGCCGGCGCAGGCGGTGTCGCGCTCGTCGTGCTCGGCCCGGCGGCACGGCTCGATGCACTGGGCATCCTGGCTGCGCTGGGCGGCGTCACCGCCACAGCGCTCGGCATGATCCTCACCAAACGATGGGGACGGCCCGTCGGCGTCGGACCCGTCGCCTACGCAGGATGGCAGCTCTCGGCCGGAGGCCTCCTCCTGCTCCCGCTCACACTTCTCGTCGAGGGGACGCCAGCTTCGATCGACAGCGGAGCCGTCCTGGGTTATCTGTGGCTGGCAACAGCGGGCGGGATCATCGCGTACACGCTCTGGTTCCGCGGAATCCAGAAGCTGCCGATGATCGCATCCGGTCTGCTCGCTTTGCTCTCCCCGGTCGTGGCGACGCTCCTGGGAACGCTCGTCGCCGGTGAGTCCTTCACGCCGATCCAGGCAGTCGGATTCGCGATCGCACTCCTCGCTCTGATCGGCGGACAGCTCTCCGTCCGCCCCGCCCAGAGCCCGCAACCTCCGCTGGTGGATCCGAACGCCGCGACGGCTCTCACCGTCGGCCGTTGATCGCGGCTCAGCCCTTGCCGAAGAGCTTCTGGATCTCGGCGAGGTCGGCCTCGCTCGGCGCCTGAGCCGCACCACCGCCGAGGCCGAAGCCGGAGCCGGTCGGCTGCGCCGTCGGGAGCCCGGCGTTCTCGGCTGCCCGCTTCGCCGGGTTCCCGGAGCGCGAACCGCTGACCGCCTTGCCCTTCTTGCCGCGCTTCGAGGAGGCGCCAGGGCGCCCCATGCCCGGCATCGCACCCATTCCGGGGATGTTCGGGGTGCCGCCGCGCGCGACGGTCTTCATCATCTTCGCGGCCTGCTCGAAGCGCTGAACGAGCTGATTCACGTCGGTCACCGTCATCCCGGAGCCACGCGCGATGCGCAGTCGACGCGAGCCGTTCAGCACCTTCGGGTTGCGCCGCTCACCCGGCGTCATCGAGCGGATGATCGCTTCTGTACGGTCGATCTCGCGGTCATCGAAGTCTTCGAGCTGCTGCTTCATCTGGCCCATGCCGGGGAGCATTCCCAGCATCTTCTTCATCGAGCCCATCTTCTTCATCTGCTGAAGCTGGTCGAGGAAGTCCTCCAGGGTGAACTGCTCGGTTGCGAGCTTCTCGGCCATCTTCATGGCCTCTTCCTCATCGAAGGCCTGCTGGGCCTGTTCGATGAGGGTCAGGATGTCGCCGAGGTCGAGGATACGGCTCGCCATGCGGTCGGGGTGGAACGGCTCAAGGTCTTCGAGACGCTCACCGGTGGAGGCGAAGAGGATCGGGCGCCCGGTCACGGATGCCACGGAGAGTGCCGCGCCACCGCGGGCATCACCGTCGAGCTTCGACAGCACGACACCGGTGAAGTCGACGCCCTCCTGGAAGGCCTTCGCCGTGTTCACGGCATCCTGTCCGATCATCGCGTCGATGACGAACAGGACCTCGTCCGGGTTCGTGGCCTTGCGGATGTCGGATGCCTGCTTCATCAGCTCGGCGTCGACGCCGAGGCGTCCGGCGGTGTCGATGATGACGACGTCGTGCTGGTGCCGACGGGCGTGCTCGACGCCGTCGCGGGAGACCTTGACCGGGTCACCCACACCGTTGCCCGGCTCGGGTGCGTAGATGGTGGCGCCGGCCTGCTCGGCGACGACCTGCAGCTGGTTCACCGCGTTCGGGCGCTGGAGGTCTGCGGCGACGAGGAGCGGCGTGTGCCCCTCGCTCTCGAGCTGCTTGGCGAGCTTGCCGGCGAACGTCGTCTTTCCCGAGCCCTGGAGGCCGGCGAGCATGATGACAGTCGGTGCGGTCTTGGCGAACTGCAGTCGACGCTGCTCGCCGCCGAGGATGGCCACGAGTTCCTCGTTCACGATCTGCACGACCTGCTGAGCGGGGTTCAGCGCCTTGCTGACCTCGTCGCCGAGCGCTCGCTCGCGCACCTTGGCGGTGAAGTCCTTGACGACGATGAGAGCGACATCGGCATCGAGCAGTGCCCGCCGGATCTCGCGTACGGTGCCGTCGACGTCGGCAGCAGTGAGCTTTCCCTTCGTGCGCAGATTGCGGAAGGTCTCGGTGAGCCGATCGGAGAGCGTGCCAAAGGTAGCCATGGTGCCCACAATCTTACGCGAGCGGAGCCTCTACGCTCAGCGCAGCGCGGAGTTGCTCCCGCGCGCGCTGGTAGCGGCCCCGAGCGGTGGATGATGGGATGCCGAGAACGTCGGCGGCTTCAGCGAGGGTGAAACCGTCTCCTCATGACCTGTCCGGCCGGCCGGAGTTCGTCCGTGCGCGGTTTCAGCGGCCCCAGCGAACTTCATGCACAACGGCGACAGCTTCATCCAGCACCTGCTCCGGCGTGCTCTGCCCGGCTCCACGCACCGCCCAGATGCGCAGCGAAGAGAGCAGCGCCCCCGCGTACGCGGCACCGACGACGTCCGCGCGGATCTCTGCGATGCCTGCTCGCTTCGCGGCTGCCGCGATTCCGCCGGCAAGGCGCGCCTGACGAAGAGCCGAGTCTCGGAGCAGTTCGTCCTCGACGCCCATCGCCGCTGTGTTGCGCAGTGCCAGCGCGAGCGGATCCGGCGCGAAGTCGTGAACCACGGCCACGAGGATCATCTCGACGGCGCTCCCGTCTGCGTCGGCGTCCAATCGCTCAAGGGCAGCGAGAGCGGTCTCGACTCGCGCATCCAGACCCGACCACAGCACGTCGCTCTTCGAGGAGAAGTAGTTGAAGAAGCTCGACCGGCTGACTCCCGCGCGCTGCGTGATGTCCGCCACCGACGTCGCGTCGTATCCCTGCTCGAGGAACAACTCGCAGGCAGCCTCGGCGAGAGTCTCCCTCGACGAGACCTTGGGTCTGCCGGCGCGCGATTCTGTGGCCATCCCCTCACGCTACCGCGACGGCGGCTTCGCGCCGGTCGCGTGCGAGGAGGAGTATTGTTAGACCCGATCCAACTACCTATTCGAAGGTGAAGGCGCATGCTCGACATCCTGACGCCCGGTATCGCTCCGGACTTCGTCCCCTACACCGAAGGGTGGGACCTGCAGCGTCGGGTCCACGCCGACATCGTCGCCGGCGTCCGCCCGGACACACTGATCCTGCTCGAGCACGAGGCCGTGTACACCGCCGGGAAGCGCACGGAGCCACAGGAGCGCCCGCAAGACGGCACCCCCGTCATCGACGTCGATCGCGGCGGAAAGATCACCTGGCACGGACCTGGGCAGCTCGTCGGCTACCCGATCGTGCGGCTTCCCGAGCCGATGGATGTCGTCGCCCATGTGCGCCGCCTGGAGCGGATCCTCATCGACATCCTCGGCCCGTTCGGGGTCGACGGCTACCAGGTCGAAGGACGCAGTGGAGTCTGGGTGCGCCGACCGCTCTCCGAAGACAAGGTCGCCGCGATCGGCGTCCGGGTGCAGCAGGGGGTCGCCATGCACGGCTTCGCCATCAACTGCAACAACACCCTCGCCGGCTTCCGGGGGATCATCCCCTGCGGAATCACCGATGCCGGCGTCACGACGGTCAGCGAGGTGGTCGGCGCGGATGTCTCCCCCGCCGACATCATCGCCAGCGTCACGACCGCGTTCCTCGCCGAGTACGCGGAGGTCGCCGCGTGAGCGCCGCCGCACCGGAAGGGCGAAAGCTCCTGCGCCTGGAGATTCGCAATGCCGAGACACCGATCGAGCGCAAGCCCGAGTGGATCCGCACAAAGGCGAAGATGGGCCCGGAGTACACCGCGCTGCACTCGCTGGTGAAGGAAGAGGGTCTGCACACCGTCTGCCAGGAAGCGGGCTGCCCGAACATCTTCGAGTGCTGGGAGGACCGCGAGGCCACGTTCCTCATCGGCGGTTCGCAGTGCACGCGCCGCTGCGACTTCTGCCAGATCGACACGGGAAAGCCGGATGCCTACGACACCGACGAGCCCCGGCGTGTGGCCGAGAGCGTCGTGCGGATGAACCTCCGCTACGCCACCGTGACAAGCGTCGCGCGAGACGACCTGCCCGACACCGGTGCATGGCTCAACGCCGAGACGGTGCGCAAGATCCACGAGCTGAACCCGAACACCGGCGTCGAGCTGCTGGCGAACGAGCACAATGCCGATCCCGCTTTCCTCGGCCAGATCTTCGACGCTCGCCCCGAGGTCTTCGCGCATAACGTCGAGACGGTCCCGCGCATCTTCAAGCGCATCCGCCCGGCGTTCAAGTACGAGCGTTCGCTCGACGTGTTGACACAGGCGCGGGCTGCAGGGCTCATCACGAAGTCGAATCTCATCCTCGGCATGGGTGAGGAGCCGGAGGAGGTCATTCAGGCTCTGCAGGACCTGCATGACGCCGGCTGCGACATCATCACCATCACGCAGTACCTTCGCCCGACTCCGCGACACCTTCCGGTCGCACGCTGGGTGAAGCCTGCTGAGTTCGTGGAGTTCAAAGAAGAGGCCGAGCGGATCGGTTTCCTCGGCGTCCTCGCGGGCCCACTGGTGCGCTCGTCGTACCGTGCGGGACGCCTGTGGGCGCAGTCGATGCTGTCCAAGGGCCGTGAGATCCCGCCGCACCTCGCGCACATCGCGGAGAGCGCCGATCTCGGCTTCGCGCAGGCCGTCTGACCGGGCCAGTCGGGCGAGGCGACTCGGCGCAACGGAGCGCCGCGTCGCCGCGCTCGACGGATATCAGATGATCGCGGTCAGAACGCCTCCGTCCGCACGCAACGCGGCGCCGTTCGTCGCGGACGATACCGGACTGGCCAGATAGACGACCAGGCTGGCGATCTCCGCGGGATCGATGAACCTCTGCAGGAGTGACGTCGAGTTCCCGGAGATGATGGTGGCCTTCAATCCGTCTACGGGCACGCCCTGCGCCTGCGAGATCCGACCGACGACATCAGCCACCCCATCGGAATAGGTCGGGCCGCCGAGGATCGCATTCACCGTCACCTCGGTACCGCGCGTGAGCTTGGCGAGTCCGTTGCTGAGTGCCAGCATCGCCGCTTTGGTGACGCCGTAGTGCAGCATGTCCACCGGGACGTTCACCCCCGACTCGCTCCCGATGAAGATGACGCGGCCCCTCCCCCTGTCGAGCATGCCGCCCAGCACGTGCCGGGAGAGCCGCACGCCACTCATCACGTTGACGGCGAAGTAGCGCTGCCATTCGTCATCCGCGATATCACTGAAGGGCGCGACCTCGAACAGCCCGACGTTGTTCACCAGTACGTCGACATCGCCCAACGATTCCAACAGGTGCCCCACCTCTGCGGGGTCCTCGAAATCCGCGACGATGCCCTCCACGTCTGCTCCCGGCACCTGCGCCGCGAGCCGCTGCACGGCACTCTGGACTTTCTCCTCGCTACGCCCGTTGATCACGACCGACGCGCCCTCGTCGAGAAGCGCTCGCGCGATAGCGAATCCGATCCCCTGGGTGGAACCACTCACAAAGGCCCTCTGGCCACTCAACTTCAGATCCACGATTCTCCCGTTCACTTGCTCAGTCAAGTCAAGTGTCACTTGCTTTACTTGCTCAGTCAAGTTAAATGGGAAGCGAGACGTCGGCGCATCGCGTAGTCTGACGGCATGGCAGCACACGACTCACCAGCCGCGCTGAGTGGAGAGGACCTCGAGACCTGGGCGTCACTCGCCACGGTTCTGGAGTGGTTGCCTGCCGCTCTCGATGCCCAACTGCTCCGCGACTCGGAGATGACGCACTTCGAGTACGGGATCCTTTTCGCGCTCGCCAGCGCTCCTGAATCGACACTCCGCCTGAGCGTGCTCGCAACCCATGCGAACAGCTCGCTGACGAGGCTGTCGCGTGCGGCGACCCGCTTGCAATCCCGAGGATGGATCCAGCGTGCACCCGACCCTGACGATGGTCGGTACACTCTGGCGATCCTGACCGCGCTCGGACGCGAGAAGTTCGACCAGGCGACGCCCGGCCACGTACAGACGGTCGATCAGCTGGTTCTCAACCCGCTGACCACGTCACAGCGACGGCAGTTGCGCGAGATCAGTCGCCGCGTGCTGCGGGCGATCCGCACGGAAGAAGGCTGGCAGCCGACGTCGTCGGCCGAAACCCCTGGCGGTTGATCCGGAGATCCAGGACCGCGGCGAGCCTAGTCCGCGCTCATCACCGACTGCACGCTGCCGTCGGATCCGAGATTCACCAGCAGGACGTCGTCGGTGGAATCAGCATCCAGTGCGTATTCGAGGACGGCGAACGGCTCTGACCCTCCATGCTCGTCGGCGAGAATCGTCATGCTCATGAGGCGGAGCGACCGGATGATGTCGACCGCCGGGTCGCCACTGACGTCGACCAGGACTTCAGCCAGTTCTTCGCCGTAGACCTCCTGCTGCTGGAGGATGTACTCGGTCACTTCGCTGGCACGATCGTCGACCTCGGCCAGCATTCCGCGGCGCGCCACGGCATCTACGTTCTCCAGTCCCGAGATGAGAGACGCAGCGATGTCGAGGGCGTCAGACGATACGTCTTCCTGATCTGGCGCGGTGAGGTCGACAGTGACGGACTGCTCGCCCAGCTCCACCGTCTCGGACCAGAAGATCGATCCGTCAGGCCCCGACGAGAGGAGTCCGAAGTAGTCGTGTTCGATCGCCATAACGCTATGAAACCAGTCTCTTGGGTGCCGCGGTAGTCCCGTCGTCAGTTGACGAGGGCGGAGACGAAAACATGAGGGGTGAAACCGGTGAGATCATCGATCCCCTCGCCTTGCCCCAGAAGCTTTACGGGGATGCCGGTGCGCTCCTGCACCGCCAGGACGAAGCCGCCCTTCGCGGAGCCGTCGAGCTTGGTGAGGACCAATCCGGTCACCCCTGCATGCTCGAGGAACGCCTCGGCCTGCATGACACCGTTCTGGCCGGTGGTGGCATCCAGGACCAGGAGCACCTCGCTGATCGGCGCCTGCTTCTCGATGACCCGGCGGATCTTTGACAGCTCGTCCATCAGCCCGCCCTTGGTGTGCAGGCGACCAGCGGTGTCGATGATCGCGATCTCGATGCCCTCGCGCTGCGCGAACTCGACAGTCTGGTAGGCGACGGACGCCGGGTCCTGGCCCTCCTGCTGGGGGCGGACGATCGCCGCTCCCCCGCGCTGCGCCCAGGTGGCGAGCTGGTCGACGGCCGCGGCGCGGAACGTATCTGCCGCGCCCACGACGACACTGCGCTGGTAGCCGCGCAGGAACTTGGTGAACTTGCCGATCGTGGTCGTCTTGCCGACACCGTTCACGCCGACGACGAGCACCACGGCCGGGCGTTCGGTGAGCTTGAGTGTGGTGTCGAACTTGGCGAAATGCTCTTCCAACGTCTCCCGGAGCATGCGCTGGAGATCCTGCGGATCCGTCGTGCGGTAGCGATCGACCTTGTCGCGCAGCTCCTGCACGACCCGCTCGCTGATGTCCGGTCCGAAGTCGGCAGTGATGAGGGCGGTCTCGAGGTCCTCCCACGTCGTCTCGTCGATGGTGGGCTTGACGAACATGCCGCGCAATGCGCGACCGAGGGACCAGGACTTCTCCGCCATGACACCAGCCTACGGGTAGCATCCTGAGATGCTTCACGAGCGCGCTCCGTGAGCACGGCTCGGACCTACGAACGCGACGAAGCTCAGCCTGCCGCGGCGCGATCGCCGACGCGCTGGCCGACGACGGCGGATACACCGTCCTGTCGCATGGAGACGCCGTACAAGGCATCAGCGATCTCCATCGTGCGCTTCTGATGCGTGATCACCAGCAACTGCGAACTCTCCCGCAGTTGCTCGAACACGGTGAGCAGACGCCCGAGGTTGGCGTCGTCGAGCGCTGCCTCCACCTCATCGAGGATGTAGAACGGGCTCGGTCGCGCCTTGAAGATCGCGACGAGGAGCGCAACGGCTGCCAGCGACCGCTCTCCGCCGGACAGCAGTGAGAGGCGCTCGATCTTCTTCCCGACCGGACGCACAGAGACATCGATCCCCGTGGAGAGCATGTTCTCCGGATCGGTGAGCCAGATGCTGCCGGATCCGCCAGGGAAGAGCAGCGGGAAGACCTCGCCGAACGCCCGCTGCGTGTCCTCGAAGGCGTCCGCGAAGATCGTCTGCATCCGCTCATCGAGATCGGCGATGATCGTGAGCAGATCCTGGCGAGTCTGCGTCAGGTCCGCGAGCTGTTCGGTGAGGAACGCGTGACGCTGCTCGAGCGCGGCGAACTCCTCCAGCGCGAGCGGATTGACTCGACCGAGCTGAGCGAGCTTGCGCTCCGCCTCGGCGAGCCGTCGCTCCTGGATGCGGCGATCGAACGGGATGGCAGTGTCATCTTCATCGCCGTCCTCGATCACGGCGAGAGGATCGCGCGGCACAGCCTGGTCCGGTCCATATTCCGCAACGAGAATATCTTCGTCGAGGGCGAGTTCAGAGCTCACGCGTTCGAGCAGGCTCGTCAGGTGCAGCTTCTTCTCGTGGATCTGCAGTTCGAGTCCGTGCACGCTCTCGGTGAGTCCGGCGAGCCGCTCTCGCAGCGACGTCTCCTGGGCCCTGAGCCCGGTGAGCTCCGCGTTCTGCGCCGAGCGCGCGGTCTCTGCCTCGGAGAGCGCGACCCGAGCCTCCGTCACCGAGCGATCCAGCGAATCCAGGACCCGGGGCAGTTCCTCGACCACTCCGGTCGCCGCCCCGCGCTGCGCGCGGCGGATCACCGCCCGGCGGGCGGCCTCGGCCGCGGCATCCCGCTCCTGCTCGCGCTGGCGTTCCAGACTCGCAACCCGCGCCTGCGCGGCACGCACGCGCTCACGGAGCGTCTCGATCTCCAGACGGGCGCGCACCTCACCTTCGCGCGCCTGCTCGAGGGCCTCGAGCAGATCGTCGCGGGCCGAAGCGTCGAGCACGGGTCGAGGGGCAGAGATCGCATCGTCGAGTTCCGTCTTCGCCTTCGCGGCCTTGGCCTCGGCATCCGCGACCGCCGCTTGGGCCTGACCGAGGCCGGACTCGAGCCGCTCGCATTCCGCGACGGCCGACTCATGGCGCACCGTGACCCGGTTCACGTGCTCGGCATGGCTGGCGAGTGCCGCGTCGTGCTCACGGAGGAGACGCAGCGCCTCCTTCGCGTTCCGCCTTGTGGTCTCGACTGCCTCGTTCGCATCTTCGCGCGCTTCACGGAGCGAATCGACGATTACCTGCACCTCGGCGAGCCGCTCGGATGCCGCATCGCGCTCTGCGGCGAGCTCGAGTCGGGAGCGCTCTCCACCTGATCCGGTGCGCAGTGTCTGAGCGGTGATCACATCACCGGTGACCGTGACGATGGTCGTGGTGCTGTCGCCTGCCGAATCCAGCGCAGCGCGAGCTGCACGAGCGGCCTCGAGATCGTCCGCGATGAGGACGTGGGCGAGGATGCCGAGCACGCCGTTCGGGGCCGTCACCGTCTCGACTGCCGGCGTCACTCCCGCGATTCGGGGCAGCTCCACGGCCGGTCGCAGCGCGTCGGCGATCACGAAGTCGACCACTCCCCGGCGCTGCTCGGCCGCATCTGCGGCCAGGGCGAACGCATCGGTTGCCGCGTCGACGAGAACGCCCTCTGCCAACGAGCCGAGCACAGCCGCCACCGCCGCTTCGAAGCCTCCGCGCACCTGCACCGCGTCGCCGACGAGCCCTCGCACACCAGATGCGCCGGATCTGACGATCTCGGCCGCGCCCCCGGAGATCGCGAGGGCGCTCCCCAGAGCTGCTGCCTTCGCTGTCAGCGCATCCACCTCGCGCTCGGCGGCGTGCAGACGTTCCCGCAGGGTCTCCCGCTCGGCCTCCGACGCGGTCGCCGCACGCTGGGCGCTCTCGTACGCGGCGGAATGCTCGGCCGCCGTACCCTCAGGCGCCTCCGCATCCTCGATCGCATCCAGGGCGTCGGCCGCCTCGCGACGACGCGTGTTCGCCGCCTCCAGAGCGTTCTCCTGCCGCAGCACCGCACCACGGACCGCGGCAAGGGCAGAGGCGGCGGCATCCGCCGTTCCTCGAAGCGTGTTCAGGCGCATGTCGTACTCGGAGACGAGCGCGCTCTGCTCAGCGATGTCGACGTCGAGAGTGTCGAGTTCGGCTCTGGCGTGCACCACCTCACGGCTCGCAGCGACCGCGGCATCCTGCGCATCGCCCAATCCCGCAGAGATCTCGGTGATTTCGTCCTTCGCCTCGTCGATCGTGCTCTGCGTCACCGTGACGGCCGTCACGGCCGCGTCGTCCTCCTCAGAGCCGAGCAACGCGAGACGCTGATTGGCGAGGGTGAACAGCCCGCGCATCCGCTCCTGCACCTGCTCGAGTCCGAACGCGATGCTGCGCGCCTTGTCGACGGCGACCGAGTTCTGATCCTGTTCGAGTCGGACGATGCTCGCGCGCACGCCCTCTGCCTGATCGGAGAGGACGAGGCGCTCGGTGTGACGCTCGTGCTCTGTCCGGGTGTGATCGGCAAGCGCAGTGCGCAGTGCGACGACATCGTCGGCGAAGATCCGCGCCTTGGCATCTCGGACGACGGCGGCGATCGTCTGCGCTTCTCGGGCGATCTCGGCCTGTCGCCCGAGAGGCTTGAGCTGGCGCCGGATCTCGCCTGCGAGGTCGCTGAGTCGAGTGAGATTCGCCTCCATCGCATCGAGCTTGCGAAGAGTCTTCTCCTTGCGACGCCGATGTTTGAGGATGCCGGCGGCCTCCTCGATGAAGCCACGACGATCCTCCGGGGAGGCCTGCAGGACGGTATCCAGTCGCCCCTGGCCGACGATGACGTGCATCTCACGACCGAGACCCGAATCGCTGAGCAGCTCCTGCACGTCGAGCAGACGGCAGTTCTCGCCGTTGATCGCATACTCGCTGGAACCGTTGCGGAACAGCGTCCGGCTGATCGTCACCTCGGCGTATTCGATGGGCAGCAGGCCATCGCTGTTGTCGATCGTCAGCTGCACCTCAGCGCGCCCGAGCGGTCCCCGTGTGGACGTGCCGGCGAAGATGACATCCTCCATCTTGCCTCCGCGGAGCGTCTTCGCTCCCTGCTCCCCCATCACCCAGGCGAGCGCGTCGACGACGTTGGACTTGCCGGATCCGTTCGGACCGACGATGCACGTCACGCCGGGTTCGAAGACGAAGCTCGTCGGCTGTGCGAACGACTTGAATCCCTTGAGCGTCAGGCTCTTCAGATGCATGCGAACCGCCCGCTCATCGGGCGCACACGCGCATGCTTTGAGGACGGATCACGACTTCACGGTACCGGACTCGCCGATCGATGCTTGACGAACACACCAGACGTTCGCTAGCGTGACTGCTCGGATCGCTGTGAAAGGAGGTTACCGATGATGATTACAACTGCTCGTAGACAGGCCCCAGGCCATGTCGCGTCCAGCGCCTTTGCGCTGCGCACTGCCCTCTCGGTGACCGACCCCAGCTTCCGCCTCGTCGCGGCCGCTTAACAGTTCGGCGCGAGAACTCTGCCCCTATCGGGCATTCTCCGCCTTGCCGGCACCACGCCATCGACTGATCTCAGGATCGTCGATCCCTCGTGCTCCACTCCGGAGCACCGCTCCCGCGCCCGACGCATTCCGCGTCGCGCTCCGCATTCTGCGATCCGCTGCGCACCTTGCGCGCCCCGTGCACCACGCACATCCGTACATCCGTACATCCGTAAGAAATCAACTCTGAAACGAGAAACTCGTGAACACCCTCACGCTGCCCCGCAGCGCATCCCACCCGCCCGATACACAGGACCTCACGGTCCTCGAGATCACCGTCCCCAGCGACCGAAGCGAACTCGCGCTCGCCGATCGATTGTCCCTTCGCCTCGGCCTCTGGCTGATGCAGCGGGGACAACGAGCCCGCAGCCGGTCCGAACGACGTGCACAGCGCGCACAGGAGCTCGGTCTTCTGCTCCTCGAGGAGCGGAACCGCCCACCGTTGGAGACATACGCACTGCTCACCCACGACCTGCAGCGTCAGCTGCGCTGACCTGGAGGTCTCCGAATGAGCATTCCGCTCACCGCAGGTGCGACCCTGCATCCGCTCGTGCTCCCCGCACGGGCGGATGCGGGGCCCACCCCCTTGATCCAGGCCTACGCCGAAGCGCGCAACGCTTCGATCCGCGAAACCACCGGCCGTGACGACGACGCCCTCACGGCCGAGGCGCTGATGCCGCTGCTGCGCTCGAGTCCGGAGCGAACGAGGCGCCAGTGGTACGTCGAGCACGACGGCGAGGTCGTCGGCTGCAGCGCGATCAACCTGCTCACCGATGACGATGGCGCCACCGCAATCGCCACGATCGCACTCGCGAAGCGGCTCTGGGGTCGCGGCATCGGCGCTGCTGCATACCGCGAGTTGGAGGCCGATGCCCGCGGCGCCGGCGCAGAGAAGATCCTGCATTGGGCGGAACACCACGATGAAGAAGGCACCGAACTGCTGCCATCCCCCACCGGGTTCGGTGCGGTTCCGCTCGATCATGCCGCCCGGTTCCTGCGGCGGCAGCTCTACGCCCTTGAGCAGGTCGTGCGCGTGAGCGCCCTGATCTGGGACGAGCAGACGCCCGGAGCACTGACCAGACTGCGCGAGGAGGCAGCGGCACACGCCGACGAGTACCGAATCGTGCAGTGGACGCTGCCTACGCCGGCCGAGTACGTAGACGGATACGCCTGGTTGAAGTCGCGCATGTCGACCGACACCCCCGATGCCGAACTCGGCCAGCCAGAGGAGCTCTGGGACGCCGAACGCGTCGCCCGCCACGATGACCGGTACGCGCAGATGAGCCACACGGTGCTCGTCACCGCCGCGCAGCATGTGGCTACCGGCGTGCTGTGCGCGTTCAACGAGCTGTCCATCGGCCCCGACGAGGCATCCGTCACCCATCAGGAGGACACCCTGGTGGCGGCGCCGCATCGCGGTCACCGCCTCGGCATGCTCGTGAAGACCGCCGGCCTTCTGAGCTGGCGTGAGCACCACCCGCAGTCGTCCAGAGTCGTCACCTACAACGCCGAGGAGAACCGGCCGATGCTCTCCATCAACGAAGCCATCGGCTTCGCCCCGATCGCCTACGAAGGCGCCTGGAAGAAGGTACTGACATGACCACGACCACTCTGACGATCACGCCGCTGAGCGTGCCGCAGTCGGTCGATGCCCCGGACGCGGCCGAATTTCTCGCATACGCCGAGTTGAATCGGCAGATCTGCGATGAGGAGGCCGGCCTTCCGGGCCTTGCCCAGAAGGCCGTCGACATGCTTCCGGGTTGGCTCGATGACACCGACGAGGTCAGCCACGGCTTCGTCGCACGCCGCGACGGAGTCATCGTCGGCATGGTCACCGTCTCCTTCGCGCAAGACGAAGGCGCCAGCACGGCCGAGTTCGACCTGATGGTGCCCCACGAGCACTGGGGGCACGGCGTCGAAGACGCGCTCCTCACGTGCGCCGAGGACGACGCCCGGCTCGCCGATCGCCGCGTCCTGCAGACCTGGACCCTGCATCGCCCCATCGAGGGCCCGCGGATGCTCACACCGAAGACCGGGTGGGGGCGGGTGCCCGCGACCGGGCTCACCGCGTTGTTCGAAGCGAACGGCTTCAGCTTCGAACAGGTGGAGCGCAACAGTTCCTTCGACCTGCGAAACGATCCCGCGCCTGTCGCAGGCGCTCTCGCAGAGGCTGTCGAGAGTGCCGGTGCCGCGTATCGGGAGTTCTCCTGGGTGATGCCGACTCCTGTCGACATCAGGGCGGGCTACGCGGCCGCGCTCGCTCGGCTCTCCACGGACGCGCCAAGCGGAGACCTGGAGATCGACGAAGAGCAGTGGAACGCCGAGCGCGTCGCCCGACGCGATGCCCGGTTGACAGGAAGCGGCCAACTCGTTTCGGTGTCAGCGGTGGAGCACATTCCTTCCGGCACGATCGTCGCGTACAACGAGCTCCTGATCGGTGCCGACCGCTCCGAGGTCACGCACCAGATGGGCACCCTGGTCCTCAAGGAGCACCGGGGTCACCGCCTCGGGACCATCGTGAAGTGCGCGAACCTGCTGCGCTGGCGCGAGCTCGCTCCGGAATCTCCCTGGGTTTCGACCTTCAACGCCGAGGAGAACCGCCCGATGCTCGACATCAACGAGGCGATCGGCTTCGTACCGGTCTCGTACGCAGGCGCCTGGCAGAAGAAGCTCTGAGTCGGCGCCGAGGGCGGAGCGGATCTCATCCTGGAGGATGAGGTCCGATCCGCTCTCTTCATTCTCCTGGCCGACGACGCGGCGACCCCCGGCGGCGAGGCTGGAAGCATGAACGTCGCTGCCATCAATCCGCCCGTCATCGAAGCACACGCTCTCACGAAGAGCTTCGGCTCCACCCGCGCACTCGCCGGCGTCGATCTCGCGATCCACCGCGGAGAATCCGTCGCGATCATGGGAGCATCCGGCTCGGGAAAAACGACGCTGCTGCACGTGCTCGCCGGCATCACCGCACCGGATACCGGACGCGTCACCTTCCGCCCTGCCGCCGGCGCTCCGGTCGAGGTGAACGACCTCGGCGAAACCGCTCGCTCTCGCCTGCGCCGCGAGCGGTTCGGGTTCGTCTTCCAGCAGGGGCTGCTCATCCCGGAACTGACCGCAGTGGAGAACGTCGCGTTGGCGTCGATGATCAACGGCGTGAAACGAGCGGAGGCCATCCCGCACGCTGCGTCCTGGCTTGCCGCCCTTGGTCTTGCCGGGATGGAGGACCGAAGGATCGGCGAACTCTCGGGTGGCCAGGCCCAGCGCGTGGCGATCGCTCGCGCCCAGGCTACGGGTGCAGAGCTGGTCTTCGCCGACGAACCGACCGGAGCACTCGATTCGCAGACCTCGAACGAGGTCATGGACGCGCTGCTGTGGTCGACATCGGGTCAAGGACGCACCCTGATCGTCGTGACGCACGACTCGGAAGTCGCGGCTCGCTGCACGCGCACCATCGCGGTTCGTGACGGCCTGATCCTCTCTGCTGGGGTGTCCGCATGAATCCGAGGGTTCTCGCCATCCTGCTCCGCCCCGCTCCTGGTCAAGGTGCAGTGCTCGCGCTCCCGATCGTCGCCTTCGGCATCGTGACGACGCTGGTGCTGACAGTGATCGGCGGCGCGCAGTCCTTCTGGGGCTGGAGCGATGAATACGCTCCGATCTATCAGGCGCTGGCCGCGACCGCCCTGGTGCTCCTCATCGTTCCGCTGATGAGCCTCGGTGGCGCGGCGGCCCGCCTGTCGGCGCGGCGCCGCGATGAACGCCTCTCCACCCTCCGCCTGCTCGGCGTCTCCCCCGGCGGTGTCGCGATGGCGACTGTTGTCGAGTCGGTACTGGTCGCGGGAGTGGGAGCGTTCGCCGGCGTGCTGGGCCACCTCGCCCTCAGCCCGCTGATCGGTCTCATCCCGTTCCGAGGCCAACCGCTCGGTCTCTCAGCCGTCGTGCTTCCGCCGATGCTCGTCGTCGCCGTCTTCGGCGGCGTGCTGCTCCTCGCCACCGTCAGCGCAGCGGTCGGGCTCCGGCGCGTCGTGATCTCACCTCTCGGGGTGCGCATGCGCACCACCGCATCGAACGTGCATTGGATTCGTGCCGTGATCGCCGCGGTCATCCTCGCGATCGCCTTCGCACTGATCAAGGTCTTCCCCTCGAGCGGCGGATTCATCGCCGTGATCATCGTGCTGGCCGCGCTGTTCGCCGGGGCGCTCGCCGTGCTGAACATCATCGGGCCGTGGGCACTGAAAGTAGCCGCTTCCCGCCAGCTGCGGCGCGCCGAACTGCCGGATCGTCTGCTCGCCGCTCGGCTCGTCCTGGATTCTCCGAAAGCGGCCTGGCGGCAGATCGGCGGCATCGCCATGGCGAGCTTCATGGCCGTGTTCGCGGGCACCGGCGTCGCGCTGATGAACGTGATGAGCGACGAGAACGCCGCGGCCGGAGACTTGGCGCTCGCGGCGGACATGCACACCGGACTCGTCATCACCCTCGTCGCGTCGTTCCTCATGGTCGCTGCGTCTGTCGGTGTGAATCAGGCATCGGACATCCTCGATCAGCGCGAACTGCATCGCAGCCTCCATCATCTGGGCATGCCGTTGGACACTGTCGATCGTGCCCGCCGCCGGGCGATCATGTCACCGCTGCTGGTCACCGCGATCGGGTCGTCTCTGTGCGCCGGCGCGCTGGTGCTCCCGCTCCTCGGTCTCGCCCTCGTCATCTCCCCGCTCTCCCTGATGACGATCACGCTTGTCGTCGCCGGCGGCATCGGCGTGGTGTGGGTGAGCACGAGGGCAACGCGCCCGCTGCTCGCGCGGTCGTTCTCCGCAGCCTGATCGACGTCGGGTCAGGCCGTCTGCCGCGCGGCGGACGGGCTGACCCGCACATGGATGCTCTTCATCAACGGCTGATCGCTCTGCGCGCTGAAGTCGGCCGGGCCGATCAGGATGTTCATCTCGGGCATGTAGCCGGCGGCACTCCCGCGCGGCGTGTTGTACGCCACCGCGCGATACTGGCGCAGCTCACGGAGTGAGCCGTCCTTCGACGTCGACACGATGTCGACGAAGTCTCCTTGGGCGATACCGCGATCGCTCATGTCGGTTTCGTTCATGAAGATCAGCTCACGGATGTTCTTCACGCCGCGATAGCGATCGTTGTTCGCGTAGATCGTCGTGTTCCACTGATCATGGGAGCGCATCGTCTGCAATACGAGCATGTCCTCGGATGCCGGAAGCACGTCGTACAACGCCGGCAGGGAGAACTCGGCCTTCCCCGACGCCGTCCGGAAGTCGAGTTCGCGCGCCGGTTGCGGGATGCGGAATCCGTTCGGATGCGCGATGAGATCGTTGAACCCCTCGAAGCCGGGGAGCACCTCGGCCATCACGTCACGGATGACGTCGTAATCGGCGACATAGGATTCCCATGGCAGCGGGCTGTCCGGAAGAACCGCTCTGGCCATCCGGGCAATGATGTCGGGGTCGGACAGCAGATGCTCGGAGGCCGGCTTCTTCTTTCCGACCGAGAGATGCACCATGCTCATCGCATCCTCGACGGTCTGCCCCTGCAGGCCGGATTCCTGCTCGTCCCGCTCGGTGCGCCCGAGGCACGGCAGAATCAGCGCCTTCTCCCCGTGCACGATGTGACTGCGGTTGAGCTTCGTACTCACCTGCACGGTCAGATTGCACTGACTCATGCCCTGTGCGGTGTACAGCGGGTCAGGAACCGCAGCGACGAAGTTGCCGCCGAGAGCGATGAAAACCTTGACCGCTCCCTCGTGCATGGCACGGATGCTCGCGACCGTGTCGAGACCGGGTTCCCGCGGTGAGGTGATGCCGAGGACCGCGTCGAGGCGATCGAGCAGCGCCGCGGGCGCGTGGTGATCGATGCCGCAGGTGCGGTTGCCCTGCACGTTGCTGTGCCCGCGCACGGGTGCGGGTCCGGCGCCAGGGCGTCCGATATTGCCGCGGAGGAGCAGCACGTTCGTGAACTCGCGCACCATGTCGACGGCGTGCTCCTGCTGACTCACGCCGAGGCACCAGCTGATGATCGTCTTGTCCGCCTTGAGGTACAGGCCGCCGGCATGACGAAGCTGCTCCTCGGTGAGCCCGGACTGCAGGACGAGCTCAGACCAGGGAGTCGCCTCCACCAGCGCCCGATATTCGGCGAAACCCTGCGTGTACCTCTCGATGAAGTCGGCAGCGAGCACCGAGGGGTCGGCCTCCGCCGCCTCGAAGACGACCTTCGCGACGGCACGCATCAGCGCCATGTCTCCACCCGGCCGCACCTGAAGGTCGAGCGTTCCCGTGGTGTGCGTCTTGAAGAGCGCCATGTCGACGAAGTCGTGCGGCACGATCGTGCGCGTGGAAGCCGCCTCGACGAGCGGGTTGACGTGCACCACCAGGGCGCCGTTCTTCACCGCGTTCGAGAGCGAGGTGAGCATCCGTGGAGCATTCGACGCCGCGTTGACGCCGATGAGGAAGAGCAGGTCGGTGTTCTCCCAGTCCTCGAGCGTCGTGGTGCCCTTGCCTGTGCCGATGGAGGCACGCAGGGCACGCCCGGACGCTTCGTGGCACATGTTCGAGCAGTCCGGCATGTTGTTCGTGCCGTACTCGCGCATCATGAGCTGGTACATGAAGGAGGCTTCGTTGCTGAGGCGACCCGAGGTGTAGAAGGTCGCCTGATCCGGGCTGTCCAGCGCTCGCAGCTCCTCGCCGATGAGGGCGAAGGCGTCGTCCCAGCTGATGGGCGCGTACCGATCGGTCTCGGGGTCGTAGACCATCGGCTCGGTGAGCCGACCGGCATTCTCGAGCTCGAAATCCGTCCAGGTCGCGAGTTCGGCGACCGTGTGCTTCGAGAAGAAGCCACTCCCCACCCGCTTGTGGGTCATCTCCCACGTCACGTGCTTCATGCCGTTCTCGCAGATGTCGAGCCCGAGCCCGTTCTGGTCGTCCGGCCACGCGCAGCCGGGGCAGTCGAATCCCTTGATCGGATGATTCATCGTGAGCATCGCCAGCGCGCCGCTCACCGGCGCTTTCGAGCGCAGCAGCACTTCACCGACGGAGACCGTCGCACCCCAACCGGCCGCCGGGTGATGGTAATCCTTCTGCGACCACGGCCGATCCGTCACCGGCCCATATCCTCCCTGGCGCGGGATCTCAGGCATGAGCCCGAACGCCACGCCCTGCGTCGACTTGTCATCGAGACTGGTCATTGCCCGACCCCTCCAACTGGAGCGCTCCATCGGCGGGCTCTCCTGTTTCTACGGTCACCCGATGCGGGTGCGAATAGACGTTCATCGACCGACCTCGCAGGAAACCCACGAGCGTCAGGCCTCGTGCCTCTGCCAGTTCGGCCGCCAGCGACGAGGGTGCCGAGACGGCGGCCAGAATAGGGATGCCCGCCATGGCGGCCTTCTGAACGAGTTCGAAGCTCGCTCGCCCCGACACCTGAAGCACCGTGCCTCGCAACGGGAGCCGGTCGTTCAGTACGGCCCATCCGACGACCTTGTCGACAGCGTTATGCCGCCCGACGTCCTCTCTGAGTACGAGCAACTCGCCGGTTTCAGCGTCGAACAGCGCAGCGGCATGCAGTCCGCCGGTCTTGTCGAAGACATCCTGTTGTGCGCGCAGCCGGGTCGGGTATGCGGACAGCGCTTCGGCCGTGACCGCTGCTTCGTCGGTCGAGACGTCGTAGCGTGAGACGGTCTCCACCGCGTCGATACTGGCCTTGCCGCACACGCCGCAGGAGCTGGTCGTGTAGAAGGACCGCGCGAGATCGGGGGCAGGCGGCTGCACGCCGGCCGCCAGGGTGAGATCGAGGACGTTGTAGGTGTTCTCGGCACCACCGGTGCCCGGACCGCCGCAGTGGATCGCGGACTGGAACTCGCTCCCCTCGGCGATCACTCCCTCGGAGACGAGAAAGCCGGCAGCGAGTTCGACGTCATGCCCCGGCGTGCGCATGGTCACCGCCAGCGGCGTACCGGCGACACGGATCTCGAGCGGTTCCTCGACGGCGAGCGTGTCGGCTCGTCGCTGAGATCCGCTGTCCAACGAGATCTTCAGCACCGACCGCCTCGTCGTGATCCGTCCCATATCCAGAGCGTACCCGGGGTACGGCGGCCTGACGATCCGCACCGTGCGTGGAGCGGTACCGTTGCTGCATGGCCTTCCCACCCCTTGTGGCGCCCGCTGCATCTCTTTCCGACGCGGAACGCGTGCGCACCGCACGACAGCTGCGACTGACCGAGATCGGCGAACTCGGCCAGCTCCGACTCGCGGCCGCACGCGTCGGCGTGCTCGGCGCCGGCGGGATCGGCTCCCCCGTATTGCTGTATCTGGCCTCCACAGGGGTCGGCACGATCGGGATCATCGATGACGACGATGTGGAGCGCAGCAACCTTCAGCGCCAGATCGCCTTCGGCACGGCCGATGTCGGGCGCCCCAAGACGACCGTGGCCGCTGAGCGCATCCGCGCCCTCGCCCCGGATGTCCGCATCGTCGAGCATCGCGCGCGGCTGACAGACGCGAATGCCCAGGAACTGCTCGGCGGCTACGATCTGATCATCGATGGCAGCGACAGCTTCGACACCCGCTACGCGGTCGCCGATGCCTGCGATGTGCTCGGCATCCCGCTGGTGTGGGGGTCGGTTCTGCGATTCGACGCACAGGTGAGTGTCTTCTGGTCTCGCCCGTCCTCAGGCTCGCCCATGCGCCTGCGCGACGTCTTCCCGGAGCCGCCGGCCGCCGGCACCGTTCCTTCGTGCGCGGACGCCGGAGTGCTCGGATCGCTGTGCGGACAGGTGGGCTCGATGCTGGTGACCGAGGCGGTCAAACTGATCTGCGGAATCGGCGAGCCGTTGGTGGGCCGGATGCTGGTGCTCGACGCGCTCAGCGGACGAACACGGGAGATTCCTCTCGCAGCCCCCTCCCGCCCTGCGGCGCTCCCCCGGGTCTCCCCGGAAGAACTCGCGGAACTGATCGCCGAAGAGCCGACGATCACTCTGCTCGACGTCCGGGAGCCCGACGAGTTCGCCGCCGGGAGCATCCCCGGAGCACGCTCCGTTCCGCTGCGCACTCTGCTCGCGGATCCCGCCGCCGTGGACGTCACCGGAACCATCGTGGTGTTCTGTCAGCAGGGTCCTCGGGCGCGCGCCGCGGGGCGTGCGCTCGCGGCCGCGCACCCTGACGCGGATCTCCGCCTCCTCGCCGGCAGCTATGCGGCCTGGTCCGCCGCGTTCGAACCGTCCGGGACGCTGTGATGATCACCGTCGACGAACACCGCGCGCGCATCCTCGAGGCGACGTCCGCGCTCCCCGCCGAGCGTCTTCCGCTCGCAGCGGCACTCGGGCTCGTGCTCGACGAGAATGTCACGAGCCGCTGGCCGGTTCCGCTCTTCGACAACTCCGCCATGGACGGCTACGCCGTGCGGCGGGCGGATGCGACCGCTGGTGCGGTGCTGCGCATCGTCGCCGACGTCGCGGCGGGTTCGAGCGAGGATCCGTCGCTCGGCGCCGGAGAGGCAGCGCGCATCATGACCGGCGCGCCGATCCCCTCGGATGCCGACGCCATCGTCCCCCTGGAGCAGACCGATCTCGGGACAGCGATCCAGGAGACGCCTCCGGATCAGATCACCGTCCTCACGGCGCCGACTCCCGCCGCGCATATTCGCCCCCGCGGCGAGGACTCCCCCGCGGGGGCTCTGGCCGTCGCCGCGGGCACGCCGCTCGGCGCCTGGCAGCTGTCGTCGATCGCGTCAGCCGGTCATGATCACGTCATGGCGATTCGCGCGCCGCGAGTGGCCGTGATCTCCACGGGTAGCGAGCTCATCTCTCCCGCAGGCACACCGAAGCGCGGACAGATTCCGGAGTCGAACTCAGTGCTGATCAGCGCCGCCGCCCGCTCTGCCGGTGCGGAGATCGTCACGGTGGTCACCGTGGCTGATGATCCGGCCGCTCTGCGCCGCGCGCTGGACGAGCTGGAAGCCGATGTCGTGATCCTCTCCGGAGGCGCAAGCGTCGGCGCGTTCGACGTCGTCAAGGCGGTGCTGGGCGGTGAGCGCGGCGTGCGATTCGACGCGGTCGCGATGCAGCCGGGCAAGCCCCAAGGCTTCGGAGTCCTCGATTCCGGGATGCTGGCGTTCTGCCTGCCGGGGAATCCGGTGAGTGTGGCAGCGTCATTCGAGATGTTCGTGCGTCCCGCGCTGCGCCGGCTGGCCGGACACACCACGATCGAACGGGCTCAGGTCATCCGCACCGCCGCAGTCGGCTGGCGGTGCCCTCCGGGGCGCGTGCAGGTCCTGCCCGCCGTGATCGACGGCGAGACCGTGCGACCGGCGACGAACCGCGGCAGCGGTTCGCATCTGGTCACGTCGCTCGCCATCGCTTCGGCATTCGCGATCATTCCCGCAGAGGTCGAGCGGGTCGAAGAAGGAGATCCTGTGACTGTGATGGTCCTGTCATGAACCAGCCGTTCACCCACCTGGACAGCGCGGGCCACGCGCGGATGGTCGATGTCACCGAGAAGCAGCCGACGGTGCGCTCGGCGACGGCATCCGGATTCGTCCGCTGCTCCCCCCTCGTGGTGTCCGCACTCCGCGACGGGACGACGCCGAAGGGCGATGTCCTGGCTGTCGCCCGGATCGCCGGCATCCAGGCGGCGAAACGTACCGCCGAGCTGCTGCCGCTCGCGCACGTGATCGGCGTGCATGGTGCGCAGGTCGACCTCGAGATCGTCGACGACGGCGTGCAGATCGAAGCCACCGTCCGCACGGCCGATCGCACCGGCGTCGAGATGGAGGCCTTCACGGCGGTGAGCGTCACGGCGCTCGCTCTCGTCGACATGGTCAAAGGCCTCGACAAATCGATCACGATCGAGAACATCGCTCTGCTCCGCAAGACCGGCGGGAAGAGCGGCGACTGGGTGCGCGTTCCGTGACAGCTTCGGCACCTGAATCGGCGGCGATCGTCCTCGCCGGCGGGCGAGCGACGCGCCTGGATGCCGCGGACAAGGCGTCCCTGGTCGTGGATGGCACAGCACTCGTGGATCATGTGTTCGCCGCCGTTCGCGGGTGCACTCCGATCATCGCCGTCGGCCCCGACAGTCTCTCGCGTCCGGGGATTCGCGTGGTGCGGGAGGATCCCCCGTTCGGAGGGCCGGTGGCGGCCATCTCGGCAGCGCTGCATGCATTGGACGGAGTGGATGTCGTCGAGACATGGTTGCTCGCCTGCGACCTGCCGCGTGCGCAAGATCTCGTCGCCCTGCTCGCCGCCGTCGCGATCCCCGATGATGCGGATGCCGTGATCGCTGTCGACGCAGACGGACGCGAGCAATGGCTCGCCGGCCGGTATCGGCTCAACGCGCTCAGACGCGCAGCTGCGGCGCTCCCCAAGGTTGCCGGCGTCTCCATGCGGAGCCTGATCGCTCCGCTCACGCTGCATACGGTCGATGACGCCGGAACCGCACTCGACCTTGATACCTGGTCCGCCATCGACGACTATCGGAACAGCCGAAAGGATCACCATGTCTGACTCCCCCGCCGACCTCGACGTCTGGGTTGCGGAACTCGCCGACGCACTCGGCCTCGAAACCGCAGAGGTGCCCACAGGTCTGCTGCTGGACGTCACGCGCGAAGCCGCGCATGCCATCATCAGGCCCGCGGGGCCGCTGACGACCTATCTCATCGGCATCGCCGTCGCACAGGGCATGCCCGTGGAAGAAGCGGTGGCGCGCACGCGCGCGGCCATCGAGGCCAGGGCGACGGCATCCGAGGTGCAGTCATGAAGCTTCGCTATTTCGCCGGCGCGGCCGATGCCGCGGGGCGCGAGGAGCAGCAGGTCGATGGCCCGATCACGCTCGGCGCACTGCGGGTGGCGCTGAGCACGGAGCACGGGCCGGAGTTCGCCGATGTCCTCGGGCGCTGCTCGCTGCTCGTCGACGGGACGCGCGGCGGGGACGACGTTGTCGTGCCGGATGACGCGACCGTCGACGTGCTCCCGCCGTTCGCCGGCGGCTGAGCGCACTCGCCGCAGAGGAGCGCGCCCACAGGCGATCAGGTCGCGAGGCTCCCCAGCCCGACCCAGATTGCAGTGCCGTCGGCTTCGACCTGCTTCTTCCACACCGGGAGTTCGGCCTTGACTCTCTCGACGAGCTCACGGCACACCTCGAAGGCGTCGGCCCGGTGAGCCGAAGATACGGCGCAGATGATCGCCGCGTCGCCCACAGCCAGGGCGCCGATCCGGTGACTCACCGCGATCCGGATTCCGTCGCCGTCGAGAGACGCGGAGATCTCGCCGAGGATCCGCTCCGCATCGGGGTGGGCGCTGTATTCCAGGAGCACGACTTCGCCCGCGGCATCCGGGTCGTGGTCGCGCACGGTACCGACGAAGAGCGCACTGGCACCGGCCTCCGCCCCTGCCACCGCGTCGAGATGCTCTGAGGGATCGAGCACGACGTCGGACACCCGACTGAAGGCGATCATGCGTGGTCACCGCCGTCCAGCTGCGCGGCGACGTGCGCGGCGACCTGCAGGACGACCGGGACGCCATCCCGGACCGCCCCAGGGGAACCCGCGAGGTTCACCACCAGGGCACCGTCCACGATGCCGGCGCGACCCCTGGACAGCATCGCCTGCGGAAACCCTGCGGTGCCGACGCGACGGATCTCCTCGGCGATGCCGGGGATCTCGCGTTGCAGCAGGCCGGTCATCGCCTCGGGGGTGACGTCCCGAGGCGAGAGGCCGGTGCCGCCGGTCGTCACGACCAGACGAGCGCCGAGAGTCACGACCTGACGCACCGCGCCCGCAATGGCCTCGACTTCGTCCGGCACGACGCGAACAGTTGCAGACCACCCGTCCGCGGCGAGAAGTTCAGCGGCGAGAGGACCGGAGACGTCTTCGCGCAGGCCTGCCGCTGAACGATCAGAGACCGTGATCACGGCGGCGGAAAGGGCGGAGGAAGTCACGATTCCCAGTGTAGGTCGCTGTGGGCCCGGTCAGTCGATAGGAACCGGCCCGGACCAGGGGCGGGCGAAATGTTCCGCTGACCCGCGCCCCGGGCATCCACACCCCAGTCGGAAATCCGCTAGGACGTGATCACGTCGCGAACGAAGGACAGCTCCGTGATGCCCTCGGCGGCGAGGAAGTGCCCAGCGCCAGGAACGACCTGTGCCGAGATTCCGAGCTGTTCGGCGAGACGGTCCGTATGCCCGGGCGGAACGATCGAGTCGTTGTCGGAGCGGACGACCACAAGCCGGCCGATGTGGTCACGAAGTTCCGTCACGTCGCAGCCGCCGCCGATGAATCCGTCCAACTCGGGCAGGGCAGGCAGTGGGTCTATGAAACCCGACACCAGCACCAGCGTTCCCAGCCGCCAGGCACCAGGAAGGGAGCGCAGGTAGCGCAGCACCGCCAGGCAGCCGAGGCTGTGCGCGATCACGATCGTATGCTCGTCCGGCTGTTTCACTGCAGCGCGGACGTCGTCCTCCCACTGCTCGGTTTGCGGCATGAGGGGGTGCGGGAGGGGCGGGATCGCGGTCCTGATGCTCTCGGTCTCGAGCTGCTCGGCGAGCCAACCGAACCAGTGATCCTCTGGGGTCGCCCCGTAGCCGTGGAAGATCAGGGCCCGCTGATGCGTTGTGCGTGGAGTCTGAGATGCTGCAGTCGTCATAGGACAGAACGGTAAGGGTTCACGCTAGCGTGAAGGTCAATTCGAGAAAGAGGAGCGAAGCGTGCAGATCGGCGAACTCGCGAAGCTGACGGGCATGAGCACACGAGCACTCCGACACTACGAAGACAGAGGACTCCTGATCCCCGATCGCACCAGCGGCGGCTACCGCGACTATTCCGAAGAGGACGTGACTCTGGTGGCGCACATCAAGGCGATGATCGCCGCCGGTCTGGGTACCGCCACCATCCGGCGCTACCTCGACTGCGCTCGGCTCGGAGATCACGGGACCTCTTTGGAGATGTGCCCGGACCTTCGCGCCGAACTGAACTCGATCGCCGAGTGCCTCGCCGCGAAGAAATCCGAACTCCGTGAGACTGAGCGACGACTCAACGAGCTCGCATCGACCAGTTGAGAATGGTGCCTGCCTGGTCGCGCTCGCCGCACATCCGCTCAACTAGCGTTTTCGCTGACAGGCAGGGCAGAAGTGTGAAGAGCGGTTCATGAACGCCTCGCGGCGGATGCTGCCGCCGCACCGAGGGCAGGGCTGACCGCCGCGCCCGTATGCGTTCAAGGAATGCGCGAAGTACCCGGACTCCCCGTTCACGTTGACGTACTGGGCGTCGAAGCTGGTGCCACCCTCGGCGAGTGCCTTCGCCAGCACGGCCCGTACCTCGGCGAGCAGCCGGCCGACGGCGACCGCGGACAATCGGTTCGCCGGGGTCTCCGGATGGATCCGCGCGGCCCACAGCGACTCGTCGGCGTAGATGTTGCCGATACCGCTCACGACGCTCTGGTCGAGCAGCACGCGCTTGATCGCGCTGGCTCGCTTGCCCAGCGCCGAGCGGAAGGCGACGTCATCGAATGCGGCATCCACCGGATCCCGCGCGATGTGCACGACTTGCGAAGGGATCAGCGAGTCCCCGTCCGTGACGAGAGCGTCGACGGCGAGCGAACCGAAGGTGCGCTGATCGGCGAAGACGATCGCGAGATGACCGTGCTGGGGATGCTCCAGGTGGATGCGGACGCGCTCATGGCGTTCCGCCGCCGCATCCGGTGCCCGCAGCAGCATCTGTCCGCTCATGCCGAGGTGGGCGATCAGCGCGGCTTCCTCGCCGTCCAGCGGGAGCCAGAGGAACTTGCCGCGACGTTCCGCCGCACGGAAGGTGCGACCTTCGAGGCGCCCGACGAAATCGGCCGCGCCAGCGGGATGACGGGTCAGGGCGCGCTCATCGAAGACGCTGACGCCGCTGATCCGAGAGCCCACTGCGGCCGGAGCGAGGCCCGCTCTGACGACCTCGACCTCGGGAAGTTCAGGCATGCTCGCTGAGCGAACGCCACGCACTCAGCGCGGCCGCCATCTCTGCGGTCTTCTTGCTGCTGCCGACGCCGGTCATGCTGAGGTCGCCGACGAGAACCGTCGCCAGGAAGCGTCGATCATGATCGGGGCCGCTCGACTCCACCGAATACTGGGGCGGGCTCGCCCCTGTCCTCGCAGCGAGCTCCTGAAGACTCGTCTTCGGATCCATCGCCGCGCCGTAGCGCTCCGGGTCTGCGAGCAGCGGCTCGGTGAGCCTGAGCACGAGTTCGGTGGCGGCCTCGGGGCCCACGGAGATGTAGGTCGCCCCGATCACCGCTTCCATCGTGTCGGCGAGGATCGAATCCTTGTCGCGACCGCCGGTCTGCTCCTCGCCGCGTCCCAGCAGCAGATGGCTGCCGAGATCGATCCCTCTGGCCACTTCGGCGAGGGCCACCGTCGAGACGACGCTCGCGCGGCGCTTCGCCAGCTGACCTTCGTCGAGCTCAGGGTGCGTCGTGAACAGCATCACCGTCACGGCCTGACCGAGTACGGAGTCGCCGAGGAACTCGAGCCGCTCGTTGTGCGGAATCCCGCCGTGCTCGTACGCGTAGGAGCGATGCGTCAGCGCCAACTCCAGAAGCTCCGCGTCGATATCGACGCGGAGCTTCTGCGAGAGAGCCTGCACGGCAGGATCAGACGTCAGCGACCTTGCGGCCCTTGTACTCCATGAAGAGCTCGGTGCCCTGGGAGTCGGTGACGACCTTCGCCTGGTGAGGGCGGCTGTAAACGGTCTTGCCGTTCTCGATCGTCTTGACGAGAGCGATGGGCGCCGCCTTCCACTGCGCGCGACGCGAGCGGGTGTTGGAACGGGATACCTTGCGCTTCGGGGGGTTACCAGCCATGGCTAACTCTCTTCTGTGTTCTTGGACGCGCTGCTTTCTGCTGCGCTTCCTTGGTCTGTGATCTGTTGGAGCGCGCTCCATCGAGGATCGATGGGAGCGGCTTTCTCCGCCCCGGTGTTCACGGCCAGCCGCTCACCCGTACTCGGGTCGAGTCCAGGGCAGTCCGGCTGACACACCGGTTGAAACGGAAGCGCCAATACGGCCGCTTCCCTGACCAGAGTTTCAAGATCCACGTGGTTGTCTTGAACCTCGAAGTCAGTTTCTTCCTCACCAGGATACGCGAAAAGCTCCTGGAACTCGACTTCGACAGGCTCGGCGATGTCGATGAGGCATCTTCCGCACACTCCGACGTACTCCGCGTCCACTGTTCCGGTCGCGAGAATGCCCTCGTGAACGGACTCCAGGCGCACGTCGATGTCGATCTCGGAACCCGCCTCATAGGAGACGATTCCCTCTCCCCACTGCTCGGCGAGGGGCACGGCGAAACGGTGTTCACGCATTTCGCCTGGCTTGCGGACGATGTCACGGACGGGAAGGATGAACGGGCCATTCAGACGAGGTCGCACCACCCAATGCTACCGCGTCAGATGCCGCGGGCCCCTGTGTCGAGGAAGGCAGCGACGGCCGGCGGCACGAACGGGGTGACGTCCCCGCCCAGGGATGCGACCTGGCGCACCAGGGAACTGGACACCATGGCATGCGCCGGATCCGGCAGCAGGAACACTGTCTCGATATCGGCGAGGTGCCTGTTCACGATCGCCATCGGCGACTCGTAAGCGACGTCGATCTGCGAGCGGATCCCCTTGATGAGGACGTGGGCGTCGACATCGCGCGCGTAGTCGACCAGAAGGCCCATGCTCCACGATCCGACGATGATGTTGCCCTCCATGCCGTCTTCGGCGATGGACTGCTCGAGCAGGGAGAGCCGCTGCGCGATCGGCAGCATGGCTTCCTTGCCGGGGTTGTGCACGACGAGCACGTGCAGCTCGTCGTACAGCTTCGCGGCCCGACGGATCACGTCGAGGTGGCCGAGGGTGGGGGGATCGAAGGAACCCGGGACGACGGCGATCCGGCTGCTCATGCTTCCAGCCTAGGGCACGCCCTCCCCGCGTCAGTTCTTCGCCAGCGCCGCCCGATCGTCATCGCTGACGCGACGGGCGATCACCTCGCGCAGCCCCGGATGCAGGCTCAAATGGGGGTCGTCGGTGAGGATCTTCTCGCCGATCTCCCGCGCCATCATGATGAGGCCGGAATCCTTGACCACGCGCAGCAGCTTCAGGGACGAGCGGACACCGGCTTGCGCGGCACCGAGAACATCGCCCTCACCACGCAGCTCCAGGTCGACTTCGGCGAGCTTGAAGCCATCCAGCGTGCCGGCGACCGCATCGACGCGCTCCCGGGCGATGGATCCGGATTCCGCCTCTGTCACCAGCAGGCACAGCCCCGGCACTCCCCCGCGGCCGACACGTCCGCGCAGCTGGTGCAACTGGGACACGCCGAAGCGATCGGCATCGAGCACGATCATCGTCGACGCGTTCGGCACATCCACCCCGACCTCGATGACGGTCGTCGCCAGGAGCAGATCGATCTCCCCCCTGGCGAAGGCCTGCATCACCGCGTCCTTCTCGTCGGAGGGCATCCGCCCGTGCAGGACCGCACGTCGGAGTGCACCGAGCTTCGGATGCGTGGCCAGAGCCTCATCGAGCTGCACGACACCCCAGCGCGGACCGTTCGCGCCTTCGGGAGCCGGCGTCTGCTCCGCGCCGGCCTCGACGGTCTTCTTCGCCGTGTCGATCGCCGCACACACCGCGAAGATCTGATGCCCCTTGGCGATCTCCTCAGCGGCGCGATCCCAGACCCGGTTGAACCACCCGGGGTGCTCGGCGAGCGGAGCGACGAAGGTCTCGATGCCCGCCCGTCCCGCCGGCATCGTGCGGATGACGGACGTATCGAGGTCGCCGAACACCGTCATCGCGACCGTGCGCGGGATCGGAGTGGCCGTCAGCACGAGCGCGTGCGGGCTGGAGCCCTTGGCCCGCAGGGCTTCTCGCTGCTCGACGCCGAAACGATGCTGCTCGTCGACGACGACGAGGCCGAGATCGGCGAAGGTCGTCTTCTCACCCAACAGCGCGTGCGTGCCCACCACGATCAGCGATTGGCCGGATGCCACGCGCAGGGCCGCGCGACGACGGTCGGCGGCTCCGAGCTGACCGGTCAGCAGGGTGGGCATCACGAGAGGTGCGAGCTCCGGCCCCAGCATCCGCGTGATCGAGCGCAGATGCTGCCCGGCGAGCACCTCGGTCGGAGCGATGAGCGCCGCCTGCCCTCCGGACTCCGCGACCTGCAGCATCGCACGCAGCGCCACCAGCGTCTTGCCGGAGCCGACCTCGCCCTGCACCAGCCGGTTCATCGGCCAGGAGCCGACGAGGTCAGCCGCGACCTGCGCGCCGACGCTCTGCTGGTCGTCGGTGAGCGTGTACGGCAGCGCGCGGTCGAAGCGTTCGAGCAGTCCACCCGGTTCCGCAGGACGCGCGGTCGCCGAGAGGGCGCGAACGGCATCGCGCTGCTGAAGGAGTGCGGTCTGCAGGACCAGGGCCTCATGCATCCGCAGCGTGCGCACCGCTGGATCGATGTCATTGCGGGTTCGCGGCCGGTGAATCTGCTCCAGCGCCATGCGCGCCTCGAGCAGATCCTCGCGTTCGCGGACCGGGGCAGGCAGCGGATCGGGCACGTCTTCCAGCCCGTCCAGGACGCGGCCGATGAGTTTGGCGATCTGCCAGGTCTGGATGCTCGACGTGGCCGGATAGATCGGGATCGGCACCGCCGCCCTGGCGTCGGCACTGCGGCGCGCGGAATCCTCGTCCTCGAAGAGCTCGTACTCGGGGTGCGCGAACTGCGTCACGTCGTTGTACATGCCGACCTTGCCCGAGAAGACGCCACGACGCCCGACGGCCAGCTCTTCCGAGCGCCACTTCGCCGCCCCGAGGTTCTTCGCGAAGAAGGTCAGCGACATCCGACCGATGCCGTCGCCGATGATCACATCGACCATCGCCCCCTTCCGATTGCGCATCGCGCGGGCACTGGACGAGAGCACCTCGGCGACGATCGTCACCGTCTCTCCGATCGGAAGATCACGGATCGGCGTCAGCTCGCCCGGGTCGGCGTAGCGCCGTGGGTAGTGCACGAGCAGATCGCCGACGCTGCGCATGCCGAAGGCCCGGTCCAGGGTCTTCGCCGGTGCCGCGCCGAGCGCGTCCTCCAGCGATGAATCAAGCGTGAGCGACATGCTCCGAGTCTAGGGAACGCCGCGGACACGGAATCCGAACCGATTGTCGTATCGTGAACGGGTGACGAGGATCATCGCCGGTTCGGCCAGAGGCATTCGCCTGGAGGTGCCGAGTGCAGGTACCCGCCCGACGAGCGACCGCGTCAGGGAGTCGCTCTTCGGGGCGTTGGAATCGGCGGATGCCATCGTCGGAGCACGCGTCCTCGACCTCTACGCCGGCTCCGGAGCGCTCGGACTCGAAACGCTCAGTCGGGGCGCCGTGAGCGCCGACCTCGTGGAGCGGTCCCGCCCTGCGGCCGCGATCATCCGCCGCAACGCCGCCACGGTCGCGAAAGCCGGCGGAGTGGCGACGGCGCGGGTCCACGAGAGCGCGGTGCGGACCTTCCTGCAGCGCACCGCCGGAACATACGATCTGGTGTTCTCCGATCCGCCGTACGATCTGGACGACGAGGCGATGAACGGCGATCTGGCGGCTCTTGCGCCCCTGCTGTCCGTGGACGCTCTCGTGATCGTCGAGCGCGCCCGCCGCTCGACGCCGCCCGATCTTGAGGCTGCGGGACTGGAGCTGCTCCGAGACCGGAGTTACGGCGACACCACCCTGTGGTGGGCCGCGCGGCAGACGACCGAAGGACCGGTCGAGGCGTCGGGGGTCGGGGAGACTCAGCCCGACGCCGAGTCCCAGTCCCGGTAGGGGTCCCACCCTTCGACGTCCACCGGAGCGCCGTCGCACAGCAACGCATCCGCCCCGGCCGGGAGGACGGTGCCGATGACCCGGAATCCTGGAGGCAGCACGCCGTCGGGGAATGTCGCGAGCAGCGCATGATCCTCGCCGCCGGCCAGAGCCCGCCCCCGATTCTCGCCGAGCGCGTCGCCATCGAGCGCGATCGTCACACCTGATGCCTCGGCCATCCGCCGCGCATCGAGAGCCAGCCCATCGGAGATGTCCATCATCGCGGTCGCTCCCGCCACGGCAGCGACCGGCCCCAGGCCGATCGGCGGTGCCGGACGCAGCTGGGCGGAGAGCGCCGCACGTTCACCATCGCGAAGCAACGCGCTGTCGACAGCCACCGGCGTCTCCCCGTCGCGGAATCGGCCGAACAGCACGGCCAGTCCGTGCGCGGCGTGGCCGAGTTCGCCGGCGACGGCGACGGCATCCCCCGGCCGCGCACCCGACCTCGTGATCGCCGCACGTCCTTCGAGATCGCCGAGCGCCGTCACCGCGACCGTGAGCGTGTCCGAGACGGTGAGGTCACCACCGACGACTCCGCACCCCGGAGCCAGTGCTGCGCAGGCATCGCTGAACCCGTCGGCGAGCCGCTCGACGAACGACAGCCGCAGATCGCGCGGAACGGCCAGGGCGACGAGCAGCGCGGTCGGACGCGCACCCATCGCCGCGACATCGGCGAGGTTCACCGCGGCGGCCTTCCAGCCCAGGTCGTAGCCGCTGGACCATGCCAGGCGGAAGTCCGGACCGTGCACGAGGGTGTCGGTCGTCGCCACCACCGTGCCTGATGGGGCGGCGATGACCGCGGCGTCATCACCAGGTCCGATCAGCGTGTGCGAGGCCGGCGCGGTGCGCGCCAGAATCGCCCGCAGGATGCGCCCCTCTGAGATGTCTCCCAGGCGCGGATCGTCGTCTTCGGGTCGGGAGGGCATGCTGTCAAAGGTAGCCTGGAACCATGTTCCGCTCTCGTCGCCTCGCAGTCGCCGCGGGCGCTCTGATCGTGGCTTCCGCCCTTTCCGGATGCTCCACCACAGTGCATCTGGAACCGGCCGACGCCGCGAACGATCCCGCCTGCGCCGACGTCTCCGTGCTCCTGCCCGAGAACGTGGCAGGCCTTGACCGCGTCTGGACCGATGCGCAGGCAACCGGCGCATGGGGCGACCCGAGCATCGTGCTGCGCTGCGGGGTTGCTCCGCCTGCCCCGTCGGCCCTGGATTGCACGACGATCGGCGGCGTCGACTGGCTCGTACTCGATCAGGAGGACACGAGGCAGCGCCTCGTCACCTACGGCCGGGATCCTGCGATCGAAGTGACCATCAAGCGGGGTGAGGAGTTCGACTTCGCCACCGTCGTCGACACGATCTCCAAGAGCATCCAGTCCGGCCTCGCGCCGGCGACCGCGCGCTGCACAGAGCGCGGCTAGGTCCGCTCCGCCTGAGCGGAGACGGACCGCCGCACTCGAAACCTCAGCGGTCCAGACCCGATTCGATGAGCTCGGTGATGAGCTCGCCGTAACCGAGGCCGGACGCGATCCAGCACTTCGGGAACATCGAGATCGGAGTGAACCCCGGCATCGTGTTCAGCTCGTTGACGATGAGCTCGCCGGAGGCCGTGACGAAGAAATCGACGCGGGCGAGGCCCTTGCCGTCCACGGCCTCGAAGACACGCACCGCCGTCTCACGCAGACGCTCGATCAACTCGTCGTCGACATCGGCAGGGCAGACGATCTCGACGCCGTCACCGCCGAGGTACTTGCCCTCGAAGTCGTAGAAACTGCGCGACGTCAGCACGACTTCGCCAGGCAGCGATGCTCGCGGCCCCTGCCCGCCACGACCGGCGAGCACACCGACCTCGATCTCGCGCCCCTCGACCCGCGACTCGACGAGGACCTTCTCGTCCTCGGCGAAGGCGATCTCGAGAGCGGCATCCAGCCCTTCTCCGTCATCGACCCGCGACACGCCGACGCTCGAGCCGGCACCGGCCGGTTTGACGAACACCACGGGACCGAGCGCTGCGATCTGCGCGCGCACAGCCGACGGATCGGCCCGCCACTGCGCACGACGCACGGTGATCCCTGGCGACACCGCGATACCGGCGGAGCTCAGTGCGAGCTTGGTGAAGTGCTTGTCGAGGGAGATGGCGGAATCCAGGATACCGCAGCCGGCGTAGGGCATGTCGATGACCTCGAAGAAGCCCTGGATCGCACCGTCCTCGCCGTGCAGGCCATGCAGAAGCGGCAGCACGATGTCGACTTCGCCGAGCCCCTCGGTCACGCCGTCGGGGTGCACGACGCGCAGCGTGCGTTCGCCGCCGGGTTCGGGCCACAGCATCCGGGTGCCGTTGTCGACGACCTCAGGCAGGTGCTCCGCCTCCAATGGGAACTTCTCCGGACGATCCTCTTCGAGCACGAAAGCGCCGTCGCGGGTGATCCCCACCGGGATCACCCGATAGCGATCGCGATCAATCGCGCCCAGTACCCCGCCCGCCGTTGCGGAACTGATCGAATGCTCGCTGGAGCGCCCTCCGAAGAGCACCACCACCGTCTGCTTGTCCATGGTTGGTCCTCTCACCCTGCGGGGTGTCGTCGTCCGTCGTCAGGTGCGGTGCGATGTCGCGGGGGTTCATCTTCCCGTCGAGCACCATCTTCACCTGTTCGACAATGGGCATGTCCACCTCGGACTCGCGTGCGAGCTGCAGAATGGGGGCGACCGACGCGAGCCCCTCCGCAGTCTGCTGCATCTGCTTGACGACGTCCTGGAAGCTGTATCCCTGGCCGAGCAGGCGCCCGGCCGTGTTGTTGCGGCTCAGCGGCGACTGGCAGGTGGCGATGAGGTCGCCGAGTCCGGCCAGACCCTGCAGCGTCTCCGGATGCGCGCCGTTGGCGACGGCGAAGTCCGTCATCTCCACGAGTCCGCGGGTGATGATCGAGGCCTTCGTGTTCTCGCCGTATCCGACGCCGTCGACGATGCCGATCGCGACGGCGATGAGGTTCTTCAGCACACCGCCGAACTCGGTGCCGATGACATCCGTGTTCACGAAGGTCCGGAAGTAGCTGTTGCGCGCGGCGCGGGCGATCGTCTCGGCGGTCTCCCGACTGCGCGAGGAGATCACCGCAGCGGTCGGCTGCTCCTTCGCGATCTCCAGCGCGAGGTTCGGCCCGGATGCCACGGCGATGCGATCGGGGTCGCACTGCATCTCCTGCTCGATGACCTGGCTCATCCGAAGCCCGGTGCCTCGTTCGACGCCCTTCATCAGGCTGACGATCTTGGCGTCGGAGTCCGCGAGGAGCGGGCGCAGCGCCTTGAGGTTCTCACGCAGGGATTGGCTGGGAACCGAAAGGTACACCTGCTCGACGCCCTGGAGTGCCAGGGCGAGCTCGTGCGTCGCCGCCATCGATCGCGGGAGATTGATGCCCGGCAGGTAGCGGGAGTTCCGCTTCGCCTCGTCGATCTCGTGCGCGAGCTCGGCCCGGCGGGCCCACATGGTCACCTGCGCTCCGCCGTCGGCGAGGATCTTGCCGAAGGTGGTGCCCCAGCTGCCGGCACCCACCACAGCGACCTTGGGACCGGTGGGGAGAGTTCTCTTAGGGTTCAAGGCGACCGGTCTCCTTCTGGCCGTGCGTCGCCGGATTCCAGCGCTCTGCCGGCGCTTTCGCGTCGCGAAGCTCCTCGAGAAGAACGGTGATCGCGTTCATCAGGCGTGTGGTCGCCTCGTTGAGCACGGCCTGTTCGCTCCCCCGGCCCTTCAGATCCGAGAGGTCGACAGGATCTCCGATGATCACCTGCACCGGCTTGCGCGGCGGCCAGATGCTGAGCTTCTTCTGGTAGCGCCCCATGATCTCCTGGGTGCCCCACTGCGCCATCGGGATCAACGGGATGTCACCGGCGAGAGCGAGACGCACTGCGCCGGACTTGCCCCGCATCGGCCACAGCTCGGGGTCACGCGTGAGCGTGCCCTCGGGGTACACGATGACCCCCCTGCCGTGCTCGACGAGCTCTTTCGACTGTCTCATGGTCTGTTTCGCCGCGGACGCGGACGAGGTCCGGGCGACAGGGATCATCCCGGTCTTGCGCAGCAACCACCCGAGCACCGGGACGCGGAACAGACTGTCCTTGGCCATGAATCGCGGCGCTCGCCCCAGCCGCCAGACGGCGACAGCGACGATCAGCGGATCGAACTCCGAGTAGTGGTTGGGCGCGAGTACGAAGGCACCGTCGCGAGGCAGCTTCTCGCGCCCGGTGACGTGGATCTTCGCGAGCAGCGAGACCGCCGGGATCACGAGCGCCGCAAGCGGCCAGAACAGGCTGGGCCGGCTCTTCTCGGGCGACGAAGAACCCATCGGGGTCACCGGATGACGTCGAAGTCGGCGCCGACGGCGTCGAGCTTGGCGAGGAACTTCTCGTAGCCACGGCTGAGGATGTCGACGCCGGAGACCTGGGACTCGCCCTGTGCGGTCAGCGCGGCGATGACGTGGCTGTAGCCGCCACGGAGGTCCGGAACCACGATGTCGGCGCCATGCAACGGCGTCGGACCGGTGATCACGGCCGCCTGTTCCAGGTCGCGGCGCGGCACTCGACGAGGGCCGTCCTGGAGTCCGCGCGGGTGCACGACGATGTCGGCCCCCATCTTGACCAGCGCGTCGGTGAAGCCCAGCCGGTTCTCATAGACGGTCTCGTGCACGACGGAGCGGCCGCGCGCCTGGGTCAGCGCGACCACCAGCGGCTGCTGCCAGTCGGTCATGAAGCCAGGGTGCACGTCGGTCTCGATGACCACAGGGTGCAGTTCGCCGTCGCGGCGGAACAGGATGCCGTCCTCCTGGATGTCGAACCAGCCGCCCGCCTTGCGGAACACGTTCAGGAACGTCAGCATCTCCTGCTGCTTGGCGCCGCCGACGAAGATCTCGCCGTCGGTCGCGAGCGCAGCGGATGCCCAGGACGCGGCTTCGTTGCGGTCGAAGATCGAACGGTGATCGTAGCCGCGGAGCTTCTCGACTCCCTCGATCACGATGACCCGGTTGGGCTCGTAGGAGATGATCGCGCCCATCTTCTGCAGGACGGCGATGAGATCCATGATCTCGGGCTCGATGGCCGCGTTGCGAAGCTCGGTGACGCCCTCTGCGCGCACGGCGGTCAGCAGCACCTGCTCGGTGGCGCCGACACTCGGGTACGGGAGGTGGATGTTCGCGCCGTGCAGTCGCGCGTTCGGACGCGAAAGGCGGATGCCGCTGGGCAGCTTCTCGACGATCGCGCCGAACTTGCGGAGCGCATCCAGGTGGAAGTCGATCGGCCGGTCGCCGATGCGGCAGCCGCCGAGGTCCGGGATGAACGCCTGTCCGAGGCGATGCAGGAGTGGACCGCAGAACAGGATCGGGATCCGCGATGCACCTGCGTGCGCGTCGATCTCCTCGAAGTGGGCGGACTCCACGTCGCTCGGGTCGAAGACGAGAGCACCGGGCTCGTCGCCCTCGCTCACTCGGACGCCGTGCACCTCGAGCAGCGAGCGCACGACCGCGACGTCACTGATGGCCGGGACGTCGCGCAGCACGCTGACCGTCTCTCCGAGGAGAGACGCGACCATCGCCTTCGTCGCCAGGTTCTTGGCGCCCTTGACATCGACGCGGCCGCGCAGCGGGCGTCCTCCTCGAATGCTGAGGACGTCTCCGGTGAGAGCAGGAACTCCATCCGGAAGAGCATCGCGCACGGGTGTCGTCATTCGGAGCCTCACTTCATTCCACGGATTGCGGCGGTCGCCGCGGGGCGGTCTGCCCCTGACTCACGACCCGGTCCGTGTCACTGCACGGGGAGGGTACGTGGCCGCCACGACTCGCGACGGGCCTCGAACTGCGCGATCTTGTCTTCGTTGCGCAGCGTGAGCCCGATGTCATCGAGCCCTTCGAGGAGCCGCCACCTAGTGTAATCGTCGATCCCGATGTCGGCCTGGATGCCACCGATCGTCGCCGTGCGTGCCTGCAGGTCCACGGTGATCTGCGCACCCGGGTTCGCGTCGATCTCCGCCCAGATCCGCTCGAGATCCTCCTCGGAGATCGTCGCTGCGAGGAGCCCCTGCTTGCCCGAGTTCCCGCGGAAGATGTCGGCGAAGCGCGGGCTGAGCACGACCTGGAACCCGAAGTCGCGCAGCGCCCAGACGGCGTGCTCGCGGCTGGAACCGGTGCCGAAGTCGGAACCGGCGACGAGCACCGAGGCACCCTGGAACGGCTCCTGGTTGAGCACGAAGTCCGGATCCTGCCGCCACGCATGGAAGAGGGCGTCCTCGAACCCCGTCTTGGTGACGCGCTTCAGGAAGACGGCGGGGATGATCTGGTCGGTGTCGACGTTAGACCGCTTCAGAGGTGCGGCGATGCCGGTGTGGGTGGTGAACTTCTCCATGATCAGGCCTCCAGATCGCTCGGGCTGGACAGGGTTCCGCGGATCGCGGTGGCTGCGGCGACGAGCGGCGACACCAGGTGCGTGCGACCGCCCTTGCCCTGCCGGCCCTCGAAGTTGCGGTTCGACGTAGACGCGCACCGCTCGCCCGGCGCCAGCTGATCCGGATTCATCCCCAGGCACATCGAGCACCCGGCGAAGCGCCACTCCGCACCGAAGTCGGTGATGATCTTGTCGAGCCCCTCGGCCTCGGCCTCCAGGCGCACACGCGCCGAACCGGGCACGACCATCACGCGCACGCCGTCGGCCTTCTTCTTGCCCTGGATGACGGACGCGAAGGCGCGCAGGTCCTCGATCCGGCTGTTGGTGCAGGAGCCCATGAACACGGCATCCACCGGCACTTCCTTGAGCGGGGTTCCCGGGGTCAACGCCATGTACTCGAGCGCCCGCTGTGCGGCCGCCCGCTCGTTCGGGTCGGCGATGTCGGCCGGGTTCGGCACGGATGCCGACAGCGAGCTGCCCTGCCCCGGGTTGGTGCCCCAGGTCACGAACGGCTCGAGTTCATCGGCGTCGATGAACACCTCGGCATCGAAGACGGCACCGTCATCGGTCGGGAGCGTCCGCCAGTAGGCGACCGCGTCCTCCCAGTCCTGACCTTTGGGCGCGTGCTGCCGGCCTTCCAGATACGCGAATGTCGTCTCGTCCGGGGCGACCATCCCTGCGCGCGCACCCGCCTCGATCGACATGTTGCAGATCGTCATCCGTCCTTCCATCGAGAGCGCCCGGATGGCGCTCCCGCGGAACTCCAGGACGAAGCCCTGTCCCCCGCCGGTGCCGATCTTCGCGATCACGGCGAGGATGATGTCCTTCGCGGTGACGCCGGCGCGCAGCGTCCCGTCGACGTTGATCGCCATCGTCTTGAACGGCTTCAACGGCAGCGTCTGCGTCGCCATCACGTGCTCGACCTCACTGGTGCCGATCCCGAAGGCCATCGCGCCGAAGGCGCCGTGGGTCGAGGTGTGCGAGTCGCCGCAGACGACGGTGATACCCGGCATCGTCAGCCCCAGCTGCGGGCCGACGACGTGCACGATGCCCTGCTCGGCGTCGCCCAGCGAGTGCAGACGCACACCGAACTCCGCCGCGTTGCGACGCAGCGTCTCGATCTGCGTGCGGCTGGTGAGGTCTGCGATGGGCTTGTCGATGTCCCACGTCGGGGTGTTGTGGTCTTCAGTGGCGATCGTGAGGTCGAGTCGGCGCAGCGGGCGTCCCTCAGAGCGCAGACCATCGAACGCCTGCGGGCTGGTGACCTCGTGCACGAGGTGCAGGTCGATGTAGATGAGATCGGGCTCGCCGTTCTCGCCCTTGACGACGAGATGGTCGTCCCAGACCTTCTCGGCAAGCGTGCGCGGACCGTGGAAAGTCTCGGTGGCGTCGGTGGTCATGATGTCGCTGTCTCCTGGGATCGAGGTTCGGCCCACGCTGAACTCCGCGACGAGAGAGGCCTAGATCGAGGTCTCGTCGCGGCCGCTAAGAAGGAGAACCACCCGCCGCATGCGGTCAGTTTACACCGCTGCGACGGGTGGTCCGTCCCTTCGTGAACGCTGTTACTCGACGATCGACGCCTTGTTCTCGGCGCGCTTCTCGCGAGAGGACGAGATGAGGCTGGCGATCGTCGCCACCGTCATGGACGCCAGGATCACGCCGAGCGAGACCATGTTGTCGATGTCCGGCACCCACTCGACGTGCTGCCCGCCGTTGATGAACGGCAGTTCGTTCTCGTGCAGGGCGTGCAGGATCAGCTTGACGCCGATGAAGCCGAGGATGACCGCGATGCCGTAGTGCAGGTACTTGAGGCGATCCAGCAGGTCGCCCAGCAGGAAGTAGAGCTGACGGAGCCCCATCAGCGCGAAGATGTTGGCCGCGAAGACGAGGAAGCCGTTGGTCGTGATCTCGAAGATGGCCGGGATCGAGTCGATCGCGAAGATGAGATCCGTCACGCCGATGGTGATGAACACGATGACCATCGGGGTGAACATGCGCTTGCCGTCGACCGTCGTGCGCAGCTTCGAGCCGTCGTACTCCTCGCTGATGTCGATGCGACGGCGCAGCAGCCGGACGATGAAGTTCTCGCGCTGCACCTCGCCCTCATGATCGCCCTCTGGCATTGCCTGGCGGATCGCCGTCCAGATGAGGAACGCACCGAAGATGTAGAAGATCGGCGAGAAGTGCTCGATGATGGCGACGCCGACGAGGATGAAGGCGCCGCGCAGCACGAGCGCGATGATGATGCCGACCATCAGCACCTGCTGCTGCAGGCGGCGAGGCACGGCGAACTGCGCCATGATCAGCACGAAGACGAAGAGATTGTCGATGGAGAGGCTGTACTCCAGCGCCCAACCGGTGATGAAGTCTCCTGCGTTCTTCCACCCGCCGACGTTGCCGAGGAGCACGGCGAAGATCAGCGCAAGGCTGACATAGAAGAGGACCCACAGCGTCGACTCCTTGGTGGAGGGGATGTGCGGGCGGAGCCGGACGAGCAGAAGATCGGCGATCAGGATGATCGTGAGCACGACCATCGAGGTGATTTCGAACCAGACAGGAATTTCCAAGGGCGCACTGCACCTTTCGAGGGAGGGTCGGAAATGAGCCGAAAGTCTCTCCCCCGCACAGAGTGCGTCGCGCGCCCGGAGCAGCGAAGATGATGCTCGTGATGACGATGCGCGCGGAAATGGGATACTCCCTCTCGCACGACAATGCTACCGGAGCATCCCGAACATGATGAAATGGTCGTCGTGACACAGACTTCGCATGAACACGTCGAACACGGCATCGCTCCCCTCGAGACCCCGGCCCAGAATTCATGGGCCCGCGCCATCGGCTCTCTCATCTTCGTCAGCCGCTGGTTGCAGGCTCCCCTCTACCTCGGACTGATCGTCGCCCAGATCGTCTACGTCATCGTCTTCATGGTCGAGCTCTGGCACCTGATCGCAGAGGATGTCTTCAGCGACATCACCCACATCAACGAAGCAACGATCATGCTGGCGGTCCTCGGACTCATCGACGTGGTGATGATCGCGAACCTGCTCATCATGGTCATCATCGGCGGCTACGAGACCTTCGTGTCGCGCATCAACACCGAAGGACACCCCGATCAGCCGGAGTGGCTCTCGCACGTGAACGCCAACGTGCTCAAGGTGAAGCTTGCGATGGCGATCATCGGCATCTCCTCGATCCACCTGCTGAAGACCTTCATCGCCGTCGGCAACATGGATGCGGACGGTGTCTCCTCCTCCGAGGTGGATGGCCTCGGCAGCTATACCCCCACCGGCGTGCTCTGGCAGGTCGTCATCCACATGGTGTTCATCCTCTCTGCCATCGCCCTCGCGTGGATCGACCGGATGTCCCAGCAGACGCTGGCCAAGGCGCACGCGCAGCCGGCGCACTGATCCGGACGTCTTCTGAGACGATGGGGCATCCGTCGACACTTTCAGGGTGAGAGACACCGAACGGAACAGGATGCCCCGTGCAGACGACTGATCAGAGATGGGCGGCACAGGCCGCGGCGGGTGACGAGAGCGCCTTCCGAGAGCTGTACCGAGCCCACGTGCGTCCGGTCTACTGGATCGCCCACGGCATCCTCGGCTCGCCCGCCGATGCCGAGGACGTCACCCAGGAGACCTTCGTGGTCGCATGGCGCAAGCTGCCCGACTTCGAGTTGCAGGGGGAATCGATCCTCCCGTGGCTGGCGACCATCTGCCGATTCCAGGCAGCGAATCGTCTTCGGCAGCGCCGTCGCGACCAGGCGCACACCACGGATGCCGCTGATGAGACGCTGCCGGACACGGTCAGCGTCGAGGAGCAGGTCATCACCGCCGCACTCGCCGCACGGATCGCCGAGGAGGTCGGTTCGCTGAGCGAACTCGACCAGGAGATCTTCCGGCTGTGCGCTTCGGAGGGATACGCCTATCAGGCGGCCGCCGAAGAGCTGGGGGTCAGTCATGCGGTCGTTCGGAACCGTCTCTCCCGAGTGCGCACTCAGTTGCGCGGCGCCGTGAAGGAAGCGAGAGACGCATGAACGACCAGAACACCACCGAGACACTGCCGCCGCTGTCGGATGCGACCATCGACCGCATCGAGAACGCGGTTTTCACGGAGATCGCAGCACAGCGGCCGTCGGCGCGCCCGTCTGTCGACCGTGCCCGTACCCGACGCCGACGCTGGCTCACCGGCGGCGGAATCGCCGCGGCGTTCGTGGTCGGCGTGCTCGTCACGCCCCCGATCCTCGGCATCGTCGGCTCCGGAGGAGCCACGAGTACCGCTGACGGCTGGAGCACCGGGACGGAGTACGACAGCGGCGCACAGGACCTTTCCGCCGAAAGCGCGCCCAAGTCCGACGCCGACAGCTCAGGCGGAGCAACCGAGATGGTCCCGCTGGCGGCGGACGAAGCATCCGCCCGCGAGATCATCGCCAACGCGAACGCCACCGTCCAGGTGAAGGACATCGCGAAAGCGGCGGCAGCGATCTCCGCTCTCGCCGAGGAGCACGGCGGATACGTGGAGAGCACCGACATCGGCAAGTCGCTCGCGACCGTCGACACGTCGATGCCCGCTCCCCCGAACGCCGGATACGGATGGATCAGCATCCGCGTTCCGTCTGCCGACCTCACCGCCGTGATCGAGGCTCTCAAGAACTCCGGAGAAGTGCTCTCCACGTCGATCTCCAAGCAGGACGTGACGTCGACAGCCATCGATCTGCGGGCACGGGTGGAGGCCACGCGGGCATCGGTGGTGCGCCTGACCGAGCTGATGTCGCAGTCGGGCAGTGTCTCTGAGCTCATCGAGGCAGAGGTCGCCCTGACCGACCGTCAGGCCCAGCTGGAGTCGTACGAACAGCAGCTCGCTGCTCTGGAGGACCAGGTCGCCATGTCGACGCTGCAGGTGCAACTCACGGAGACCGCGGCGCCGACGACGGCGGACCCCGCCGGTTTCGGCGATGGACTGCTCGCCGGCTGGAACGGCCTCGTCGTGTCGCTCAATGCCCTGGTGATCGCGCTCGGATTCGTCCTCCCCTGGCTGGGCGTCGTCGGCATCATCGTGCTCGTGATCTGGCTGATCCGAAGGGCTCGCCGTCATCGCAGGGCGGCGGCGACCGCCTCCGATGAGAGCTGAGACGGAACACTGACGAAAAGTCGCTCCCGAGTTCATCTCGGGAGCGACCTTTCATTGATTTTCCAGGGTATACAAGAAGTCTTGTGCTCTTGATCGTCCGTGCATAGCGTTGTCGACGTGGAAGACATCTCCGTGATCACCGCCGTGCACCACCCGCTCCGACGCCGCATCTTCGATTACCTGCTGCTCTACGGGACGTCTCAGGTGACGGCGATCTCGCGCGCGCTCGACAGCCAGGTCGGCAGCATCAGCCACCATCTGCGGATGCTCGAGCGGGCGGGCGTGGTCGAACGCGCGGAAGACCCCGACGGTGACCGTCGGACCAGTTGGTGGGTGCTGTCCCGGCACAGCTTCACCTGGTCGGCCGATGATTACGCCGACGCACCGGCGGATGCGCTGCTTGCGCGCGAGGCCGAGCGGAACGGCATCCGCGGGCAGATCGATCGACTGCAGCGCTGGCGCCGACGCCATCGCGCGCGTGAGCTGCCGGACTACGACGGTTTCAACATCGAGACACTCGGGTGGGCGACCCCCGCCGAGCTGCAGGATCTCTCCGAGCGGCTGGGCCGCACCCTCGCCGACTGGCGCACATCGATCGACAGGGCCGACGGTCGCGAGCGAACGCCCGTCTTCTTCTTCGCCCACGCCTTCCCGACGGAGCCGTGATGACCGCCACCGAACCACTTCAGCTGCGCGAACCACCGGTGTTTCGTCGCGACATCGCGGTGCACGCCTGGATCGGCGTGAAGGCGCTCTCCGACGCCGGCGACGCTCTCTGGACGATCGCGCTCGCCTGGACGGCCGTGCAGATCGCCTCCCCCGCTGTCGCCGGTCTCATCATCGCTGCCGGAACGGTGCCACGCGCGGTGATCCTGCTCTTCGGTGGAGTCATCGCCGATCGGGCGGATGCGAGGCGCGTCATGATGCTGTTCAACGCTCTCCGCGTGGTCGTGCTGGTGACGGTCGCGCTGTGGGTACTCGCCACACCGCCGTCCGTCGCCGTCCTGCTGTTCGCGGCGATCGCGTTCGGGGTCTGCGACGCATTCTACGAACCGTCCGCGGGCACGATCGCCCGGCAACTGGTGCGCCCTTCCGACCTGCCCTCGTACAGCGCCGTCTCGCAGACCGCATCGCGACTCGGCAGTATGGCCGGTGCGGCGATCGGCGGCGTCCTGGTCGCGCATGTCGGACTCAGTGGCAGTGCCTCCGTGAACGCCCTGACGTTCACTCTGGTGGTCGCGTTCATCGCAATCTGGCTGCGGCCTCGGTTCGCACTCGCGCGCGCCGACCGGGAGTCGGCGCTGCGCGGCATCGCCCGCGGCTTCGCCCATCTGCGTGAAGCACCGACGACCCGAACGCTCGTCATCGCCCTGTCCGGTCTGAATCTCGCCGTGGGCCCGGCAGTCGGAATCGGTCTGGCATTGCGGGCACACGACCAGGATTGGGGCGCGCAGGCACTCGGGCTGTTCGAAGCGCTCCTCGGCCTCGGCGCGGCACTCGGCGCTGTCTCCGTCGCCCGGTGGCGACCCCGGCGCGAGGCCTACGCCGGATTCTGGGCGCTTGTCGTTCAGGGCGCCGGCATCGTGGCGCTGGGTCTCGGGCCGCTCTGGAGCGTCGCCGCCTCCTCATTCCTCATCGGCGCGACCGCGGGCTACGCATCCGTGCTGCTGAGTTCGACCTTCGCGGCCACCGTCGACACCGCCTACCTCGGACGGATGGGGTCGATCACGCGGCTCGGAGACGACTGCCTGATGCCGCTCGCGATGGCCTGCTTCGGCGCGCTCGCAACGGCGACGGCGCTGTGGGTTCCGTTCGCGCTCTACGGAGCAGCCATGGCGGCGATCATGATCGTTCCGCTGCGCAACCGGACGTTCCGCGAGCTGTCCCTCCGTCAGCCGCCAGTCGCTCCGCGCGAGACCGCGGAAACCCGCTGAGCCCCCTCGAACGACCCGATCACACCCCGCTAGAGTCATCGGCATGAGCAGCGCCGCCACTGATTCGAAGGTTCGCACCGTGCCCGCCGGGCGAGATCTGACGCTCGATCTCACCCGGGTCGCGTGCGTGGCGCTCGTCGTGTTCGTGCACATCCTGTTCACCGGCGTCGGCCACCGCCCGGATGGATCTCTCCTCATCGAGCGCACCGTCGAGCTCCAGGCCTGGTTCACGCCGGCGTCCTGGATCGCGAACATCATGCCGCTGTTCTTCGTTGTCGGCGGATACGCTGCGCGGGCCGGCTGGCGCTCCGCCGTCGCCCGCGGGGAGACCGCCGACCGGTTCATCCGGATTCGTCTGGCGCGCCTCGCGCGACCGGCACTCCCCCTGTTCGCGTTCTTCACACTGGTGCTCGCCGCCACGCGGATCATCGACCTCGACCCGGCGCTCGTCGACACGATCGCGATCGGCGTGGGCTCTCCCCTGTGGTTCCTGGCCGCGTACATGATCGTGCAGGCGCTCTCGCCGACCATGATGCGCCTGCACGAGCGCTACCGCGGATGGGTCCCGCTCGCCTTGATCATCGCGGCGGTCCTGGTGGACGCCATCCGATATGTCCTCGTGATGGGCGTGCTCGGCGTCGGCCCGGTTCCGTCGGCGGGCTATGGATTCGGCGACGAGCTCGTCGGGGTCCCCAACGTCGTCTTCGTGTGGCTGTTCGCTCAGCAGGTCGGATTCTTCCTGTTCGACGGCTGGTTCGCAAAGCGCCGCTGGTGGCAGCTCGCCCTGCTGATGGTCACGGGCTATGCGCTGCTGTTCGGGATGGTTTCGATCGGCGGCTACTCGTGGAGCATGCTGGGCAATCAGTGGCCGCCGACCGCGACGATGGCGGTGCTCGCCGTCGTACAGGCATCCGGTCTCACGCTCCTGCACGCTCCACTCACCGCGCTCATGCGCACCCGGCCCGCGCGGGCCGTGGTGTTCCTGCTCGGTTCCCGCCTGATGACGATCTACCTCTGGCACCTGCCGATGATCATGGTGCTCACCGGCATTCAGCTGCTGCTGCCGCTTCCGATGCCCTCGCCGGGGAGTCCCGCCTGGTGGTGGACGCGTCCGGTGTTCCTGGTCGTCGTGCTGGGCGCCGTATGGTTGCTCTCGCTGTGGCTGGTGCGGTTCGAGGAAGCCCCGGCGTCCGGAACCCCGCGCTTCTCCGCCCCTTCCACGACCGTGGTCGCTGTCGTGCTGTTCGTGGTTCCGGTGCTGGCGATCACGGCCTATGGGCTCGATCTGCTGCTCGCAGCCGTCGCCCTCGTCGGGACGTGGGTGGCGCTGCGGATGACAGGTTCTCGGTGGACTCGCACGGTGGCCTGAAATGACGAAAGCCCTCGGCGAACCGAGGGCTTTCGTGTTGTGTGACCCCAGCGGGATTCGAACCCGCGTTACCGCCGTGAGAGGGCAGCGTACTAGGCCGCTATACGATGGGGCCGTCTGGCGGAACGTTTCCGTGCCGCGACAACCGTTCAAGTATGCCATGCCGATTCTCCCTCCGCAAAATCGTGGCGGCACCGACCGGATGCCCGGGCGTGGCGCGGACGGGAACGGGTTTGCCCCGGGCGCGGGGACGGAGTTGACTCGTCTCATGCGCGTCACGAAATTCGAACACGCCTGCCTCCGGATCGACGAGGCCGGAGGGACCCTGCTGATCGACCCGGGTTCGTTCACGACCCCGCTGAATGATCTCACCGCCCTCGTGGGCGTCGTGATCACGCACGAGCATCCGGATCACTGGACGCCGGAGCATCTCGACCGCATCCTGCGCGTGGCGCCCGGCACGCCGATCTTCGCGCCCGCAGGTGTTGCACGCGCCGCCGAAGGCTACGAGATCACGGTCGTCGCACCGGGTGACACGGTCGAGGCGGGAGACTTCACGTTGCGCTTCTTCGGCGGTGAGCACGCGGTCATCCACTCCTCGCTTCCCACGATCGAGAACCTGGGCGTTCTGGTGAACGACAAGCTCTACTACCCCGGCGACTCCTACGCAGTGCCCGTCGATGTCGAAGTGGACACGCTCGCCGCGCCCCTGGGGGCGCCCTGGCTGCGTATCGGCGACGCGATGGATTTCGTTCTCGCAGTGCAGCCGCGCCGGGCGTTCGGCACCCACGATATGACGCTGTCCGTCATCGGCAAGGGCATGCACCGTCAGCGCCTGCAATGGGCGACGGAACAGGGAGCCGGCGAGTTCTTCGCGCTGGAACCCGGCGAAGCGATCGACCTCTGATGCCGGTCCGCCGGCTTCTTCCCGCACCCACCGCGCGGCTTCGATTCCGGGAGATGGTGCCGGAGGATCTGGACGCGATGGCCGCGATGCTCGGCGACCCTGAGGTCATGGCCTTCTATCCCGCACCGAAGACGCGGGACGAGAGCGCCGACTGGATCGCTCGGAACCAGCAGCGCTACGCCGAAGACGGTCACGGCTTATGGATCATCGAGACGCACGATGGCGAGTTCGTCGGAGGCTGCGGCGTCACCTGGCAGTCCGCCAATGGCGTCCCTCTCCTCGAGGTCGGGTATCAAGTGCGCGCAGCGATGCAGCGTCGCGGCTTCGCGACCGAGGCGGCTCGCGCCTGTGTCGATCTGGTTCGCCGCGAATTCGCGCCCACCCTGCTGACCGCGATCATCCATCCCGACAACGACGCGTCCCGCGGTGTCGCCGAGAAGCTCGGCATGACGCACATCGCCGACGACCACGCCCATCCCTGGATCGTGCGCACGGTCATGGGCATGCAGGTCGATGCCGCTCCGGCGTCCAGCGTCAGTGCGCCGCCCGCACCCTGAGATCGCGCGCCAGGTGATCGCGTTGCTCGATGACCAGACGACGCAGGGCGGCCGGAGCTGAGGCGTTGCCCTCGAGCCAGGCATCGACGAGTTCCAGCGAGTCCGCAGCCGGGAACATCCCGACCACGAGGCGCTGGGCCAGTTCGATACTGCGCGAGCGCCAGGCCTCGGCGATCAGCGAGAAGTAGGCCTCGTCGAATCCCGCGATCAGGTCCCGGCTCCCACCGGCACGGAACCCCGCGATCTCCGCGTCCAGATGATCGTTGCTCAGAGTGAGGTCGTTCCACGCCGCATCCCAAGCGGCCGCGCGGATGGCGGCCACCGGGCGTGCAGCGAGAGCGCGCCGCGCGGCCGTGCGCCCGGTTGCCGTGTCGTCGCGCATCTGCTCGTCCGAGATGTCTTCCGCCGTGGCATTCCCCGTGGTCGCGAGTGCGGTGAGCAGCTGCCAGCGCAGATCGGGATCGACGGTGAGGCCGTCGGGCACCCTCCCGTCGAGGAGGGCGCGCACCTCACCGCTGTGCGTGCCGTCGTACGCGGATGCGGAGGCATATGCGCGTGCCCACGACAGTTGAGCGTCGCTCCTGGCCTCAGCGCCCTGCAGTGCGGCCCAGGCCGCCGCCGTCCAAGCCTGCTGTTCGTCGGCGCGCGCATCGTCGGCGACGAAGTGGCGGACAGCGAACGCCGCGTTGGCGAGGATTCCGACGAGCAGACCGATGCTGGATTCACGCGGAGCGTGGTTGCGCACGACGGCGAGATACCGTCTGGCCGACAGCTCCCCGTCGCGAGTGGCGTTCCACAGCGACGACCAGACCAAGGCACGCGCCAGCGGGTCTTCGATGTCGGAGAGGGACTCTTCCACGCACGCCAGCGAACGCTCATCGAGGCGCACCTTCGCGTAGGTCAGGTCGTCATCGTTGACGATGACGAGGTCCGCCTCGGGGAGATCGACCGGGGTCCGTTCTTCGGTGATGTCGATGGAGATCTGTTCGCGCCGCACGACGCGCCCGTCGGTCCGCTCGTACATTCCGACGCGCAGCCGGTGTGGTCGCGGTTCGCTCTGCACGATCGTCCGCTGCCCTGCCGCATCCGTCTCCAGCCGGATCGTGGACATTCCCGTCGTCTCCAGCCACGCACGAGACCAGGCGCGCATGTCCCGCCCGGATACGGCGTTCAGCTCCGTCAGCAGGTCTTCCAACGTGGTGTTTCCGAATGCGTGGGTCGCGAAGTAGCGTCTGGCACCCTCGAAGAAGGCGTCGTCGCCGACGAAGGCGACGAGCTGCTTCAGCACGGCAGCGCCCTTGGCGTAGGTGATGCCGTCGAAATTGAGCTTCGCAGCTTCGAGGTCGATGATGTCGGCGACGATCGGATGCGTCGTCGGCAGCTGGTCCTGCTGATAGGCCCACGCCTTGCGGTTCGCGGCGAACTTCGCCCAGGCATCGGTGTAGCGGGTGGCGGCTGCCGAGGCGTGCGATCCCATGTAGTCGGCGAAGGACTCCTTCAGCCACAGGTCGTCCCACCAGCGCATCGTGACGAGATCGCCGAACCACATGTGCGCCATCTCGTGCAGGATCGTGTTCGCCCGGCCGGCGCGCTGCGCGTCGGTCGCCGCGCCTCGGGACAGATAGGCCTCGGTGAAAGTGACGAGGCCTGGATTCTCCATCGCGCCCAGGTTGTACTCGGGTACGAAGATCTGGTCGTACTTTCCCCACGGGTACGGGTAGGCGAAGGCATCCGTGAAGAAGTCGAGACCCTGCCCGGTGACCTCGAGGATCTCGTCCGCCTCGAGGTGCTGTGCCAGCGATCGCCGTGCGAAGACGCCGAGCGCGATGTGCTGTTCGTCACGGCGCCACTCCCCCTCGACCCGGACGTACGGCCCGGCGGCGACGGCGGTGATGTAACTGGAGATCGGAAGGGTGGGCGCGAACTCGACGCGCTGCACTCCGACGCCGCGATCGACTGTCGCCGGCGACTGGTTGGAAAGCACCTCCCATCCTGCGGGGGCATCGACCACGAAGGTGTACGACGCCTTCAGATCGGGCTGCTCGAAGCAGGCCATGACCCGCCGTGAGTCCGCCGGCTCGTACTGCGTGTAGAGGTAGGTCGCGTCGTCGGCCGGGTCGTGAAAGCGGTGCAGGCCTTCGCCGGAGCGGCTGTACGCCCCGATCGCCTCGACGCGCACGATGTTGCGCTGTTCGAGGCCGGTCAGTGCGATGCGCGCGCCGTCGTAGTCGATGCTCTGATCGACGCCGTTGACGCTGACACGGTCGACGCTCTCGCCGATGAAGTCGAGCCAGGTTGCAGCAACGGTGCTGTCGAACTCGAGCGTGGTCGTCGTCGGGAAGCCGGTGCGGGATCGCTCCGGGGCTCCGGTCAGGTCCAGTTCGACCCGGATGCTGCGCAGGGTGACCGCTGCGGATCGCGCCGCGGTCTCTTCCCTGGTGAGGTTCGCTGAGTTCATGCCTCCATCGTTTCACGGCGGAGGGATCGACTCGGACTGCTGCGCGTATCCGGCGTCCGTCTCACTCGCCTTCGAAGAGCCGGCGGATCGCGGTCTCCGGCGAGACGGTCAGATCGAGCATCCGTCCGCGGGCGTACAGACGGAAGACCCGCGGATCGATGTAGCTGCCGCGGGCGACCGCCGTGGTGTTGCCGAGCGCTGCAGCTGTCGCCTGAACGGCCATCCGCTCCGCCTGCCGACGTTCGCGCGCCGAGTCGAGTGCGCCGATGCGGGCCAACGCGTCGGCAGCGAGGATCGTGCCGTGCAGGGTGCGGAAATCCTTCGCGGTGAACGAGCCTCCGGTCACTTCGCGGAGATAGGCGTTGACCTCACCGGGTGTGATCCGGACGCGGCGGCGCCCTCGCCTGTAAGCGAGCAGGGGGGCTCGCCCAGGACCGGCGGCAAGGTCGGTGAGCGCGTCGGCGAGAACAGAATCGGTGATCTCGATGGCGGCGCGTCGCCCGCTCTTCGCAGGAAACGAGAGTGCGACCGTCGATCCGTCGACCATCACATCTCGCCGCCGCAATGTCGTCAGTCCCCTGCTCCCGTGCCGCACGAGATAGCGCTCCGAGCCGATGCGGAGAGCCGCATCGTCCAGCAACCGGAATGCCGTCGCGAGCACCCGGTCCCGGGATGCCTCCTCGTCTCGCAACCCCCGGGTGACCCGGGCACGCGCTGCCGGCAACGCCTTCGCGAGGGCGAGCGCGCGACTGAACTTGCGTCGATCGCGACGGGCGCGCCAGAGCGGATGGTAGAGGTATTGGCGACGTCCGGCCTCGTCGGTTCCGACCGCCTGGATGTGCGCGAGCGGTTCTGCGGCGATCCAGACGTCCTCCCACGCAGGGGGAATCACCAGATCGCGGATGCGCTCGCGATCGCCGTCCCCGACGGGGGCTCCTGTCTCGTCGAGATAGCGGAATCCGCTGCCCGCCCGGACCCGACGAAATCCCGACTGCTCGCCGGGAACCACACGGATCAGCGATGCCATCCCTCAGCCTCCAAGTTCGCGCGTCAGCAGCCCGCCGACGCGTCGCCTCAGGATGTGGGAGTCGCGCTCTCCTGCGGAAGGGGGTGGCACTCCTTCGCAGCCGGTGATAGAAGCGGGATGCCCTATACCCGGGAGAGCCTGTTGTCCAGGGACTTCTCGCTTGTCGTCGAAAGGACGATGCTCGGATGGAATTCTGGGGAAGGAGACCGATCATGGTTCGGGGTCCCGTGCGGAGCCGCGTCGGCGATTCGGCGGACGACCCGTCGCGCGTGCGAAATCAGCCGGCTCTGCGCACGTCGTCGGGAGCGATCTGGCTCATCGTGGGTGCGGTCTTCACCGCGATCTGCCTGATCCCCCTTGTCGGCATCGTGGCGACCGGACGTTCTGCGGGCATGGTCGCGATCGCGACGATCGTGCTCATGGTCGCCTTGTACGCGGCGATGGTCACTGTGCGTCTCGCTGCGTCGCCCGGACCACAGCGGTTGCAGCGGATGGCCTTCTGCTTCCTGAGCATGGCCGCAGTCACGCTGGTCGGCATGATCGCCTGCGTGCTCCTCCAGTGGGGCGCGCCGGGTTCTCTGTAGTCTCCGTGGACTCACCGACCACCCGCCGCTCCAGGAATCGTGATGAGGCCCCCTTGTCCCGTCAATGAATCCGGAGCAGTCTGAATTCATCAGTTTCGCCGAAATCGCGGAGGCGAGGATCATGAAGGCAAAGGCAGGCGATCGTCTGATCGTGGAGGGCCACACGGACTCCGAGCACCGCCGTGAGGCTGAGGTGCTCGACGTTCGAGGAGAAGACGGCGCACCGCCGTATCTGGTGCGCTGGACCGACGGCCACGAGGGCCTGGTATACCCGGGCACCGATGCCAGGGTGGTCCCGGCTTAGCCCCGACGTCTACATCTCCTGGTCGACCGCGATCGGCGTTGTCTCCGGCTCGGCGCCGTTCGCCGACGCCGGAACGACGCGCTCGAGCACGATCGCGAGCACGCCGACTCCTAGAGCGCCGGCGACCATGACAGCGATGAACCAGCCATCCAGCCCCGCCCCCAGGAGCAAGCCGGCCGCGAGGGGACCGGTGATGGCACCGCCCTGGAACGCCGCCGAGTTGATGGCGTTGTACCGGCCGCGCGTGCGGTCGGAGGCGAGATCGTTGTAGATCGCGGGCACGGTCGGCTGCAGCATGGTCTCGCCGAACGCGAAGACACCCATGAACGCGAGGACTCCGATCGCCGCCGCCAGGGAATCCGGGAGGAAGCCGGTCGCACCGAGCAGCAGCCACGACAGGGCCCAGATCAGGGCCATCACCTGCATGACTCGGGTGCGGCGCTTACCGGTGATGAACCGGAGCACGGCGAACTGCAGCAGCACGATGACCGCGGTGTTCACCGCGAACGACAGTCCGACCACGCGCGTCGAGACCTCTGACACCTGACGTGCGAAGGCGGGGAATCCGGCCTCCATCTGCCCATAGCCGATGAAGACGGCGAGGAACGTCAGAACGGTCAGCCACAGCACCACCGGACGCCGAAGTATCTCTCGATAGCCGCCAGCGGGTGGGGCGCCCTCTTCGACGTCCGACTCCGTGCGGACGTGGCGCAGCGGCCCGAGAAGCAGAGCCAGCGGGATGAGACAGCTCACGGCGTCGATGAGGAAGATCGTGGTGAAGGTACCCGGATCGGTCACATCGACGAAGAATCCGCCGATCACGCCGCCGACACCGATTCCGAGGTTCACGAGCGCGAAGTTGACGCCGAAGTACTGCTGGCGAACCTCTCCGTCGACCACGGTGGCGATGAGGGCGTTGAAGCCGGGCCAGGACACCCCGAAGTTGATGCCGATGAGGATGACGGCGATGGCCGCGACTGCCGGATGCGATGCGAAGGCCAGCAGTGCGCATCCCGCGATCATCGCCACGAGACCCGCGAGCAGCACTCTGCGGGCACCATAACGGTCGATGAGGGTCCCGCCCGGACCGGTGACGATGAGGCCGGTGATCGCGATGAGGCTCATCAGCGCGCCCGAGAGCCCGAGGTCGAAGCCGCGGACCTCATGGAAGTAGATGATCGTGAACGGGAGGGTCATCCCCCGGCCGAGCGTCTGAATCGCGACCGTCGACAGCAGCCATCGCCCTTCAGTGGGCAGGGCATTCCAGAACGTCTTCATACCGGTCACCCGATCATTCTTCCGGATGCCACCGACATCAGGGTCGTGCGGGCAGCCTCGACGTCAGCGACTCTCCTCGAACACGGTGATCTGCAAGTCCCCCGGCGCGTCGAGCCGAGCATTGAGCGAATCCCACGGCGTGCGCGTCGGCGGCGCGATCACCTCGGCCCCCGCCGCCTCCATGTCTGCGGTCATCGCGGCCGCATCGACGACCTCGAATGCCACGCGCAGACGCGGGCTCACCCGGCGCCCGACCTCGACATCGTCGATGAGGTCGACCTGCTCCGGGGTGCTCAGCTCGAGCGTTGCCCGTCCGACATCCAAGATCGTCACACGAGCGCCATCCCCGCTGTCGACGAACAGCTCCTCCGGTGCGCCGAGCACATCACGATAGAAGGCGACGGCCTCGTCGTAATCCGCCGCCTCGACCACCAGCCGCATCTGCAGCACCCGTTCGTTCATCTGAGCCCACCCTCCGGAATTGATCGTTACCGCCCGCTTCTGAGATCATCTCGAGTATGCCGGTGTCATTCAACGAGTTCCATGCCGCTCTGCTGCACGCCGAGACGAGGGACGCGTTGGGCATCTGGATGTCGGATGCCCAGGCGCAGCACGTCCATGCGGATGCGCAGCTTTCCCAGGCGCACTACGCGCACTGGCTCGCCTCGAATCCGGAACCGGTCTTCGCGGCTGCAGGAGCCCACGATTTCTTTCCGACCATGCCGCTGCCGACGCCGATCGGCAATGCTGCACCGGCGACGATCGTGAACGCCGCACCGGCGCCGGTCTCGACGCCTGCGGCCGGATCCACCCCCGGGAAGAAGAACACCGGGCTCTGGGTACTGCTGTCGATACTCGGAGCTTTGATCCTGATCGCCGTGATCGTCGTCGTCGCCGCGTTCGCGACGGCTCGGCATTGGACGAAGATCGACATTCCTGAGCAGCCGGAGACATTCCACAGCGAGGAGTACGAGACCGGACTGTACGACGTCACCATGGACACCGTGAACCCGTGCTGGGTAGACCAGGGCTGGGCGGACTGCACCAATGCGATGGTCGTCCAGTACAACGCGGCGTGCGCGGATGTCGATCTCACGGCGACCGCAACGGCGCTCTGCGACGACTACCTCGCGTCCATCGACGAGATGAAGGCCGCCGGCACTGACGGCGTCGTCGCCACGCTCGGCACCTACGGCCACCTGCATCGGACGGCAGAGGTATCGACGCGCGAGGTATCGAACAACGACGCCCGCCCCGCCGTCACGCACGAAGCCGTCTGCTATCTCGGTTTCATCGGCGAGTGCGAGTAGCGACTCCGACCGGAGCTACTTCTTCGGAGTCACCTCGACGGTGAAGGCGACCTCATCGCCCGAGGCATCGTTGGAGAGGACCACGTCGGTCTCGCCGACCTTCTTCGCGGTCAGGCCCGGATTGAACTGGGCGGAGCCGTCATCCTTGCCGGGCGTGAACGAGACGATCGCCTCGTCGTCGATCTCGGCCTTCCAGTCGAGGTAGTCCTCGTCGTCACCGACGAGATCGATGACGTTTCCTTCCACGACCGTCACCGTCGTGCCGTCGATCTTCGTCAGATCGGCGATGACCGGCGGCAGCGCATTGCCACCGCCGTCGCCACTGGTCGGTGCCGCGCATCCGGTGAGTGCGAGACCTACAGCGAGAAACCCGGCCGCGAGCATCGAGGGACGACGAGTCGAGGGCGACGACGCGAACCACTTCACGGGAGACCTCCAGTGTGCGTCCGCCGTGCGCAGTCGCTCAGAGCGAATGTAGCGCGTCGACCGGTCCGCGCACAGGGGCGACTTGGACGAGGGCGTTCCCACCGCGACCAGCGAGCACCGCGGGTTATGCCTTCGGTTTCCACAACGAGAGCGCGTTGATCCAGTTGGGGTCACCGACGCCCTGGTAACTCTGCTGGCAGACGAACTGGAGGCCGTTGTACGTCACGACGTCGCCCTTCGTGTACGTGCCTGTAGGGCTCCACACCGGCACCGGCGGGCCTGTCTCCGTCGCAGTTGTCACCGAGAACACCGCGCTTGCTGGTGACGCGTTGCCTGCGGCATCCACCGCACTCACCCGATAGCGGTACGAAGTCGACGGCGACAGCCCTGTGTCGATGTGGCTGGTGCCCGCGACCTGAACGATCTGCTGGAAGGCTCCGTTGCCGAGTGATCGCTCGATGCGGTAGCCCACGACGCCACGATTGTCGCTCGAGGCTGTCCACATCAGGTCGATGCTCGTCGACTTCGTCGCCATGCTGTGCAACCCGGTCGGTGTCGTCGGTGCCGTGACGTCGGGCCCGGTTGTCGGCGTGGGGCTCGGTGTCGGCGTGGGAGTCGGCGTAGGCGTCGGGGTGGGCGTGGTCCCACTGCCCGAAATATTGACGTCGATGACGTTGTAGAAGGCGTTGGCCGTGTCGGCGATCTCCCACACCGCGAGGATGACGTGGTAACCGGTGTGGTCGGACGGGATCGTGATCGTGTGCGCGGGGTTCGTGTTCGCTGCTGTGCCGTTGTGCGGGACCACCGTGAGAAGTTCGAAGTCGCCACGGTCGAGCGGACCGTTCGGGTTCCAGCCGACCTTCGTGATGTAGTAGCGCCATTCCGCCGCCGGGTGCGGCGCCGTGTAGGTCCAGCCGAACACGTGCGAGCCGGGCGTGACGTTGTTCTTCGCCCATCGCGTCGCGCTCTGAGCGTCGAGCTCTCCGAAGCGCGAATTGCCCGCTGAAGCGATCTGACCATCGGCCGGTCCGGTCACCGGGAACCCACCGGTCCCCTCGAGGCTCTGCGGCTCGTACTGAACCGCGCCGAGGTTCGTGTTCGCGGTGAATGCCGCACGCGCCGTGAGCTCGCTGCCGGCTCCACCGACCCACCCGTGCGCCTGCGCGGCGGACGTGCCGCCGATGACGAGCGCACCTGCGACCAGGAGTGCGACGACGCTCTTCGCCGTGTTTCTCCTGTGAATCGGATTTCGGGTCTTCGCAGCACTCATGGTGGATTCCCTTTCTCGAGGACGCCGCCACTCGAAACGGCATCTCTGGATCGGAGGTGACGCTACTCCACGCCGGGGCACGCCGACATTGTGGATAACCACGTCATCCGAGATGAAGGGATCCGAGAACAAGAAAACCCCCGCCTGAGCGGGGGTTTCAATCTTGCTGGGGTACCTGGACTCGAACCAAGAACAACGGAACCAGAAACCGCCGTGTTGCCAATTACACCATACCCCAAGGGCGAAACCAGGGCCTCGCACCAAGAGTCAAGCTTACCCGAGCGGCGGCCGGAACACCAAAACAGCCCGGTCGGCCGCCCGCTCGGGCGCGTCGTCAGTCCTTTCGGAGCTCCGCGAGGGCCCGGAGGCGTCGCAGTGACTCGTCCTTGCCGATCAGCTCCATCGACTCGAAAAGCGGCGGCGAGATGCGGCGCCCCGTGATCGCCACACGCGGCGGACCGTAGGCGACGCGAGGCTTGAGCTCGAGCTTCTCGACCAGTGCGCTGGCGAGAGCATCCTGGATCGCCGCCGGCGTGAAGTCCGTCAAAGGCTCGAGGGCGGCGACGCACGCTTCCAGCACCTCCGCGGCGTTCGCCGGCAGTCCCTTCAGCGCATCCGCCTCGTACGAGATCTCGTCGGTGAAGAGGAAGCCGAGCATCCCCGGCACCTCGCCGAGAAGCTGTACGCGCTCCTGCACCAGCGGTGCGGCACGGAAGGCGAGAACCAGCTGCTCATGGGTCGGCTCATCGAACAGGCCGGCCGCAGCAAGGTACGGGATGCTCCGTTCGGCGAAGTCCTTCACGTCGAGCATCCGGATATGGTCTCCGTTGATCGACTCGGCCTTCTTCTGGTCGAAGCGCGCCGGATTCGGGTTCACATTCACGATGTCGAACGCGGCAGTGAACTCCTCGAGCGAGAAGACGTCGCGGTCGTGGCCGATCGACCAGCCCAGCAGCGCCAGGTAGTTCAGCAGGCCCTCGTGGATGAAGCCGCGCTCCCGGTGCAGGAAGAGGTCGGCCTGCGGGTCGCGCTTGGAGAGCTTCTTGTTGCCGGTCTCCCCCAGCACCAGCGGCATGTGGGCGAAGCGCGGCACGAAAGTGGTGACGTCGGCGTCGATCAGCGCAGCGTACAGCGCGAGCTGGCGGGCGGTCGACGGCATCAGATCCTCGCCGCGCAGCACGTGCGTGATGCCCATCAGCGCATCGTCGACGGGGTTGACGAAGGTGTACAGCGGCACGCCGTTCGGGCGGACGACGACGAAATCGGGGAACGATCCTGCCGGGAATGTCACCTCGCCGCGAATGAGGTCGACGTACGTCAAGTCCTCGTCGGGCACCCGCAGTCGCAGCGCGGGCTGACGCCCATCGGCGCGGAACGCTGCCTTCTGCTCATCGGTGAGCTCGCGGTCGAAGTTGTCGTAGCCGAGCTGCTTGGCCCGCCCGTTCGCTTCGTTGCGGGCGTCGATCTCTTCCGCGTTCGAGTAGCTCTCGTACAGAGCACCCGACGCGACGAGCTTGTCGATCACGCCCTGGTAGATATCGTGGCGCTGCGACTGCCGGTACGGCGCATGCGGGCCGCCGATCTCGACGCCCTCATCCCAGTCGATCTTGAGCCAGGTGAGCGCATCGACGAGCTGGCGGAAGCTCTCTTCGCTGTCGCGGGCAGCATCGGTGTCCTCGATGCGGAAGATCATCTTGCCGCCGTTGTGACGGGCGTAGGCCCAGTTGTACAGAGCGGTGCGCACCATGCCGACGTGCGGCAGGCCGGTCGGCGAAGGGCAGAAGCGAACGCGGACGTCAGCGCCGCTTGCGGTCGTGGTGAGGGGGTGAGGGGTAGCCATAGCCCTCCAATCCTACGGCGCGCTGATACTGCACCGATCCGTCACTGCCCCGTCCGCCTCAGCCGCGCCGGCCGGACGCGATGGCGGCAGTATGTGGGAGGGCGAGGGCCCCGTCGACGGAGCGATCGGCGCACACGTCATCGAAAGCACGACGGAAGTCGTCACGGCCTGCCTCGTCAAGACTCAGGTAGAACGCGCCGGCAGACGCCACACCGCCTTCGGCCGACGCCCACAGCGCGGCCGGTTCGGCGTGCCACGTCCAGCTGAGCTCCGACACGAGGACGTCGCGCCAACCGGCGTCGCGGAGCATTCCGGCGAACCCCTCCGCGGTGCGCTCGAAATCCTTGTCCGGCGCGAGCCGCTCCCCCGCGACAGGTTCAAGGCCGGCGCGTGCACAGACTTCGTGCCACAACCAGGATGGCGAAACCAGCCAGATCGTCGCCGCCACCCGTTCCGCACTCACTCGCGCGAGTTCTCGTGCCGACTGTCGTGGATCGTGGACATGGTTGAGGACGAAGTTCGCGATGACGGCGTCGAAGGCGGCCTCGTCGAACGGCAGGTCAGGGAGGGATCCGGCGATGACGGCGAGTCTCGGATGCTCTCGTGCGGCGACCGCACGCATCGTCGCTTCCGGTTCGCAACCGGTCACGTCCCACCCGTCCGCTGCGAAGCGCGCGGCGACCATTCCGGTTCCTGAGCCGACGTCCAGCAGCGAACGGCCGGATGCCGGTCCGAGTTCTGCGGCGAGAGCATCCGTGGTTCCGGCGCAGAGTGCCGCATAGGACGACGCATACGCCTCACCGACGCCCGCCCACGGCTTCATCGCATGCCCCTCCGAGCGAGCGGTGAAAGGGCGACGATCGCGATCACGATCGCGAACGCCGCCGTGCCGAGTCCGGCGTACTGGAAGTTGGAGAGGATCACACCGGCGAGCACCGCTCCGGCCGCGGCGGACAGGCTCATCAGTGAGTCACTGCGCCCCTGGCGCGCCGTGCGCACGTCCGGCGCGCTCGCTTCGGTCAGCAGCGCCGCGCCGGCGACGGTAGCGGCACTCCAGCCGAGCCCGAGCAGGACGAGCGCGATCATCACGCCGGCCGGCGAAGAGTTCGCGAAGATCGCGAAGCCCAGCGCGCCGGCCAGCAACACCTGACCGAAGAGCACCACGCGCAGGCGACCCCACCGGTCGGCGAGGATGCCGAACACCGGCGAGAGCGCATACATACCGGCGACGTGCATCGCGATCGTCACGCCCACGAGCAGCGAGACGTCTGCCGACGAGGCATGCCCGCCCTGCGCGCCGTGCGCCATATGCGCCAGATGCACCGGCGTCATCGCCATCACCGACGCCATCACGACGTGCGATCCGGCGACGGCGAAGATGGCATAGCGCGCGGCGAGAGGGCGGTCGGCGCGCTCCTGGCCGGTGGCCTCGGCTGCGGCCTTCGCGATGCGCTGAGCCGCCAGGAGCGGGTCCGGGCGCAACGCGATGATGTACAGCAGCAGGGCGGCGCACTGCGCCACGAACGAGAACACGTACGACCCGGTCAGCGGCGGCATCCCGATCGCCTTGCCCACGATCTCGCCCGGCCCGAGCAGCAGCGGACCTGCGACACCACCGACCGTCGTCGCCCACACCACGACCGACAGGTCCCTGCCTCGATGCACGGGTGCCGCGAGGTCTGTGGCGGCGAAGCGCGACTGGAGGTTTCCGGCGTTGCCGGCGCCGATCAGCAGGATGCCGACGAGCAGCAACGGGAACACGCGCAGGCCCGCTGCGAGGATCACGACGGCGATTCCGACGAGCGCGAAGACGTTCCCGAGCGTGAGCGCACGGCGGCGCCCGACGCGGGCGGCAAGCTTCGCCAACGGAATGGCGCACAGCGCCGCTCCGAGAGTCACCGACGCTGTGGCCAACCCGGACAACGCGTCATCGCCCGAGATATCCGCGGCCAGGAGCGCGCCCAGCGAGACGGTGGCGCCGAAGGCGATGCCGCCGAGCACCTGGCCCATCGACAGCACCAGCACCGTGCGGCGCTGCACGGCCGCTTGCTGCTGTGCCGTCAGCGCGACGACGGTCATGACGCGGGAAGCGCGTCGCGCACGGAATTGCGCAGGATGCCCAGGCCGGTGATCTCGACCTCGACGGTATCGCCCGCCTCGAAAATACCCACACCTGCGGGCGTTCCGGTGAGGATGACATCGCCGGGAAGCAGGGTGAAGACTGCCGAGGCGTACTCGATGATCGCCGGAATCGAGTGGATCATGTCGGTGAGCGGCGCGTGCTGGCGCACTTCACCGTTCACCCTGGTCTCGATCGTGGCGGATGCCGGATCGAAGTCGGTCTCGATCACGGGGCCGAGCGGGCAGAACGTGTCGAAGCCCTTCGCCCGCGACCACTGGCCGTCTTTACGCTGGAGGTCGCGCGCCGTCACGTCGTTGCCGATCGTGTAGCCGAGCACGTAGTCCAGGGCATCCGCCGCCTTGACGTTCTTGGCGATGCGTCCGATCACCACCGCGAGCTCACCCTCGTACTCGGTGCGCTCCGAGAGGGTCGGGCGCACGATGGTGTCGCCGGGGCCGATCACCGCGGTGTTCGGCTTGAGGAACAGCAACGGTTCCTCCGGCGCTACTCCCCCCATCTCGGCGGCGTGGTCGTGATAGTTCTTGCCGACGCAGACGACCTTCGACCGAGGGATGACCGGTGCGAGCAGCACCGCGTCCGCGAGCGGCACGCGTTCGCCCGTCGTCTCGTATCCGGCGAACAGGGGGTCGCCGGCGAGGACGACCAGATCCTTCTCGTCGAGGATTCCGTAGGTGATGGCGTCATTGTGGCTGAACCGAGCGATCTTCACCCGTCCAGCCTAGAACCTCAGGCGTCCAGACGGACCAGCCAGCCGTGCCGGTCCTCGCGGCGGCCGTACTGGATGTCGGTGAGCTCTTCGCGCAGCGAGAGTGCGAGCTCGCCGATCGGCTGCACATCCTCGAAGTCATCGTTGACGAGCGCGCCGATCGGGGTGACCACGGCGGCCGTGCCACAGGCGAACACCTCGACGATGTCGCCCGATGCCACGCCCTGACGCCACTCGTCGATCGAGATCGGCCGGCGCTCGACCGTGTATCCGCGGTCCTCGGCGAGCTGCAGCAGCGAGTCGCGCGTGATGCCCTCGAGGATGCTGTCGGACTGCGGGGTCACGACGCGGCCGTCCTTGAACACGAACACGACGTTCATGCCACCGAGCTCTTCGACATTGCGTTCCTCGTTGAGGAAGACGACCTGGTCGCAGCCCTTGGCACTCGCCTCGGCCTGCGGCAGCAGACTGGACGCGTAGTTGCCGCCGGTCTTGGCCTTGCCTGTGCCACCGCGGCCCGCGCGGGCGTAGTCCTCGGAGAGCCAGATGCGCACGGGCTTGACGCCGCCGGAGAAGTACGCGCCGGCCGGGCTGGCGATCACGTAGTAGGCGACCTTCTGCGCGGCGCGAACACCGAGGAAGGCCTCTTTCGCGAACATGAAGGGCCGCAGGTACAGGCTCTGGTCAGCGCCGGAAGGCACCCAGCGGCCGTCGACGGCGATGAGCTCGCGCAGCGACTGGATGAAGTACTCGGTCGGCAGCTCGGGCAGAGCCAGACGACGCGCGCTCGCCTGCAGCCGAGCCGCGTTCCGGTCGGGGCGGAACGTGTGGATCGAGCCGTCGGCGTGACGGTAGGCCTTGATGCCCTCGAAGATCTCCTGCGCGTAGTGGAGCACGGATGCGGCGGGATCGAGCGCGATCGGGCCGTACGGCTGCACGCGCGGACGGTGCCATCCCCCCTTGGTGGACCAGCAGATGTCGACCATGTGATCGGTGAAGTTGACGCCGAAGCCCGGATTCTCCAGCACCTCAGCGAGACGTGCAGGCGCCGCTGCCTGCAGGTTCTTCATCACAGTGAACTCCAGCGGGGCCACGGCCGCCTCTGCGTCGATGGTCGTCATGTCGTCATCCATTCCTTGTGGGTGGGCGCTCCGTCGCGCCGTTTCAGCCTACGCCCGAACCGCGGATGCGCGCCGCCGTTCAGAACCAGTTGGTCAGAGCAGAGCAGTGATCGCGGAACCGATGTCCGCCGTGGTGCGCGGCGCGCCGTCGCGTGCGGCGATATCGGCCTCGACGGCCTCGCTGACCCGCAGGGACTCCTCCACGAGACCGAGGTGGTCGAGCAGCAGCGCGATCGAGAGGATCGCCGCCGTCGGGTCCGCCTTCTGCTGCCCCGCGATGTCGGGAGCCGAACCGTGCACGGGCTCGAACATCGACGGGAACGCGCCGTCGGGGTTGATGTTCCCGGAGGCAGCGAGGCCGATGCCTCCGGTGACCGCTCCGGCGAGGTCCGTGAGGATGTCGCCGAACAGGTTGTCCGTGACGATGACGTCGAACCGAGAGGGGTCGGTCACGAGGAAGATCGTCGCCGCATCCACGTGCAGGTAGTCGACAGTGACATCCGGATGCTCGGCGGCGACCTCGTTCACGACGCGCTGCCAGATGCCCCCGGCGTGCACCAGGACGTTGGTCTTGTGCACGAGGGTGATCTTCTTGCGTCGACGCTCGGCGAGGTCGAACGCGTAGCGGACGACCCGCTCGACGCCGAATGCCGTGTTCACCGAGGTCTCGTTCGCGACCTCATGGGGCGTTCCCTTGCGGATCGCGCCCCCGTTGCCGACGTACGGTCCTTCTGTGCCCTCCCGGACGACGACGAAATCGATCGCTCCGGGGTTCGCGAGGGGCCCGGGAGCCCCGAGGAACAGCTTCGAAGGACGCAGATTCACATAGTGGTCGAGCGTGAAGCGCAGCTTCAGAAGCAGGCCGCGCTCGATGTTGGCGTCCTTCAGCCGGGGGTCGCCCGGGGTGCCGCCGACGGCCCCCAGCAAGATCGCGTCGTGCGCGGCGATGGCTTCGAGATCATCGTCCGTCAGGGTGTCGCCGGTCTCGAGGAAGCGCGCAGCGCCCAGCGAGAAGCGGGTCTTGTCGAAGCTGACGCCGCTGCCTGCGGTGACGGCATCGAGCACCTTCTCGGCTTCGGCGACGACCTCGGGGCCGATGCCGTCACCCGGGATGACGGCCAGCTTCACGACACGCGACATGACACTCCTTGCATCGGGATCGCCCGCGATCCGACGCGGCGCGGGCGTGCATCCAGCGTACTGGTCAGTGCATACGCCCCGAGCGCAGTGTGACGGCGGCGATCACGCCGGCTGCCACGACGAGCCCGGCCCCGATCAGCGACGTCACCGTCACTCCGGATCCGAACGCCGCGGCTGCCGCGTTCCAGAGGGAGTCGCCGAGCTGCGCCGGGAGTTCCTGAGCGGCCGTGTACGCGCCGGCGAGCGTCTCCCGCGCGGCATCCACCGCATCCTGCGGCAGACCATCGGGGATCACCAGCGCTCCACGGTAGAACGCGGTGATGATCCCGCCGAGCACGGCCGTGCCGAGGACAGCGCCGAGCTCGTACGCCGTCTCGGAGACGGCGCTCGCGGCTCCCGCCTTCTCGGCAGGCGCACTGGAGAGGATCAACTCGTTCGAGATGGTCTCCGCGGCGCCGATCCCGATCCCGAGCACCACGAAGGCCACGACGAGGGGCAGCACGCCGTGCTCGTGAGTGGTGAACGCGACGATCAGATATCCGGCGACCGAGAACACCAGCGCCGACGGGACCAGCACATGCGGAGGCACCCGCCGTGAGATGGGCACGACGGAGAGCCCTGCGATGATCATGGCGACCATCCCGGGCACGAGTGCGAAGCCCGCCGTCATGGGCGACAGACCCAGCACGAGCTGCAGGTGCTGGGAGACGAAGTAGAGGAAGCCGACCAGGGCGACGACACTGAGCAGATTCACCAGGATCGCGCCGGAGAACGAGCCCCGGCGGAACAGAGCCATGTCGAGCATCGGAACGTCCGTGCGCAGCTGGCGCCGCACGAACAGGGCGCCCAGCAGGATGCCGAGCAGGGTCCAGACGGCGGCGAGCACGGTCGGTCCCTCGACGGCGAGCGACTTGATCGCGTAGACGATCGGAATCATCGCGCCCATCGAGAGCAGGATGCTGATCGGATCGATCCGGCCCGGATTCGGGTCGCGGCTCTCGGGGACGAGCAGGGGTGCCGCGATGAGCAGCGGGATGAGCACGGGGACCGCGATGAGGAACACCGATCCCCAGCCGTAGTGCTCGAGGAGGAAGCCGCCGACGATCGGACCGAGCGCGGCACCGGCCGAGAACGCGGATGCCCAGACGGCGATCGCCAGGCGGCGCTGATCGCGGTTCTTGAAGATCGAACGCAGGAGGGAAAGCGTCGAGGGCATCAGCATCGCGCCGAAGAACCCGAGGAGGGCACGAGCGGCGATCAGCAGCCCCGCTGTGGGGGCGAAGGCGGCCAGCGCAGACACGGCGGCGAAGCCGGTCGCGCCGATGAGCAGCATCCGTCGACGTCCGAACCTGTCGCCGAGCGTGCCCATCGTGACCAGGAGACCTGCCAGCACGAGCGGATAGGCGTCGATGATCCACAGCTGCTCGGCTCCGGTGGGTCCGAGCGCGATGGAGATCTCGGGCAGCGCGAAGCTCAGCACCGTATTGTCCACCGAGACCAGCAGAACCGGCAGCATAAGGACGACGAGTGCCGCCCAGCCGCGCGCGCCGGCTCGCGGCGCATCCGTCTCGATATGGTTATCGATCGTGGGAATCGACGCTGTGCGCGTCATGGAACACCTCTCAGTATCTTTTGGACGACCCGTTACTAAACCGTCCAGATGGTACAGTAACAGAATCGGCAGAATTTTTCCCGAGAACAGGACCCCGATGCCCCGACCGCCGCTCGCACGTGAACGTGTCCTCGATGCCTTCGAGGCGCTCGTCATCGCCGATGGAGAGCGCTCAGCCACACTGGATGCCACGGCCAAGGCAGCGGGTGTCTCCAAGGGCGGCCTGCTCTACCATTTCGGCTCGAAGGACGAACTCGTCGCCGGGATGCTCGAGCGCCTGGATGCACTGACGACGGCGGACCTGGAGCGCATGTCGTCCGCCGCAGAAGGCCCGGTCGCGTACTACGTGCGGACCTCGGTGATGGAGGATGACGCGCTCGATCGGGCCCTCATCGCCGCTTCTCGGCTGGCTCAGGCCGGATCATCGGCGGCAGCAGACGCACTCAGAAACGTCCGCAGACGTTGGGCGGATCAGATCCGGCCCCATGTGCGCGACGACGCGAGTCTTGATCTCGTGATGCTCGTCAGCGACGGTCTCTACTTCAACAACTCGCTCGACGTGCACGGGCCCGAGCGACTCATTCCGAACGGCGACGAGCTCCGAGACCTCATCGAGCTGGTGCTGCGGGCAACCGCCTGAGGCGCTCACCTCCCCCGCACGAGAACCCGTCTGGTTCGACGGAGCATCGACTGCACGATCAGCGGATGCAGCAGGCTCACCGGAGTGAAGTACAACCGCCCGCGCCACCCGTGCAGCCGGACCACCGTGGTCACCCTGACGATCCCGGAATGCACGTCCACTCCGACGGCGCATCGGAAATCCAGGTGTTCATCGTCGAACGCCATCAGGGCTTCGTCGCCGACCACCTCGCGCACGTCGAAGACACCCGACGGAGCTGGTCGGAGGCCGAGCAGCGAAGCGAAGAGCATCCGCACGGCGAACAGTCCCTGCACGGCGCGCGGCACCGAGGACGGCGAGAACATCGTCTCCGCCCAGAGGCGAGGATCGCTCGGCGCCTGCGGCGGGATCGAGACGAAGAAGACGTCTCCGTGATCGAACCTGCCGTCACCGAAGGCGAGGCTGACGAAAGAGGGCTCGCGGTTCATATGCTCGCCCTCCCCCGCGTCACGCCTCGGTGATCTCGATCTGACGGAACAGGTCGGCGTCGATCGCGCTCGAGACGTCGTCGAGCAGATCGTCGGAGACCGGCGAGTCCAAGGTGAGGATGCTGAGCGCCTGCGCACCGGCGGCCTGACGCGCGATCTGCATACCAGCGATGTTGATGCCGGCCTGGCCGAACTTCTGCCCGTAGACGGCGACGATTCCGGGGCGGTCCGTGTACAGCATCACGACGTGGTGCTTCTCGATCGGGAGTTCGACGGCGTGGTCGTTGATGCCGACGAGCTTCTCGATCTGCTTCGGTCCGGTCAGCGTGCCGGACACCGACAGCTGCGAGCCATCGGAGAGGGCGCCGCGCAGCGTGATGACGTTGCGGTACTCGTCGCTCACGTCGTCCTGGATGAGACGGACGGCGACGCCCCGCTGCTCAGCGAGCAGAGGTGCGTTCACGTACGAGACCGTCTCGCTGACGATGTTCGTGAAGACGCCCTTGAGCGCGGCGAGCTTGAGCACGCTGACGTCGTAGTCGTTGAGCTCACCGTGCACCTCGACGTCGAGGCTCGTCAGCGGCGAAGTCGCGAGAGCGGCGAAGATCTGACCGAGCTTGTCGACGAGGGAGATACCGGGGCGCACGTACGGGTCGATGACACCGCCGGCGACGTTCACGGCATCCGGCACCAGGTCTCCACCGAGCGCCAGGCGCACGGAGCGGGCGACCGAGACGCCGGCCTTCTCCTGCGCCTCCTCGGTGCTTGCGCCGAGGTGCGGGGTGACCACGACGTTCGGCAGATCGAGCAGTGCGCGCGCGGAGCCGCCCTCGGCGGGGGGCTCTGAGGTGAAGACGTCGAGTCCGGCGCCGGCGATCTCGCCGGCGACCAGTGCCTCGTGCAGTGCGACCTCATCGATCAGGCCGCCGCGGGCGACGTTCACGACGAACGCGGAGGGCTTCATCGCCTTGAACTGCTCAGCGCCGAGCATGCCGGTGGTCTCCGGGGTCTTCGGCATGTGGATCGTGATGAAGTCCGACTCCGCGACGAGCTCGTCCAGCGAGAGCAGCTGCACGCCGAGCTGCTGGGCGCGTGCGGAGGTGACATAGGGGTCGTAGGCGACGACGCGCATGTCGAAGGCGGCGAGGCGGGCCGCGACGAGGGCGCCGATGCGGCCGAGGCCGATGATGCCGACGGTCTTCTCGAAGAGTTCGGCGCCGGTGAAGGAGCTGCGCTTCCAGGCCCCGGCCGACAGCGACGCGTGCGCCGCGGGAATGCGACGGGCGAGGCTGAGGATGTGGCCGACGGTGAGCTCGGCGGCGGAGACGATGTTCGAGGTCGGGGCGTTGACGACCATCACACCGGCAGTGGTGGCCGCCTTGATGTCGACGTTGTCGAGACCGACGCCGGCACGGGCGACGACCTTGAGCTTCGGCGCGTGGCTGAGCGCCTCCTCATCGATCTTCGTCGCTGAGCGGACGAGCACTGCGTCCGACTCTGCCAACGCGGAGAACAGCGCCGCGCGGTCGGTGCCGTCGACGTTGCGGACCTCGAAGTCCGGGCCCAGGGCCTCGATCGTGGCGGGAGAGAGTTCTTCGGCGATGAGCACAACGGGCTTCGGCACAGTGGATCCTTCGGGGCAGCGCGACAGGCGGGAGGGGCCGATGCGCCGCACACCGTGGGGGCGCGATCGGTTTCAACTGTACCGGAGCGGTTCAGCGCGCCCCGACGTGTGACGTTCGGCGTCAGCGCGCGACGGTCACCAGTTCGTCCATGTTCAGCACGCTGTATCCGAGAAGACTCAGCCAGAAAACGGCCACCACACCGAGTCCGGTGAGCAGGAGCAGCGCGAGCTCTCCGGCGTTGCGGCGCCGTCCGAGCGCGAGGGCGAGCACGAACACGATGATCGGGAACACCACACCGAACAGGAACGTCACCCAGCCGATCGCGGTGAGACCGCTCGGCAGGAACGAGACCAGATGCGCGACGGCGTTCCAGACGGCGTATGCGTAGAACAAACCGGCCGCGCCGATGACGGTCCAGGTCAGCCAGCGCGGAGCCCCGTTCCCACCGACCGACTCCGGCACGGAATCTCCTGCAGCACTCACGACCCGATCACCCCCACCGTCACGAAGGGCCATGGCACCAGCAGCACCACGCCGACAAGAAGGACGAGCAGCCGGATCCACGTCGCACGGCCGCGCGTGAGGATCCAGGACGTCAGGAACCAGAGAGCGGGTGCGGCGATCGCCAGCACGAACCACGGCACGAACATCGCGTCAGCGACGATCAGGGCCGTCAGCGGCTTGAGCCGCAATCCTCCGATGACCCACCCGACGGTGTACAGCAGGTAGATGCCCCCGACGATGCCGAGCGTCACGAGCATCGCCGTACTCATCGGCGCGGGCGCATCCGCCGGCGTGACGGTCCCGTCCGCTTTGATCCGCCCCACCTTTGCGCTGCCCTTGCCCACGGCATTCCAGCCGTGCGGAAGCGAGGGGTCGCTCTTCGGCGATTGCTCGTCGCCCGCCCAGCCCAACGCGTCGTCGGAATCGGAGTCGGATGTCATGAGGACAGCGTAGGGCTTCCACTAAGCTCGGCGCTGTAACGATCGGGGAGGCACCGTGGCTGAGAGCAAGAAGAAGGTCGTCCGTGACGATCAGACCGTGTCGAGCGACGGCGGAGTCGTCGACCCGCCGGCGAACTGGAAGCCGACTCCGGAGGCGAAGTCGAAGGCGGTGACCTTCCGTTGGATCGCCGTGGTCCTGTGGGTCCTCGCGATCGCCGGAGAGGCCGTCGGCATCTTCTGGCTGCTGCGCCAGCGCGTCTTCGTCGGCGAGGACGGCGCGCTCGTCCGCGACCCCGACACCGGGCTCCTCGAGGAGCAGGGCGTCACCGCACAGTTCCCGCAGTGGGCGTTCATCGCTCTCCTCGTGCTGCTCGTCGTCATCGCCGCGCTGGCGATCACCGGGTCCTTCCTCTGGAAGAAGGCGAATCGCCTCGATCCCGCGAGAAAGTCCGACACCGTGCGATTCTTCGTGCAGAACCAGCTCGGTGCGATCATCGCCATCATCGCGTTCGTGCCGCTCATCATCCTCATCTTCCTGAACAAGGACATGGACAAGGGGCAGAAGACGACGGCCGGCATCGTCGGTATCGTCCTGGCCGCTCTCGCCGTCGTGCTCGGGATCGACTTCAACCCGCCGTCGGTGGAGAAATACACGGCAGACCAGTCCACCGTGATCCAGCTGCTCGGCAAGGACGAAGTCGTCTGGGTCGACGGCGGCGCCGTCTACCACGTGTGCGACGAGGTCTCGGACATCCAGACCGGCAGCGAGAAGCGCACCGGCACCACCGCTGAGGCGGTCGAAGCAGGCAAGACCCGCCTGACGCTCGAGTTCGCATCAGAGTTGAAGACCTGCGGACTGGCTGTGCCGGAGAACTCGAGCGAGATCGTCGAGGCGCTCCGCGCCATCCGCGACGGTTCGACCGACACGCTGCTGCCCGCGCCCGTCTGGGCGGACGCGGCCGACGCTCCGATCGAGGTCGAAGAGGCGCCGTCGGAGTGATCCGCTCTTGACCAGCTGAGAACGGAGGAGGCCCGGTGCACGTGCACCGGGCCTCCTCCGTTCTCACGGGCGTCAGATCCCGGATGCGGTGAGCACGGCGACCGGTTCTCCGCGCAGACCAACGGGAACCTCGACGGACCGGATACCGTGCGCGTCCCGCTCCGCGCGCGCGGGGGTTCCGTCCCGCCAGCGCATTTCGACATCTCCGAACTCCGCGGGCAGGGCAACCGTACCGACGCTCGGGTCGAGCGTGTGGAGATGCACGCCGTCTGCCGAACGGGTGTACCGCACCGGCACCCCGGCCTGCTCCCCCATCCGGATCCACGGCCGCGTGCCGTAGATCGCGTCGCCGTTCACACGCAGCCACGCGCCGAGTTCGCGCATCGCGTCGCGCTGCAGCTCCGGGATCGATCCGTCTGCAGCCGGTCCCACATTGATCAGCAGGTTTCCGTTCTTCGCGACGACATCCACGAGGAGACGCACCAGCGCTGCTCCGGAGAGCGAATGCCTGGCGTCCTCGTCCTGGTTGTACCCGAAGGAGTACCCGAGTCCTCGCGTGGACTCCCACGGCTCGGAGATGATGTCGGGGATGTCCGTGTATTCACGCGTGAGGAACCCGTGGTACGGCACTCCCCAGCGGTCGTTGACGACGCCGCCCGGCACCGCGTCGAAGTATCTCGACAGGAACGCGGCCACGCCGTAGGCCTCCGGCCCTTTGCCGCCGTCCGGCCACTCGATGTCGTTCCACAGGAGATCCGGCGAGAAGCGCTCGACGAGCTCCTCGAGCTGCGCCGCCGAATAGCGGGCGAAATGCTCGTCGGTACGGCGATATCGAAAGAGGTCCGTGTCGGACTCGATGGCCGGGAAGTCACTCACGTGCCAGTCCAGAGCCCCTGAATAGTAGACGCCGAACTTGGCCCCCGCGCGACGGGTGGCATCGTGGAACTCCGCGATCAGATCCCGGCGGGGACCGCGGGCGACCGCATTGAATCCGGTCGTCCCGGTGCCCCAGAGACAGAACCCCTCGTGGTGCTTCGTCGTCGGGACGATGTACTGCGCTCCGGCATCCACCAGCTCGCCGACAAAAGCGTCGGCGTCGAATGCCGAGGCGTCCCATCGATCGGCGAGATCCTCGTATGACGTACCGGGGCCGTACAGACGCTGGTGGCGCTCCCAGGTGGGGCTGCCTGCGATGCGGACGGTGTTGCCGTACCACTCCGCGTACTGATGCCAGGCGTACGCATCCTCAGTCGGGATGTTCACGCCGTCACCGTGCTGCACGGCCCAGGCGGGCACCGAGTACAGGCCCCAGTGCACGAAGAAGCCGAGCTTCGCGTCGCGGTACCAGTCCGGCACGCCGTTCGTCGGATAGGTCGGCGCGGCCGCGCCGAAGTCCGGACCGGTGCGCTTCTCGAAGTTCATCATGCGGTCTTCTTCTCCTCGTCGTGCATGCGAGCCGCGGACATCAGCGCCCGCCGAGTCCTGCCATCGCGATCCCCTTGACCAGGTGCTTCTGGAGCACGATTACCAGCACGGTCGTCGGGACCATCGAGATGATCGCAGCGGCCATCTGCAGGTCCCAGCGGGTGCCGGTGAGGCCGGAGAAGCTGGCGAGGCCGATCGGCAGCGTGCCGTGCGCGTTGTAGTCCACGGTCACGATGAGCGGCCACAGATAGCTGTTCCAGAAAGACAGGAACGTGAAGACCGAGAGCACGGCGACGGCCGACTTGGCGAGCGGCAGGATGATCTGCACGAACGACCGGACCGGCCCCGCGCCGTCGACGCGCGCGGCTTCTTCGAGCTCGTACGGGATGCCACGGAAGAACTGACGCATCAGGAAGGTGCCGAACGCGGTGAACGCGAACGGGAAGATCAGCGCCTGGTAGGTGTCGACCCAGTCGAACCATTGCATGACCTGGAACATCGGGATCACGAGGACCTCGGCGGGGACCATGAGCGTCGCGAGGAACAGGACGAAGACGGCATCCCGCCCCTTCCATCGCAGCCGTCCGAAGGCGTAGCCGGCCGTGGTCGAGACGAACAGCACGACGAGCGTGCCGGCGATCGCGACGAAGAACGAATTGCCAATGTAGGTCAGGAACGGCCCGTAAGCGAACACGTCGAGGAAATTCGTCCAGCGCACCTCGGATGCGACCAGCGACGGCGGCATCGTGAACATCTCGGAGTTCGGCTTGAGCGCCGAGAAGAACGCGTACACGATCGGCGAGACGAAGATCGCCGCGGCGATATAGACGAGCACATGCGCGATGACGAGTCTGGTACGCTCCGCTGCGCTCAGCGGCGCCCTGGTGCGTCCCTTGCGGTCGACCTCGACGTGTTCGCCATCGCCGAGCACAACGGATGAGGTCTGCAGGTCAGTGCTCATAGTGCACCCACTTCTTCTGCGCGCCGAACTGCAGCGCCGTGATGACGATGATGAGAGCGAACAGGATCCACGCGCCCGCAGCGGCCAGGCCCAGCTCCTGGAATTTGAAGCCCTGGTTGTAGATGAACTGGACCAGCGGTTGCGTCGCATTTCCGGGTCCGCCACCGGTGAGCAGTTGCGGCTGCACGAACACCTGGAGCGCCGTGATCATCGTCATGATCGTGGCGAAGAACACCGCCGGCGAGATCATCGGGACGACGATGCTGAGCTGCATCCGCAATCCGCTCGCACCGTCGATCCTGGCGGCCTCCATCACCGACTCCGGCAACTGCTCGAGCGCCGCCGAGAAGATGAGCATGTTGTATCCGACGCCTTGCCAGACGCTCATGATGACGACCATGATCATCGCCCACTGCGGGTCGGCCAGGAAGTTCGGCAGCGTCACCCCGAACCAGCTCTCCGAAGCGCCGTTGAACAGGCCTTGTGGCTGCAGGAGCATCTTCCACACCAGCACGTTGGCGACCATCGGCGTCACCACGGGGATGAAGAACAGCACGCGGAGGGCGCCGCGACCGCGAATGCGCGGCCCCAGGGCCATCGCGAGCACGAGCGACAGCCCGACGTTCAGCGGAACGTAGAGGATCGTGAAGACCGCGGTGTTCCGCATCGCCGGCCAGAAGTCCGGGCTGGCCGTGAACAGCCGGATGTAGTTGTCGATTCCGATGAAGGTCTTCTCGCCGAACGTCGGCCAGTCGAAGAAGCTCATCACGACGGAGAGCACGACAGGCACGATGGTGAACAGGGCGAGGCCCACCAGGGCCGGGGTTGCGAACCCCAGCGCCTGGCGGCCTTCGACCTTGGCGAGAGACCTGCGACGTGGCACGTTGGCGGTCATCTCTCTTCTTCCTCAGTTCGTCAGTTGGCGAACTGCTGCTGGGCGGATTCGAGGACCTTGGCCATCGTCTCCTGCCCGTTGTACACGCTCACCAGCTGCGGCTGGACGTAGGTGCCGACCTTCGACCAGTTGTCGCTGACGTACTGGCCCTGGACGTTCTCGAACGCTGCCGTGAAGACCTCTTCGACCTGCGCGCGGTACTTCTCATCGATCGACTCGAAGTAGAGCGGCTGGCTCTCGGCGCGCGCCGGGTAGCTGCGCCCGGAGGAGGCGATGTAGTCCTGAGCGTCGGCACTGAGAAGCGAGCCGAGCACCTTGAGGGCGTCTTCCTTGTTCTCGCAGGTCTTGGAGATGCCGAAGCCGGAACCGAGGATGAGGCTGAGCGATTCGCCGCCCTCAGACGGAAGCGGCGCCATGCCTGCGGCGAAACCCGACTCGTTGGCGAGGTAGCTCACCGCGTTCCAGGTGCCGTCCACTGCCATCGCCGCATTGCCACTCGAGTACTGGTTCTCTCCCCAGCCGGTGTCGGATGCGGACGCGACAGGGAGCGCCACCTTCTGTGCGGAGACGAGGTCCCCGTACCACGTGGCCGCCTCGACGAACTTCTTGTCAGTCAGCTGCAGCTCACCATCGGCGCTGACCGGCTGCAGGCCCGCCTTCGCGATCGGAAGAGCCTGCCACTGGAAGTCGCCCATTCCCACGGCGAAGCCCGCCTTGCCGTTGCTGGTGGCCGCCTTGGCCGTCGCTTCGAAGTCGTCGAAGGTCCAGCCGGGAGCAGGAGTCGCCGCGCCGGATGCAGCGAGCTGATCGGCGTTGAAGTAGACGAGCATCGTGGCGACGTCGAAGGGAAGGCCGTACATCGTGCCCTTGTTCTTCAGGATCTCGGTCGCGCCCGGTGCGAAATCGCTCTCGGCGAGTCCGGCGGTCTTGAGGTCGGCCGCGCTGAGCTCGGCGAAGCCGTCGGTGTAGCTGGACAGCATGCCGCTGTTCATACCGGTGACGCACGCCATGTTGCCGGACGCCATGTTGGTCGTGAGCTTCGTGAAGAAGTCACCCCATGGCGCCGTGCGCAGCTCGATCTTCAGGTCGGGGTTCTGCTCCTGGGCGATCTTGATCTGCGCCTCGAGGGCCTTCGTGTCGTCGGCAGAGCCGGCCCACATGTCGACGACGATCGTGCCGTCGTCACCAGAACCGGACGCTCCACCGGAGCCGGCACATCCCGTCATGGCGACGGCGACGCCGGCGATGGCGGCGACGGCGCCCATGCGTATCTTCTTCATTGAATTACTCCTTGGGAACGGGAAGGTTGTTCCTAAAATCGAAACAACCTAGGAGGGTTTCGTATGAAGTTACCGTTTCATACTTCAGGGGATGGCGCAAGCTGAACATCGGATGTCTGCGCGAATTGGGGTCACCAAAGAGAGACGCCGCGGCAGCCGGTCCTCTGCACCCGCGTGATGGCTCGACGACGATCGGCGCGCTCCGAGGAGCGCGCCGATCTCAGAATGCCCGTCAGTCCGTCAGCGTGAGTTCGATCACCGGGATGAGGACATCGGGGCGCTGCACCGGGAGATGCACCGTCAGCGTGCCCTCTGCTTGACCGGCCGGCGTCATGAGGTCGGCTTCCTGCCCAGGATCTGACACACTCGTCCGCAGCCACGAGCCGTCATTGAGAAGGCGTGCGTACGCGACCTTTCCGGCGAGCTCCGGGAGATGCACGAATCCCATCGGCCAGAAGAAGAGACTCAGGTACAGGCGATTGCCGCGACGCGTGTACACGCCTTCACGAGGCGGGACGAACGAGGAATGCCCGGCCCCGATGACGGCGTCTCGGTGCAACCGCATCCAGGTCCCGATCTCGGACAGGGTCGCGGCATCACGAGGAACGATCGCTCCGCGCCCGTCGGGTCCGATGTTGAGCAGCATGTTGCCGCCCATCGATACGGAATCGACGAGCATCTGAGCCAGCAGGGTCGCCGACTTCTGGTCGGTGTTGTCACGGTGATACCCCCACGAGCCGTTGAGGGTCTGACATGCCTCCCACACCAGCGGGCTCCCGTCGCGCACGAGGGGCGCGGTCGGCTGGTACTGCTCCGGTGTGACGAAGTCTGCAGGGATGCCGAGCCGGTCGTTCACCAGCATGTTCGGCTGCAGCTCTCGACACAGCGCGAGCAACGCCTGCGCATCCCAGTCGTCCGGCCCCTTCCCCGGCCAGCCGTCTTTCTCGTCGGGGCTGGTGAAATCGAAGAACAGGTAGTCGATGTCGCCGTATTCGGTGAGCAGTTCACGCACTTGACCGTGCAGATACTCCCGATACACGGCCATGTCCCTACCCGCGTCGAGGTCGCGTGCGTCGTCGTCGTCGCGGCGCGGGTGGGTCCAGTCGAGGGTGAAATGCGGATGACGCCAGTCGATCAGCGAATGATAGAGACCGACTTTGAGCCCCTCTGCACGCAAGGCCTCGACGTACTCGCGGACGAGGTCCCGGTCGACGGCGACGGTGGAGGTGAAGTCGGTGAGTGTGGAATCCCAGAGGCAGAAGCCGTCATGGTGCTTCGTCGTCAGCACCACATAACCCATTCCCGTCTCCTTCGCCGTGCGCGCGAGAGCACGGGCATCGAAGAGATCAGGGTCGAAATGCTCGAAGTACTGCCGGTAGTCGGCATCGGTGAGGCGCTCGAAGCTCTGCACCCACTCGTGTCGGGCCGCCGCGCTGTAGAGCCCGAAGTGGACGAACATGCCGAATCGGGCGTCACTGAACCAGTCCTGTCGCATGGCCTCATCCTAGCCAAAGACATCGGATGTATCCCAGCGGAGGGACGAGAAAGGGCGCCCCTCGCGGGACGCCCTTTCTTCGTGCTTCAGATCAGCGCGCAGCGCTGCCGTCGACGTAGTCTTCGTCCTGCTGCTTCCACGCGAACAGAGCGCGCAGCTCCTTGCCCGTCGCCTCGATCGGGTGCGTCTCTTCCTTCGCGCGGAGCGCGAGGAACTCTTCGCCGCCGTTGTCCTGGTCGTCGATGAAGCGCTTCGCGAAGGCACCCGACTGAATGTCGGAGAGGATCGCCTGCATCGACGCCTTGACCTCGGGAGTCACGACGCGCGGGCCGGAGACGTAGTCGCCGTACTCGGCCGTGTCGGAGACCGACCAGCGCTGCTTGGCGATGCCGCCCTCCCACATCAGGTCGACGATGAGCTTCAGCTCGTGCAGCACCTCGAAGTAGGCGATTTGCGGCTGGTAGCCCGCCTCGACCAGGGTCTCGAAGCCGGCCTGCACGAGGTGGCTGACGCCACCGCAGAGCACGGCCTGCTCACCGAACAGGTCGGTCTCGGTCTCTTCGGTGAAGGTCGTCTTGATGACACCGGCACGCGTGCCGCCGATCGCCTTCGCATAGGAGAGCGCGAGGTCCCAGGCGTGGCCGGACGCGTCGCGCTCGACGGCGATGATGTCCGGGATGCCGCGGCCGGCGACGAACTCACGACGCACCGTGTGCCCGGGAGCCTTCGGGGCGACGAGGATGACGTCGACGCCCTCGGGAGCGTCGATGTACCCGAAGCGAATGTTGAAGCCGTGTGCGAACGCGAGCGTCTTGCCCGGGGTCAGCTTGTCCTTGATGGACTCGTTGAAGATCGTGCGCTGGTACTGGTCCGGCGCGAGGATCATGATGACGTCAGCCCACTCGGCGGCATCCGCCACCGTCTTGACCGGGAAGCCGGCCTCTTCGGCCTTCGCGGCGGACTTCGAGCCCTCCTTGAGGGCGATCGCGACCTCGACACCCGAGTCGCGCAGGTTCTGCGCGTGGGCGTGGCCCTGCGATCCGTAGCCGACGATCGCGACCTTCTTGCCCTGGATCAGGGACAGGTCTGCGTCTGCGTCGTAGAAGATCTCGGTGCTCACTGTTTTTCTCCTTGGTAGTGGTTCGTGCGGGACACGGAGTCCCTGAAATTGTGAAAGTGGTCAGCCGCGCAGGACGCGCTCGGTGATGCTCTTGCCGCCACGGCCGATGGCGAGGAGGCCGGACTGGGCGATCTCCTTGATGCCGAAGGGCTCCAGTGCGCGCAGGATCGCTTCGACCTTGCCCTTGTCGCCGGTCACCTCGACGACCAGAGCGTCGGGGGCGTAATCGACGACCGAGGCCCGGAACAGGTTCACGACCTCGATCACGTTCGAGCGGGTCGCGTTGTCGGTGCGCACCTTGACCAGCATGTGGTCGCGCTGCACGGAGGACGCCGGGTCCAGCTCGACGATCTTGATGACGTTGATCAGCTTGTTCAGCTGCTTGGTCACCTGCTCGAGGGGCAGGTCCTCCACGTCGACGACGACCGTGATGCGGGAGATTCCGGGCACCTCGGTCACGCCGACAGCGAGCGACTCGATGTTGAAGCCGCGACGGGCGAAGAGCCCGGCGACGCGCGTGAGGAGACCGGGCTTGTTCTCCACCAACAGACTCAGTACGTGGGTCGACATGGCTCAGATCTCCTCATCGAACTCGGGGGCGTGCTCCCGCGCGTACTGGACGTAGCTGTTGCTGACGCCCTGCGGCACCATCGGCCACACCATCGAATCCGCGCTGACCACGAAGTCGATCACCACAGGACGGTCGTTGGTCTCGAGTGCCAGCTTGATCGCGGCATCCACTTCCTCTTCCTTCTCCACGCGGATCGCAAGGCACCCGTAGGCCTCGGACAGCTTGACGAAGTCGGGGATGCGGACCGTGCCGTGCCCGGTGTTCAGATCGGTGTTGGAGTGCCGGCCGTCATAGAACAGGGTCTGCCACTGGCGCACCATGCCCAGCGAGGAGTTGTTGATGATCGCGACCTTGATCGGGATGTTGTTGATCGTGCAGGTCGCGAGCTCCTGATTGGTCATCTGGAAGCAGCCGTCACCATCGATCGCCCAGACCACACGATCGGGTTCGGCGACCTTCGCACCCATCGCCGCCGGTACCGAGTAGCCCATGGTGCCTGCTCCCCCGGAGTTCAGCCAGGCGTTGGGACGCTCGTACTTGATGAACTGGGCAGCCCACATCTGGTGCTGTCCGACGCCCGCCGCGTACACGGCTTCGGGACCGGTGAGCTCGCCGATGCGCTGGATCACGTACTGCGGTGCGAGAAGTCCGTCGGTGGTCGGCGCGAAGCCGAGCGGGAACTCATCGCGCAGTCCGTCGAGGTACGACCACCACTCCTCGGTGTCCGGCTTCGTGTCACCGACGGTGCCGCGATACGCCGCGTCGAGGTCGATCAGCACTTCGCGCACATCACCCACGATCGGCACGTCCGCGGTGCGGATCTTGGAGATCTCTGCCGGGTCGATGTCGACGTGGACGACCTTCGCGTTCGGTGCGAACAGCGCGGCCTTGCCGGTCACGCGGTCATCGAAGCGAGCTCCGAGCGAGATCAGCAGATCTGCTTCCTGCAGCGCCAGCACGGCGGGAACCGTGCCGTGCATCCCGGGCATGCCCAGGTGCTGCGCGTGCGAGTCAGGGAACGCCCCGCGTGCCATCAGGGTCGTCACGACGGGAGCGCCGGTCGATTCGGCGAACTCGAGCAGTTCCGCCGATGCGCGGCCGCGGATCACGCCGCCACCGACGTACAGGACCGGCTTCTTCGCCTCGGCCAGCAGCTTCGCTGCGGCCTGGATCTGCTTGCCGTGCGCCTTCGTCACCGGGCGATACCCGGGAAGATCGATCTTGGGCGGCCAGATGAACGGCGCGAATGCCTGCTGCGCGTCCTTGGTGATGTCGACCAGCACGGGACCGGGGCGGCCCGTGGAGGCGATCTCGAAGGCGGCGGCGAGGGCTCCTGGAACGTCCGCGGGGTCCTTCACGAGGAAGGAGTGCTTCGTCACGGGCATCGTGATGCCGACGATGTCGGCCTCCTGGAAGGCATCCGTCCCCATCAGCGTGGAGAACACCTGACCGGTGATCGCGACCAGCGGCACCGAGTCCATGTAGGCATCGGCGATCGCCGTGACGAGGTTCGTGGCGCCGGGACCGGACGTCGCGATGCAGACCCCGACGCGGCCCGACGCCGAGGCGTAGCCCTCGGCCGCGTGGCCGGCGCCCTGCTCGTGGCGCACCAAGATGTGGCGGAGTTGGGAGTCGCCCATCAACGTGTCGTAGAGCGGGAGGATCGCACCACCGGGCAGCCCGAAGACGTCGGTGACACCGAGCAGCTCCAGCGACCGGACGACGGCTTCGGCGCCCGAGAGCTCTGGGGCGGCGGATTGGCGGGCGGGTGGCCTCGGCACGGCCGAGACGGGATCAGCAGTCATGACATTCCTTCTGGTGGTCTGTGGACGACGTCGGATGCCGGAGGCGTGGCCGACGCGATTCAGCCGGTCGTCGCGCCTTCGGCGGCGGACCGCACGAGACGCGAGTACTTGGCAAGAACGCCACGGGTATAGCGCGGGGGAAGCGGCTCCCAGCCAGAGCGGCGGGAGGCGAGCTCTGCATCGTCGACGAGTAGGTCGAGGGTGCGAGCCGCGATATCGACCCGTATCAGATCACCATCGCGCACGAAGGCGATAGGACCTGCGTCCACCGCTTCGGGTGCTATGTGGCCGATGCACAGTCCGGTTGTGCCGCCTGAGAATCGACCGTCTGTCAAGAGTAGTACATCTTTTCCGAGCCCGGCGCCCTTGATGGCGGCGGTGATCGCGAGCATCTCGCGCATCCCGGGCCCACCCTTGGGTCCTTCGTAGCGGATCACGATGACATCGCCCGCGTTGACCTCGCCGGCAGCGAGGGCGTCCATCGCCCCGCGCTCGCGCTCGAACACACGGGCCGGCCCCTCGAACACGTCGGCGTCGAAGCCGGCGGACTTGACGACGGCGCCCTCGGGTGCGAGCGATCCGTGCAGGATCGTGATGCCGCCGGAGGCGTGGATCGGGTTGTCGAACGTGTGGATGACGTCGCCATCCACCGGGTCCGGGTTCAGGTCGGCCAGGTTCTCGGCAACGGTCTTGCCGGTGACCGTGAGCGCGTCGCCGTGGAGGAGCCCCTCGTCGAGCATCGCCTTCATGATGACCGGGATTCCGCCGTGGCGGTCGACGTCGTTCATGACGTACTGCCCGAACGGCTTCATGTCGGCGACGTGCGGGGTCTTGCTGCCGATGCGGTTGAAGTCGTGCAGGCTCAACTCGATCTCGGCCTCACGGGCGATGGCGAGGAGGTGCAGGACGACGTTGGTCGAGCCGCCCAGCGCCATGGCGAGGGCGATCGCGTTCTCGAAGGACTCCTTGGTCAGGATGTCCTTGGTGGTGATGCCCTGGCGGAGCAGGTTGACCACCGCCTCACCGGAACGGTGCGCGTAGTAGTCACGACGACGGTCGGCTGCGGGCGGGGCGGCTGATCCAGGGAGGCTGAGGCCGAGGGCCTCGGCGACGGACGCCATGGTGTTGGCGGTGTACATGCCGCCGCATGCGCCCTCTCCCGGAGCGAAGGCGCACTCGATGCGCTTGAGGTCCTCCTCGCTCATCCGGCCCGCTCGGCAGGCGCCGACGCCCTCGAACGAGTCGATGATCGTGATTTCCTTCTCGGTGCCGTCCGAGAGTTTCACCCAGCCGGGCGCGATGGACCCGGCGTACAGGAACACGCTGGAGAGGCCGAGACGGGCGCTGGCCATCAGCATCCCGGGGATGGACTTGTCGCAACCCGCGAGGAGCACGGACCCGTCGAGCCGCTCCGCCATCATCACGGTCTCGACCGAGTCGGCGATGACCTCGCGCGACACGAGCGAGAAGTGCATGCCCTCGTGGCCCATCGAGATGCCGTCAGAAACCGAGATGGTGCCGAACTGCAGCGGGTATCCGCCGCCGGCGTGCACGCCCTCCTTCGCACCCTGAGCGAGACGGTCGAGGCTCAGGTTGCAAGGGGTGATCTCGTTCCAGCTGGACGCGATCCCGATCTGCGGCTTCTCCCAATCGGCATCTCCCATGCCGACGGCACGCAACATGCCACGAGAAGTCGTGGCTTCAATGCCGTCGGTGACGACTCGGCTGCGGGGCTTGATGTCGACGGTGCGGGAATCGGCGGGCGCGCTGGCAGAAGGATCATGCGGGGACATGACGGCAGTCTATTCCTGCCGCGCGGCCCGCTCGTCCGCGAGCGTCTCCAGAAGCTGGGCGATCTGTTGTGGGCTGTCCACACGGAGCGCCGCCGCGCTCTCCCCCGGCCCGACCCGCACCCCGAGATCGTCGTCCTGAAGTACGCGCATCGCGTCCTCGTCCGTGACATCATCGCCGGCGAACAGGATCCCGGTGGCATCGAAGTGTTCGCGGAGGGCGGCCATCGCGGCGTCCTTGCCCTCGGTACGGGAGGAGAACTCGAGTACACGGTGTCCGGCCCGACGTCGCAGACCCGGGAATCGCTCGGCGACGAGCGCGTCGATCTCGGCGAACACCTGAGTCTCGGTCTCGCGGTCAGCGCGACGGGTGTGCACACCCATCCCGAAGGTCTTCGGCTCGAACTCAGCCCCCACGTAACGGTCGATGATCGGCCGGGCTGCCTCCCAGAGTGCCTCGCGTGTCTCTCCGGCCGTCTGTTCGCTTCCGCTGTCGAGCTCACCGGTGCCCGGATACCAGTACTGAGCGCCGTGCGAGCCGGCGAGAACTATCGGCGAGGCGTCGTCATGTTCGGTGATCTCACGAAGGTCGTGCAAGCTTCGCCCGGAGACGTAGGCGACGAGGGTGTCCGGCAACGACGCGAGTCGGCTCGCCTGAGCGGCCACCTCGGGGAGGGCCCGTGCCGCCATCGGTTCGGCGACCAGAGGCGAAGCGACGCCGTCGAAGTCGAGCGCGACGACCAGTCGGAGCGTCCGGGCGATCGCCGAGAGGTCGGCATCCGGTGTTCCGGGGGTCCAGCTGCGGGTCACAGGGCATCTCCTTGTTCGGTATCCGTGCTCTGCCAGCCTCTCACGCAGGAGCCCGGCCGCACGCGGCGGTCAGCGTGCTTCGCGCGCCGCGGCGAGGGCGGCGAGGAACGAGTTCGACCAGGCGTTCACGTCGTTGTCGAGCACTCGGCGCCGGAGCGCACGCATCCGTCGTGTCTGTTCCCGCGGCGGCATCTCCACAGCGCGCATGATGGCTTCCTTGAGGCCCTCGATGTCATGAGGATTCACCAGGATCGCGTTGCCGAGCTCGTCGGCAGCACCGGCGAACTCGCTCAGCACGAGCACACCACGATTGTCGATTCGAGTGGCGACGTATTCCTTGGCCACGAGGTTCATGCCGTCACGGAGGGCGGTCACGAGCATCACGTCGGCGGCCAGGTACAGGGCCGCCATCTCCTCACGGGGGAACCCCTGGTGCAGGTACCGGATCGCGGTGTGCCCCATCGTGTCGGTGTCGCCGTTGATCCTGCCGACGGAGAGCTCGATCTCGTCGCGCAGGTTCGCGTACGCGTCCACGCGTTCGCGGCTCGGACTCGCGACCTGCACGAGTGTGACGTCCTCGACGGAGAGGTCTCCTGAGGCGAGCAGCTCACCGTATGCCTTGACGCGGTGACCGATGCCCTTGGTGTAGTCCAGGCGGTCGACTCCGAGCAGCACGTACTTCGGATTGCCGAGGTTCGCTCTGATCTCGGCTGCGCGCGCCTGGATGTCCGGGCGCCGGGCGAGCTCGATGTACGGCGCCGTGTCGATCGAGATCGGGAAGGCCTTCACCAGCGCGCGGTGCGAATCGCCTCTGTCGTCGATCTCGCCGTTGCCCGACGGCACGGTGACGGTCGACGACTTGATCTCGTACTTCAACCGGCGGCGCACGGCGTTGAGGAAGTTCGTGGCATCGGTCGCCCGCTGGAATCCGATCACGTCCGCGCCGAGGAGCCCGCGCAGCACCTGGCCACGCCACGGCAGCTGTGCGTAAAGCCCGTGTGTCGGGAAGGGGATGTGATGGAAGTACCCGATGGTCACATCCGGTCGCAGCGCCCGCACCATCTGCGGAACGAGCTGCAGCTGGTAGTCGTGCACCCAGACGGTCCCGTCCTGCGCGACCGCGGCGGCAGCGGCGTCAGCGAAGCGCCGGTTCACCGCGACGTACGCGTCCCACCATTCGCGGTGGTACTGAGGAGGCGCGATCACATCGTGGTAGAGCGGCCAGATCGTGTCGTTGGAGAATCCCTCGTAGTACTCCGCGACCTCCTGCTCACTCAGCGCGATCGGGATGAGTCGGATGCCACCGGATGCGAAGGGCTTCACCTCGAGGTCGGCCTGCCCCGGCCACCCCACCCAGGCGCCGTTGACGCTCTGCATCACGGGCTCGAGCGCAGCCACGAGTCCACCCGGCGACGTGCGCCAGACTTCTTCTCCGTCGGGCCCTGCAACACGGTCGACGGGCAGCCGGTTGGCCACGACGACGAAATCTGCGGCGGTCATGATGACTCCTCACGCCAGCGGTTCAGTGCCCCCAGGCTATCGAGGTTGCCGAGCCTCCGACGCCACGCCTGTCAGGCTGCGACGCGACGACGGCGCGGTCGGGTGCGGCTGAGGAACCAGTTCACGACTCCCGCGGCAAATGCGATGGACGCTGCGACCACCGGCAGCACGAGTGCGGGCGCCGTGCCGACGCTCTCGGCGATCGCCCCCGTGACCGCGGCGCCGATCGACTGTCCGACGATGACGCCGGACCCGAGCATCGTCATCACGGTCGCCGAACGTCCGAGCGGACTGCGTGCGGCGCCGAAGCTGTATTGGGTGACGAGGGTCGGTCCGATACCGACGCCCATGATCGCCAATGCGAGCATCATCATCGCGGCGGAATCGACGAATCCGAGCAGCAGCGAGCCGGCCAGCAGGATGCCGGAGAACACCAGCCAGCGTGCGCGGAGCGAGAACGACGGCGGAAGCCAGGCGACGCCGAGGGCGAGCAGCGCCGACCCGACGCCCATCACGCCGTAGAGAAGACCAGCCTGTTCCGGAGCACCCCGATCAGCCATGAATGACGTGAGCGCCGTGAGCATCGCGCCGAAGAAGAGCCCGACACCGAGGATGCCCATCACCACCACCAGCAGTTGCGGACGGAACAGATCAGCGACGGCAGACGGCGCCCGCCCTGACGCGTCACGGTCCAGCGAGACGTGGCGACCGCTCGGGTGCAGCGCGAACGCACCGACGAACAGGACGGTGAGCGCTGCCGCTCCGACCAACGGAGCCCACGGCGCGATGGCAGAGGCCAGGACGCCGACGAGGAACGGGCCGAACACGAACACCGTCTCATCCGCGGCCGATTCATAGGCCATCGTCCCGGAGAGCGTGCCGGCGCGCTGGGCTGGCGGCATCCGGTCCGCGATCATCGTGACCAATCGCGAGCGCGACATCGGGGCGACCTGGGGTGCGGTCGCGCCGATCCCGACGGCGGTGAGCAGCACGAGGGCATCGGCGGCGGAGCTGTAGACGGTGGCGGTGAACAGCACCAGCATCGTGCCGTTCGCGACCGCCAGGGTCAGCAGGACGACTCGCTGCCCGAACCGGTCGGCGGCGGCGCCGAGGAACGGCCCGAAGCACGCCGTTCCGAGCCCGACGGATGCCGACGTGAGTCCGCCGAGGGAGATCGATCCGCGGGCGGCGACGACGACGGTGAGGACGCCGACCACCATCATCGCGAAAGGTAGCCGCGCGATGAAGGCGATCAGGAAATACGGGAGACCTGCGAGCTTGAGAAGGCTCTGCCGAGGTGCGATGTGTGTCTGTGCCATGGCTCTCACGCGTCGACGGACGCGGTGATCTGGTGCCGCCGCTGTCCGCCGGAATGCCGGCGGCCGGTAGTTACACGGTGTGCGGCCGCAGTCGAATTGCGGCGACTCCATGATACCGCGACACAGTGGCCGCGTGCGGAGAGCGGCGGCGCTATCCTGGGCGACACGCCCCAGGACGGAGAGACCGACATGACGTCAGCCGCGGACACCGCCGACCGGATTCTCACCCTGCCGGGAAGATCGCAGCGCGCGGCTTCGGCGAAGACCTCACCGGTTCGTGATCTTCTCGCGCTCACCGAACGGCCGGAGGTCATCTCCTTCGCCGGCGGACTTCCTGCCCCCGAGCTGTTCGACCTCGACGGGATCCGCGACTCCTTCGACAACGTGCTGCGCCAGCCGAACGTGCTGCAGTACTCCCCCTCCGATGGCAACCCCGCACTGCGAGAAGAGGTGGCTCGGCGCTACACCGCCGACGGTCTGGAGACGGCGGCATCCGATCTGATCATCACCACGGGATCGCAACAGGGCCTCGGCCTGCTCGCCACGGCGCTGCTCGATCCCGGCGATCGCATCCTGGTGGAGGAGCCCTGCTACCTCGCCGCCCTGCAGACGTTCGCGCTGGCCGGCGCTCATGTCATCTGCGTTCCGTATGCCGGGGATGAACTCGACCTCGACGCGCTGGAACGCCTCGCCGCCGAACACTCTCCGAAGTTCTTCTACACGGTGCCGACGTTCCAGAACCCGACTGGGAGGACCCACGCGTTCCCTGCGCGCGGGAGGATCGCCGAGACGGCGATCCGGCACGGCTTCCGGATCATCGAGGACGAGCCGTACAAGCAGCTGCGCTACTCCGGCGACCCCCTCCCGTCTTTGTCGGCTTTCGCTCCCGACCACGTGCTCAGCCTCGGCAGCTTCTCGAAGGTGATCGCGCCGGGCCTGCGCATCGGCTGGATCCGGACGACCGCCGACGTTCGACCGACGGTCACGATCGCCAAGCAGGCCGCCGACCTGCACACCTCCACGGTCGACCAGGCGGCTGCGGCTCACTATCTGGACTCCGGTCGCGGCGAAGCCGCGCTGGAGCGAATCCGCTCCGCCTACGCCGAACGGCGCGATGCGATGCTCGACGCGCTTCCGTCCGCGCTGCCGGCCGGGAGCTCCTGGAACCGGCCGGACGGTGGAATGTTCGTCTGGGCTCGGCTGCCTGAGGGGCTGGATGCCACGTCTTTGCTCGCCTCGGCGCTGACGCACGACGTGGCTTACGTGCCCGGCGCGCCGTTCTTCGCCGGTCCGGCGGATCGTCGGGCTCTCCGCCTTTCATTCACCACCTACGCACCGGAGCGGATCCGGGACGGCTTGTCAAGGCTCGGCACCGCCTGGGGCGACGCCGGGTAGCGTAGGGGCATGCGCTACCTCTTCAGCACCGGACTCATCGCCGCGATCTCGGCAGGCGTCTCGCTCCTGCGCGGCACGCGCGAGGAACCCATCACCTGGCGGGCCGTGCTCTCCTGGTTGAGCTGGGGCATCACCATGGCACTCGCGGTCGGGGCCGTGGTCGACATGAACCGCGCAAGGCGCGGTGTTCTCGTGGACGCCGACTCCCCCCAGTCCGTGAAGAAGTCGAAGAAGGCGCAGCGACTGCAGTTCCGCTCGCAGAAGGCCATGGCCGACGCCCAGGGGCACGCCAAGGACCGACGCCGCTGACCACGGCTCAGCGTGTAAGGATCAGCGCCTCTCCCTGACCGCCGCCGCCGCACAGCCCCACCGCAGCGGTGCCGCTGCCCCGACGTGCCAGTTCGTGCGCGACGTGCACGACGAGCCGGTTTCCGGATGCTCCGATCGGATGCCCGATGGCGATGCCGCCGCCGTGGATATTGACGATGTCGGAGGCCACGCCGAGTTCCTTCTGCGACCGCGCCACAACAGCACCGAAAGCTTCGTTGATCTCCACGAGATCGAGATCGACGGGGGTGATGCCCTGCTTCTCGCAGGCCCGCTCGATCGCGCGCGCCGGCTGCGCCTGCAGGGAGTTGTCGGGACCGGCGGTCTGACCGCTCGCTCCGACGGTCACCAGGATCGGCCAGCCCTTCGCCTCCGCATTGGCGCGCGAGGTGACGATGACAGCAGACGCGCCGTCGGAGATCTGCGAGGAGTTCCCCGCGGTGATCGATCCGCCCTCGGCAAAGGCCGCGCGCAGCCCGGCGAGCGATTCCGCCGTGGTGTCCGGGCGAATGCCCTCGTCCTTCGTCACCCGTACCGGTTCCCCGCGCCGCTGCGGAACGGAGATCTCGACGATCTCATCCGCGAAGACGCCCGCCTCCTGCGCCGCGGCGGCACGCTGGTGCGACAGCGCAGCGACCGCATCCTGAGCCTCGCGCGTGAGTTCATAACGGGCGTTGTGCCGCTCAGTCGATGCGCCCATGCTCTCCTTGTCGTACGCATCGGTGAGCCCGTCGAACGCCATGTGGTCGAGCACCTCGACGCTGCCGTAGGTCCACCCGTCGCGGGATCCCATCAGCAGGTGCGGCGCCCTCGTCATCGACTCCATCCCGGCGGCGACCACTACGGTCGCATCCCCGACGCGGATCATCCGCGCGGCGTCGATGATCGCGGTGAGACCCGACAGGCAGACCTTGTTCACGGAGTGCGCAGGCACATCCCACCCGATTCCAGCGCCGATGGCCGCCTGGCGCGCGGCGTTCTGCCCGGAACCTGCGGCGAGCACCTGCCCGACGATGACCGCGTCGACCTCGGCGGGATCCACGGAGGCCTGCTCCAGCGCACCGCGGATGGCGAACGATCCGAGCTGCGGCGCGGTGAACGACGCCAACTGCCCCTTCAGTCGCCCCTGCGGCGTACGGGCCGCTGCGACGATGACGATTTCCTTCTCACTCATGACTGCTCCTTCAATGCTTCGGCCACGATCAGTTGCGGCTCGGTCGCGGCGATCACTTCGTCGACCGTGACACCCGGTGCCGTCTCGACCAGCACGAGCCCGGCCGGCGTCACGTCGATGACGGCGAGATCGGTGATGATCCGATCCACCACTCCGCGTCCGGTCAACGGCAGCGAGCACTCGTCGACGATCTTCGCAGAGCCGTCCTTCGCGACGTGCTCCATCAGCACGATGACGGGGGCCGCGCCGTGCACGAGATCCATCGCTCCCCCGGGGCCCTTGACCATCTTTCCCGGAATCATCCAGTTCGCCAGGTCTCCCGCGGCCGACACCTGCATCGCCCCGAGGATCGCGGCGTCGATCTTTCCACCGCGGATCATCCCGAAGCTCATCGCCGAATCGAAGTACGCGGACCCCGCGAGAACCGTGACGGTCTCCTTCCCGGCGTTGATGAGGTCAGGGTCGACGGCGTCCTCCCGCGGGTACGGTCCGACGCCCAGAATTCCGTTCTCCGACTGGAGCACGACGGTGACACCGTCGGGCACATGGTTCGGCACGAGCGTCGGCAGACCGATGCCGAGATTGACATAGGAGCCGTCCTGCAGCTCGGCCGCAGCGCGTGCGGCCATCTGGTCTCGGGTGAGTGTCATCTCACGCTCCTTCCGTGGCGTCCACGGCAACCGCAACAGTGCGCCGTTCAATGCGCTTGGGGATGTCGGAGCCGACCTCGACGATGCGATGCACGAAGACTCCGGGGAGGTGGACACGATCGGGGTCGAGCTCGCCCGGCTCAACAAGTCGCTCGACCTGCGCGATGCAGATGCGCCCGGCCATCGCCGCCAGCGGATTGAAGTTCCTGGCGGCTTTGTTGAAGATGAGATTGCCGTGACGGTCACCGACGAGGGCGTGCACGAGCGAGAAGTCGGTGGTGATCGCCTCTTCGAGGACGAACTCGCGCTGCTCACCCCGGACGTCGAAGGAGCGCACGTCCTTGGCCGGCGAGGCGACGGCGATCGAGCCGTCAGGGTCGTACCGCTGCGGGAGACCGCCCTCGGCGACCTGCGTGCCCACACCGGTCTGCGTGAAGAACGCGGCGATCCCGGACCCCCCGGCGCGCAGCTTCTCTGCCAGGGTTCCTTGCGGGGTCAGTTCCAGCTCGAGCTCGCCCGTGAGGAACTGACGCTCGAACTCCTTGTTCTCCCCCACATACGACGAGGTCATCTTGCGGATGCGGTGCGCCGCGAGCAGTACGCCGAGCCCCCAGTCATCCACGCCGCAGTTGTTGCTCACGACGCTGAGATCCTTCGTCCCCTGGGCGAGAAGCGCCTCGATGAGGGCGATCGGGTTGCCGGAGAGCCCGAACCCGCCCACCGCCAGCGATGCACCGTCAGAGATATCGGCGACGGCTTCCGTCGCGGACGCCCACTGCTTGTCGATCACGCGTACTCCTTCGCATCGTGTCCTCCCTCCAGCATCCGCTTCGCACCCGCCTGAGGGAAGCCGGGTCTTGCGATGTGGCCGAAGTCGGAGATAGCGTCCACATTATGGAACAGGCTTCGAGAACCGTCCCCGGTGCACAGGCGATCGCTCGCGCGGCACTGCTGCTGCGCCTGGTGACCTCGAGCGGTGCGGACGGCGCCTCGCTGCAGGATCTCGCACGGTCAGCCGACCTGTCGCGCTCGACCGCGCACCGCCTTCTCACCGCCCTGCGCGCGGAGGGCCTCGTCGACCGCGACGGCGAGAGTACGCGCTGGATGCCGGGACCCGAGCTCTTCCTCATGGGATCAGTGGCTGCGGCACGCTACGACGTGACCGCACAGGCCAGGGACATCGTCCGGTCACTGGCCGTGAAGACCGAGGAGAGCGCCTTCTTCTCGGTGCGACGTGCTGACGAGACGGTCTGCCTGCTGCGCGAGGAGGGCTCGTTCCCGATCCGTTCGTTCGTGCTCAGCGAAGGGGTGCGTTTCCCCCTCGGCGTCGCGAGCGCCGGACTCGCGATCCTCGCCTTCCTCCCTGACCACGATGTGGATGCCTATCTGGATCGCCATCCCGACCTGGCGTCGCAGTGGGGGCGTCCGCACGGCCAGAAGCCGTTGCGCACTCGCCTCGCCGAGACGAAGGAGCGCGGCTACGCGATCAACCCCGGCCTCATCGTCGAGGGCAGCTGGGGCATCGGCGCTGCGGTGTTCGATCGCGCCGGGCGTCCGGAATGGGCGCTGAGTCTCACCGGGGTCGGATTCCGCTTCGGCCCGGACCGTATCGCCGATCTCGGGCGAACCCTCCTCGCGCACGCGCATCAGCTCTCCGCTCGGATCGCCGGCGCTCGACGCTGAAGCCATTCCATACCATCTGATATATACTGAATGGTATGAATCGCGACGACATCATCCCCTCGCTCGTGCTTTCCGCACACGCCCTCGCCCGGATCGCCGCACAGGACGCCGGGAACGAGGCCCCAGCGGCCCAGTGGCGCGTCCTGAGCCGGCTCGAGCAGGGCGGCGGCCAGCGCGTCGGCGAACTCGCGTCTGCGGCGCGCACGACGCAGCCGGGGATGACCCGGCTGCTCGGCAGTCTCGAACGCGAAGGACTCGTGCGCCGTTCAGCGGACCCGACCGATTCCCGAGCCGTGGTCGTCGACATCACCGCCGAGGGCGTGACCGCGCTGCGGTCCTGGCGTGAGGAGTTCCGGGACACACTCGCCCCACGCTTCGCTGATCTCGGCGACGACGACTGGAGTGTCCTGATGCGGGCAGCGAAGATCTTGACCGAGCACATCGGCAGCGCGAAGACAGGAGAAGCACGGTGAGCACTCCCGCCCCCTCTGTCTGGAAGCAGCCGGCGCAGGTCTGGGCCGTCGCCTTCGCGTGCGTCGTCGCCTTCATGGGGATCGGCCTCGTCGATCCGATCCTTCCGGCCATCGCCGAGTCGCTGAAAGCGACGCCGGTGGAGACCGAGCTGCTCTTCACCAGCTACCTGCTCGTCACAGGTCTCGCGATGCTCGTCACCAGCTGGATCTCCAGCCGGATCGGCGCGAAAGCGACGCTGCTGATCGGGCTCGGCCTGATCGTGGTCTTCGCCCTGCTGTGCGCGCTCAGCGGCAGCGTCGACGCCGTGATCGGCTTCCGCGCCGGCTGGGGCCTCGGCAATGCGCTGTTCATCTCCACAGCGCTCGCGACGATCGTCGGTGCCGCTTCCGGCGGCAGCAGCGCGGCCATCGTGCTCTACGAGGCCGCCCTGGGCCTCGGCATCGCGGTGGGTCCCCTGATCGGCGGCCTGCTCGGCGAGCAGAGCTGGCGTGGACCGTTCTTCGGCGTCGTCGCGCTGATGGCGATCGCGTTCATCGCGGTGCTCGCTCTCTTGCGCGGCCCGACCGAGACGCGCGAGCCGATACCGTTCACGGCCCCGTTCAAAGCCCTCGGCCACCCGGCACTCGCCGCACTGGCCGCCACCGCGCTGTTCTACAACATCGGGTTCTTCGTGCTGCTCGCCTTCTCGCCCTTCCCACTGGGCTTCGGCGCAATGGGAATCGGCTTCACCTTCTTCGGGTGGGGCGTCGCGCTCGCCGTGACGAGTGTGTGGGTGGCCCCGGTTCTCATGCGCCGGATGCCGCGAACGCGGATCATCCTCGTGGTGCTGCCGATGCTCGCCCTCGATCTCATCGCCGCTGGGCTGGTCGTCACGAACGCTGCTGCCCTGGTCGTCTGCATCATCGTCGGCGGGCTCCTCCTCGGCATCATGAACACGGTGCTGACCGAAGCGGTCATGGAGGTTACGGATCTCCCGCGCTCCGTGGCATCATCGGCCTACTCCGCGGTTCGGTTCCTCGGTGGAGCAGCAGCCCCGCCGCTGGCAGCACTGCTCTGGCACGCCTTCGACGCCACCGTGCCGTATCTGTTCGCGGCAGCATCCATCCTGCTCGCCGCTCTCATCGTCTTCTTCGGTCGCCGAGTGCTCAATCGCATCGACGAACCCGTCGAGGATGCGCTCGAGGACGCGGAGGCTATTCTCATCGGAGATGCCGCATGATCCGCGGCTCTGAACGCTTCTGAAAGGACGCCGTCGTGACCGCAGAACAGACCCTTCCGCCGCGGAGCCGCATCGTGCAGGAGCATCTCGCGGCGGCAGGGGTCGACACCAACGTGGTCGTCCTGCCGGATTCCGCCCGCACCGCAGCGGCCGCCGCTGCCGCCATCGGCTGCGACGTCGGTGCGATCGCGAACAGCCTCGTGCTCGTCGTCGACGGCGCGCCGGTGCTCGTCATGACGAGCGGCCGGCATCGGGTCGACTTCGCTGTGCTCGCCGACAGTGTCGGAGCGGATGCCGTCGACATGGCGCCGGCCGCGATCGTCCGCGACGTCACCGGGCAGGCGATCGGCGGAGTGGCCCCTGTCGGCCACCCGGCTCCGCTGCCCACATTCATCGACGAATCTCTCGAGGCCTACCCGCAGATCTGGACGGCGGGCGGCACCCCGCACACCGTGATGCCGCTGACATTCGCTCAGCTCGTCGGAATGACGAACGGTCAGATCGTGAAAGTCGCCGCCGGCTGACCGCCCGGACGCACGCGGGCCGTGATCACTTGACCGTGACCGCGATCTTCGCCGTCTTCTGGTCCGAAGTCTCCTCAGGCACGGAGCCACGGAACTCGTACTCGAACTCGATGACGGTGGTTCCCGAGCCCACCGGAGCGAACCGGTACGAGAACTCGAGAGGCGCACCGGTCATTCCCTCCTCGCCGAGGTAGCGCGTCTCTTCGTCGCCGGGGCCGAGCACCGCTGCATCCGGCTCCTGCGTGATCACCCACGCATCTCCGACCGAGGGATTGATCTCCCCGAAGTCGACGACGAGCGTCTCCCCCGGTGCGAGAGTCACGGAGTCCACCGTGTAGTCGACGGTCTTCTCAGCGGCGCCTGCGCACCCCGCCAGCCCGAAGCCGACCACTGCGGCCGCTGCCAGTGACAGCACCGTGCGAGTCATCCTGTTCGCCATCTGCCCACCCCTCATGTCGAGGCTCACGGTATCGCACCGTGTCGGTGACGCATGGCATCCTGGGCGCGTGAATGAACTGTCTCTTCGCCGCTGGTCTGTCGACGACTTCGATCTGCTGCGCCTGGCCAACACCGCCGAGATGACGGCGCACCTCAACGGCCCGGAAACCGAAGAGCAGCTGATCGCGCGCCATGAGCGCTATCTGCGACTCGGCGAGTCGGGCGAGGCATGGATGTTCGTGGTCATCGACGGCGATCGTCCGCTCGGCTCGATCGGATGCTGGCGGACTAACTGGCACGGCGAGGCCGTCTTCGAGACCGGCTGGTTCGTCACGCCGGAGGCTCAAGGGCACGGCATGGCGTCCACGGCCCTCGCGCTTCTCATCGACGTCATGCGCGAGCACAGCTCCGAGCGACGCCTCCTCACGGCCTTCCCGTCCGTGACGAACGGACCGTCCAATGCGGTGTGCCGCAAGGCCGGCTTCACGCACGCGGGAACCGTCACCGACGTGTTCCGCGATGCCGAGCTCACCTTCAACGAATGGGTGCTCGATCTGAGCGCTCCCGCCGCCTGAGCGCAGCGTTCGGTTCGGAAAATGAAAAAGCCCCGAAGACTGGCGAGAGTCTTCGAGGCGATTCCGTGCACCCCCTCGGACTTGAACCGAGAACCCACTGATTAAGAGTCAGTTGCTCTGCCGATTGAGCTAGAGGTGCGTGGCCCGGGATGACCCCGGCCGAGGAATTACATTACCAGTCGATCGGCGTCATGCGAAATCGAGGCCGACCCGCCGACGGAGACCCGGAATGGGAAGGCTATCCTGAGAAGGTGACCGCCTCCCCCGCTGCCGCCGACCTCCGCGACGACCTCGAGCTCGCCCTCCGACTGGCGGATGCTGCCGACGCACAGTCGCTGCCGCGCTTCGATGCGGCCGACCTCGAGATCTCGACGAAAGCCGACAATTCGCACGTCACGGACGCCGACCTCGCGACGGAGCGTGCGCTCCGAGAGATTCTGGCCGCCGAGCGCCCAGAGGATGGCATCTTCGGCGAGGAATTCGGCGCGCAGGGCGATACGCACCGCCAGTGGATCATCGATCCGATCGACGGCACGGCGAACTTCCTGCGCGGAGTCCCGCTCTGGGGCACGATGATCGCGCTCGCCATCGACGGCGTCCCTCAGGTCGGTGTCGTCAGCATGCCCGCACTCGGGCGTCGCTGGTGGGCGTCGACCGGCGGAGGATCCTGGACCGCGACCGACGCCGCACCGCGGAGGATCCGCGCGTCATCCGTGTCTTCCATCAGCGACGCGAGCGTGAGCTTCCAGAGCATCACGCAATGGGCCGAGGCCGGCCAACTGCCCGCTCTGCTGAAGCTTGCCGAACACTCTTGGCGCGACCGAGCATATGGCGATGTGTTCGCCTACATGCTCCTTGCCGAGGGACGTCTCGAGATGGTCGCGGAGTTCGAGGTGAAGGAATACGACATCGCCGCTGCGGTCCCGATCGTCCGCGAGGCCGGTGGCCGAATGACCTCGTTCGACGGCGTCGAGACGATCTCTGCCCGTTCGACACTCGCCAGTAACGGCATCCTGCACGGTGCCTTCCTCGACCTCCTGCACTGACTCCACCCCAGACACACGACAGGGCCCAGCGATGATCCCCCGCATCTCTACTGCCGCCGCCTCGGCGCTGCTCCTCGCGCTCGTTCTCACTGCGTGCGCCGGCGCGCCGACCGATACCGGGACGATCCCGACGCCCAAGGCGTCGGAGCCCGCCGCGGAGGCGAGCGCCGAACCGGTGACCACGCCCACCCCTGCAGCCACGAGCGCGGCTCCCACCTGCGAGACGATGGTCTCGCAGGGCACGGTCGAGGCGCTCACCGATGAAGGTTGGACCGCGGGGGTCAAGGAGTTCAACATCGGAGGCGTGCCCCTCCCGCAGGGGCTGCTCTGCTTCTGGGCGGACTACACCGTCGCCTCCGATCATGGTCAGCTCTATGGATGGTCCCAGATCAGCGCATCCGACGCTGACAAGGCGCAGGCTGCTCTGCTGGCCGACGGGTGGCAGCGCGAGGATTCATCGGAGGGCGTGTACATCACCGAGGATGCCGAGCACTCGATGGGTACCGACGAAGACGGTTACGGCATGACCTACCTCTTCGGCGATGGTTGGGTGAAATTCGCTGACACGAGGCAGGGACTGATCCTCATCGAGTGGGCCGGCTGATCCGCTGACGTTTCGGGATGCGGCTAGGCTTCGTCGGAACCACGCCCCCATTTCCTGAGGACCCCCATGGCATCACACGACTTCATCATCAACGGCGACCACACCGCCGCCAGGGCGACGATCGCCGCTGCTCTGCAGGCGGAAGGGTACGCGCTGAACGCGCTGCCGAACGGGACGACGATCGTCGCCGCGCGCGGCAGCAAGGCCGCGACACTCTGGATCGGCGCTCTGGCCGGGAAGAACTTCCATGTGTCCTTCGCTGTGGACTACGCGCAGGATGCTCAAGGGCGCCTCATCGCCCGCCTGAATCGCGATATGACCGCCGGCGCCCTCAAGGGCGGTGCGATCGGTGCGGCGAAGACCAAGACCGCATTCGAGGAAACCGCGAACGCCCTGCAGGCGGCGCTTGCGTCCACGGGGACGCTGGCTGCCTCCGTCGCGAACCCCTGAGGTCGGGATCGGCCCGTCTCCGGTTCTTGGAGAGTGCATTTCCCCTACAAACACAGAAAACCCCGACATCCGCGTGGTCACGCGGTTGTCGGGGTTCTCCTGTATGACAGCGGTTCCGTGGAGCTAAGTTTGTTTTCTGATGTGTCTCATGTGTCATCGAGGAACTCGAGAGCACGAGATCAACCTGTTGGAATGATACTTCCGAGCGGCTCCTCGGGGCGCTAGCGACGAAGTACGCGTGCAGAGCCTGCAGGTGCGCATCGCGCTCGGACTCGAGGTCGGTGATGCGCTCTCGGGCCGCGTCGAGATCCTGCTTCTCTCGCCTCTCGGCCTGTTGCTTCGGCGCACGCGGTCCACCACCCTGACGAACAGGGCGGTCGACCGCGCGCGCGCGATGACTTTTCCACTGGTGACAGCGACCATTCTCCGAGACGCTCAACTTGTCTCGGATGATACACATGGTGACGACCATTCTGAATCCCCACTTGCAGTGTGGTGATACACATGTTTGACACCATTCGTGGAGCTGGGGGGAATCGAACTTATGCCCCGCGGCTTACTTCTGCTAGCGGGATCCGCCGAATTTCGGCAATATTCCGCTCTCCACTCGATGGCGACATGCATGAAACTACATCGGCCGACATCCGTTTTCGAGCTTCGTTGTGGCACCCGTTGTGGTGCGGGTCGGGCGGCGTTAGAAGATCGAGACCGGGAGCAACGCGGCCCCATGCCGTCAACGGCGCAGCACGGGATCGAAACGAAGACGCCCCGATTCGACCCGGAGGTTTCGCGCCTGAACGACTTGGACGTATGGGTGAAGAATGTCCCAGTAGTGAAGGGCTCCACGCACGTAGTCGTCGGCGTTGGCAAACAACAGTAGCTCCGAGCGATCTTCCCAGGGAAATATGATCTGGACGGCTGCTTTCAGCGCAGCGTCCGCCTCTCCGGCTGTGTGCGACGCGGGCAGCACAGCGATCACTTCGTTCGCTTCCCAGGGCAACACAGGATCGGTTGAGCGCGCCCCTGCTGGGTCGAGTGCAATCACCCATGCTTCAGCCCTCGTCGGTATGCGGCGCCGAAGTCGCGACACCTGTTCCAGATCAAAGCGCCACGGACCGCCATGCTCCGACTCATCCCGCGGGAACATCTCACGAGCGACCGCGCGAACCCACTTCGGTGAGACGTTCAGTTCGACGGCGAGTTCAGCGGGGGTCATGTAGCAGAGCCTAGCCACAAGCGTTCCACCGCGACGTCCGCCGCGGTGGAACGCGACGTGACGGGTGCAGCCGGTTGAGGCGTCTCGCGGAGATCCCCTCTCATCGCCAGTGCCTCGTCATAGTCCGGGAAACGAAACAGTCGTTCCGCCTGGACGCTTCCGTTCTCCACCAGGAAAGCCATCAGCTCGCCGCCGATGGCGACTGCCTTGGCACCGGCTTCCATCAGGTCTAGCTGTTCGTCGCGGACACGACATGCCAGCGCGATCTTCTCCTCGCGTGCATCCGGCGCGGATGACAGCGTAAACGTTTGCGGCTTGGGCTTGACAGCGAACTCTCCTGCCGGGATACGTTGCGACTCGAACGTGCCTCCGTCCATCGACGTGTACTTGAAGGCCGAAAGTAGTTCGCTCTCATGCGGAAACCCGAAGAGGTAGACGGTCGTGCTGCCGATATCTCCAGCGATCGAGATCAGTTCGCGCTCGATCGCCCTCAGTCTTCCTGGTGCGGTCGCATTGGCGCCTTCGACGTCGACGATTGCCAGATCCGCGTTGAGTTGAGCGTGCAGAGCCGCGCCGATTTCGGCAGTACCTGTTGTGGCCATGGCTAGGTTCAGTCGAGGAATGGCCCACACCTTCGACTGATACCGAACGGGTGTACGTCCATCTGCGGCGGTGACCAATGTGTCAGAAACGATCTCGGCCGCGTCTTGCCAGACTGTGTACATCAGCAGCGTCAAGAGCTTCCCTTCCTCTTCGCCCCGGATGGGAGCTCCATAGCGTACTCCTCGCTGTCGGCCGTCTTGGCAGCAATACCCCTGGCCGACGTGATGCCTCTCCATTCACCGCTCCGTAATGCGGCACGGTATTTCTCGATCGCGCTGTGGCCACCAGCTGCCCGCACTTCGGCTGCAGTCAGGACATGCTCGCCGTCTGACAGCATTGCGGGCACGTCGTCGGATGTGCTCGTCCCGGGTCCGCGAACCGGCCCGCCGGTAGCCCATTCGCCGATCGACACGTCCTTGTTCCCGACAGAGAACGATTCCAGCGTGATCCGCTTGTAGGTGTTGCCGGGAATCGCGTCTAGGCGTTCCTTCAGAGCCCGCAGCTTCAGTTCCGCTTCTTCCGCGCCGGTCAAAGTCACCGCGGTGTTTATGTTGCCGGGGATGAGTCCGAGCTTGTCGGCGTAGGCTTCTGCTTCGGCCCCGGTGATCCCGAATTGCGCGAGCATGTCGATCAGTCGTTGACGCACCCATTAGGACTCGCAGCAATCCGGCGGCTGAAGCAGTGCCGCTCTCGTCGACCGTCTCGGCGAGCCGTAGCGCAACTGCACGCCGCCATCCGTCAACACCGAGCCGATCCAGCTCGGCACCGACCTCCTCAGAAATAGTCATGAGCCTCCTTCGACCCCGTTTTTTCGTGGGGGGAGAAAAGTCGATTCCCCGGCGGGCCGCGGTGCGAGGGGCGAAGGGGGTTCCCCCCACCCCTGAGCATCGGGTGATCCCATCGGTGTACCCATGCCTGGCACCTCGACGTCGAGTGTCGCTTTCATACGGTGCAACGTGTGGTTGTGTTCTTCCATGTGGTCTTCACTCATCACCATGGAACTCAGCGACTCCGCGGCTCCGGATTCTGCAGGTATCTGGAACTTCTCGACATTCGGACCGGACCTCATCGTCGGGGCGCTGACTGCTCTGGGTGTTGGTCTGATACTCATCTGGGCCGAGCAACGCGTGAGTGCCCACGCGCGGGGCGAGGCTGTAGCCCAACAGCAGGACCGAGCCGTGTCTAACGGGGTTCTTCTGCTTCAGGCATCCCTTATCTACTCCGGACATGGTCCAGAGTCACTGCTACCCGCTGGCGGCAACCTGGAGCGCCTGCGGCTTCTTGCTGGCTCCGTCTCTCCGGATCGGCCTTCCCGAAACGTATTCGGGTTCAATTGGTTAACAGACGCCGTGGGAACTTACGAGCGCCTTCAGGTACTGGCCGACAGCATCTCCGCTCGATCGGAGAGCTACGAGAGTGGCGATAGCTTCCTGACAGCTTCGACTCTCTACGCTCGCATCAACGACATGGCGCGTGCCGGAGTCACTCACATACCGTCGTGGTGGGAGGGCGGCGCCCCTGAAACACTCGAACCCGTTGCAACGCAGGTCGAGCAAGACTGGGCGTTCAAGGACGACGTAACGTCCTACCTCCACGCGCGGCGTCTCCTAGATGAATACCGCGATGCGTTCCTCGAAGCATGGCACGAACTGTCCGCCAAGGCTCACGTGATCAACCTAGAGACCATCACGGGTGCTCCTCATCGGTGGCTCAAAGGCCGAATCGTCGAGCGTCGGCGGCGGCTCAAGTTTGAAGAGCTAACGCGAGAAGTTGTCGCAACCACTGAGAACCGTCTCAACATGATGCGAGGTGGCTGCTGACCTCTAGTTAGCGGCGCTCAAAGAGCAGGGAAATCTCGCGTTCGAAGCCGTGTCCGCCCTGCTCCCATCGCAGCCGAGTCGCAGTAGACGAGTCGAACGGAACGAAGGCGACGAACGCTCCCGTGCCGCCGACATCGAGGGTATTCCAGTAAGGAAGCGTCTCCGCCTGAATGGTCGGCGCAACAAACTCGACACGAAGGTGCTCGACAGCGCTAGGCCCAAGGTTGGTGACTTCCCACTCAGTCAGTCCGCCAAGCAAGGTGCTGCCGTAAGCGGCAGTGAAATGGCTGGGATTGCTCATCGACTTGGAAAAGGCAACAGAGATCGTCGAGCCCACAGGAGGCGGAGAGGTCGCATACTTCCTGCGCAGCCACCCGTCGATCTGCTTCGGGATCGATCGCGCCCAACGCACGATGCGCTTGCCCCAGAACGACGCCGCGATCAGACCAGCGATCAGAATGAGTAGCCCGATCCACCCGGCCGGGTCTGCGTCGAACTTCTCGATGAACCACTCCCAAAACTCCACTCCTGAAGCCTAGCGATTCGGTCAGACCCCAACCTGCTGCGCTAGCGTTCTGGGATGACGAACGAACCGCTCCCCCGCGTCTTCATCGGCGCCTCCTCAGAGGCGAAGTTCGTGGCCGATACCCTTCAGGTGCTTCTGCAGGGCTACGCGAAGTGTGATCCGGTCGTTTGGGATCAGGGCACGTTTGGCCTCACGAAAGGGTTCCTCGATAGCCTGATAAACGCTGCAGAGGCTGCGGACTTCGCGGTACTTGTTGCCACGCAAGACGACGCTCTAGCGAATCAAGAACGAATGGCGCCGCGTGACAACGTGATGCTTGAGCTCGGGCTGTTCATCGGAGCCCTCGGACGCGACAGGGCGCTCCTTGTGGCAGACCACTCCGCGAACGGCATCAAGCTCCCGACCGATATGAACGGAATCACACACGCACCGTACTTCCTCGACGGCTCCCGCAACCTCAAGGCCGCGCTCACACGAGCTGCGCTTGACATCACCGAGCACATTGTAGAGGTGGGGCCACGGAAGCGCATGCCGGTGCGATCTGGCACGATTCCAACTCCTCCGCGCCAGCCGATCGCTGCGCCCGCACGGCCTAATCCCGTGACGCACTCCCTAGCGGATCATGTCGAACGGTTGCACTGGGAGCTACAGTCGGTCGCCCGAAGCGCTCAGGCTCAAGGATGGAAAGTGAAGCAGTCCGAAACGACGCTCCGTTTGGTAGATCCTCACCGCAAGCGCTTCGCGTTCAGCATCACGGGTCACCCACGGCAGGCACGTTCCAAACTCCGCGACTTCGCGGCCGAGCTACGCGCCAACGGGTTGCGAGTGAACCGTGTTGTTCGCGAACCACTTGAGTCCGCAATATCGATTGTGACGGGATAGCGGATGCCTTCGTGAGTGAGCGTACCGCCCACTCACGAAGTGCACTCCAACCCGCTGTCCATCGGGAGCCCGTTAGGAACGCCGTGCATCGGCCAACTTCGAAAGCGTTGGATCCGCGTCTTCATCCCCTGCACCTGGCATGAGAATCCGTCGCGTCTAGGACATCTCGTCCGTTGACCCGCGAATCGCGCGCTAAGCGAATGCTGACTTGTTTACCTTATCGACAACCTCGCTGTCAGAGGCTTCAGCGCGCCTGCGACCTCTGACAGGCAATTCGCCCCGGCGACCCAACTTCGGGGTTGCTATACGCCGGCAGCTATCGAGTCGGGGTGCGGCGCATATGCCGGGTGCCCGACAAAGTGATGCCACGGCTTCAGCGCGAAGCAGCAGACGCTATCGGCGCCCTCCTCGGCGGGCTGATTGTGGCACCCGTTGTGGCACCGGGTGGATCGGAGCCTTCACCGGGCGCAGAAAAAGGCCCGACTCCATAGTGATCTCTAGGGAGTCGGGCCTTCATCCAGTGACAGCGGTTCGGTGGAGCTGGGGGGAATCGAACCCCCGTCCAACGCTGAGTCTCCACGCATTCTCCGGGCGCAGTCTGTGCAGACGTTCTACTCGGCTCCGACCTTTGTCACAGACACCTAAGTCGACAAGCCCAGCCTGGGAAGAGTCCCGTATGACGTCCAGACGCCGTCATACAGCAAGATTCCTAGATGACGCCAGGATCCGTATCGGAATCACATACGGCCTGACGGACTATCGGGCTCGCTTATGCAGCGAGGGCGAAGTCAGTGCGCTTGGTTTCGGCACTTATAGTTTTGCAGGGAGCGTTCACGAGATAACCCTGCATCCTCGGCCCGCTTCTCGTGGATTCACAGGCGCTGTCGAAACCGATCAGCCCCGTGTTCCTTCTTGCGAAGGGACCGCTGTCACACTGTGTATTTTTCAACTCCGGATGCGATGCACCGGAGCATCACAGACTACAACGAAAGCGCGCCCCACGCTATTCCGCGCGGGCGTGGAGCAGTCGCGTAGAGTCGCAGCATGACCGACGTCACCATCACCGTCCGCGGCGAGAACGAGGCGCGCATCGCGCCGGAACGCGCCACGATCCACGTCACTGTACGTGCCGAGGGTGCGCAGCGCGCGCCCGTCGTCGACCTCGTGATGAGGCTCGCAGAACCCGTGCGCACAAGCATCGTCGACCGCAAGAATGCGAACAGCGTGGTGGAGTGGACGAGCAAGAGCCTTGCGGTCCGCGCCGAACGGCCGTGGAACAGCGACGGCAAACGCCTCGCCCCCGTCTTCTACGGGAGCATTTCACTCACGGCCACGTTCGCCGAGGCATCCGAGCTGTCCATCTGGGTCTCCGAGGTCTCGGCGTGGGACGGCGTGGAGATCGGCTGGGTCGACTGGCAACTGACCCCGGAGACACGCGGCCGTGTCGAGCGAGAGGTCGCCGCCGAGGCTGTCGGCGTCGCTGTCGCTCGCGCGCAGGCCTACGCCGGCGCTCTCGGACTGACGGAGGTCACGCCGCTCGAGATCGCCGATGTCGGCCTGATGGCCCGCGCCGAGGCCGCTGCTCCCCCGGCGATGAAGATGCGCGGCGCCGCCTTTGCGGCGGCCGACTCCGGCGCGTCGATGGAATACGAGCCGGAAGAGATCATCGTCTCGGCAACCGTCGAAGCGCGTTTCATCGCCCGCTGAGCCGCCGCTGCGTACCCGTGGATTCAGCGGGTGAAGGGAGCGAGCTCAGCGGCCAGCCGCTCTGAGACGTGCGCGTGCACGACAGTGCCGTGCTCGCCGTGCTCCGCCGACAACAGCATCCCGGTCTCGTGGATGGCTGCGACGAGGTCTCCACGGTCGTACGGCACGACGGCACGGACCTCGACGGCCGGCTTGGGCAGTGCCTCCTCGACGGCGGCGCGCAGCTCCTCGATGCCCTCTCCGGACCGGGAGGAGACGAAGTGCGCATTCGGCTCGAGGCCGCGCAGCACCAGACGATCGTCTTCGCTGAGAAGATCGGCCTTGTTGACGACGACGATCTCGGGGATGTCGCGCGCGCCGATGTCACCCATCACGTCGCGCACGGTCTGCAGCTGACCTGCGGGGTCGGGGTGCGAGCCGTCGACGACGTGCAGCACGACGTCGGCTTCGCCGACCTCTTCGAGGGTCGACCGGAACGCCTCGACCAGCTGATGCGGCAGATTGCGGACGAACCCGACGGTGTCCGTGAACGTGTAGACACGTCCGTCGGCTGTCTCGGTGCGGCGCACGGTCGCATCGAGCGTCGCGAACAGAGCGTTCTCGACGAGCACCCCGGCGCTGGTCAGCGCGTTGAGCAGACTCGACTTGCCGGCGTTCGTGTAGCCGGTGATCGCGACCGATGGGATCGTGTTGCGCTTGCGCTCCGCGCGCTTCGCCTCGCGGGCAGGGCCGAAATCGCGGATCTGGCGACGCAGCAGAGCCATCTTGGTGCGGATGCGGCGGCGGTCGAGTTCGATCTTCGTCTCACCCGGTCCGCGCGAGCCCATACCCGCCCCACCGGCGCCGACCTGGCCACCGGCCTGGCGGCTCATGGAGTCACCCCACCCGCGCAGTCGCGGCAGCAGGTACTCGAGCTGGGCGAGTTCGACCTGCGCCTTGCCCTCGCGGCTCTTCGCGTGCTGGCTGAAGATATCCAGGATCACGGTGGTGCGGTCGATGACCTTGACCTTGACGACGTCTTCCAGCGCTCGGCGCTGGCTGGGGGCGAGTTCGGTGTCGGCGATGACCGTGTCGGCACCGGTGGCCGCGACGATGTCCTTCAACTCCTGCGCCTTGCCACGGCCGATATACGTCGCCGCATCCGGGTGCGGTCGCCGCTGCAGCACTCCGTCGAGAACGACGGCACCGGCGGTCTCGGCAAGGGCGGCGAGTTCACGCAGCGAGTTCTCGGCGTCCGCCTGAGCGCCCTGGGGATACACGCCCACGAGCACCACGTTCTCGAGGCGCAGCTGGCGATACTCGACCTCGGTGACGTCCTGGAGCTCTGTGGAGAGGCCGCCGACACGCCGCAGCGCATGGCGATCCTCAAGATCCCACTGCGCGCCGTCGCTTGCCGCGTGCGCGGCCGTCGATTCATCCTGCAGCGCCTGCGCCGCTCCGAACACGCGGACCTCCGAGTGCTTCTCGGCGTTCGCGAGTACGCGGTCCAGCGCCTCGTCTCCGGTGGAGGGTGTCGAGGTCTGCGTCATCAGTTCCTAATCTCTAGCTTTGATTCGAGCCTTAACCTTAGCCCTCGGTGTCCGGTACGCTCACCGTATGGGGTCCGATCACTACTTCACTGCGGCCCCGGCAAGCCCCGCGAACCTGCGTGCAATCCGTGTGACGCTCGCAGGCCGAGAGCTGGATGTCACCACCGCAGGTGGCGTTTTCAGCCCGGATCGACTGGATGCCGGCACCGCAGTGCTCTTCGCCAATATGCCTCCGGTCCCGCCGGGAGGCGATCTCCTCGACCTCGGCAGCGGGTGGGGGCCCATCAGCTTGTCGATGGCTCTCGCCGCCCCGCACGCGACCGTGTGGGCGGTCGACGTGAACGAGCGGGCTCTCGATCTCGTGCGTCGCAACGCCAAGGCGCTGGGACTCACCAACATCAACGCCGCGCTGCCCGACGATGTTCCCGAGGGCGTGACTTTCCGCACGATCCGCTCGAACCCTCCGATCCGCGTGGGCAAGGATGAACTGCACGGACTCCTCGAGCGATGGATCCCGCGACTCGATGAGAGAAGCGATGCCTGGCTCGTCGTGCAGCGCAACCTCGGCGCAGACTCGCTCCAGCGGTGGATCGGCGCGACCTTCCAGCCCGGCTACAGCGTGTTCCGCACCGCGACGGGCAAGGGCTATCGCGTCCTGAAGGTGCGCAAGCACGGCACACCGCCGACCGAGCCGATCCTGCTCGCGGAGTAGCAGAACAGGGCTTATCCGCCCACGGTCATCCCGAGGAGCGCAGGCAACTCCGCCATGTCCTCGAAAACGGTCGTGCCCTCACCGGCCAACCATTCGGCCGGCGTCAGACCACCCGCGTATCCGAAGGCGTGCATGCCTGCCGCTCGCGCGGCCTCGACGCCGAACCGACTGTCCTCGATGACGACGCAACGCGACGGCGGCACACCCATGCACGAGGCCGCGCGCAGGAACAAGTCCGGAGCAGGCTTGCCGTTCTCCACCTCCGCGGCACTGAAGATCCTGCCGTCGAAACGGGGCAGCAGACCGGTCAGCCCGAGAGTCCTTCGGATCTTCTCGTGCGCACCGCTCGACGCGACGCACGTCGGTGCGCTGATCGTGTCGAGAGCGGTGACAACGCCAGGCACCGCCTGGAGATCGCGCACGAAGGCGTCGCTGTAACGGTGCTGATAGGGAGCTTCCCAATCATCCGGCAGCGCACGCCCGAGATAGGCCTCGATCTCGCTGCGGAAGTGCGCGGCCGAGCGTCCGACGAACCGGTGCACGATCTCCTCGATCGTCAACTCCCAGCCGAGATCCGACAACACCTCTCGGTCGATCTCGACCGACAGACGCTCGCTGTCGACCAAAACCCCGTCGCAGTCGAAGATGACCAGTTCAAGGCGCTCCGGAAGCGACATCAGATCAGGTCGATCTCTCCTCGGAACACGAGCTGGGCGGGTCCGGAGAGCGCGACGTGCTCTCCGTCCTCGGCTGCGAACATCCGCACACCCAGGGTCCCGCCTGGGACCTCCACACGCCAACTGTCGGGCGCCTGCTCCCCCGCCCAGTACCTGACGGCCAGGGCGGTGGCCGCGACCCCGGTACCGCAGCTCTGGGTCTCGCCGACGCCGCGCTCGAAGACGCGCATCCGCACGTGCCCGATGCCGTCGCGGACCAGCGGTTCGCCTGGCACCACGAACTCGACATTCGCTCCCGCCGGCGGCGCGGGCTCCAGCACGGGCGCGCGGTGCAGTTCGAGGGTGGCGAGCTCCTGATCAGAAGCGATCGCGACGACGACATGCGGGTTGCCGACGTCGATCCCGAGTCCCGGTCGGGTGACAGCGAGGCCCTCCACGTTCACGAGCGGATCGTCACCGGAGAGTCGCCAGCGACCGAGATCCACCTGATAACCGGTTTCGCTGCGGGTGACGTCACGCACACCTGCACGGGTGCCGATCGGGAGCGTCGAACCGGGCTCGATCGAGGCGAGGCCCGATCGCACCAGGTAATGCGCGAACACGCGGATGCCGTTGCCGCACATCTCCGCAATGGATCCGTCCGCGTTGCGATAGTCCATGAACCATTCGGCATCCGGCTCCTCGGCGAGAGCGGCAGCGCCGACGTCGATCGCCGAAGAACGGACCACCCGAAGAACGCCGTCGGCACCGATCCCGAAATTCCGATCGCAGAGCACCGCCACTTGCTCGGCGGTGAGGTCGAGCTCCCCGTCGGGGTCGGCGATGATCACGAAATCGTTGCCCGTGCCGTGTCCTTTGGTGAATGCGACCATGCGCCCAGTCTAGAGTTCGCGTCTATGCGTCAGCGATCAGCCGCTTGCCGGTGTTGGACACGGTGAACCGCTCGTACCCGAGCCGATCGTAGAACCCCAGCACCTCGTCGTTGCCGCCCCGGACCATCAACTGCACCTTCGGGCAGCCCATGGCAAGAAGAAGCCGTTCCGCCTCCGCGACGAGCCTTCGTGCGATCCCCTGCCCGCGATGAGCATCCGCGGTGGCGAGGTAGTACAGCCAGCCGCGATGACCGTCATAACCCGCCATCACCGTTCCGATGATGCGCTCGGCATCCGCGCTCTCCAGCGCCGCAATGCCGGCGACGAGAAAGAGCTCGGGCTGCACAGACATCTTGCGCTCGATGTCGAGGCGAGGATCATTCCACGGGCGGGTGAGGCCCGCTTCTTCCCACAGCGAGACCACGCCCTCTGTGTCCTGCGGTTGGAATGCGCGAATCCGCCAGTTCATCGTGGACCTTCCCGCCGGGCCTCGGATCCGGCGCATCCGAGTCTAGAGGCGCTTCGCGCACCCTTCAGTCGCGGACGACCCGGTATCTCCCGCACATGAAGTTGCGGTTGCGTGCCACTTCCAGAAGCTCGAGGTCGAGTGTTCGAGGAAGCAACGGCGCACCTGATCCCAGCGTCACCGGGGCGTACTGCACCCAGATCTCATCGATCAATCTCGCATCGGAGAACTGGCCGACCAGCTCTCCCCCACCGACGACCCAGAGATCTCGTTCACCGGCCGCAGCAGACATCTCGGCGTGCACCGCACGGACGTCGCCACGCACGAACCGGACGTCGGCGCCGTCGGGAACGGGCAACTCACGATGCGTGAACACCCAGGTCGGCTGCGCGTACCCCCAGGGCTCGCCTTCGGTGTGGCGAAGCACCCACTCGTAGGTGGACGCCCCCATCGCCAAGGCTCCGATGCTCTTCTCGAACTCGGCGTAGGCCATCGGTCCGTTCTGGTCGATGTCCTGCTTCAGCAGCCAGTCGAGGGAGTGCTCGGCGGTCGCGATGAATCCGTCGAGGCTGGACGCGGTGTAGTAGGAGGTGGTCATGGCTCCAGCGTCGCACCGGCGTCGGACATCCGCCAGGATCAGCGCGCGAGCAGCCCTGCCGGATCGACAGGATGCTCATGCCACTCGAGGTCGGGATAGCGCTTGAACCAGGACACCTGGCGCCTCGCGTAGCGGCGGGTGAGCGACTGTGTCTGCGCGATCGCCTCGGATTCGCTCATCGTTTCGTTGAGCTGTCCGAGGGCCTGCGCGTATCCGATGGCGCGACTGGCGGTCACGCCGTGCTCGAGGCCCTGCTCGCGGAGGGTGACGACCTCGTCGACGAGGCCCGTCGCCCACATACGGTCGACCCGTGCATCGAGTCGCTCGACGAGTTCCGCCCGATCGACACGGAGGCCGATCAGTCGGGTGCGCGGATGCCACACCACCGGCTTCTCAGGAAGGGCAGCGCCATGGGTCTGGGCCCCCTGTTCGATGACTTCGAGTGCGCGGATGATCCGTCGCCCGTTCTTCGGGTCGATCCGCGCGGCCGTCTCCGGATCGAGGACGCGAAGCCGCTCCAGCAGCACTGCTGTCCCGGCTTCCTCGAGCTCATTCTCCAGTCGCGCCCGGACCACCGCGTCACGCGGGGGAAAGCGGAAGTCGAAGACCACGCTGGACACGTACAGTCCGGAGCCGCCCACCAGGATCGCGTCACCGCCGCGAGCGTGGATGTCGGCGATCGCCGCCCGCGCGAGCGGCTGATACCAGGCGACGGCAGCCTCCTCGGTGACCTCGCGCACGTCGAAGAGATGATGCGGGATGCCTCGGCGCTCCTGCGGTGCCAGCTTCGCCGTGCCGATGTCCATGCCGCGATAGAGCTGCATGGCATCGGCGTTCACGACCTCGGCCGGATTGCCGTTCGCTCTGAGTGACTCGGCGAGATCGAGTGCAAGGTCGCTCTTGCCTGTTCCGGTCGCACCGACGATCGCCCAGAGACGCGGACCGTCGGCGGGCGAACCGATCCCTTCGACGGGGCTGGTCACCGAGGTGGAATCAGACACCGATGCGGAGCGTGGGCAGTCCGAGCACGACCGCGCGGGGAGCTCCGTCGCCGGACGGGGCGGGAACCGCGCAAGATTCGGACTGCGAGCGATCCCACGCGTCGCCGCCGCGCGTGCGGCGGATCTGCAGGGGCTTTCCGGTCGGGTCGTCAGCAAGCAGGTGGAACGGCGCGGCGTGGGTGATCGTCACGGTGACGACATCACCGGGACGAGGGAGGTCGGAGCCCGGAGTCACCTCGAAGTGCACGAGGCGGTTGTCCTCGGCCCGACCGGTGAGACGGTGCGTCTCCGCGTCCTTCTTGCCCTCGCCCGTCGACACCAGCACCCGGACCTCGCGACCGACCTGCTTCTGGTTCTCCTCGAGTGAGATGCGCTCCTGCAGGGCGATGAGCCGGTTGTAACGTTCCTGGACGATCTCCTTCGGCACCTGATCTTCCATCGTCGCCGCGGGGGTGCCCTCACGAATGGAGTACTGGAAGGTGAATGCCCCGGAGAACCGCGACTGTTCGACGACGCGCATGGTGTCTTCGAAGTCCTCGTCCGTCTCGCCGGGGAAGCCCACGATGATATCGGTGGTGATCGACGCCAGCGGGATGCGCTCGCGCACGCGGTCGAGGATGCCGAGGAACCGCTCGCTGCGGTACGAGCGGCGCATCGCCTTCAGGATGCGGTCGCTGCCCGATTGCAACGGCATGTGCAGTTGCGGCATCACGGCCTCGGTCTCGGCCATTGCGTCGATCACGTCGTCGGTGAAGGCCGCGGGATGCGGGCTCGTGAACCGGATGCGCTCCAGGCCGTCGATCTCGCCGGCGGCACGCAGGAGCTTTCCGAATGCGTGGCGGTCACCGAACTCGACGCCGTACGAGTTGACGTTCTGTCCGAGGAGGGTGACCTCGATCGCTCCGTCGTCGACGAGGAGGCGGATCTCGTTCAGGATGTCGCCAGGGCGGCGGTCCTTCTCCTTGCCACGCAGGCTCGGCACGATGCAGAACGTGCAGGTGTTGTTGCAGCCGACCGAGATCGACACCCAACCACTGTGCGCCGAGTCCCGCTTGGTCGGCAGCGTCGACGGGAAGACGTCGAGCGACTCCAGGATCTCGAGCTCGGCTTCACCGTTGTGGCGCGCGCGTTCGAGCAGGCCGGGAAGAGAACCCATGTTGTGGGTGCCGAAGACGACGTCGACCCATGGCGCCTTGTCGAGCACGGCCTGCTTGTCCATCTGAGCCAGACAGCCGCCCACAGCGATCTGCATGCCATCTTTGCGACGCTTGACCGACGCGAGGTGCCCGAGAGTGCCGTAGAGCTTGCCCGCAGCGTTGTCGCGCACCGCGCAGGTGTTGATGATGACGACATCGGCCTCGGCGCCGTCGACAGCGCGCACGTACCCAGCGCTCTCCAGGGATCCGGAGAGCCGCTCCGAGTCGTGCACGTTCATCTGGCACCCGAAGGTGCGCACTTCGTAGGATCGCTGTCGGCCGTCGACGTCAATGGCCGCCGACGAAGCGCTGATGATCGTCGGTTCGCTGCGCGGGATAGTCATGGTCATCCCATTGTACGAGCGCTCCGACGTAGAAGCCCTGCGAACGATGCCGCTCCGTGCGCGCCGACTGAATGAAAGGTGTTCAGTCCGAATCCACGAACCGCACACCGGAGGAGGGCTGCCCGAACGACGCCTCGGTCAGCGCGGTGCGTGCGGCCTTCATCGCGACCGAGCCGTTGTACCCCCGCCGGGACAGCTGCCCGACGAGCCGGCGAAGGGCGGTGTCATGATCGAGGCGCGACAATGACCGCGCCTTCGTACGGGCGAAGTCCAACGCGCGTTCGTCGTCATCGTCTGGAACCTCGTCGAGCGCCGCTGCGATGACGTCGCGCGGGATGCCCCGTTGCGCGAGTGCTCGAGACAGCGCCACCCGCCCCAATCCTTTCCGTTCGACACCGGAGATGACGAGGTGTCCGGCGAGGATCGCATCATCCAGGTACCCGCGCCGGCAGAAGTCGTCGATCACGTCGTCGATCTGCGAAGACTCGAGCGAATATCCCTTCAGCACAATTCGGGACTCGGAGACCGAGAGCGATCTGGTGCGCAGTTTTCGAACCAGCGCCTCCTCGGCGACCTTCCGGGTCTCCTCAGGATCAGGGGTCTGACTCTCCGCACCCTCGGCGTCGGATGTTCCCTCTCCCGAATCCGCGTGTGGGTGCAATGCCCGCAGACGCGGAGCCGTGTGCCGCTCTGCGGTGCCGCGAGCGGGATGCCGATCGCTCGGCGCGCCCTGGTCTCGCCCTCCGGAAGACGCCTCCGACGCTCTCTTCGCGCCGAAGAGCGGAATGACGGGGGCGAGACGATCCACGATTCCGCCCGCTTCGCCCCCGTTCTCACCGATCATGATCAGGCCGGTCGACGCTCTGCGAGCTCGTCTGCCGCAGCAGCAGCCGCCGGCGCCGCCGCACCGATACCGAGCTTCTGCTTGATCTGAGTCTCGATCGCCAGAGCGATGTCAGGGTTCTTGAGGAGGAACGTGCGCGCATTCTCCTTGCCCTGACCGAGCTGGTCGCCGTCGTATGTGTACCAGGAGCCCGACTTCTTCACGATGCCGTGCTCGACGCCGAAGTCGATCAGGCTTCCCTCACGGGAAATGCCGATGCCGTACAGGATGTCGAACTCGGCCTGCTTGAACGGCGGAGCCATCTTGTTCTTCACGACCTTGACCCTGGTGCGGTTTCCGACAGCGTCGGTGCCGTCCTTCAGAGTCTCGATACGACGGATGTCGAGCCGCACCGATGCGTAGAACTTCAGCGCCTTGCCGCCGGCAGTCGTCTCCGGCGATCCGAAGAAGACGCCGATCTTCTCACGCAGCTGGTTGATGAAGATCATGGTGGTGTTGGTCTGGTTCAGGCCACCGGTGAGCTTGCGCAGCGCCTGCGACATGAGGCGAGCCTGCAGACCCACGTGCGAGTCGCCCATCTCACCCTCGATCTCGGCACGAGGCACAAGCGCCGCCACGGAGTCGATGACGATGAGGTCGATGGCGCCGGAACGCACGAGCATGTCGGCGATCTCGAGCGCCTGCTCTCCGGTGTCGGGCTGCGAGACGAGAAGGGCATCGATGTCGACGCCGAGCTTCGCCGCGTAGTCGGGGTCGAGCGCGTGCTCGGCGTCGATGAAGGCGGCGATGCCGCCTGCGCGCTGCGCGTTGGCGATCGCGTGCAGCGTGAGCGTCGTCTTACCGGACGACTCAGGGCCGTAGATCTCGACGATGCGGCCACGCGGAAGGCCGCCCACTCCGAGGGCGACGTCGAGGGCGATGGAGCCGGTGGGGATGACGGCGACGGGTGCGCGGTCATCGCTGCCCAGCCGCATGACCGAGCCCTTTCCGAACTGCCGGTCGATCTGAGCGAGGGCTGTTTCCAGGGACTTCTCGCGGTCGGCGGGTGATGGCATGATGTGCTTCCTTCTGCTCGCGTGGTGCCGCCTGTAGGCTGTCGCGGCCGACCCGGCTGGGACGAACTCTCCGACAAGGCGTATGGCTCTGAGCCATGTCTTCACCGTAGGAGGGGCCTCCGACATCGTGTCGGCGAACCCGCGAACTGTGGAGAGACAAGTCTCGAAACCATCTGTGCAGAAGACTACGCCCGCTTCGAACAGATATTCGACGACACGCCGCAATCGGAACGTCGTCGCCCGCACGCATGGATCAGAACGAGATCGAGTCAGCGCTTGCGCGGCTCCAGACGGCCGGCGCCGTAGCGGCGCTCCGGCGGCACATCCATCTCCTCGCAAAGAGCGAGCCAGATGTCACGCGGTGGCAGCCCCAGATCGAGCGCTTCCAGGGCCGTCCGGCCACCGAGAGCGGTGAGCACCAGATCGTTCAGCAACGACGAAGCGCGCCCCGAGAACTCGCCTTCGACGGCGCGAAGAAACTCACTGCGACGCATCGAGGTTCCGGCGTCGACTCAGTGGAGGGAGAGCTGCGGCTCGATCGATGCAACGAGGTCGTCCGGGACGACGTCCGGGAAGACCTGGATTCCCTCAAGGACCGAGATGCGATCGCCTACTTCGCGCATGATCGTCGAGATAGGCACATCGAGTGCATCGGCGACGGACGCGAGGATCTCGCTGGACGCCTCTTTCTGCCCGCGCTCGACCTCACTGAGGTAACCGAGTGCTACCGAGGCTTTGCCCGCTACCTGACGAAGGGTACGGCCCTTCTGCAGGCGGAAGTCCCTGAGCACATCGCCGATTTCCTGTCGAACAAGAATCATCAGAACCCCCTCTCCATCGCCATCCCCGGAATCCTCCGAGGGATCGCCAGTCTAACCCGACCTGACTCCATTAAATCTACTGTTTCTCGCTGTGGTTTCGTTGTGAAGGACCTTGACAAGGGACGTGGTGTGAGCCGCACACCATCGACAACAGCGATCCGATGACTGCTATTCCCGGAGCACGGCCAACGCGGACGAGAGCGCGGCGTCGACCGACTGCTGGCGAACGGCCGCCCGGTCCCCCTCGAAGACGAACATTCGGGAGATCTTGATCCCGGGAGCGACGACGCCGATGTGCACCGTACCCACCGGTTGACCGTCCGGCGAATCCGGTCCGGCGATACCGGTGGTCGCGATGCCGACGTCCGCCGGAAACCCTGCGACCGAGAGCGCACGACGCACGCCGTCAGCCATCTGCAGCGCCACTTGGGGATGCACCGGTCCATGCTCCTCGAGCAGCTCGGCGTCGACCCCGAGCAGCGTGTGCTTGACCGGAGTGGCGTAGGCCACGATGCCTCCGCGGAAGACATCGGAAGCGCCGGGCACGGACACGATCTCCGCCGCGATCGCGCCACCCGTCAGGGACTCGGCGACGCCGAGACTCAGCGCGCGCGCCCGCAGCACCTCGAGAAGCGCAGCGGCGTTCGCCGTCGTCATGAGGTCTGCTGGTCCTGGCGACCACCGCGGACCTGCGCGACGATGTAGTCGACACCGCTGGCCACCGTCAGGACCAGCACGGCGGCCATCAGCACCGCCGTGATGAGAACCCAGATGTCGAGGCCGATCAGCACGTGCAGCGGGAGCAGCGCCCACGACAGCGCGACGCCCTGCACCGCGGTCTTGAGCTTGCCCATCCACGCTGCGGCGACGATGTGCTGTTTCGCCACCATGAAGCGATGGATCGTGATGCCCCACTCCCGGACGAGGATGATCACGACGAACCACCAGCCGAACTCACCGAGCTCGCCGAGCACCGCGAGGCCGATGAATCCGGCACCGGTGAGCAGCTTGTCGGCGATCGGGTCCCACAGCTTGCCGAAGTCGCTGACGATGTCGTACTTGCGCGCCAGGTAGCCGTCGACCCAGTCGGTCGAGATCGCGACGATGAAGAGGACCGCCGCCGTCCACCGAAGGGCGAGATCGGGGATGCCGTACGTGCCGCCGAGAAGGAGCAGGACGAAGAAGACGACCGCAAGGGGGATGCGGGCGATCGTGATCGCGTTCGGCAGCTGCCGGGGAATCGCCATCAGTCGCGACCCGTCAGGCCCCAGGCGTCTTCGTCGCCGTCGCCCTCGGATTCGACGACCGGCAGGCCTGCGAACTGCGCTTCGACAGGATCGACTTCCCGGAAGCCTGAGGCAGGAGCCGGAACAGCGGGTGCAGGAGCAGACGGCGCGTCGTCGCCGCGGAGCTTGGCCATGACATCCGCCAACTGCTCGGCTGTCACCAGCACATCTCGGGCCTTCGACCCTTCGGACGGGCCGACGATCTCTCTGGATTCGAGCAGATCCATCAGGCGTCCGGCCTTGGCGAAGCCGACCCGGAGCTTGCGCTGCAGCATCGAGGTCGAGCCGAACTGCGTCGAGACGATGAGTTCTGCGGCGGCGAGCAGCAGTTCGAGATCGTCGCCGATGTCCTCGTCGACGTCCTTCTTCTTGTGCTCGACGGTCTCCTGCACGTCGGAGCGGTACTCCGGCCGCGCCTGGCGGGTGACGTGTTTGACGACCGCTTCGATCTCTTTCTCATCGACCCAGGCGCCCTGGAGGCGGAACGGCTTGGACGACCCCATCGGCGAGAAGAGCGCGTCGCCCTGCCCGATGAGCTTGTCTGCGCCGGGGCTGTCGAGGATGACACGGCTGTCGGTGACGCTGGTCACGGCGAACGCGAGTCGAGAGGGCACGTTGGCCTTGATCAGACCGGTGACGACGTCGACGCTCGGTCGCTGCGTGGCGAGGACGAGGTGGATGCCGCTGGCACGGGCGAGCTGGGTGATACGGACGATCGAGTCCTCGACATCACGAGGAGCGACCATCATCAGGTCGGCGAGCTCGTCGACGACGACCAGCAGATACGGGTACGGCTTGAGTACACGCTCACTGCCGACCGGCACCTCCACCTCGCCGGCGCGCACCGCGCGGTTGAAGTCGTCGATATGGCGGAAGCCGAACGACGCGAGGTCGTCGTACCGCATGTCCATCTCCTTCACGACCCATTGCAGCGCTTCGGCGGCCTTCTTGGGGTTCGTGATGATGGGCGTGATCAGGTGCGGCACACCGGCGTAGCTGGTGAGCTCGACGCGCTTGGGGTCGATCAGCACCATGCGCACATCCGTCGGCCGGGCGCGCATCAACAGGCTCGTGATCATCGAGTTCACGAAGCTGGACTTTCCCGAGCCGGTGGAACCGGCGACCAGGAGGTGCGGCATCTTGGCGAGGTTCGCGATGACGATGTTTCCGCCGACATCCTTGCCGACGCCGATCGTCATCGGATGCGTGCTCTTCTGCGCCGCCGGGGATCGCAGGACGTCGCCGAGCGCGACCATCTCCTTGTCGGCGTTCGGGATCTCGATGCCGATCGCGCTCTTGCCGGGGATCGGCGAGAGGATGCGCACATCGTTCGAGGCCACCGCATACGCGAAGTTGTTGCTCAGCTGGAGGATCTTCTCGACCTTGACGCCGTGGCCGACCTCGACCTCGTACTGCGTCACCGTCGGACCGCGCGAGAAGCCGGTGACCTTGGCGTCGACCTTGAACTGGGTGAGCACGTTCGTGATCTGCTCGATGACCTTGTCGGTCGCCTCGGAACGCACCACAGAGGGCGGCCCTTCGCTGAGCACACCTGGCGAGGGCAGGATGTAGGGGGCGACCGGTGCCTGTGGACCCCGCTCCCCCGGTCCCGCGGTGCCGAAGCCGTCGAGACCAGGAAGCTCAGGCTGTTCGCCGGTGTCAGAGGCGTCGTCGAGCAGAGCCGTCGTCTGCTGCTCGGCGAGGGCATCAGTGACGGAGCGCACGTCCGAGAGCACTTCGGTGGCGGCGTCGTAAGGATCGGCGACGATCACGGCCTGGTCGTACGCCGGAGTGACGTCCGTGGTGGAGAGCAGTGCCGTGATGTCGTCGGAGCCGAGGGTTCCCTCGTCGGGATCCTCTTCACGACCGGTCTTGTTCCGGCGCCACCACGGCAGCACATCCGGATCGTCGACCTTGTCATCTTCATCGATCGCCGCCGCGTTCTTCGCGGGTTTCTCGGGGCGCTCGGCGTCGAACATCCAGGCGTACAGGTCGCCGAGACGGGTGCCGATGCGATTCGGGGGCGTCTTGGTGAGGATCAGCACGCTCAGTACGGCGAGCAGCGACAGCACGATGTAGGCGACGACCGGGCTCAGGAAGGCGAGCGGCTCACCCAGCATCCATCCGAAGAGCCCGCCGGACTCGCTGATGGCGAGCATCCCCTCCTTGGGCTGGGGACGGGCGCCTGCGACGTGGCAGAAGCCCGCAAGCGAAAGGATGAAGAGCCCGAATCCGATCCCGATGCGCCCGTTGTCGTGCACGGAGGACGGATGCCGGAACAGCCAGCCGGCGAGCAGGAGCAGCAGCACCGGCATCACGAACGCGGCACGGCCGATGAGTGCACCGACCGAGAAGGCGCTGATGTTCGCCGCGACCTCGTTGCCGATGAAGAACCACTCGTTCACCGCGCCGGCGGCCGCCAGCAGCACGAGCAGGAAGGGGAAGCCGTCGCGACGGTCGTCCTTCTCGAGGTTTTCCGGTCCGAACGCGCGGAACAGCCCGCCCACGCCGTGGGCGAGCCCGATCCACGCGCGTACAGCCACCGGAGGCTTGTCGATCGCGTCGATGTACTTCTTGGGCGCGGCTTGAGCCTTCGGAGCCGCCTGCCGCTTCGGGCGAGGCGATGCGCTCGTAGACGCGCGCTCGGATTTCGTGGTGCTCCTGGCCATGCACTCACGCTACGTCCCGGCACCGACGTTTCCGCGTAATGACGCGGCTTTCCGCGGATTCTCCGCTCAACCGAGGCGCTTCACCATGATGTCGCGGACCGGACCGCTCTCGGTCACGGCAAAACCCTCGGAACGATACAGGGCTGCGGCATGGTTGCCTTGCTGCACGCTCAGGCTGATCAGGCGATAGCCGGCCGCACGAGCGTGAACGCCGACCTCGCGGATCAGAGCACGCCCGACTCCCCTGGCTCGCCAGATCGGCCGCACCCCGATGATGAGCTCGGGAATCCCGGTGCCGACGTATCCGAAGCCGGGATCGCTGCGCGGCAGGGTCCGATACCACGCCGCCCCGATGGGCTCTTCGAACTCGTCCACCGCGAGGAAGCCGGCATCTCCAGGGCGCATCCATCCCGAGAGATATCGGCGGTACTCTGCGCTGGCGATCACCTCATGCCTCGGGCGGACGTCGTCGAGCTGCCAGTTGGCAGCCTCGACGACCATCTCGGCGAGGAACCCGCCATCGGACACCGCTGCTGGACGAACGCGGAACGCGGACATGCGGCGAGTGTAGCGACCTCGTGTTACGCCTCGATGACGAGCGGCACGATCATCGGCCGACGACGCAGCTTCTGGTTCACCCAGCGACCGATCGTGCGCCGGATGATCTGCGACAGCGCATGCGTGTCGTGCACGCCGTTGCCGGATGCCTCCTTGAGCGCCGCGATGATCTTCGGTGTGATGTCATCGAACACCGAGTCGTCCTCGGCGACGCCGCGTGCATGAATCTCCGGTCCGGAGATGATTCGGCCGGTGCTGGCGTCGACCACGACGATCACAGAGATGAATCCCTCTTCACCCAGGATCCGGCGATCCTTCAGGTCGGCATCCGTGATCTCACCGACGGTGGAGCCGTCGACGTACACGAAGCCGATGTCCAGCTGGCCGGCCACCCTGGCTTCGCCGTCCTTGAGGTCGATCACCGTGCCGTTGGCGGCGATGAACGTGCGCTCTTCCGGGATCCCGGTCTCCTGCGCGAGCTTCGCGTTGGCGTAGAGGTGCCGGGACTCGCCGTGCACGGGGAGAACGTTCTTCGGCTTGAGGATGTTGTAGCAATAGATCAGCTCGCCCGCGGCGGCGTGGCCGGAGACGTGGACCTTGGCATTGGCCTTGTGCACCACGTTGGCGCCGAGTCGCGTGAGACCGTCGATGACGCGGTAGACCGCGTTCTCGTTGCCGGGGATCAGGCTGGACGCCAGGATGACCGTGTCACCCTCGCCCACCTCGATCGCGTGATCGCGATTCGCCATGCGGCTGAGCACCGCCATCGGCTCGCCCTGCGATCCCGTCGACATGAAGACGATCTTGTCGTCCGGGAGGTCGCGCGCCTTCTTGTAGTCGATCAGGACGCCGTCCGGCACTGTCAGGTACCCGAGGTCTGCGGCGATCGTCATGTTCCGGACCATGCTCCGCCCGAGCAGCGCGACCCGGCGACCGTGCGCGGCTGCAGCATCGAGCACCTGCTGCACGCGGTGGATGTGGCTGGAGAAGCTCGCCACGATCACACGGCGAGGAGCCTTGCCGATCACCTGATCGAGCACCGGTCCGATCGAGCGCTCCGTGGGGGTGAAGCCTGGCACGTCGGCATTCGTGGAGTCGACCAGGAACAGATCGACTCCCTCCTCACCGAGGCGGGCGAATGCGCGAAGGTCGGTGATCCGTCCGTCCAGCGGGAGCTGGTCCATCTTGAAGTCGCCGGTGGCGAGCACGAGACCGGCCGGCGTTCGGATGGCGATCGCCAGAGCATCCGGAATCGAGTGGTTGACCGCGACGAACTCGAGGTCGAACGGACCGACCTGCTCGCGCTCCCCCTCCTTGACGGTGAGGGTGAAGGCCTTGATCCGATGCTCCTTGAGCTTCGCCTCGACGAGGGCGAGCGTGAGCCCGGATCCGATCAGCGGAATGTCGCTCTTCAGACGCAGCAGGTACGGGACGGCGCCGATGTGGTCTTCGTGGCCGTGCGTGAGGACGACCCCGACGATGTCGTCGAGGCGATCCCGGATCGGCTCGAAGTCGGGCAGGATCAGATCGACACCGGGCTGGTGCTCCTCGGGGAACAGCACGCCGCAGTCGACGATCAGGATCTTGCCGTCGTATTCGAAGACGGTCATGTTGCGGCCGATCTCGCCGAGCCCACCGATCGGGATGACGCGCAACGTCCCTTCTGCGAGCGGTGCGGGTTCTGCGACGGGGATGGACATGCTGTCTCCTCTTTCGGACGCTGTGCGCGTCCGTTCGTTCATGAGGGCGCGTCTCAGCGCCCGAT